>NZ_AYYO01000016.1 GCF_001436225.1 Lacticaseibacillus sharpeae JCM 1186 = DSM 20505 | reverse complement strand
CTTAAATATAGTACCGCGTGTGCAGGGGTGTGTCAAACCTTTTTTCATAAAAAACGACGGCACCGAGTGGGTACCGCCGATTTCACAAGCGTTAATTTACATTTACTTCTATATAGAGTGCACATATTACTCGCCGCGCATGTAAGCCAGAAATTTCTGCAAACACAACGCTAATTTGGCTAAACAGCACACCATTTGCTGACTAATTCAGCGCGTGCATTAGTTATTCGACGCGCATTGCCGCTACGTTCACCACGGTATCAACCCAACTATCATCGTAAAAGCCCTCTTCGTGGGAAACCAGGATGACGGCGCCGGGGAAGTCAATTAGTGCTTGACGCAGCGCATTCTTCGTGTCGTCGTCCAGGTGATTGGTCGGTTCGTCCATTACCAGCAGGTTGGTGGGCTGCATCATGAGGTCGGCGATCTTCACCTTGCTCTGTTCACCACCAGAAAGAAGCATCAGGGGCTTGTCTGCTTCTTCACGAGTCAACGCGGTCCGGCTGAGCACCTGGCGCAGCGTCCGCTGGTTAGCTGCTGGATACTTTTGCATCATGAACTGGAGCGGCGTCTGCTTCGGGACCTTCCAGTTCAGTTCTTGTTCGAAGTAACCAAAGACCACGTTCTGCGCAATCTCGACGTTGCCGCTGATTGCGGGCTGCAACCCCAGAATTGTCCGCAGCAGTGTCGACTTTCCGACCCCGTTGAACCCTTCAAGCACCAGAACCTCATCGGCGGAGATGGTAAAGTTCATCGGGCTGAGCAGGGGCTTGTCGTACCCAACAACCAGGTCGTTCACGTCGACCAGCACCTGACTGTTCTGTTCCACAAACGGAAAGCCAATCTTCGCGTGTGCCCGGTTGCCAGGTGGGGTCAGGCGATCAACGCGCGCCAGTTGCTTCTCCCGGCTCTTCGCCGAGTTACTGCGACTGCCGGCCTTGAACTTACGGATGTACGCTTCCGTTTTTTGAATCATTTCTTGCTGCTTGTGGAAAGCCTTCATGTAGGTCTCCGCGTTGGCCGCCTTCTGCCGCATCGCCTGTTTCAGACTACCCGTGTACTTAGTAATCGTCGCAAACTCGACGTCCAGAATTGCGTTGGTCACCCGCTGCAAGAAGTCGTAGTCATGGCTAATTACGATAAAGGCACCTTCGAACTCCTGCAGCCAGTCGGCCAACCAATCAATGTGGTCCTTGTCCAGGTAGTTGGTTGGTTCATCGAGCAGCAGCATATCGGGTTCTTCCAGCAGCAACTTGGCCAAAATAATCTTGGAACGTTGGCCCCCAGAAAGCTGGTCCACCTTGTGATCCAGACCAATTGCGAGCAAGCCTAGCCCACTAGCAACCGTCTCAATTTGGGTCTCGATGTCATAGAAGTTGCGTGCTTCGAGTTCTTGCTGCAGCTCACCAGCTTTTTCAAGCAACTCATCGTCTTGATTCTCAGCGTAGTCAGCGTAAATCTTATTGATTTTCGCTTCCTTAGCGTACAAATCCGCAAAGGCGGTCTTCAGGAAGTCACCGATGGTCTGGCCCGGGGTCAGGTTGGCGTATTGGTCAAGGTACCCCACGTGCAGGTGCTTCTGCCACACAATCTTCCCGGCATCTGGCTCCAGCTGGCCGGTCAGAATCTTGATTAGCGTACTCTTCCCCGCACCATTTTGGCCCACAATCCCCAAATGGTCTTCTTTGTTCACCTGGAAACTGGCGTCCGTGTACAGCTGCTTATCAACAAACCGCTGACTCAGGCCCGTTACCGTCAAAATACTCATTATTTGTCTCCTTAAGAATTGGTCTCTGGCGTCAAGTGACCCGCAGTTTGTCCAAAATCTTGTCCGTGTTCATTAACGTTAAATAATTCTAACGCAAAACTGGGCGTGCGAATATATGCGCGCTTAACTATTAGGCGAATATTCGCACTTGTCTCCACCCGTCACGTTAGCACATGTGGTATGATTATCACAACTATAGTTGGAGGATTAATCCATTGGCGTCAAATAAGAACGATTACATTAAATCTATTTTGCAGTTTATCGCCCTATTCGTTGCGGTACTCGCCGCGACCATGCTGCTCATGCGGTTCGTCGTCAGCAAGGATGTCGTTCAGGGGCCATCGATGGAGCCCGGGCTCAATAACGGAGACCGGTTAATCTCCCTGCGCATGAAGAAGCCAAAGCGCAACGATATCGTCGTGCTGTACGCGCCCAAGGTTGACAACCCCGCACCCGGCGAACTCTACATCAAGCGGGTCATCGGCATGCCTGGAGACACCGTTGAGAGCAAGAACGATCAGCTCTACATCAACGGCAAAAAGGTCAAGCAGTCCTACCTCAGCCAGAAGTTCATCAAGCAGGAGCTGCAAGACTCCGCCAGCGAGCAAGGGGTGAACGTCAATGCGCTGAAGTTCACCAACGACTTCTCACTGAAGACCCTCTCCTCAACCCACCGCACCACGGTGCCCAAGGGTAAGTACTTCGTGATGGGGGACAACCGGTACGTTTCCCACGACGGCCGCGCGTTCGGCTTCATCGGTAAGAAGGACATTCAATCCACCGTGGTCTTCCGCTACTGGCCATTAAACAAAATTAAAACCTACTAATTAGCAAACGCCCCGGGCTCAATCCCCGGGGCGTTTTTTTGCTGCACACAGATGCTAGTTACAGCTGAATCTGGTGGCTGTCAATCAGTGCGCGTATGGCGTTTTGAATACTGAGTAACGTGCCCGCCGCATCTTCCTTGAACGACTCAATGTACGTTTGGCCGCCGAGCGTTGGTGTGGCGACCTCCGCACCCATCATGTCCGTGATGTGCAGCTGGGTCCCATCAATCTTGGCGGTGAAGTAACTGCCCTCGGTGCCTTCATCCAGCAATTCCTGCGCCCAGTTCTGCAGGCCGGCCTTGATTACCGTATCTGCATCCCCGGCGATTCCGTCTGCAACCAACTTGTTCACTTCATTCATGTTCTGTGGTACACCATGCAAGATCATTCCCGTTGCCTCCAATGATTATCCTTTTAGCCGTACTTTATTTACACGTTCATCTTACAATAAGTAAGTGGAAAAGTCACGCAACCCCCGCAATCTCGCCAAACTTTTACCCTTACCAACCTGCGAGCACCCGTGACCACGATTAACTATCCGTCCGTTCACATTTGCGGCCAGATATGCGACGATAGGGTTAGGAAATAAATCGCAGTGCCGCATCCTTGCGGCAAACACACTATAGGAGGACTTCAGCATGGTAGAAATCTGGCTCACACGACACGGTGAAACGCAGTACAACGTTAAGGGCGTCGTCCAGGGCATCGTCAACTCTAACCTCACCGAACGCGGGGCTGCCGACGCCCAGGCACTTGGCCGCGGATTCGCACAGGAACACGTGCACTTTGACGCCGCATACTCCAGCGACCTCGGCCGCGCCGTTGACACCGCCCAGCTCGCACTGACCGCTTCGGGCAACAAGCTTGCCGTAACCCAAATGTCTGGTTTGCGCGAACAGAACTTCGGCATGTTCGACGGTCAACCCGAAACCCAGCGGCAAGGCGCACTCGGCGCGATGCTCAAGGACGCCGGGATTGCCAACGTCGATTCACTGAACATGAAGCAGATGGTCGACCTCGTGCGGATTCTCGATATCCACCACGGACAGGCCACCGCCGAAAACGCCAAGATGAGCATCGCCCGCTTCACCGCAGCCCTGACCAAGATTGGCGAAACGGCTGAACGTGAGCACCAGCACCGCGTGTTCGTGGTGGCGCACGGGGCCATCATCTGGCTGTTCCTTAACTCTATCGGCATGCCTGATGATGCCGGGTTCATCAAGAACGTTGCCGTTTCCAAGCTGATTTTCGGCAAGGACAAGTTCACCATTGCCACAACGAACGACCGCAAGTACGTTGAACTGGGTGGCGGGACCAAGAACGTCCCTAGCCAAGAATTCAAGCTCAACTAACTCCAAACACGAAAAAAGCTTCCGCAATTAAACTGCGGAAGCTTTTTTGTTGCAATGCCTATGCTTCGTAACGTGACTGACCATTCAGGTACGTTGCGGCCAGGGACATGTCTGGCTTCAAAACGATGAAGTCAGCATCGCGGCCAGGCAGAATGCTGCCGCACTTGTCGGCAACCTTGCAGGACTTCGCTGGTACGTAGCTAGCCATCAGAACTGCTTCTTCAGGCGTGTTGCCGTTCCAGTCCACCACGTTCTTGATGGCGTCGTTCAGCTTCAGGATGGAGCCGGCCAGACTGTGGGCACCGTCACGCAGCTTCGCCATGCCGTCCTTAACGACAACTGGGAATTCACCCAGTACGTAGTCGCCATCAGGCATGAGGCCCGCACGCATGCAGTCCGTGATGAGTGCAACGTGTTCTGGGGTCTTCTCGCGGATCAGGGAAGCAGCAACTTCTGGACGTACGTGGTGCCCGTCGCAGATCAGTTCATCGTCCACTACCTGCGTGAACATCGCAGCCCCAACCATCCCGGGTTCGCGGTGGTTCAGACCACTCATCCCGTTGAAGGTGTGGGTGAAGACGGAGGCACCGGCTTCGATGCAGGCCTTGGCTTCTTCAAAGGTGGCGCTGGAGTGGCCCAGGGAAACAACCTTGCCGGACTGAGTTACGTGCTTAGTGAAGGCAACCGCACCCTTACGTTCTGGGGCAATCGCAATCTTCTGCAGCAAGCCCTTGGCACTCTTCTGCCATTCGTCGAACTCGGTCACAGATGGGTCCTTGAAGTACTTAGGGTTCTGGGCCCCTTTGTGTTCTTCGGTGAAGTAAGGACCTTCGAAGTAAATCCCCTGAATCTTGGCGCCGTCTTCTTCACCCTTGTGGTCGCCGATGGTCTTACATACGGCGTTCAGCTGGTCAAAGGAACCGGTCAGCGTGGTTGGCAGCCATGAGGTTACCCCACAAGAAAGCAGACCTTCACTCATTTCTTGGATATCATCCCAGTTGTTGTCCATTACGTCGTGGCCAAGCAAACCGTGAATGTGCGTGTCAACCAAACCAGGGGCAATCCACTGGTCACCCAGGTCCTTGATCTCACCTTCTGGCTTCTGGCTTGCGGGGTAGTAGTCCCCAAACTTGCCGTCATCCGTGATTTCAAGGTACCCGCCGTTTTCGGTCACGTTCTTCAGGAAGAACTTAGCCGCGTGAATGTAATAACTCATTGCAATATTCTCCAATCTTTTAAACACTTGCGCCCAGCAA
Organism: Lacticaseibacillus sharpeae JCM 1186 = DSM 20505; assembly: GCF_001436225.1. Classification (GTDB taxonomy): domain Bacteria; phylum Bacillota; class Bacilli; order Lactobacillales; family Lactobacillaceae; genus Lacticaseibacillus; species Lacticaseibacillus sharpeae. Next base: position 53,051 of record NZ_AYYO01000016.1, on the reverse strand, counting down.
TCAACCAAGCAGCCAGACTGTTGCGCTTTCATAATAATTCTAACACTACCACCGCTTAATGTTCACCGCGGATAAACAACGCGGGGCCAGGACAACCGTCCCGGCCCCGCATTCTCATTCTCTCATGTTGTGGTGCATGCGATTTTGTTTGTACTCAAATCCATTAAGCAGGTGGTTGCAGTCTACTGACTATCAGCCGATGCCCGCAATCACATCGTTAACGTGAACGATACCATCCTTGGATTCGTTGACGATTGCTGGTTCCATGCCCAGCATCTCACCATTGATGTAGCTAATCAGCATTGGTAGGTTCATTCCGGCGTACAGGTCGAAACTTGCCTTGCCTTCCATCAAAATCCGGGAAGCCACGTTGCAAGGTGTGCCGCCCATCAGATCGGCAAAAACGGTGTAGTCGCTCAAGCCGTCAATTTCGTCCAGCAATTTCTTCTGGAAGTCTTCTGGGCCTTCACTTGGCAGCAGGCCAACCGTGTGAATGTTGTCCTGTGGTCCCATAATCATTTCTGCGCTCTTCTTCAGTTCTTGGCAAAACAAGCCGTGACTGATTAGTACCAATTCACTCATAACGAAATCCTCCTTGATGAAACTGGAAATAGTGGTGCTCGGAGCGCCGCCCGTCAGACCCCCGTTAAGGATCGATTACAATCCTAAGTCTAACGCGTCCGCCCCATCTTTTTACTAGCCCTTGGTAATTACACCAAGTGCAGCCAGTGCGATGGATACAATCAGCACGATGAAGATTGCCTTGGTGGAGGTCATCTTCTTCTTACCAAGCATCCAGTAGATAATCCCAACGATGATTGCTGGCAGAATCTTTGGCAGAATCATGTCCAAGTTGTTCTGCAGGTTCAGTGGCACGGAACCAATGGTTGGTGCCCAGGCAATCTTAACGTTGATCATGGTAGCAACCAGGCCACCGACCATGAAGACACCCATCAAGGTAGCAGCGTCAGTCAAAGCGGACAGCTGGTGCTGCATCGTGGTAACCAGGGAAACCCCCTGCTTGTAAGCAATCTTGAGCTGTACCCAACGGAATACGTTGACAGCAAGTTGAGCGATAATCCAAATGAACAGACCAGTTGGGTTACCTTGTGAAGCCATCGTTGCGGCAATCGCCCCGAAGATAGCTGGAATCAGAGAAGCGAAGATGGAGTCACCGATTGCGGCGAAGGAACCCATCAGCCCAGTCTTCATACCGGAAACTGTTTCAGCCCCGTCAATCCCTTGTTCTTCTTCGACAGCCAGGTCAATACCAGTGATGATGGTGTTGAAGAAGTTGGAAGTGTTGAAGAACTGGGTGTGCATCTTCATTGCCTGCTTCAGTTCTGGGGTGTCATCCCCGTAGATCTTCCGCAGTTGTGGCAGGATGTGGTACAGGTAACCAGAACCTTGCATACGTTCGTAGTTCCAACCCAGTTGGAATCCGAACAAGCTACGACGGTTAATCTGATTGAAGTCTTTGTCAGTCAGCTTGTAGGTAGGCTTTTTAGAGTTCGTCATCTTCAATTTCCCCCGTTTCGCTAGAATTTGCATTGCTGGATGCTGCTACAGCCTTTGGTGCACTAACTGCACGCTGGTAGCTGATTGCGGCAAGTGCCAAACCGATGAATGCAATCGCAAGCATGGACAGACCGTTGAAGCCGGTTGTGAATGCCTTGGATGCAGCAGTGAGGCCGGCACCAAGAGTCTGGACATCGGTGAACAGGGTGGACATCAGCATGGTGATGATGAACCCAAGAATCAGGTATGGCCAGTGCTTCTTTACTGGCAGGTAACGGAGCAAGATAGCGAACCCAACGGCTGGCAGTACGGCACCGGCAACGGACAGACCATCACCAAGCCACTTCCAAGGGCCGTTCAGAGCTTTAACCAGGTTACCAATGAAGGTCCCACCAAGTGCAAGCCCGAGGGATACAGGAATCATACGGGAAAGTGCCCATGGAAGCGCACCAGCAACGAAGTAACGTTCGATACCCTTGTAGTTCATCTTTTCAACTTGCGCATCAATCCGGTGTGCGAAGAAGGTGTTGGTGAAACGACCAAGAATATCCATGTAAACCATCAAACTAGCAACAGGAACGGCAACTGCGGCAATCGCAGCCTGAGCGTTCATGCCGGCACCAACTGAGAATGCTACGGCGATCAGTGTCCCGGTGTTCGCGTCAATACGTGTCGCACCACCGAAAGTACCAACCCCAAGAATCGTCAGCTGCATACCACCACCGATAATCAAACCGGCTTTAACGTCACCCATGACCAGCCCGGAAATCAGACCAGCGGCAACTGGTGAACTCAATGAAGAGTAAATCTGCAATTCATCGAGAATCTGGTAGCCGGCGTACAGCGTGATGAGTAAAATCTGCCACCATACAATGTGCATTGTTCTTCCTCCTTTAGTCGAGCCCTATCCCGCCATGACGGGGACAGGCTCTGCTCGTAGTCGAGCGTGCAGGCAAAACCCGCCGCTCTGTTACTTCTTCAGCAACGGCATGAACTCTACTGGTGTGTCACCAGGGGCCATCTGGTTAATCAGGTGAACGCCGAGTTTGTCGAGCTCTTCGAAGTTCTTCACGTCTTCATCAACAACGTTAACTGAACGTGTGATTGAACGTGTTTCGTCTGTCTGGGACATGTTACCGACGTTGATTTCGTCGATTGGCACACCCATCTTGACCAATTCAAGCAGTGGTGCTGGCGTCTTAGCGACAATGAAGACCTTCTGTGAGTCATACTTGTGCGCCAAAATGTGTTCGCCCGCAGTCTTGATTGGCAATACGGAAAGACGCACGCTGGTTGGTGCTGCCATCCGCAAACCGCTCTTCTCAATTGCACTCTGAGACACCTTGTCGTCAACAACCAGAATCCGGGTTGCTTGCAACTTGGTGGTCCAAAGGTTAGCAACTTGACCGTGAACCAAACGGCCGTCAATACGTGTTGCAATAATTGCCATGACCATTCCTCCTTGGAGCAGACCGCATAACGTTTACCGCCATGTTGTCCGCTAACTTGGGTTACTACCTTCAATTCCACTTATGATCTGGTTCAATCACGAAGGTATTAACCCGTAACCTACGATGTAAAGCCGGTGTTTACCGGGCTTTACGAATAAATAATTGCCTTAATGGCGTGGAATCCAAATTAATTTAGCCTGCGTAATCGTGCAGGATTACCCCTTTAACGACCCGGTTAACGGTGCCGCTTGGTGATGGAGTATCAGGGGTGTTGCCCACCTTGATGGAGCTCAGCAGAGCCAGCGTCTGGGCGAACATCACGTCTGGCAGGGCCTGGTAGGCTTCTGGCAGCGCCGTGTCGCCGGTAGCGAAGGCGAAGTTATCACCGGAGAAGTTGTTCTCCTGGTTGGTGCCAATCGCAACGACACGCTGGGCAATCTTGTCGCCGTTGATTTCTTCCATCACGTCGACGTCGTACTGCCGGGTGTATGGGTTGTTGCTGAGAAAATCGAAGACGAGGGTCTTGCCATCAACGAAGGACTTAGGCCCGTGCCGGAAGCCCATGGACGTGTCGAAGATGGTTGCCAGTTTGCCGGCAGTCAGTTCGAGCACCTTGAGCTGTGCTTCGCGGGTGAGCCCACCAAGGCTACCTGAGCCAAGGTAGGTAATCCGGTCGAAGTCCCCGGCGATGTACGCCTGGATTTCGGCTTCGCGGGAAATCACCTCGTGGCCCATGTTGACGATGGTGGCCACGTAATCAGCCTTAGCAACTTCATCGGCCTGATCGAAGGTAAGCAGTGCGGTGAGGGCCATGCAGGAGAAGCTCCCCGTCATCGCAAAGCCCTTGTCGTTGGACCCGGCTGGCTGCAAGAGAAGCAGGTTCCGACTTTCGCCAGTTGCGTGTTTTGCGAGGTTCCCGTCTGGGGCGCAAGTAATCGTAATCTGGTGCAGGTTGTGGACGAGCTGTTCAGCCAGTTCCACAGTCTTGACGGATTCAGGAGAGTTACCACTGCGGGCGAATGATACCAGCACGGTTGGGGTGTCCGGCTCCAAAAAGTCGTATGGCGCCGAAACGATGTCGGTCGTCGCGATTGATTCGAACCGGAAGTGCTTCCGGTCCCCGTGACGGTTCAGGTAAGGCGTAACGGTGTCACCCGTGTAAGCACTGGTGCCGGCACCGGTGAAAATCACGCGGACTACTTGGCCATCTGCCTCATCGATTACTTTGCGCAAGTACGTTGCAATGGCTGACTTCTGTGCTGAGTAGTTGTCGAATGCCTCTTCCCATAATTCTGGCTGCTGCTTGATTTCCTTAGTGGTAATCTGAGCGCCAAGTTCAGTTAATTCTTCCGTTGATTTTGCAAACACAACTAGTCCTCCTATATCTTCCCTACGATCGGGTCAAACTTCACTCGCCAACGCTCAGGTTGTTGAGCCGCGCCCTGCACCGTGATGCAACACGCGATATACAAATTGGTCGGCACGGGTCACGCTGAGGGTAAACTCAACGATTTCACCGTTAACCCCAGTACTGGTGCGCTGAACGTTCAGGCTGGGCGAGCCCTTGGGCACTTCGAGCAGCTCGGCATCCTTGTCCGGCATGAGGCTGGCGTAGAATGCTTCGCGTGCATCGAGGACCGGTGAGTCGTACTTCTGCAGCATGGCCGCGTACAGGCCAAAACGTTCAATGTCCGTCGGCGTCAGCTTCGGGAACCGGTCAGCGGGCAAGAATGTCCGCTCGACCATCAGCGGTACGCCATCGGCACAACGCAGACGCTTGAGCTTGTAAGCCGGCGTCCCCAGCGGAATGTTGAGCTGTTCCGCAATGTACTTGGTGGCGGGGAAATGTTCCAGGTAGATAACCCGCGAAAATGGCCGGCGACCTTGTTCCTCCATCTGTTCCGTGAAGCTGTACGTGTCGGCTAAGTTCGTTGGTTCAACCAGCGGATTCGCGACGAACGTGCCCCGGCCGCGACGGCGGTAAATCAGGCCCATCATTTCGAGCTTCGCAAGCGCCGCCCGCACCGTGTTCCGACTGACGCCGTACTCTTCAGCGAGAATGCGCTCGGCCGGAATCTGCTCGTGCGGCACCATCCGGGTTTTGATCCGGTCACGCAGCTGGTTGACCAGTTGCTCGTGTAGTGGTTGCTCTACCTGTTCCATTTGTCCTCACCTCCTGGTATTGGTACCAACCAGAAGCAGTGTAAACGTATTCTTAAATACCGTCAACCTGACCAATTTGCAAATATGGATATTTTCTGAAATTATTGCAGAAATTGGTACAGATAGACCAATAAAATGTCCGTAAAAGAAATGTTTAAAGCGTGCCCATCTGACGCGGCTTCGAATGAACACCGTCAATATATCAGCCAAATCAATTACTAGCAATCCTTTTTGGTATATATGCTCACAAAAAAAGACCAATAATTTTGAAAGCGTTACAAACTTTTTCTAACCCCGTAAACCAAAACACGATACCACCGGGCATCTAACGCGTGTAAGCGATGTTTTCAAAAATATGTAGTGGTCACCCACTTCTTTACAAATGTTGATATATCAGCGTTTTTCGATGGTACCAATCATGAATTTGTTGCTTTATCCCCGTGAAAACAAAATTCGACGGAACCACGATTGCCCTAGACCAATTTCAGGTCATGACAAAGCCCGTCATCATGCCCGCTCCAGCGATTGGTATAGACTCATATACGTGGGTACCACGCGTTTTACAGCCCGCAGCAAAACGGGGCCAGTTTTCACTGAACCCCGCTAATTATTATTTGTTCCTACCAATTATTATCTAATTTATCGTCGGTTAAGAGTGTTTATTTTGTTCGTTTTAGCCTTCAAATTTGCAGTTTTTGACCACAAAACCGGTTTTTTGACGTCCCATCCAAACAAAAACTCACGCTCTGTGCATTTGCGCGCGCACTATCACGAAGTTCTAATTTCGCCTACGAGCACATTAAAACGGCGCCAGCAAAATTTGCTGGCGCCGCACTTAGTTCAATTATTCTGCATTAATGACTTGCTGCACAGCCGCCGCATCGGTCATCCACGGTGTGTTCACGCCGCGGATGCGCTGGCGGTTCTCGGCACCCTTGCCGGCAATAACGACAATGTCTTCGGGCGCACTAGCATTGATTGCCGCCGTAATGGCCTGCTGGCGGTCTAGTTCAACGTGCACGTGGACGCGCTGTTCATCGATGTCCTCCCGAATATCGGACACAATCGACTCGGCGCTCTCAAAACCAGGATTGTCCGTGGTCAGGAACGCATCATCAGCGTACTCGTTCAATGCGCGCGCAAAGTCCTTGCGCCGCGACACACCGCGATCACCAGTCGCACCGATGACCACGAGTAGCCGCGGATTGTTGAATTCCGCGTTCAGGTAGCTTAGGACCGACTTCAAACTGGCATAGTTGTGCGCGTAATCCACGTAGACGTGTCCGTGACCTGGCACGGAGTATTCTTCCATCCGGCCCGGAATCGTCACCTTGGCGATTCCGTTGGCAGCCGTGGTGGCATCCACACCGGCCAGCCCGCCGCTGATGATGGCGGCCGCCGCGTTGCTTTCGTTGTAATCACCCGTCACCTGAATCGTGTAGTTGCCGCCGACATTCAGCGCCACCGCCTTGTTGGTCACCGGAATCAGCGTGAAGTCACTGCGCTGGGTCCCAATTGTGTGCGTGTCGTAGCGGAAGTCAATCTGAACGTCCGGACTAGCCGGCTTGAACGTGGCCGATGCGTACAGGTAAATACTGTCGGGCCGCGTCGTGGTTTGGGCCGCCGCGTACACCTCAGCGAAGTGGCTGGTTTCCGCGTTAATCACCACTTTGCGCGAGTTAACAATCATCTGTAGCTTGCAGTGCAGGTAGTCGGCGAAGTCCTTGTGCTCGGTGGGCCCGATGTGGTCTGGTTCGATGTTCAGGAACACGCCGACATCGTAGCTAAGGCCAAAGACCCGGTTACGCAGGTACGCCTGGCTGGAGACTTCCATGACCAGGTTGCTGAGCCCGTTGTCGACAGCGGTGCGCATGTCGTGGAACAGGTCCATGCTTTCGGGCGTGGACAGGTCGGAGCGGAACTGCTCGCCGACCCCCGGGCCCACGATGCGGTCGATGGAGGAGAACAGCGCCACGTGCTTCGGGTGGGCTGCTTCCAGAATGCCCCGAGTGAAGTATGCAGACGTGGTCTTCCCTTGCGTCCCCGTGTAGGCGATGACGTGCAAATCATCTTGCGGGAAGTCGTAAAAGGCCGCACTCAAAATCGCCATGGCCTTGGTGATGTTCACCACAATCAGCGCGTTGAGGCCGTTGCCTTCCACGTACGGTTTTTCCGCCACGTACGTCAGCGCCCCGTTGTCCTTGGCCATGGAGAGGTAAATCGGCCGGAACTTCGCGCCCTTACAGAAGAACAGCGTGGGCCCATCAACCTTGCGTGAGTCGTACGCAATCCCGCTCATGTCAACGGCCGTATCATTTTGCACCGCACTGCTCTTCAGCAAATGGTGTTCCTTGAGTAAGAGAATGCAGGCCTGGAGAGAAAGTCCCATAATAATCCTTTCGTACGGCATATCGGTTCCCCAATATGCTGCTTGATTCCACTTTGCACCGCTAAGGCTATTCGAAATCGCCCATCAGTTGCACTTGTTCAATCGTCACTGAGTACGTGCCCGCTGGTGCCGCAACGGCGCAGGTGTCACCGACCTTGTGGCCCATAATCGCGGCGCCCAGTGGGGAAACCGAGGTCAAGTTCGCCTCCGAAATCTCCGCCTCGGCCGGCCCGACCAGGTTGTACGTATCCACGTCGTCGGCCTCATCGCTAAAACGCACCGTCACCGTCTTGCCGAGCGTGGCCACACCGTCGTCTGCGACCGTTACCTGCTCGCCGTACCGCGTTTCCTTGTCCAGGTAGCGCATCCGGCTTTCGAGGTGCCGCAGTTCACGCTTCGATTCCGTGTACTCGGCGTTCTCGGAGCGATCCCCCAGTGCCGCCGCGGCCGCCACCCGTTTGATCAGCGCCGGGCGTTTGGCCTTGCACCGCTCAATCTCGGCCTTCAGCCACACCATCCCTTGTGGCGTAATGTCAAAATATTCCATGTTCACCCTCCTACAAGCACCACGAATTCAGTGCATAGGTTCTACAGCTATTGTGCCTAGCTGCGGCCAAAATGGCAACACCCACGCACCAATTTAACTTAAATTACACGTAGCAAGTGGCCACTGGCGCATACAAAAGGGCAGACCCGTAAGTCTGCCCCGATAGTGCATGCTATTGCTTAGAACAAGTTGCTAAAGAAATTACCAATCCCGCGGAACAACAGGCGGAAGAAGCCGGCCTTCTCAACGGTCTTGGTGGTTGCAACCTTCACGCCGGTTTCGCTGCCATCGACGTAACCGAGGGTGTCGCCCTTCACGCTCACAGTGACATCCCCGACCGTGGTACCCTTCTTCACGGGCGCCGCAACGGTCTTCTTGACGGCCTTGTAGCTAAGCGTCACGTCCTTCTTGGTCGTGGCGGTTGGTACGGGCACGGTAACGGCCTGACTGGTCTTCGCGGCAACGGTGGTGTCCTTACCCTTGTCGACCGTGACCGTCTTGTGCCCCGCGATGCTGGCGTTCTTGCCGACAATCGTCATGTTCTTCCAATTACTGAAGGTCCAGCGCATCAGTTCAGCAGTCCGCTGGAAACGCTTGGTGGCACCCGTCCCGCCGGCGTTCAGCACCACGGTGATGATCCGCATCCCGTTCTTGGTCGCCGTCCCGGTGAAGCATTCACCAGCGGCGTCGGTCGTCCCGGTCTTCAGGCCATCAACGTTCAGGTCGGACTGGTTGTAAACAAGGCCGGGCAGCATCCAGTCCCAGTTGTCCATCTTCGTGGCGTCATCGGTGCCGGCGCGGAAGGTCTTGTGGGCGATGCTGGTTGTGTCCAAGACATCAGGGAAGTCGGTGAGCAGCTTCTGGGCCACGATGGCCATGTCCTTGGCACTCATCCGGTTCTCGTCGGTCTTGCTCGTCCCGGTGACGATGTATTCGCCCAGGTCAGAGTTGTCGAGCCCACAGGCGTTGACGATGGTGGCGTCACTAATGCCCCAGCTCTGCAGCTTCTTGTTCATCATGTCGATGAACTTGTCCTGGCTCCCGGCAACGATGTCCCCGAGTTCCATGGCTGCAGCGTTAGCGGAGTAAATCAGCGTTGCTTGGTACAATTCCTTCACGGAGTATGAACCATCGGCCCGCAGCGGCACGTTTGACAAAGACTTGTCCTGGCTGATCTTGTAGATTTCGTGGTCCGGCGTAATCTTGTCGGTCCACTTCACCTTACCGGACTTGATGGCTTCCCGCAGCAAGTACACGGTAATCAGCTTGGTCATGGACGCAATTGGCAATGCCGTGGTTGCGTTCTTAGCGTACAAAACCTTACCCGTCTTGGCGTCAACACTGATTGCCGCCTTCGCGTTCAGGTTCAGCGTGCTTTCAACCCCGTCGGTCGCCGCACTAGCTGTGGCTGCTGGCAGCACGGTGGCCCCAATCGTAATCGTGGCTAAAAAGGCCACGATGGTACGGAAGAACTTCTTCATCACTATATCCTCTCTATGTGCCCGCAGCGGCGAACACGAAAACGCACTATTTTTAGCCCGACACGCCTTAACAGCGCGCCAGACTTCGCGTCAATACATAAACTATTTTACACGGGATTAGAGTAAGCACAATGCCGGGATTACGCTTGTGCCGGACTTTTGCCGAAAAATAACTAAACGCTTTCCTTGTCGTCGCGCTTCAACGTGACCCCGGTCTTCAGTGGCAGGTGCATGACAAAGGAGGTCAGCTCGCGGTTGGAATCCGCGAAAATATAACCGCCGTGCAACGTCACGATACTCTGGGCAATTGCCAGGCCGAGCCCCGACCCCCCAGTTTCCTGCGAGCGGCTTTCTTCGACGCGGTAGAACCGGTCGAACAGCTGGTTGAGCGAACCGGTCGGAATCTGCTGCCCGTCGTTGGCCACGCGCACGACCACTTCCGAGCCGATTTTTTCCGCACTCAGGTACACGTGCTTGGCGCCCTTGCCGTACTTCAGCGCGTTAATAATTAGATTATTGAACACCCGCCCCAGCTTCTCGGAGTCGGCCTCCATCATGAGCGGCGTCGGGTCGCAGTGCACATCAAACTCGATGCCCTTCTTGCGGCCTTCAAGCTCGAAGCTGGCGGCAAGTTGATCGAGCATCGCGGCCATGTCGAACTTGGCCAAGGTCAACTTGGTCGTCGTACTGCGCACCTTCGTGTATTCGAACAGGTCCTCAACCAGCACCTTCATCTGCTTGGACTTCAGGTAGGCCGTGTGCACGTACTTCTGCATCTCAGCTTCCGTGCGGTACTGGCGGTCTTCAATTAGCCCCAGGTACCCGATGATGGAAGTCAGCGGCGTGCGAATATCGTGGGAAACGTTCGTAATCAGCTCATCCTTGCTGGCCTCAATCTTGCGTTCTTCTTCCATCGATTTCACCGCCGAATCCACCAGGGCGTTGATACTGGAGACAACCTTCTCCATATCCGGTCCCACTTCAAGGCGAATACGGTGGTTCAGGTGGCCCTCAGCGATGTAGTGCAATTCACCAATGATGTGGCGCAGCTGCATCTGCCGGTAGCGACGAATCAGGCGCCAGTAGACGACAATGACGTCGGCCACCGCCATCACGATGATGAACAGGTTCTGCCAACTCCAGAGGTGATTCCCGCCGAACGTAATGGTGGTCTTGATGGTCCAGATGGCACTGGCCCACTGCCGATCGCTCACAATCATCTGGTCAATCATGACGATGAGGGCGAAATTGAGTAGCAAAAGGAGGATGACGGTCACGAGACCCTCAACCCACAGTTCAGATTTTTCCTTGGTCGTGAGGTGAATTTTTTCACTGGCCATGCTTATGCCTCAACTTTGTACCCAACGCCCCAAACAGTCTGGATGACCTTCTCGCCGTCCGTTGCTTCTTCAATCTTGTCGCGCAGGTGGGAAACGTGCACCATGACGGTCTTAGCCGACACGATGGACTCCTGCTGCCATACGCGCTCGAAGATTTCGTCGGCGGAGAACACGCGGTTCGGGTGACTTGCCAGCAAGTACAGAATCCCGAATTCCAGGGCGGTCAGCTGAATCTGCTTGCCCGCGATGGTGACCACCTCGTGGCTATCCTTGTTGATCTTCAGCGGGCCAACTTCGAGAACGTCCGGCGTCGTGTTCTGCACCGCATTTTGGCTCCGGCGCAGCAAGCTCTTCACGCGGGCCATCACTTCCAGCGGGTTGAACGGCTTGGTTACGTAGTCGTCAGCCCCGGTAATCAGCCCCTGAATCTTGTCCATGTCGCCGGTCTTGGCGGACACAATGATAATCGGAATCTGACTATCCTTGCGCACTTCCTTCACGACCTCCATCCCGGACATGTTCGGCATCATGATGTCGAGCACCATGAGCGCGATGTCGGGATTCGTGACTAACTTAGTGATGGCTTCCTTCCCGGAGTATGCCGGAATGGGTTCGTAGCCTTCGTTGGTTGCGTAAATGCTCAGCAGTTCAACGATTTCTTTATCGTCGTCAACAATTAAAATTTTCATTTCGATATAACCTCTTCCAAATCAGAATGGTAGTGGTATTGCTACCCCAATTCTACCAAAAACTACCAATAAAGCGGTGCTGATTTTATTTTTTATGCAAAAGCTAAAAAGTACGCGGCGGAAACAAAAAGCCAGCGCCAATGCAGCCCCGAAACGGGCACATTGGCGCTGGCTAACGCGCGGTTTAATGTTGAAATAACATAAATTGGAGTTCCTTGCGCATCTGCGCCGCCGTCGCATCTGACAATTCGCGGCGGTTACTGATGAGCAGGGCCTCGTACAGATGGCGCTGCAAAATATCCATGATGATGCTGGCAACTACGGGCACGTCGGCCTCGCTGCCGGGCAGTAAGTTTGCGTGCGGCCGCAACGCCTGCATGATTTCCGTTTGGATCCCCGCGAGCACCGTGTTCATCCAGCTCGACTCGTCGTCGGACAGCAGCATCCGTTCACGCACGGTGATCATGAAGGACTGGTAGTTGTCCTCACGGGTGAATAGGTCCCAAACCGTGCGGAACAGTTGCAACAGCTGGTCAACTAACTCTGCCGTCGTGGTCACACCCGACAAATCGAAGGCAACCTCGTTAATCCGGTTTTCCAGGCCCTGACGCACAATCGTGTCCAGAATTTCCTGTTTGCCGTGCGGGAAGTAATAATACAGCAAGCCGTCCGCAATCCCGAGCGCCTTATTCAATTCACGCGTGGTGGTTGCTTCATAGCCTTTTTCAGCAAAAAGATCGCGGGCAACGTCCACTATCTTGGCGCGTTGATCGTCACTTTTAGACATACATACCTCTTTCAATTATTTAGGCGCAATATCCGCCTGCCTACGATAAAAACCGCAGCAAGCGCCACGGTTTTTGGCTTTTTTGGACTACAGAATGCCGATGGTTTGCAGAATCAGGTAAATATTCAGCAAAATCAGCACAATCGTGGCAATCCAGGACAGAATCTTGGTGGCCATGTTGTTGGCGAATTCACCCATCAGTTTCTTGCTGCTGGTGAAGATAACCAGCGGAATCACCGCAAACGGCAGCGCGATACTCAGGAAGACCTGGGAGAAGGTCAACAGGTTTTCAATCTTCGCTTCGTTGCCGTGGTAGATGAAGGCAAAAATCAGCACGGGGGTCACGGACAGGAGCCGGGTAACCAGCCGCTGAACCCACATTGGGGCCTTAATCCGGATGAACCCTTCCATTACAATCTGCCCGGCGAGCGTCCCGGTAATGGTTGAACTCTGCCCGGAAGACAGAAGCGCAATGGCAAAGAGCATGGACAGCACTGGGCTGGCGATAGCGCCGACGATTGCGGGGTTGTTCAGGGACTGGAACAATTCGGCGAAACGGCCGATTGAACTCTTCGTCCCGTAGAACAGGGCCGCCCCCAAAATCAGGAGCAAGCTGTTCACGATGAATGCGAGGAACAGCTGCAAGTTGGAGTCGATGGTCGCAAACTTAACGGCCTGCTTCAACTCTGCACGGTTCTTGCGGTTCACCTTCCGCGTCTGGGAGATGGATGAACCCAGGTACAGGTCATGCGGCATCACGGTCGCACCAACAATCCCGAGGGTCAGGTACAGCATCCCGTGGTTCGTCACAATACTCGTCGTTGGGATGTACCCGGTGAGAATCCCGCCGATGTCGGGCTTGGCCAGGAACACTTCGTACCCGAACACAACCAGAATCACGGCCACCAGGGTGGCAACGATGGCTTCAATCTTGCGGAACCCGAGCTTCATGAGCAAGAGCAATAGCAAAACGTCCAGCGCGGTGATACAAATCCCGACAATCAGCGGAATCCCGAACAGCAACTGAATCGCAATCCCAGACCCGATGATTTCGGCGATATCCGTGGCCATGATGGCTAATTCGGCAATGATCCAGAGCGTGAAGCCCCCGACTTTCCCGGTGTGTTCCCGGGTGAGCTGTGCCAGGTCCTTACCCGTCACAATCCCCATCTTAGATGCCATTGCCTGCAGCATCATCGCAATTAAACTTGAGAGTAAAACAACGGCGAGCAGCTTGTACTTAAACTGTGCCCCACCGGCGATGGACGTAATCCAGTTACCTGGGTCCATGTACCCCACCGCAATCAGAACCCCAGGGCCCATGAATGCGCGGAATGTCTTCCAGAACCCCGCGTTCTGCGGAACCTCGATTGTCCCGTTAACTTCGCTAAGGCTCGTGCCGCCTTGTTCATCCTTGTGTACATCATTTGCTTGCATGATTATACCTCTTTCCTATTGGCTTAGAAATTCGGTGATCAATGTGGCGCGCACCCGAGTTCGAACCGTCGCACTTCCCAGCGTGACAACTCCGGATTACTTCAACCGTGTCGGCTTCCAAATTAATCAGCTAATTCACTTTTAGTTGAGCGCCCGCTCAACTTAATCCCATATTAAATATACGCGAAATTTTCTGAAAAGCAATAGATTTTGAGCGTTCGCCCAAATTTTTTTGGTGTCCCAAACAATTTCCGGGCAAACGCCTTGGTTGCGGCGTTTAATCTGGCAAACTCGTGGGCAGGTTATCATGAATCCACCCTGAAACAACCACTAAACTGTCATTTTTACGGCCAATGGTTTCTGGCCGCCAATGTTGTTGAACCCCACAAAACAATTGCGCGCACCGCCTGCATCCAGTTCGCGCGCAAATAAAAAGCGGCAACCTGCGCACGATTATGTACGCGGATTGCCGCTAGCAAAAATTATTCGACTGAGTAGTTAGGTGCTTCCTTGGTAATCTGAACGTCGTGCGGGTGGCTTTCACGCAACCCGGCGCCAGAAATCTGGATGAACTGGGCGTCGTCTTCCAGCGTTTTGAGGTCTGGTGCACCGACGTAACCCATGCCGGCACGCAGGCCTCCGACCATTTGGAAAATCACGTCGCCGACCGCGCCCTTGTAGGCAACGCGGCCTTCGATTCCTTCTGGCACCAGCTTATTGGCTTCGTTCACGCCGGCCTGGAAGTAACGGTCGGATGAACCGTGGGCCTGTTCCATCGCCCCGAGTGAACCCATGCCGCGGTATGTCTTGTAGCGCCGACCGTGGAAGAGTTCCATCTGGCCTGGGGCTTCGTCGGTGCCGGCAAGCATGGAGCCCAGCATTACGGCGTTCCCACCGGCAGCCAGAGCCTTCACGATATCGCCGGAGTACTTGATGCCCCCGTCAGCGATGATGGTCTTGCCCAGTTCGCGGGCAACACTAGCTGCTTCGTAAACGGCGGTTAGCTGTGGCACCCCGACACCAGCAACGATACGGGTGGTGCAGATGGAGCCGGGGCCAATCCCGACCTTCACCACGTCAACCCCAGCGTCGTACAGAGCGCGGGTTGCTTCAGCAGTCGCAACGTTCCCGGCAATGAGGGTCGCCTTAGGGAAGTGCGCGCGGATTTCGGCAATCTTGCGCAGCACCCCAGCGGAGTGGCCGTGCGCCGTGTCGATGACAATCGCGTCGGCGCCGGCAGCCAGCAGGCCTTCCGCACGTTCGAACGTGTCGGAGGTTACCCCGACTGCGGCCGCAACGAGCAGGCGGCCCTTGGCGTCCTTCGCGGAGTTCGGGTACTTAGTTACTTGTTCAAGGTCCTTAATCGTAATCAGTCCGGACAGGCGGCCAGCTTCATCAACCAGCGGCAGCTTCTCAATCTTGTTGGCCTGGAAAATCTTGCTGGCTTCTTCAAGCGTGGTCCCCAGCGGTGCGGACACCACTTCGTCCGTCATGGCGCTGGCGATGTCCACGGACATGTCACCGACATAGCGCAGGTCGCGGTTGGTGATAATCCCAACCAGGCGCTTGTCGTCGTGACCCGCAACGATTGGCACCCCAGAGATGTGTTCCGCGTCCATCAGGTCGGCTGCTTCCTTCACGGTCCGGTCGGCGGTGAGGTAAACTGGGTCGCCGATGACCCCGTTCACTGCGCGCTTAACCTTGGCCACTTCTTCAACCTGGGCGGCAATCGACATGTTCTTGTGAATGACCGCCATCCCCCCTTGACGCGCCATGGCAATCGCCATTTTGCTCTCGGAGACGGTATCCATCCCGGCACTGATAATTGGGACGTTCAATTTAATGTTTGGAGCGAGCTGGGTGGACAGATCCACCTCATTCGGTAAGACATGACTCTCTGCTGGTACTAGCAAAACATCATCAAAAGTAAAACCGCGGCGTGCAAACTTGGTATCCCAATTACTCACGATCAATCCTTCTTTCTTATATTAGTAGAAATGCGCCAGGCAATTGCCCGACGCACTTCTATTTGATTGTTTGCAAGTTTAACACTGACATTTAATTAGAACAAGGCACTAGAGCCGAACGTTATAAAAAATAATCTGGGCTTAGTCAATTTCTAATGTTCGGAAAAGTGTTCCCCAATCACTGGCAAAATGCGCAAAATATTTTACCAATTTACCTGCCATCAGCGGCGCCAAAATTCCCACAAACAAATTGACTCATGAGTCATTGACTAAGCAGTCAATTCAGGTGTACACTCTGGTTGCCGAATGAAAAACGCGCGTGCACTGGCGTTTTCCCGGCCACGATTACCTGCTGGACTGTAGGCAGCAGCCTTCTTCGTGCATTAACTGACATCATTTTATTCTATCTATATGGAGGCTCAACATGTCTGAACCAGTCGTGAACATCAATCATCTGCAAAAGCATTTTGGCAAGTTCCAAGCCCTGAAGAACATCACCTTCACCGTCAACCCCGGCGAGGTCTTCGGGTTCATCGGGCCCAACGGTGCGGGGAAATCAACCACGATCCGCACGCTACTCGGGATTCTCAAGGCATCAGGCGGTAGTGCCACCATCTTCGGCAAGGACGTCTGGGCGGACGCGGTGGCCATCCACAAGCGCCTCGCCTACGTGCCTGGTGACGTGTACCTGTGGCCGAACCTATCTGGTGGTGAGGCCATCGACCTGTTCCTGAAGCTCAACGGCCAGAAGCACGACGCCAAGACCGACACGCTCATCAAGGAATTCGAACTCGACGTGTCCAAGAAGTGCCGGACCTACTCCAAGGGTAACCGGCAGAAGGTTGCGCTGGTCGCCGCTTTTGCCACCGACGCCGACCTGTACATCTTCGACGAACCCACCAGCGGTCTCGACCCGCTGATGGAGGAAGTCTTCCAGAAGCACGTGCTAACGCTGAAGGCAGCCGGCAAGTCCGTGCTGCTCTCCAGTCACATCCTGAGTGAAGTGGAACGCATGTGTGACCGCATCGGCATCATCCGCAGCGGGGAAATCATCGAAACCGGAACCCTAGACGAGATGCGCCAGCTGTCACGGACCAACATCACCGTCACCACGAGCACGCCGGCTGTCGACCTCGGGGAAATGAAGGCCATTCACGGCTTCACGCCGGTTGCTGGTGCCCACAACAAGTACACCTTCGCCGTCGACTCTGAAGCACTCGGCACGGTGATGACCGAGCTCACCGCCCGCGGCATCGTGGGCCTGCAGAGCACACCACCAACTCTGGAAGACCTCTTCCTGCGCTACTACAACCAAGAGGAGGGTGATTCAAGTGAACGCTAAATTCGGCAAAAGCGGCTTCCTCACCCGCTTCTACCTGCGCCGCGACTGGCTCCGGATATTCTTCTGGATCCTCGGTCTGGCCGGGTTAATGGGTGCGGCCGCCGCCAAATTCGATGGCCTGTACGGAACGGAAAAGGCGCTGAATTCCATCGCCGAAACACTCAAGACGCCGGCCATGGTTTCCCTGTTCGGTCCGTTCTCAGACGCCGTCAAGACGAACCCGGCGATTATCTACGCTGCAGAAATGATGGTCTTCATGGGCCTGTTCGCCGCAATGATGAACATCTACTTCGCCGTCCGCAACACACGCGCGGAAGAAGATTCCGGCGTGGCGGAGTTAGTGCGGGCCCACGCGATTGGTAAGCAAAGCCAGCTGCTGGCGGCGACCTTAGAACTCATCGTGATCAACCTGCTGGCCGGCATCATCGAAGCGGCCGGTTTGCAGGCTGCCAACATGACCGGCTCGACGGTTGAAGGTGACTGGTTGTTCGGCCTGGGTCTGGCCGCCTTTGGCTTGATGTTCGGGGCGTTCAGCCTGCTCATCGCCCAGCTCGTATCCAGTGGCCGTGCGGCAACCATGAGTAGCTACCTGCTGCTAGGCGTACTCTTCATCGCCCGCATGGGGACCGACGTCAAGAACACCGACTACACCTGGTACACGATTTTCGGCTGGATTGAAAAACTTAGCATCTACGTCGACAACAACTGGGCGCCAATCATTCTGATGCTCGGCGCGACCGTGGTTACCGGCGGCATTGCCTTCCTCGTGAACGGCACACGTGATGTCGGTGCTGGGGTCTTCCCTCAGCGTAGTGGCCGCAAGCGAGCCAGCGTCTTCCTCGCCGGTCCCCTCAGCCTGGTTACGCGCCTGGAACGCACCAGCATCATCGTCTGGCTCATCAGTATGCCCATCCTCGGTGCCAGTTATGGTTCCATCTTCGGCACGGTTGGCGACCTGATGAAGACCAACCCAGCATTGACCAAACTCATGGGGGCGGCGGCAGTCAACCAGGCTGCCCGCGCCGTCATCCTCTCCTTTGCGGGCAAGCTCAGCATCATCGTGGCACTGGTGGCCACCATCCCCGCCCTCATCACCCTGCTCAAGATTAACGGCGACGAGAAGAAAGGCTACCTGGAACAGATTCACGCCCGCGGTATCTCCCGCTTCAAAATTTTCGGCAGCTACACCCTCGTCGGCCTGCTGACGGGCTCCATCGGGCTTTTCCTCGGCATCATTGGCATGGGCGCGGCCGGGAACACGACCATGAAGCACCCCATCGCTCTGACCCGGTTCCTGCGCGGCTTCGTTGGGTACTGGCCGGCACTACTAGTCATCATCGGCATCACGCTGATTATCGTAGCGTACTTGCCGCGTATTCAGCAGTTCGTCTGGATTCTGCCTATCTACGGCCTGTTCTCCCTGTACCTCGGCCCGATGATGGACCTGCCGAAGTGGATGACCAAAATCACCCCGTACGGCTGGATCAATAACGTGCCCACTGCCCACATTAACTGGGGTACGTTCAGCTGGATGACCGCGCTCGGGCTGGCGCTCATCGTCCTCGCTTACGTCGGCTACCGACGCCGCGACCTGACGACTAACTAACCCAAGATTAGACATTTTACTACAAACTGTTGTAGATTATTAATTAGTTAATCGCTGCACCCGTTGAAAGAAGGATTATCATGACCAAGGCTGCCCCGCGTGACCCAGACAAAGAAGAACGAATTTTCAGCGCCGCCATGCACATCTTCGCCAGTCGTGGCTACCAAAACGCCAAGACCGACGACATCGTCACGCAGGCGGGCGTGTCTAAAGGACTGCTATTCCACTATTTCGGCAGCAAAGCGAACCTCTACGTCGAAACCGTCAAGCGCGCCTACCGCGTGATTGAGGACGTCGCCGACTACTCCGTCTGGCAGAACGCGCCCGACCTCACCACCATGATTACTTCCGCGTTGAAGTACAAGATTCAGCTGCAGATGCAATACCCCGATGAGTTCGCCATGGCCATCGCCGCCTACACGAACAACGCGACGCTGCCCCAGAAGATGCAGGATGAACTCGGCAATATATGGAGCAGCCAGCTCACCACCTCGGTGCCGATGTTGACCAAGCCGGTTATCGAGCGCATGCATTTGCGTGATGACGTGGAGCCCGAAACCGTCATGGAACTCATGAGTGCCATCAGCCTAATCATCGGTGAGAAGGCCAAGGCGCGGCTACAGGCTAACCCGCACCTACCCATTTCCGAGCTCGAAGACTTTGTCGACGAGACCAAGAAGTACATGGACGTGCTCATTCACGGATTCCAGAAACAGTAACCAACTAAAAAAGACAGTTCCCGTAAAAAGCGGGAGCTGTCTTTTAGTTTACGCGCGTTACTTCTTTGGCCGTGGAGTTGCCCCTGCCGCCTGGAACAGGTTGCGCAGGTTGTACTTCCGCTTCATGAAGAAGTGGGCACCGTATGCAACGACGGCGAGGATGAACTGGCCCCACCATGGCATGCTAGCAGTGATTGGCGTGTTAATCCCAGTCAGCCAGGTCGTGAAGAATGAGCCCACGATGATGAGAGCGAAGAACACGGCGGCCGTCAGGAAACCATTTGGCCGGTCATTCTTTGGCTTTTCGGCCCAGCGGCTGTAGTACGTGAAGGCCGCTGCGGCAACGAAGGACATGATGGCCAGTGACAGCAGACCACCCGAGTTCTGGGTGATGGTCTTGTGCCGCCAGATGGCGAAGAGACCCATGGCCCCATAAATCAAGGAGAAGATTGCCAAGAAGGAAAATGCCAGGTCGGTAGTTTCAATCCAGAACGGCTGGGCCGCTGGGGCCTGCTTAGGCGCATTGATCAGCTTGTCTGCGAGGACGGATGGTGAACCGTAAACCGTGTTCGCGGGCTTGCCGGCTGCTTGATCCTTCAAGATTGCGGGAATCAGTTCCTGCAACATCTCGGTTTCGCGCGCCTCGTCAACGCCTTCTTCCTTCAAGAACTTGCGGAGACGGAAGACGTAATCCGCGTTCTTGTTGCTGAGCTTGGGCAGCTCTTCGTCGAGGTTAACTTCGACTACTGGCTGCGCTTCTTGTTTCTTGGCCATGTATTTCCTCCTGGTACTGTAATGTGATTTTGGTTGTTAAATTAAACGTTGAACCGGAATTCAATGATGTCGCCATCTTGAACTTCGTATTCCTTCCCTTCAGAACGCAAGCGGCCGGCTTCACGCACGGCGGCCATGCTGCCGAACTTGTCGAGGTCAGCGAAGGACACGGTTTCGGCCCGAATGAAACCACGTTCGAAGTCGGAGTGGATAATCCCGGCAACTTGTGGGGCCTTCATGCCGCGCCGGAAGGTCCAAGCCCGTGTTTCCTTACCACCAGCGGTAAAGAACGTTGCCAGACCCAGCAGGTGGTAACTAGCACGAATGAGCTTGTCCAGCCCGGATTCCTCAACCCCTTCAGCTTCGAGGAAGTCAGCCTTGTCGTCATCGTCCAGTTCGCTGATTTCTTCTTCAGATTCAGCACACAGGGCAATCACTTCGGCGTTTTCCTTAGCGGCTTCGGCTTCAATCTGCTTGACGTAATCGCAGTCTTCAGGGTTAGCCATGTATTCTTCAGCGATGTTGGCCACGTAGAGCACTGGCTTGCTCGTGAGCAAGAACAGGCCCTTAACAATCTTCATCTCGTCCTTGTCGAAGTCGATGGAACGAACGGGGTTACCCTCTTCAAGCACCGGCTTAATCCGCTTCAGAATCTCGAATTCAACCTTCGCTTCCTTGTCACCAGAGCGGGCAACCTTCTCGACCCGGTCGTAGCGCTTCTGGATGGAATCCAAATCCGCGATGGCCAGTTCCATGTTGATGGTGGCCATGTCGTCGATTGGGTCAACCTTGCCGGTCACGTGGGTGATGTTGTCGTCATCGAATGCCCGCACAACGTGGACAATCGCGTCCACCTGGCGAATGTTCTCCAGGAACTTGTTCCCGAGACCTTCACCCTTGCTGGCACCCTTCACGATGCCGGCGATGTCGGTGAATTCGAAGGTCGTGTGAATGATCTTCTTTGCGGGAATGATTTCGTCGATGCGTGCCAGACGGGAATCTGGCACTTCAACCATCCCCACGTTGGGGTCGATGGTGGCAAATGGGTAGTTCGCCATTTCGGCACCAGCCTTGGTAATCGCGTTGAATAAGGTGGACTTGCCGACGTTTGGCAGCCCAACAATCCCTGCAGTAAGAGCCATGAGTTAAGTAATCCTTTCTTATCGCGCGGGTACAATGACTGCACCCGCCGTATCTGTGTATCCTGGTGCCGGTCAGCGCGCTATTCTGCCGCTTTTTCCAGTACCTTCTTCATCCGCTTCTCGAAGTCGCGGCGGGACATCATGACGATGTGTCCGCAACCGCAGCAGCTAATCTTGATGTCAGCACCCATCCGGATGATTTCCCACCGATTCTCGCCACACGCGTGCGGCTTCTTCATCATCACAATGTCGTGTAAGTCGTACATATATAATTGCCTCCGCATAAGGCGCAAATCTGCGCCCTCGTCACAATAAAACATTATACCGCTTTTCGCGTGTAGTTTCGCAATCAGTCGATGTTCACGTCCAGAATCGAGAGGATGCGGTTCAGATCCTCCGTGTTCTCGAAGTCGATCTCGATGTGGCCCGTGCCCTTCTGGTTCTGCGCGATGTTCACGCGGGTACCAAAGCGGTCCACGAGCCGGTTCTCGCTGGCCCGCAGGTAGGGTGACTTCGGCTTGTCCTGCACAGTTGGCCGCTTGACACCGTCGTTGGCCTGGGCAATCAGCTTCTCCAGCTGCCGCACGGTCAGGCCTTCCTCGATGACGCGCTTGGCCATGGCCACAATCTTGCTCTTATTCTTGAGCGACAGCAACGTGCGGGCCTGGCCCATGGAGAGCTTGCCGCTGGTCAGCATCTTCTTGACTTCATCGGGCAAAGACAAAAGACGCAGGTAGTTCGCAATGTACGGCCGGCTCTTGCCCAGGCGCTGGGAAACTTCGGCCTGCGTGAGGTTCAGCTTCTTAATCAGCATGTCGTACGCTTGCGCTTCTTCAATCGGCGTCAGGTTTTCACGCTGCAAGTTTTCCAGCACGGCCACTTCCATCATGGATGCTTCGTCAAAGTCGCGCACGATGGCCGGCACGGTGTCCTTACCCGCCAGCTTGGAAGCGCGGAACCGGCGCTCACCAGCGATGATCTCGTAGCCGTTGACACTCTTGCGCACGATGATGGGTTGGAACACCCCGGTCGTGCGGATGGATTCAGCGAGGTCCTTCAAGGCATCCTCGTCGAAGTCCTGACGCGGCTGGTACGGGTTAGGCCGAATGTCGTCCAGTGGCAGTTCCGTCACCACGTCCTTGGCGGTGTCGGTATTGTTGAAGTCGCTAAAAATTGCGTCGATGCCGCGACCAAGGCCTTTTCCTTTTTTATTCACCATGAGCTGCTAGTACCTCCTGAGCCAATTCTTCGTAAACCTGGGCCGCCCGTGACTTCGGTGCGTAGTCAACGATTGGCTGGCCGTATGATGGAGCTTCGGCTAACCGCGTCAGCCGGGGAATCACCGTGTTGTAGACGTGTTCGCCAAAGTGGGAGCGAACTTCCTCAATGACTTGCGCGCCAAGGTTCGTCCGTGCATCGTACATCGTCAGCAGCACGCCTTCAATCGCCAGGTTCGGATTGAAGTGCTTCTGGACGAGCTTCACCGTGTTGAGCAGTTGGCCCAAACCTTCCAGGGCGTAGAATTCGCTCTGCACGGGGATGAGAATACTGTTGCTGGCGGTGAAGGCGTTGATGGACAGCTGCCCCAGTGATGGCGGACAGTCGATGAGGACGAAATCATAGTTGTCCAGCACCGGCGCCAGGCCGAGCTTGAGCCGCATTTCCCGGGCAATCTGCGCCGTCAGTTCGATTTCGGCCCCAGCCAACTGAATGGTTGCGGGCACGATGTCGACCCCCTGGTGTTCGGTATGCAAAATGGCCTCGGTAATTGGTTCTTCGTTCACGAGGACGTCGTAAATATCCTTCTGCACGCGGGGCTTTTCGATGCCCACCCCACTCGTGGCGTTGCCTTGCGCATCAGCGTCGACAATGAGCACCTTTTTGCCCGCATTCGCTAAGCACGCGGCAAGGTTGACGGTCGTGGTGGTCTTACCCACCCCGCCTTTTTGGTTCGCAATTGCGATAACGTCGGCCATGTTCTCCTCCTTAAATTGCGCACGCGCGACTTTTGCGTGTGCATAATGCTAATTATTTCTTGGGAATCTCAATGATGACGCGGTAGACATCGCCGTCGTCTTCTTCACGTTCCTTAACCTTCATCCCCGAATCTTTGACCAGCTTCAGGGACTTCTTGATGGTGTTTAAGGCAATGCGTGAATCATGATTGAGGGCGCGCCGCTTACGGGGCTTCGGCTTTGCTGGTGCCGCCTTTGCCTCTGGTTCTGGCGTCGCTTCTGGTGCGGGTGCCGGTGTTGCCTGCTCTGCGGCTGCCGCTTCGGGATCGACAATCTCCTGCACAATGCGCGCGGTATCCTTAACCGTCAAACCTTCCAGCGCAATTCGTTCCAGCATCGCGGTCTGCTGTTCTGGATCCAATCGCAACAGTTCCCGGCCGTGCCGCTCGCTGATGACACCGTTCATGATGGCGGTCTGCACAGGCGCACTGAGCTTTAAAAGCCGCAGTTTGTTAGCGACAAAGGACTGACTCTTCCCAATCCGGCGGGCCAGGTTCGCCTGGGTCATCGCGTTTTGGGTCATCAGGTCGTTATACGCCCGTGCTTCTTCAACGGGTGACAGTTGCGCCCGCTGCAAGTTCTCGATGATCGCCATCGCGGCGGATTCATCATCAGCCATCGTGGTCACAATCGCCGGAATCTTCTCCCAGTTCAGCTGCGTGGTGACCGCCCGGAACCGGCGCTCACCGGCGATGATTTCGTAGTGGCCGTGTTCATACTCACGCACCACGATTGGCTGCAGCAAGCCGTGATCACTGATGGTCGCGGCCAGTTCCTTGATTGCATCTTCTTGAAAGACCTTGCGGGGCTGGAAGCGGTTGGGCACGATTGCGCTCACGGGCAGTTCCGTGACGACCTTCTCGTCCTTCTTCTTCCGCCCAAATAAATTGAGTGCCATAGTTTAACCCCCAATCGGCTGCTTCGCCGGGGTCCCCGGCTTGCGGGGGTACTTCTTCGGCGTTTGCTTTTGTTTATCAATCACCAGCAAGTGGCGCGTATCGTCGGCCAGTGGCAAGTGAATCGTGATGTCTCGCTGCAACTGACCGCCAAGGGTGGTCAGTGCCGTCTTGGCCGCGGTCACTTCAGTTGGTGCCTGGGCCGCCTTGAGCGCGATGAACTGCCCGCCCACCTTCACGAGCGGCAAGCACAGCTCAGCAAGCACGGGCAATGCGGCCACGGCGCGCGCGGTCACGATGTCGAACTGTTCGCGGTACTGCGACTTCTTCCCCGCGAAGGTTTCGGCGCGATCATGCACCAGCGTCACGCCGGTCATGCCGAGCTTTGTGGTCAGGCGGTCCAGGAAGTCAATCCGCTTTTGCAGCGAATCCACGATGGTCACGCGCAGGTTCGGGTTCAGAATCTTCATCGGCAATGACGGGAAGCCGGCACCGGCACCGACGTCACAGAGCGTGGCGTCAGTGGTGCGTAGGTCATCGATGGCGATGAGGGGCGTCACTGAGTCGTAGAAGTGCTTGAGGTACACTTCCCCTTCCTCCGTGATGGCAGTCAGGTTCATCTTCTGGTTCTCGCTGACCAAATATGCAAAATACGTGGCAAACTGCGCTTTCTGCTCAGCGGTCAACTTAATCCCCTGGGCGGCAAGTGCTGCAGCAAATTCTTCGGGCGTCATTGCATTCTCCATTTCTGCGTTCCACGCCGTCACTGCGGCGTTTCGACCGTTCATTTGTGGAACATAGCTAGTTTCACGTTACTCTTTAGTTTAGCCCAGCAGGCACTCTGAAGCAACCGGAACCACCGCCGCAACGTGGAAAAATCGAACAAAATTTCGCCAGCCGTCAGTGCCGTTCCATGTGAAACGACGCGCACAATTACGCGGAAAATTTGATTTAACAAATATCGGATTTTTTACCCCAAAAACTTTTGGATTTCGTACAATAATTATGTCAAAAAGTTGCGTAACGCGGAAAGGATTGGTGAAATGGTGAGAAGTTATTGGCTGTGGTGGATTCAGCATCGAAAGCAAACTAGGCATAGGGTTTCGCCAACCACCGCGCGCAGGTAGTGTGATTTGGGGAAAGCACCGCTGGGCAATACGGCAAGCCCGCACAAATCCATCTGGACTGGGGAGTCAGATGGGCGGAGTGTAGTTTAGGCAAAGCGCGTGCAACATATGCACGCCACATACGCGCACCTGATTTAGGCGCGCGCACAGGGAACACGGGCAGGAGCAACGCGGGTTGCTCCTGCTTTTGCGTTATAAACCAATTAATGTTGTATCCGCATTCAGGTGCAACCTGCTATAATTAAGGTATAGACAAGACTTGAAAGGCGGGATGATCATGAGTGAATCAATTTTCTTCAACCAGGGTGACGCCATTGCCAGCGACTACGACCACGCAGCCGCACGCCGCAGCGCCCAGATTTTCAAGTTGAACCACGAAACCAAGGGCGGCCTCGTTGTCGCTAAGAACGCTGACGGCAAGTTCGCCATCTTCTACGAGCAAGACGGCGCGCTGAACGCGAACTCGGACGCCGCGAAGAAGGACAAGTACACGGTGCTCGAACGGCTATGAGCAAACGTATCTGGCAAGACCTCGGCTTAGCTTTATTTGCAGTGCTGCTTGCCGGCCTGCTCTATTATTTCTTCCACCAAGAACTCGCGAACGTCTTCGCGGTGGGCATCACCGGCGCGGCGCTCGGGTGCACGCTGGCACTGCTAATCGCCAACCTGTGGCGGCATTAAAAAAGGCGCGGGCAAACTAAGTGTTTGCTCCACGTCTTTTTAGTTTACTCAAGCCAATTCTGAATCTTGTTGGCGTTCACGAGCGGCATGTTCGTCGCGATGAACTGCGCCGTCTTGGAACTTTCGTACTGCTGCTCAACCCACACGCTTTGGGTCATGAGCAGAATCGTCAGCGTGATGAAAATCAGTCCGTAGTTCAGCAGTCCGGCCACAATCGCGCCGCCAATGCTGTTGACCTGCTTGATGCCCGGAATCCACGTGATGCTCCGGGCCAGTGCGGCCAGTAGGTTAAAGGCGATGTGGCCGAGAAGCACAATCAGGAAGAACGCCAGAATCCGACTGCCTAAGCCAGGATTCGTCGTGTTACTGATGGTTTCTGCCAGCGGCCGGTACATGAAGAAGGCCGCGACCCACAGCACAACGCTAGAGACCAGCGTGATGACCGTGGAGAGTAGCCCGCGTCGCCACCCATTGATGATGGAGGCGATGAGCCACAAACCGATAACAATTGTAAAAACCATGGCAACATCCCCCTTTGTTTCCAGATGACTCATTACATATATTATGCCGCAAATCGCGGCTGTTGCCATCCGCCGATAGTCCTACATACAAAAAACCATTTCGCCCGCAAAGACGAAATGGTTTTTTAGTTTAAGCCTTGAATTCTTCGCGCTTGCGCAGTGCAACTGCCAGCAGGGTCACGAGCATCCCCGCACCCAGCAGCGTCAGTACCCACTGATTATTAGCGTCACCAGTCTGGGGCAACCCACCAAATGTATCTGGCAGGTGGCCGCCGTTACCTGGCTGGCCAGGTGTGTGCGGCGTCTTCGGCTGGTTTGGTTTGTTTGGCTTATTCGGCTGGTTTGGCGTGTGCGGACCAGTTGGTGGCACATTGCCGAACGTGTTTGGCAATGGTGGGAACGGCAGGATGGTGTTCGTTAAGTCGTAACCATCCACGCTGCTCGTGTAACCATCAACCTCGTCTTCACTGATGGTGTAAACAATCTGCTTACCGTTAGCAAAGACAGGCAGGTTCGTGAAGCTGTACTGCCAGTTGTCATCGGCAGTGACTTCCTTTGTGGCAACGGTCTTCCCGTTTGCCAGCAGGTGCACCGTGATGCTCTCTGGCCGCATGCCGTACGTGTCGTCATCATCAAGCCACGTCTTGGTCCCGGCAACCGCCGTCACTTCTGGCGTGTGCGTGTTCGTCAAGTTGTCGCCATCGGTGGTCGTCGTGTACCCGGCAACCGCGTCTTCGGCAACCGTGTAGACAATCGCCTTGCCGTCATCGTACTTCGGCAGGTCGGTGAAGTTGTACTGCCAGTTGTCGGCCGCAGTGACCGTCTTGCTGGCAGCTTCAACGCCGTTCGCCAGCAGCCGCACCGTGATGCTCTCTGGCCGTTTGCCGTCCTGGTCGTTGTTGTCGTTCCAGGTCTTGGTACCCGCAATCGTCGTTGTTTCTGGCGTGTGCGTGTTGGTGAGGTCATACCCGCTGACGGACTTGGTGTAGCCCGCAACCGCATTTTCATCAACCGTGTAGCTGATTGCTTTGCCGTCTGCGTACTTCGGTAAGCTGGTGAAATTGTACTGCCAGTTCGTGGCCGCCGAAACGGTGCGGGTCTGTACGGCCTTACCGTTCGCCAGCAGGGTGACGGTGATGCTATCCGGCCGCATGCCATCCTGGTTAGCCGCGTCGTTCCACGTCTTGGTCCCCGTAACGGCGACCAGATCTGGGGTGTGCGTGTTCGTCAGGTTGGTGCCGTTCACGCTCTTGGCGTAACCAGCAACATCACTTTCATCGATGCTGTAGTTGATCTGCTTGCCGTTTGCGTACTGTGGCAGGTTCGTGAAGCTGTACTGCCAGTTATCACTGGCAGATACTTGCTTGCTCTGTACTTTCTGGCCGTTAGCGAGCAGGTAAACGGTGATGCTGCCCGGGCGCTTGCCGTCCTGGTTGTTGGCGTCGTTCCACGTCTTGGTCCCCGTCACCTTGGTCGTTGCCGGCTGGTGCGTGTTGGTCAGGTCGTAGCCAGAAATCTTCTTGCTGTAGCCGGCCACACTAGCTTCATCGATTGTGTAGACAATCTTCTTGCCGTGGTCGTTCTTCGGCAGGCCGGTGAAGTTGTAGCGCCAGTCGTCCTTGGCCGTCACGGTCTTGCTCTGAACCTGCTTACCGTTAGCCAGCAGGTTCACGGTGATGCTGCTTGGCCGCTTGCCGTCCTGGTCGTTCGCGTCGTTCCAGACCTTGTAGCCTTCAACCTGTGTTTCTTCAGGCCGGTAGCTGTTGGTCAGGTCGGTGCCCTTGATGGTCTTGATGTAGCCGGCTGGGCTGTCTTCATCGATGGTGTAGTTAATCTTCACGCCATCTTTGTACTCGTCCAGGTTGGTGAAGCTGTACTGCCAGTTGTCGCTGGCGGTAACCTTCTTGCTCTGCACCTGCTTGCCATCAGCGAACAGGTTCACGGTGATGCTGCTTGGCCGCTTGCCGTCCTGGTCGTCCGCGTCATCCCAGGTCTTGTGCCCAGAAATCTCGGTCGTGGCCGGGGTGTGACTGTTGGTCAAGTCAGTCCCATTGATGTTTGTCTTGTAACCATCGACCTTAGCTTCGGCGATGGTGTAATTGATTTCCTTGCCATCTTCATACTGCGGCAGGTCAGTGAAGCTGTACTTCCAGTTGTCTGCCTGCGTCACGGTCTGGTGTTTGAATTCCTGCCCGTTCTTCAGCAGCTCAACGTCGATGCTTGTTGGGCGAATACCGTCTTGGTTGTTGGCGTCGTCCCAAGTCTTCGTCCCCGTAACCTGCGTGGTGGCAGGCGTGTGGGTGTTGATCAGGTCGTCGCCGGAAACCTGCTTATCGTAGCCAGCAACGTCATCTTCATCGATTGTATAAGCAATCTGCTGCCCGTCGTTGTAGACTGGCAAGTTATCGAAGCTGTACTGCCACTTGTCGGCGGCAGTCACCTTCTTGGACTTAACTTCAGTGCCGTTAGCGAGCAGCTTAACGGTGATACTGCTTGGCCGCTTGCCGTCTTGGTTGTTGGCGTCTTTCCAGGTCTTGGTGCCGGACACCTGCGTCGTTTCTGGGGTGTAGGTGTTGGTGAGGTTGTATCCCTGAATTGAGGTGGTGTAACCAGGCACCGGAACTTCCTCGATGGTGTACGTGATTGGGTGGCCGTTCGCATTCTTCGGCAAGCCGGTGAAGTTGTACTGCCAGTTGTTAGCCTTTGTCACGGTCTGGCTTTTAATCTTCACACCATCGGCAATCAGGTTAACGGTGATGCTTGTTGGCCGCTTACCATCCTGGTCGTTACCGTCATTCCAAAACTTGTTCCCTTCAACCTGCGTTTCTGCGGGTTTGTAGGCATTAGTGATGTCGTGATCTTTAATAGTCTTGATATAACCGGCTGGCGCATCTTCATCAACGGAGTAGTCAATCTTCTGCCCGTTTTTGAATTCATCCAGATTAGTAAAGCTGTATTGCCAGTTGTTTGCGGCAGTAACTTGCTGCGACTGTACCTTGTCCCCATTTGCGAGGAGGTAAACGGTGATGCTGTCTGGACGGTTACCATCTTGGTTATTCCCGTCATCCCAGGTTTTACTTCCGGAAAATTCGGTCTTCGCTGGTGTGTAACTGTTGGTCAAGTCGTAACCATTAACTGTCGTTTCATAGCCAGCAACCTTTGTTTCGCTGATGGTGTAGTTAATCTCCTTACCATTTTCGTACTTAGGTAAATCGGTGAAACTGTACTGCCAGTTATCTTTTGCGGTAACTGTCTTTTTATCAATTTCCTTATCATTCTTCAGGAGGTGTACTTCAATACTTGCGGGACGCTTGCCGTCCTGATTGTCGTTGTCATCCCAGGTCTTCTTACCTTCAACATTGGTTGTTTCAGGCGTGTGGGTGTTGGTCAGGTCAAAGCCGGTCGTCTTGCTGGTATAACCATCAACGTCGCCTTCACTAACTGTGTACACAATTTCTTTGCCGTTTGCATATTTAGGCTGATCAGTGAAAGTGTACTTCCAGTCATCGGCCTTCGATACCTGCTTGCTAGCAACTTGCTTGCCATCTGCAAGCAAGTTAACCGTAATCTCGGCTGGACGCTTGCCGTCCTGGTCGTCCTTGTCGTCCCAGGTCTTGGTACCCGATATCGTCGTGACATCAGGCGTGTGGGTGTTGGTCAAGTCAAAGTTGGTCGTCTTGCTGGTATATCCGTCAACAGTATCTTCACCAATTGTATAAGCAATCTTCTGCCCGTCCTTGTAGACTGGCAGGTTGTCGAAGCTGTACTGCCACTTGTCGGCGGCAGTCACCTTCTTGGACTTAACTTCAGTGCCGTTAGCGAGCAGCTTAACGGTGATGCTGGTAGGACGAGCGCCGTCCTGGTTGTCATTGTCGTCCCAGGTCTTGGTACCAGAGACTTCGGTAGTTTCCGGCGTACGCGAGTTCGTGATGTTGTAGCCATCAACTTTGCTAGTGTAACCAGCTACTTCAGCTTCTTTAACGGTATAGGTAATTGGATTGCCATCTTTATCGGCTGTTGGCTGCTTACCAAAATCGTACTTCCAGTTGCCATCCTTATCTGGCGTCACGTCCTTGCTGAACAGTAGGGTCCCATTGGCAAGTAGGTTTACAGTAATGCTGCTTGGCCGTAAACCTTCTTTGTTATTCGCATCGTCCCACGTCTTGGTCCCGGAAATATCGGTTATGTTTGGCGTGTTCGTAATGTTGTTTTGGTCATCATACGCAGCCGTGTAATGTTCTACCGGCTCTTCCTCGACTGTGTACGTAATATCGTTGCCATCGCTGTCCTGTGTTGGCAAATCAGTGAACTCATACTGCCAGTTATCCTGAGCAGTAACGGTCTTGGTATCAACAACCTTGTCGTTGTTATCAAGCAAATCTACGGTAATGCTACCTGGCCGCAAACCATATTCGTCATTATTGTCAGCCCAGGTCTTTTGGCCTTTAAGCGTTGTTGTTGCAATCTTAGGATCCTTAACGGTAACCGTGTTTTCCGACGCATCCGCACCCGGCACAACGGTAACCGTCTGCGGTGCCACCTTCTGATAGCCAGCAGGCGCCTTGTTCTCAACCAACTTGAATTTACCTGGGTCAAGGTCAAGGTTTTCGAAGTCAGCCCGTCCGTTTTCGTCAGTTGTCTTGGTCGCAATGGAGTGACCCTCGCTATCAAACAATTCGAACTCTGCGTCTTTAAGTGCCTCGCCATCAGGACCTGTCTTAACGATGTGCAGACTGCCTAACTCACCACTACCATTCGCATCGCCATCTTTCAGGTCGACACTCTCAATCTGGCCATTTACATCACCAGTCGTGTAGTTCCCGGTCAGTTTAGCCGTGTTCGTTGGCGTGTAACCACCAGCCAGCGCTTCAGCAGCAGTATACCGCAATGTGGTCGTGTACGTTATGGTAACAGCCTGACTAACTTTTCCGTTAAAGGTCAACGTGAAACCTTGCTGATGCTTATCAACGCTGTACGTTGGAGTCGCAATATCAGTATCCTGTTGCGTTGGCGCATCATCTAAGGATACCCGCTTCAATTCAGTACCGTCAGCAAGCTTAACCGTGAATTCATCCGGGTAGTCACTAGGTGAAACGTCATCAGTAAGGCCAAGTTCAGTATTATCAAAAATGACGTTAGAACCAAACGTGTCGGTTACCGTGTTGTTCTTTAAAACAAAGTCTCCTGGTGCTGGGTGCACAGTAACGGTGTATTTTGCGTGCGTGGCGGTCTTGGTCTGTGCACCAGAAACCTGCGCGCCAGCGTCATTTAAGAGAATACCAGACTTGTCCAACATATCCTGATCAGTAAAGAGGTTCTCGTCTTGATAGTCACTAACTGTCCCATAACGCGAGTCTTCATAATAAGCGGTGTTGGTAACTTGGTGCATAATGTCGCTGGTCTCATTACCATCATTGGTTAGCTTGGTGGTGTATACAATGTCGTAGTTTTGATTATCGGAAGGATCAAATCCGGTAATCATGATGGCACCATTTTTGATATTGTCTTTCGTTGGTAATTGATGCCGGTCATTCGATGGCACAAACTTACTCAACACATCGTCTGGTACAGTCTTAACGTACGAGATTTTAACGTCAACGTCTTTATTATTGCCATCACGCACCGTGATGGCGCCATTAACGTCACCATCAGGCTGAACTGAATTGCCATCTTTGTCCAACAAACTCCAACCAACTGGTAACGGGTCGAGAAGCACGCCATCGCTGGCCAGTAACTTATGCTCGCCGTTGAAGTTAATGTGCCATTTAATCGTCCCGTCAGTCTTGTTGAACCCACCGTCAGTGTATTTGTTCATCCCAAATCCGGAGATGCCTGCTGGTGGCACATCGTTCTTGTCGCCATTACCACTATCACTAGTAAAGCTGGAACTATTCTTCTGATCATCCTTTTTGGTCTGAACCGTCTTGTACTGAACCGTGACTGTACTATTCGCGTTGTTATCGCTCTTAGCGGTCCAGTCTTTCAAGTCGAGCGTGAACCCATGGTCACCCTCAGCCTTCGTCAGCGTGTAGTCCGATGAACTAAGTGTTTGCGCGTCGCCGTCGCCATTTTCGTCAGCCGTCACAACGAACTTGTGATTATCATCGATTAGTAGCGTCAGGCCATCCGTCATGGTGTCAGTAATGACCAGGTTCTTAACGTTCGCGTGTTCAGGATTAACAACGATTTGCCAGTTATTAACTAGCCGCTGATCAGAACCGTTTAGTTCATATGCAGAAGCCTTACCGTTCTTGTCAATCGTTGGCTTAGGCGTTTCTCCAGGGTTGTTCTGCCCCTGGCCGTTACCATTGTTGTTCCCGTCACCAGGATTGTCGGGGGTACTTGGCTCGGCTGGTGGCACAGTTACCTTTTGTCCACCCCAACTAATGTCGTTGGTGTTCTTATCGAAAGTAGCCTTGTCGTAGTTGGCCGCATCGTAGCCTTCCTTAGGCTTGGTGTAGTAAACCATGTTGATGTTCTTAGCATCATTCTTGTTTGCGGTAATTGTGTACTTGTTACCATCCTGACTGACAGTCCAGTCATCACCGGCAAGCTTCTTCACCTGGTCGTCAGAAAGTTCACTCTGACCGTCTTGATTATAAAGTGTCTGGCCGTTGCCCAGCGTGTCAGTAATCGTCGTGCCAGCAGTAATCTGGCCGTCGCCTTGCTTGTTCAGGTCAACGTGCCATTCAATCAAACCAGTCTGTTTATTGAAGGAAGCACTAGTCTTTTGCAAGCTAGCCTTGAACCCAGGAGTTGCCGTATCAGTTTCTGTATCTGGTTCGTTGCCGTTATTGTTTAATACAGCGCTGTTCGTTGTAGAAGTGGCATTGCCCCCATTGATGACATTTCCGCTGGTTTCAGTTTTTAAGCCATCAAGGTCAACCGTGGTTGTGTATTCCACCTTAAATTGATCGTTAGTATCTTGCTTAACAGCAAAGTGGACAACTTTATTGCCGTCCTTATCATCAATCGATTTTTTGTACAGCAGTCCTTCGTTGGCAGAATCCTCTGCGAATGAGCCATCTGGCTGCAGCTTGTACGCCGTAATTTTAAGGTCACTAATATCACTGACACCCTTTGGCAGTGTATCAGCTAAGTCAGCTGCTTTGTCGTTGTTTTCACCGACAAGCTTGTTCGCATTACTGTTTAAAGTGATGGTCCAGGCAACGTCAGCCTTAGTACCATCGCTGTTGTACGTGATGCTGCCGTGACTCTTGCTTAAATCCGTCCCGTTTTCCACTTCAACGGGTGGGAATTTTTTATCGTCATTAGCGACGAAAGGAATATCACTAGCGGTGTTGTCCGCACCGTCAGCCCGGACTGCAATCCCGTGCATCGTGATGTTCCCAGAAACATTACCGATTGTCAGCTTATGAAAGACCATGATGGCCGTGTCTGAGCCGTCGAATTCAACCGTCCCGAGAGATTGGTGATTTTTGGAATCAGTAATGTCGAGGTTGTGCATACCACTGGCGTCAAAGTTGGCCGGCAACTTAAATTTAAAGTAGTCGCCTTCCTGGATACTTTTACGCACAGATTCAGGCAGTGACCATGTATACTGCAGTCCAATCGCCTGACCCACCTTAACGCTAGAATCGGGGTCAGTGATTGCAGAATCAAGGATTGTCTTCGACCCGTCTGCCGCGGTCTTCAAATCCTCATTACCGTCAATGGTTGTGATGTCACGATTTAACGCAATATCCGTCGGCTCCGCCATAACCGTCTGCACCCCAGTCGCGAAGTACTGGAAAAACGGCAGCAGAATGACTACGAGCATCACCGGGTTGAACCATTTCGTGATTTGCTTCATGTTGGTTTTCCTCCAAAAAATACCAACATACACTCCGTAATCAGCACCGGCACGATGGTGTTCCATCCGCGCTCGATCTTCGCCCCCCAGTAAGGACCAAGTTGCCGGCACTTGTCTTAAATCGGCTGATTAATTACACATTTCCCGTGAAGAAAATGTATAAATTTGCAAGCAGTACCAATAACATTAACGTCACACAAATCGCTTGCGGCTTGTTATTGTCTGTTTGCGCAAATTATTGCCAATGTAACGGGGTTAACTATAGTAAAGGCGGCTATACAAATCAACATAAATTATAAAATTAGTTTTTTGTTCCTGCAGAAAAAACACGCGTCCAGCGTGGTACAATAAGCATTTTTTGGACCCAATTATAACCACGTAAATGGTAGTACACTAGCTGTAGTAAGTGGCCTATACCACCCCCAAGATATTGTTTGTGATTTTCGCAAAATCGCTCTGTGGCGTAATTAAATTGTAATTTGAATAACCAATCATATTATTTTAAAAGAATATCCTTTTGCCGATTTTCACCCAACTTAATAACAGACCAATCACCATTCACCGCACCAATTCATCGCCACCACAAAAAATCCGCCGCGATGGTTTTTCCGCGCCGAATTTTCTAGTATAATTAACGTAATCAATAGTGCGTGTTTGCTTGCAACGTGCTTATCAATGGAGGATATCATTTTGAGTCAGTATGATCAGTTAAGTGAAATCGCACACGCAATCGTCGAGTTCCAGCGGAAGAACAACCTGACGGACGCCGAAATGGCGCTGAACAGCCACGTGTCCGTGGAACACATCCACAACATCAAGGCCATGAAAGAAACCGCGGACGCCGAAGTTCTTGGCAG
Source organism: Lacticaseibacillus sharpeae JCM 1186 = DSM 20505 (assembly GCF_001436225.1). Taxonomy (GTDB): domain Bacteria; phylum Bacillota; class Bacilli; order Lactobacillales; family Lactobacillaceae; genus Lacticaseibacillus; species Lacticaseibacillus sharpeae. Next base: position 17,789 of record NZ_AYYO01000016.1, on the reverse strand, counting down.
TCTGGAAGCTTACATGGCACACAAGCCAACTGGTAAGTAAGCTGCAAACCAAAAATCGCCCCGAGCTGCATGCTCAGGGCGATTTTTTTAGTTTAGTTACTCAATGGTTGCACATTAATCAATGAATCGTTCGGAATCCGGATGATGGTGAAGGAACCTGCAGCCTTGCCGGCGTGCATCCCCAGTCCGTTCAAGAACGTGTCCTTGTACTTGGCGCTGATGGTCGCGGCATAGGCGTGGTCACTCGTCTTGTCCAGCTTCTTCAGTTCCTTCAGCTGTTTCTTGCTCCACGGGTACGAAGCCGCACGCATTGGCAGGTAGGATGCATCTGAATTAATGATGGCGTTGTGGCTGCTGACCTGAATCTTCGAGCCTTCAGACCAGTACGTGTACCGCTTGCTTGGGGTGTTGCTGCTAGTCCCCTGCACAATCACGTAGTACGCCTGATCCTCGTCCGTCTGCATCACGAGTGGCCCGTATTCATGCTTGACCGTCACCTGGTCCGTGGCCGTGTAGTCAACGGGCCGCATCCAGGCCGCGTAGAAGAGACCGTAACCAACGACGAAGAAAATAAGCACTTCAACAATATCAATCACGACGGTCGCGCCCGTGCGCTTCTTGCCGTGCACCACAATGTTCTTGATGTGGCGATTACGAATGTTGACGCAGATGAACACTAGGTAGAGTACTAGTAAAATCCACGCGCCAATCCCAATTAAGTTCCACGTATTCATATTTTCTCCGTTCTGTTCATTGAGGACATCGCTGCCCCGCCAAGCTACTTATCGAACAGGCGGTGCCGCGAGGATTTCTCCTGGTTCACGGCTGCCTGACCGAGGAGGTTCAAATAGTTCCACGGCTGATCGTAGTTGGGGTTGAAGAGCATGTCGACATACGCCAAATCATCAATCGTGTTGCCATTTTGAATCATCGTTGATATTAGGTTAGCACACATCGACACGTCTTTGCGACTGTAGAATTGTGCGCCCAAGATTTTGCGATTATCTCGATTGTACACCAGGACCATGTTCAATTGTTCATTAGTCGGCATGAAATCGGGGCGGTAGTTCTGGGTCAGGCGCACCGAAGCGGCGTGGGGGAAACTCACCGCGGCTTTGGCGGCCGTCAGCCCGGTGCTCGCCAGCGTTTTACCAAAGAGTGCGAGGGCGCTAGTGGCCTGGGTGCCCATGTACTTGACCGAGCCGTATTCCGCAACGTTCGCCCCCGCAATCTTACCCATGCGCACGGCGTTAGTGGCCAGGGGTGCGTACACGTGCCGGTTGGTGGGGTTGTAGTGGACGGCCGCCGAGTCGCCGGCAGCGAAGATGTCTGGGTTGCTCGTTTGCATGTAGTCGTTCACCATAATCGCGTTCTGGTCGGTGAGGTCCACGAGCCCCTGCACGAGCTCGGTCATGGGCGAGAAACCCACACAGACAATGGCCATGTCCGCCTGCAATTCGCCCTGGTTGGTGGTGATGTAGACCCCGCCATCACCCTCTTCGAAGCCCTCGACAATCTCGTTATCGTGCAGTTCCACGCCGTTAGCAACCAGGTCATCATGGATCAATCCCGCTAGTTCAGGATCCACGTAATGTCCCAGCAGCTGCTTGCGCCCATTAATGAGCACGACCTCAAAGCCGCGACGGCTGAGGGCCTCGGAAATTTCGGTCCCGATATAGCCGCCCCCGACCACCGCAATCTTGCGGGCATTGAGTGCTGCTTTTTCGATGGCCATGGCGTCATCGTAGTTCTTGCACAAGAATACCCGCGGCGTGTTGACCCCTTGAATCGGTGGCACCACGGGGTACGACCCGGTCGTCATGATGATGCGGTCGTAAGGTTCGCTGCGCATCTGCCCGCCGACCAGGTCCTGCACCTCCACCACTTTTTCCTCAGTGTCGATGCGCACAACGTCGTGCTGCAGGTACACGTGTACGTTCGGCCCCAGCGCCTCGAGGTCGGCTGCCGTCGCGTAAAAAACCTTCTGCAGCGAATCGACCACCCCCTCGAGGTAGAGGTAGATGCCACAAGATAGGAAAGAAATATCGTTGCGCCGCTCAAAGACGGCCACCTCCGCCAAGGGGTCCCGCGCAACTAGCTCCTGCACCGCCGCGGTTCCGGCGTGCGTACAACCGATGATTACAGTTTTCATAGACTTATCCTCATCCGGTGCGCAAACACGTCGCACCGCTCAACTATTCCATTCTTATTATGCCATTTTCGCCGGCAATCACAAAATAAGTTGTCCAGCGCGGTAGCCATAATTAAAACGCTAAAAAGCCGTATGTGCATATTTTTCCTGCACCCACCCCTGGCCATTTTAACGTTCATTGCCCGAATCCCCTGATACTGCCTAAACTGGAAAAATGCCACGGCGCAGCGCGCCCGTGGCATTAGCCCATTATCCTCATTGAACCTGCTTGCGTCTTGCAATCATCACCGTTCCGGTCAGCAGCAACATGATGATGCCCAGCGCCGTAACTAACGGATTGTGCTCATTGCCGGTTTGCGGCAAATGGTGCATCGTCGTCACGGTGTTCTTCACGTAAACCCGCTTGTACGTCCCCGCTTTGGTGCCGGGCAGCGCGTCTGCGTAGCGTACCTCGTTGTTATCTGGCTTGTTGCCACTCCCTGCCGCGGGGGTTGTGCCCGTATCTGGCAGGTCGCGCTTCTCACCGACAACCTCAACTTGCGCCGTGGAATCGGTCGCGTGCACCACGGTTTTCACCAGCGCGCCCGTGAACAGGAGAACCACAGCTATGGTGATGCAAATGCGCCAGTGTTTCATAGTTCCCCCTACCTTTCGCCTAGGCTAGTTCTCGTCATCGTCCTTCTTTCGCCGCTTGAGCAGCAGAATCAAGAGCAAAATAATTAATAATAGTAGCAGTACCCCTACTGCAATCAATACCCAAACCCACCATGGCCACGAGTGATCAAGTTTAACCCCCGCCGCCTTATTAATCTTTTCGGCGTCCGCCGCCAAAATCGTGAAGTTCTTCTTGAAGTGCCAGCGCCGACTGCCCGAGACCGCCAGCAAGTCCAGCGCGTAATCCCCGGGTTCCAACCCGACGTCCGGGAAAATCCCGAAGGCAAAGTGCGAAGTTGGCGCCATCGCGTAGTTGTGCACCTTGCGAATGAAGAGCGTCTTCTTCTGGTCGCGCCAGCTAACCTTCGCTGTAATGTCCATTTGGCCGAAATACGTCGGTGTCGGGTTCTGCAGCGTGGCGAGCACCGCGGGCTTGTTACTTTGCAGCCCGCCCTGGACACTCATCAGCTTCACTTCCGGCCGCACGTCACTCTGTGCGGTCTTGGTCGTCTGCAGTTGCACGCCGACAACCAGGGCGAACCGGTTGTTGATCTTCATGCCGGACCCTTCCGTCTGCCGCGTAGTGCGGTCGAGAACGTAGATGCCGCCCAGAATGACCCCGGTCAGCGGCTGCTTCGGCACGTGCACCGTCATCGTGACCGCTTCGACCTTGCCGACCGGAATCGTCACGTTGATTGGGTCACTAGTCAGATCCTTCAGGTAGTGTTTCGCGGACGGGTCAGTTTCCTTGTTTGGCTTGTAGCCAATCTCACCGTTCGTCTGCGTGAATGCGTTCGTCGCACTCACCCGCAGCTTTTTCACTACTTTTGAAGTGTTAGCGATATTCACGGTCAGCTTCTGCGTGCTGCCCGGCTTGACCAGCAAGTTGAAGTAACTGCTGACGGTACCGATTTGATTATCTGGAATTACCGGAGCGACGGTGTAACCAGCACCGTTACTAGCACTAGCCTGGTGCATGCCGCTGAAGCCCAGCCCCAGCAGCACGGCGGTTAGCGCCAGCCACAATTTGCGTTTCATCATTAGAACACCCTCTCGTTCATGTCACGGTTTGAAGCAAAAACGGCCGGTATTTCCCCCACCGACCGTCTTTGCGTTGCTGTTTAGATGTTAGTTAGTTGCCGGTGCCAGTTGGGTCGGTAGTTGCTGCACCTTCACCTGCAGCTGCTGGTGTTGCAGTGCTAGACAGGGTCCACTTGATGGTAGCCTGGTAAACGCCCTTCTTTGCAGCAGCGTTTGCGTCTAAGTTCAATGTAGAAGCTGACAGGTCAGCGATGGTCATGCCGGCTCCTTGGTTAGCTGGTGCAACCCACAAATCCTGATCAGTATCATCAGTTGGCAGGTTCACGCCGCTCTCCAGGGTTTTGTACCCGGCACCCAGGAATGTCGCATCGGACGCCCCGACGTCACCTATGCCAACATTGGTGTTCTTGAGGTCGATGCTCCCGGTCAAACTGTTAGCGTCAGAAGTGAATTTTGACAGTGATGCTTTCAGTGTCCAGCCGGCCCCGGTTCCCCGGTAGTCGGACACGGTCAGGTGTGCGTTGCCGTTGTCGTGCGCACCATTTGCGACTTTAGTGTCAACGTACTTGATGTCGTTCTGTGCGGTAATCAAGTCACCAGCCTTAACCTGACCAAAGTTCAAGTCAGGCACAGTAACCAGCTGTAAGAGGTCCTCACCTTTTGCATTCGTATCTGGCAGGTCAGGCAGATCCGTAATTGGTTCACCCGTGTTCGGGTTGGTTGGTGTCCCACCTTCCAGAACTTCAATTTGGGCAGTGGAGTTAATTGGCGTTGCAGAGTATGGCTTTGCAGTCGATGTTGCTGCAAACACACCTGCTGCAGGAGCCAGCGCCATCAAAACCGTAGCTGCAATGCTCGCGAAACCGTAAACGAGTTTGTTATTCTTAATCATGATAAAACCCTCCATATTTTTGGCATTCGGATTGCGGTAGCCCCTCTGGTAACCGCTCCTTCCTTACAATGTTATTATCTGGTTAATGACCATGCTTTTTGCGTTAGATTTCATAAACTAATTTTTTATTTTTCGCACACGACGGTATATTTGCCGAAATATTTATGGTAACGATAAATCAGTCCTGAAAAGCCGCAATATTTGTACCCACTAATCGCGTAAAAATCGCCGCCAGTGCGCGTCGTTAAAGCATTGAACTAATTCCACAAGTAAATTGCACGTCCGCAACAACAAAAGCCAACGTCAATTTACACTAAACTTTGTACTAACATTTTATAAGTATATTCATGATTAGTTGGGTTTGATAATTTTATCAATTATCACCACCGGCACATCGGCGATTACCAAAATCACAGCCATAACTGCACCAAAAAAGCGGGCCACCCAATCACAATGATTGAATGGCCCGCCAGTAACATTATTCAGTTGTTATTTAACATCCGTCCAGTGCCAGTCGCGCACTTCAGGGATGTCATCCCCGTTCTCGCGAATGTAGTCGTGGTGATACTGCAACTTGTTGTCCATTTCCTGAATGAACGCACCGGCCTTCTCCGCGTAACCCGGTACGGACATGATGGCGTCCTTCGCCAGGTGGAAACGGTCGAGGCTGTTGAGCACACGCATGTCGAATGGCGTGGTGATGTCCCCTTCTTCACGGTAACCGTGGACAGAGAGCTTGCGGTTAGCACGTGGGAACCAGATGTCGCGGATCAGTCCTTCGTAGCCGTGGAAGGCGAAGATGACGGGCTTGTCCGTGGTGAAGTAACGGTTGAATTCCGCTTCGCTCAGACCACGGGGGTCAACTTCTGGCGCCCGCAGCTTGAGCAGGTCAACCACGTTGATGAAGCGAATCTTGAGTTCAGGGAAGGCATCATGGAGCAGGTCGATTGCGGCCAAGCTTTCCATGTTCGGTTCCGTGCCGGCAGCGACCATGACCACGTCGGGTTCGGCGTTGTCGTCGGTACTTGCCCAATCGATGCGCGCCAGACCCTGGTTCGCGAGCACGGTTGCTTCATCAATCGTGTAGAACTGTTGCCGGGGCTGCTTGGAAGCAATCAGAATGTTGACCGTCTGCTCACTACTGAAGAGCAGTGGTGAAACCGCCAGCATGGTGTTGGCATCGGCCGGTAGGTATTCGCGGACGAATTCCGGCGTCTTCTCCGCCACGTGGGTCAGAATCCCTGGGTCCTGGTGCGTGTACCCGTTGTGATCCTGCTGGAAACTGGTGGAGGTGGACACGATGTTAAGTGATGGGTAGTGCTTGCGCCATGGCTGCTCGCTGGCTTCCTTGATCCACTTGAAGTGCTGGGTAATCATGGAATCCACGACGCGCAGGAAGGCTTCGTAACTAGTGAACAGACCGTGGCGGCCCGTCAGCGTGTAGCCTTCGTTGAAACCTTCGCTCTGGTGTTCAGACAACTGGGAGTCGATAATCCGGCCAGCAGGAGCGAGCTTCTCGTCCGTGTAGTCGTTGATTGGTTCGAGCCATTGCCGTGGGGACGCCTTGAAGATGTCGTACAGCCGGTTACTCATGGTTTCGTCGGGGCCGAAAATCCGGAAGTTGTCCGGGTTGAGCTTGATGAGTTCAGCCAGGTATGCGGACCAAATAATCATGTCCTGCTTCGTATCCTTGCCGTGCACCGTGTTGTCCAGTGCAAACTTGCGGTAGTCTGGCAGCACAAGCGGCTTGGGGTCAAGCCCGCCGTTCGTGATTGGGTTGCTGGACATCCGCTTGTCCTTAGCTGGCACCAGTGCCTGGAGGTCAGGCACCAGGTGACCATCGGCGTCAAACTGCTGCTCTGGGTGGTAGGACTTGAGCCAGTCAGTCAGGTTGTCTGCGTGCTGCATGTCAGCCGCGTCAACGGGGATTGGAATCTGGTGCGCACGGAAGCTGCCTTCGATTGGCACATTGTTCCATTCCTTTGGCCCAGTCCAGCCCTTTGGTGACCGGAAGACAATCACGGGCCACTTAGGCTGCGTGGTATCGCCGGTTTCGCGGGCGTGCTTCTGGATGCTGCGGATGCTCTCGATGGCCCCGTCCATTGCGGCGGCAAGTTCAGGGTTCAGCTTGTCGGCATCGTCACCTTCAACGAAGATTGGTGCCCAGCCAGCCCCTTCCAAGTACTTGCGCACGTCAGAATCACTCTTGCGGGCAAGAATTGTGGGGTTGGAAATCTTGAAGCCATTCATGTGGATGATTGGCAGCACAGCCCCGTCGTTGATTGGGTTGATGAACGTTCCACTGAACCAGCTAGCTGCCAGTGGACCCGTTTCGGTTTCACCGTCCCCGATGACCGTTGCGGCAATCACGTCCGGGTTGTCGAGAATCGTCCCGACCGCGTGGCTGAGTGCGTAACCAAGTTCCCCACCTTCGTGCAGGGAGCCTGGCGTCTGGGCGCTCGCGTGGCTAGCCACCCCACCTGGGAAGCTGAACTGCTTGAACAGGCGCTTCATGCCGACCTTGTCCTGACTGATGTTAGGGTAAATTTCGGAATAGTGGCCGTCCAAATAGGCGTTGGACACCATCACCTGGCCACCGTGACCGGGACCCTCGATGTAGAACATGTTCAGGTCGTACTTGTTGATCACCCGGTTCAGGTGGGTGTAGATGAAGTTCTGCCCGGAAATCGTGCCCCAGTGGCCGATTGGGTGGGCCTTAACGTCCTCCTTGGTCAGCGGACGTTCCAGCAACGGGTTGTCCTTCAAGTACAGCTGACCGACAGACAGGTAGTTTGCGGCTTCCCAGTAACGCTTCATGCGGGCAAAGTACTCTGGTGTGCTGTAATCAGTAGTATTCGTCATGTACAAAACCTCCATTAGTCCTAGTAATAGTCGGGACTGTGATATTGCGCTAAAAATGAGCGCTTTCAGTGATACATACAGTATACAACAAATCGCCCGCGCTTTTGGTTGCAGTCTGCACGGAATGTCCGGGGAAAAGTGGCCGCTCGCCATTTTCCCGGCCAACGCAAAAACGCGCCCGGACTCCGGACGCGCATCGCGTTACTTCTATTACTTAGTTGGTTCAATGTCGAGCTTGGCCATCAGGTACTTGATTGCCGGGAACATCAGCGCGATGCTGACAAGGCCGATGACAATCAGAATAATGACACTTTCAGCCACGGTGGCGGAAGCAATCCCACTGGTAATCGCGTTGCGGAAACCGTTGATTGCGTACGTCATTGGCAGGAACTTCTGGAAGGTCTCGTACAGTGGGCTGATGGTTTCAGCTGGGAAGAGACCACCGGAACCACTCATCGTGAGCAGGCCGAGGGCAATGAAGATCCCGACGCCGCCGAACGCGAGGTTCAGCATCTGGGTCAGGTACATTGCCGACAGCGCGAACAGGATGGTCATCCCGTAGAACTGGGCCAAATGGTCGATTGGCAAACCAATAACCAGCATCAGCGTTGCTTCAATCAGAGCCATTGCGAGGGCCACCAGGGTCCCAACCGCAATCTTCGCCTTGAACCATTCAGCAACGGACTTGTAACCATCGTGCCGGCGCATTGGGTAGGTGAAGTTGAAGATGATGATGGCGATGAACAGCGCCAGAGCCAGAACGTAAGGTGCCAGTGCGGCCCCGTAGTTCGGCACGGTCGTCATCCGCTTCTGGACGTCCTTACTTGGTTCCGCGAACATCTTGGCAGTTGCCTTGGTCAGCTTAACGTTGTTGACCTGCTTGTAACCGTCAGTCAGACCATCGGCAAGCTTCTTGGAACCGTCCTTGAGCTGGCTGGTCCCATCGGTCAGCGCGCCGGAGTTGTCGGTGAGCTGGGTGGTCCCGTCGCTCAGCTGGTTCACCCCGTCGATGAGGGCGGGTACCTTGCTGTTGAGCTGGTTGAGGCCATCAGAGAGCTGGCCAGCACCGGTGTCAACCTGTTTTGAACCATCTGCGAGCTTGTTGACCCCGGAAGCCAGTGTTGGCACCTGACCATTAAGCTGGTCAAGACCATTGCTGAGCTGACCGGAACCGTTGAGCAGTTGGGTCACACCACTTGAAAGCTTAGGTGCCTTGACGTTCAGGCTGTTCAAGCCGTCAGTCAGCTGCTGCACACCAGATGCGAGTGTCCCCCGCTGTTGGTAGACCTTCTTGAGGCCAGCCTTCAGCTGATTACTCCCGTCGACAAGCTTTGCAACACCCTCGTCAAAGCCAAGGGTTTCTGGATCCTTAGCCTTTGCTGCGGCACTTGGGTTGAGCTGGACATTCATCGTTGACAGACCATCGGCAAATTGGCCAACCGCGGTCTGCAAACCATTAGGATCACCAGTTTCTGGATCGGTTTCATCTGTATCCATGTTGTATACGACCAGGTTCAAGACAGACATTGCCGAAATCTTGGACATTGCGCCCAGCGGGTTCTTAGCATCGTCGTTCGTGAGGGTCTTGCCGTTATCCAAAACGGTACCCATCTTGTCTTGTGCAGCCGTAACCTTTTTCCAGGCCGCTTCAACAGCCGCCTTCTGATCAGGGTCAGTAATGCCGGCAACTGCGGATTCCATGGCCTTATCGGCAGTTGCCTGGTTGGACTTCGCTGCCGAAACGTTAGACTTGAGCAAGCCAGTCGCAAGCTTCAGGGCACTAACCTGGTCATTAACCTTCTTTTGCAAGGTCAACATCTTGTTTGTGATGTATTCAGTACCCTTTGCCAGCCCGTACTTGGTTGGGTCAGCGCTGTTGTTATCGCCCAGTGTCTGCGTCTGGAACTGCTTCAGCCCCGTCTGCAACTGGCCAACGCCGTCGTAAAGTTGCTCAACGGCACTAACCAAAGATGGGTCGCTGCCGTTGCCAAAGTTAACGCTCTGGTTAAGCTGGTTCATGCCGTCAGTTAACTTCTGGACCCCGCCAGTCAAATCGCTATCGCCCGTCCCGTTAACCTGATTGTTAATGTCGGACAAACCACCCTTAATCTGGTGACTACCATCGTCGAGCTTGTTCACCCCGGTGCTCAGTGCCGGAATGTTGCCCTGCAACTGACCCAGGCCGTTTGCGACTTGGCTAGTCCCATCTTTCAGCTGGTTCCCGCCGTCTGCGAGCTGCTTGACCCCAGAGCTAAGTGGGGAAGCCGCAACCTTCATCGTCTGGATCCCGTTGTGGACCTTGGAAACGCCGACCGTGTACTGGTTCACCCCGTTGTCCAGGGTCACGGTCCCGTCGCTGATTTGGGTCGCACCAGTTGCGGCGGTCCCAATCTGCTTGCCGATGTTGCCGACCTGTTCAAACAGGGTGCTGGCGAAGGCGTTGGTGACGTTCGCCCGAATCTGGGCGTTCAACTTGTCGGCGCCGACCTGACTCATGACTTCACTGATGTAGTTCAAAGAGCCGTTCGTCTTGTAGGTAAGCTTCATCTGCTTCGGATGCAGGTTCAGCACCGTTGCGGCATTCTTCGAGAAGTTTTCGGGAATCGTCACAACCGTGTAGTACTTGTTGTCCTTGAGCCCCTTAGCCGCTTCCTGCGCGCTCACGATGTGCCAGCCCAGCTGGTTATCCTTGCGCAATTTGGCTACGGTCTGAGCCCCAACATTAACCAGTTTGCCTTGCAGGTGCGTCGGCTTGTCGTGGTTCACGACAGCAATCGGCACCTTCCCCGTGTTGCCGTATGGATCCCAGGCAGACGTCAGGAAACAAAATGAATAAACAAATGGAATAAGAACAATCGCCACAATGAGTAACATAATCGACTTACTGTGGAAGATGTTGGAGAATTCCTTCTTAATCACGAGCAGTTTCAACTCCTTCTTCAGTCGCTGCGCGTTACAGCTGTAACGCACAAGTTCGCATAAATTTGCAAATCACCGCGGTCAAACACTGCCGGTAAAAATCGGCAAATGCTTTACGGCCGGGCTTTGTGTTCCAGGCACTAGCAAATTTTAACTTCCTTCATGCGTGATAGTTTACAGTTTATGCGTCCATTTGCATACGATACTGGTGTAACGCAAAGGAGCAGTGCGGACGAAAATCCGCACTGCTCCTAGTTTCACTCGTGTTCTAATTCAGTTCGAGGTTCTGCGCGTCCGGCGCCAAAGTCCGAATCGCCGTCACGTACTGCCGGCTACCCGCTTCTTCGACAGCCGCGTATTCGAAGCCGAGGCGGTACGCAACCTCACCAGCGACGGCACTGAACAAGTCCGCCATCGTCGTCAGCGCCGTCCACGCTGCTTCGGTGTCACCAAGCGCATACGTTTGCTGCAAACTCTGCCACTGCACATCAGGTAGCAACTGGGCCAGCTGCTTGTGCTCCTTGCCCGTGCTGATGGCCCAATCGTGCTCGCTGCCAACCAGCCAATCGCACATATCCAGCAAGTAAGGGCGCAACACGTCATTAATCATCGCGTTCGCATACAGCAATTCGCCGCGCCACAAACCCTTGGCCGCGTACGGCAGCACCCACCAGAAATCATTGGTGTGGTGGTAAAACAACGCTGACGTCGGCTTCTGCACCCAGTGATTCCGGTCGCTCGTCGGCGGCAACGCGGGCAAAATACCATCCTTATCCAGCAGCGGCACGGTCTGACCATCCTGACCGTACGTCCGTGCACAAACTGCCACCGGCTCGAGGTGCAGGTCAATCCGGTTGCCATCCGTGAAAACGCTCATGATGGTGTACCCATTTTGCTGCGGATCATTGGCCTGACCCACCGCAGTGTCGAGGGCATCTGGTTCTTGGTGCAGCAACGGCGTGCCGAATGCCGCATACCACGTGCGGTCCGCCAACATCCCCGTGATGTCGGTAGTTACGTACACGATGTCGAAGTCCTGAAAGAGGTCATGCTTGGCGTTCGGATTCGCCCGCGACCCATTCATATACACGGCCCGTACGCGCGCATCGGCCTGGGCTACCTGCATAATCAGCTGCATCATCGTTTCTTGACTGCGCATAATTTTCCTCCAAAAAAGCCGCAAAGAATTGCCTCAGGGGCACCTTCACGGCTTACCGACATCTTTAATTACCGCACACGCTTAGGCCGAACCGTCTGCCCCGCCGCGCGCATCTGGGGACGCGGACGACCGGGACGCGGCACTGCCTGACTCAGCGTTGGTGCTGGAACATCAGCGGGCGCCTGCTTCTCCCCCGGTGCAACGACGATATGGGTCTTGGAAATCAGGGCCCCCAGCGCAACGCCGGCCGCAAATGCGAACAATGTTTTCTTCTTGGACATTAGATTTTCCCCGCTCTCTTCTAGTTGCCTGTATTGTAACAAACTCGGGGCCAGAATCACACTACTTGCTGCCCGGCTTCGGGTCGTGCTGCCGGTGCCACTGGCGAATCTGTTCCAACCGCTGCGCCCAGCGGACCTCACTGCCCTGACTGGTTGGGTGGTAGTACTGCTTGCCCACCAAGTTGTCCGGCATCGTCTGCATGGTCGTCAGCTTGTCCGGTGCATCCTGAGCGTACTGGTAATCCTTACCGTAGCCCTCTTCCTGCATCAACTTGGTGACGCCGTTGCGAATCTGGAGCGGTACGGGTTCAGCCAGCATGTTGACCGCATCCGCCTTGGCCGCGTTGTAGGCGTCATAGACCGACGCACTCTTCGGCGCCAGTGCCAGGTATGCCGTCGCGTGGGCCAGGTTCACGGAACACTCGGGCATGCCGAGGAACTGGCTGGCCTGAAACGCAGCCACGGCAATTTCCAATGCCCGCGAATCCGCCAAGCCGACGTCCTCACTGGCGAACTGCACCAGCCGGCGCGCCACGTACAGCGGGTCCTCGCCCGCCTCTAACATCCGGGAAAGCCAGTACAATGCGGCGTCCACATCAGAGTTACGCATTGATTTGTGCAGCGCCGAGATTAGGTTGTAGTGCTCCTCGCCGTGCTTGTCGTACATCAGCGCTTTTTTGCCCATGATTTGCTGCAAATCGTCGCTGGAAACGGTGGTCACGCCATCGACTACCTGGCCGTTCGTCACCGCCATCTCCAGCGTGTTCAGCGCCGTGCGGGCATCCCCGTTCGCGTACACCGCAATCTTGTGCAGCAGGTCGTCATCAGCCTGCACCTTGAAGTCCCCGAACCCGCGCGGATCGGTTAACGCACGCTTTTGCAAGCCGACCAGGTCGTCCTCGCTCAGGGCGTGCAGCACAAATACCCGCAACCGGGACAAGAGCGCCGAGTTAATCTCGAAGCTCGGGTTCTCAGTCGTCGCACCAATGAGGATGATGCTACCGCGCTCAACGTACGGCAAAAAGGCGTCCTGCTGCGCCTTGTTGAACCGGTGGATTTCGTCGACGAACACAATCGTCTTGTGCCCGCCCGCCTTGTTCAGTTCGGCCTCACGCATCACCTGACGGATTTCCTTGATGCCGCTAGTGACGGCGGAGAAGTTCACGAACTGGGCCTGCGTCTGGCTGGCAATCAGCTGGGCGAGCGTCGTCTTGCCGACACCAGGTGGGCCCCAGAAAATCATCGAGGTAATCTGGTCGCGCTCAATCAGGTTGAACAGCACCCGGCCCGGCGCGATGAGGTTCTGTTGACCGGCAAAATCCGCCAGCGTCTGCGGCCGCATTCGGGCCGCGAGTGGCTGGTATCCGGCGTTTTCTTCCTTGGGCTGTTCATCATCGAATAATGACCCTTGTTCCACGCTCACCGTCTCCTTTCACCGACTAATGCTAAAAATGGTACTCCGGCAGCGCCAAGATGTCCGCTGCATTCAGCACCAGTGAGCCGTCCTTTTGCTGCGAAAAATGGTTGGCCAGGTACAGCTCGCGGTCGGCTGCACGCACAATCTGGCCCGCCTGCAACTTGGTCAAGCCGAGTTCGTGCACCGCAAACCCGAGCATCCGCGGCAACACTTCCGTCAGCACCGCACTATCTGTTTCCGGCAATGTCGCCATCCGCACCGTCGCGCACTTGCCATCGGTGGTGAAACCGAACAGGCCGAACGTGCCGACCAGTTCGTCACTCTGGCGGTCACGAATCCCGTAGAGCAGCGCCTTGTTCCCCATCACGAGCGCCATCGCCCGGTTGATGAAGTGCGCCGTGTCGCCAATCGTCTTGTCGACCGGTCGTGCCTGCGCCTGTGCAATCTCCAGGTTCTGCCGCATCGTGAGCACGTCCTTGGCCTTGAACAGCGTCAGCCAGTCCATCGTGTAGTGGACCGACATAATTGGGTGATATTTTTCAAAAATCGCCATTGTGGGCGCCTCCCTTGCATACTTCGCTAGCTTAATTTTACCACAGGCGCACAGGTGTTCCCGGGCGCAAATGGGGGAAAGCGTCCGGTAGTACAGAAAAAGGCCAGCACTTCATCAGCGCTGGCCCGCATTAAAAGGTAATATTCAATTTACAGTATCGCCAAAATCACAAAGTTCAAAATAAACCCAATCGTCGCCACGGCCAATACCGGGTGGATTTCCTTAATCTTCCCCTGCACAATCTTGATCAGGCAGTAGAAGATGAAGCCGGCCGCAATCCCGTACGAGATGTTGTAGATGAGCCCCATGACGATGGACGCCATGAATGCGGGAATGGCTTCGGCGAGGTCGTTCCAATTGATTTCCTTGAACGAGCTGACCATCATGACCCCGACCATCAGGAGTGCGGGCGCAGTTGCCTGCGTTGGCACGATGCTGATGATTGGCGCGAAGACGGCGGAAATCAGGAACAGAATGGAGACGGTCACGGCGGTTAGCCCCGTGCGGCCACCGGCACCAATCCCGGCGGCACTTTCAACGTACGTCGTGGTGTTAGACGTCCCGAAGATGGCCCCGATGGAGGTCGCGATGGAATCGGCGAACAGTGCCTTGTCCAGCCGGGTGGAGAAGCCAGTGCTGGTCTCGAGTTTCTTCATGTCGTCGTCGGAGAAAATCCCGGTGCGACGGCCGGTCCCGATGAACGTACCCAGCGTGTCGAAGGTGTCGGAGAAACAGAACGCGAAGATGGTCATCAGCGACAGGATGATGTTGTGGCCGCCGGTGAACAGCGTGCCCATCCCGTGGGGGCCGAACGCAGCGCCGAACGTGGTGCCCAGCTGTGCGAACGAGTTAGCTAGCGAGTTGGAGGCAGAGAAGCTCAGGTCGGTGACGCCCATGGGAATCCCAATCAGGGTGGTCAGAACAATCCCGATAATCACGGCACCAGGCACCTTCTTGATCAACAAGATGACCATGATGACAACCCCGATGAGGGCGAGCAATGCGCCGGAGTTCGCGAAGTTCGTCAGCGCGGGCACGATGCCGCCACCGGTAACAACGCCGGTGACCCCACCCTTGAAGTGCGTGGTGCCGATGTTGTAAGCCGCGTTGTTGATGCTCAAGATGTCGGAAGAATCGGACGTGAACTGGAGGAAGCCGGCGTTCTTCAGTCCAATGTAGCCGACGAACACCCCAATCCCCCCGCCAATTGCGTGCTGGAGGGCTTCCGGAATCGCCACGATGATCAGCTTCCGGATCTTGGTGATGGTGATGAAGATGTTGAACAGCCCGCAGATGAACACGAGGGCGAGGGCCTGCTGCCAGGTGTAACCCAGCGCGAAGACCACGGTGTAGGTGAAGAAGGCGTTCAGCCCCATCCCCGGTGCCAGCGCGTAAGGGACGTTCGCGAACAGTCCCATGACCGCGGTCCCGATGGCGCTGGCCACGATGGTTGCGAGAAAGACTGCTTGGGAAGGCATCCCAGCGAGGGAGAGAATCTGAGGGTTAACGAACAGAATGTATGACATTGCGAAGAAAGTAGTGAAGCCGGCCATAATTTCGCGGCCAGTTGTGGTATTGTTCGCCTTTAGCTTGAAAAAGTTATCCATGACGCGCTCCTATTGGTTTGATAGGACTAGTTTACTAACCTTTTAGGTACATTTCAAGCATAAAGTTAAGCTTTTATTCGGATAGACACGAACGTTAGCTGCTCAATCACGACAAATGCCCGTCTATCAAGGATGCGTCACCGCAATAATTTCTTAAAAAGATTATTGTCCGTTTGCAGCCATGAAAAAAGAGCCACCACCCGTCACCAGGAAGTGGCTAATCAATGTGCATTAGATATTCACTGTATTCTACGAGATTTACTGCACATCACTGACAAGTTGATACCACTTTTGGTTATCAAAAAAACGAATTACAGCGAGCAATTGCGTTCTTTCCGCCTCATCCGTTTTGTTCGAGCTGTACGACTTTTGCAAAAAAGAAAACACCCTGCTCGCCAAAAGTGTCCTGTAATCCGAACTCTTTCGCGCAACGGCCTGTAACTCAGCCAAAAAAATATCCAATTCTACTTTAGCCTTACGTTCATACATAAGTTGAGTTCCGTTTACCAAAAAAGCCAACAAATCAGCTGAATAACTTGCGCTATCTGAATAAACACGCATTAACTTAATCGACTCGTGAAATTGAAAAGCGATATATTCACTTTCAAACATGAACATGCAATTACTAAACAGAACAAGTTCAAAGCGGCCCCAAACATCTACCGCGTCTAGGTATCGTTTAACTTTTTTGGCAATGCCTTTTGCTGTATTACTCCTCAGTTGTTCAGTGTTTAGATTACTCAACAAATAGTACTGTGCATACAAACTATAATAGTAAAAATCATTTGTGGATGCGTATTTTTCAAGTAGTTCATTAGATAGTTCTGAGGAATAGCTGGTATTAAACGCCTCTTTTACCTTCCTTGAAATGATTCTTTTTTCGCTTATGTTACCATCGTGGAACTGGTACTCATACTCTTCCAGCGTAATATTCATTTTTTCACAAAACGCAAAACAACTTTCAAACGACATTTTACTGCCATCAGTCTCAAAGGTAGATAGTGCATTTCGGCTGCAAACTCCACTTGTAAGCTCAGTTTGTGACAAGCCCCGCTCATGGCGCAACTTTCTAATTAGTTCATTGTGTCTCATACTTGTGAACTCCTTATGTCGGGTTACTTGGCAAAGAATATTTTGCCTAAAAGTTATGATAGCATTATCAATAGTAGTTCACAAAATAAAAGAGGTGAAATTATATTGAATCAACTATCTGATTTAGATTGGTGGCCCCTTGGTCTGATGTAGTCTTCATGCACATTACCACAATTTTGGAGGAACGAATGATGATTAAAAATTTTCGGGAAAAATTTATCTATTTATTTCTAACGGTGCTTTTAGTAGCCACCTATGCAAGTCCGACGTATTACGCCTTAGCTACCTCAAACACCGAATCCACAGATGTAGCACAGTCTGAAACTATCACGGTAAATGGTTACAAAATTGAAAAAACAACTACAGATACTACAATGTCGCTTTCGATGAACAGTGACGGTTATCATGTACGGGTTAATAACGACTACACGCTGAAACAAATAACCACTTCAATTACCGATAGTTCAGGGAAAATGGTAGTTAATCAAACTGCATCAACCGCTCCGCTTAACGGTATTTCATTAGGTGATCTTGCAAGAATCGGGTCAAAGGTTCATCTTGCCGCTGATTCACGGTATTGGTATCAGGTTGATGGAAACTACATCCGCATTGGCTGCATCGCCAAGTACAAAGTAAAGAACACAAACAGTCATGTTAAAGCATACCGGAGTGCAATCCAGTCGAGTAACTCCTATATCGCAGGGACCGGAATTTCAGCAACCTCTCTTGCTATCGTATGTGGAATCGTTGGGGCAGCTACAGCACTAGTTCCTCCAGTTGCGGTGGCTGGTTTGATTGTTGGTGCAGTCACTGTTGGTAGTGGCACCGCAACCAAGTTATACAAAGGTGTCGCAAAGGCTAACGTTGCTAAAGAGGAGTACGATATGGCCAAGATTGCCGGAAAGAAATACTAATGAATTCACGTCACTCCCCCAAACCCTCCGAACTTTTCTGGACAGCGTTCAGTCTTGTAATCGGAATTCAATTATTAATTCCAATAAACGAATCAGTAACTAATTTTGGATTTAACATAATTGCAAGCACCCTAATTATATGTGGATATTACCGCGAATACATCAGAAGAAAGCACTCGACTAAAAAATAGTGGAACTATGTCAAACGGTGTTGAATAGTAAATTTATCATTTGGAGTTCGTCCTT
>NZ_AYYO01000015.1 GCF_001436225.1 Lacticaseibacillus sharpeae JCM 1186 = DSM 20505 | reverse complement strand
GGCTCTTCGTCAAGTAGAGTTGATAGAACTTTTTGAAAGCACTTGGACCTTAATTGGCCTAGGTGCTTTTCTTATGCGCGCGACGCCTTGTTGTTTACCTTGAACCATACCCTTTCAAGATAAATCCGGTTGATGAAATTGCTCCAGTTTTTGTATCCGTATGCTGTGTTCTTAATTTTCTTTATGAGGCTGTTGATTCCTTCAAGGAATCCGTTCGAATAATCGTAACGAACTGCGTTGAGCACTTGATTCTTGTACTTCTTCAATGACCTGATGGACTGATCCATGCGATTATCTAGCGGCTTGTAGTCTTCCAACGTTTGCCTAAGTGTTTCCACATCACGGTTTCTAATCGCCCCTAAAATACCTTGGTAAACCTCATATGTGTCGCGAAGGGTTGGATGTAAATCAAGACATTCGGTGACTAGATTCAATGTTGTTGCGGCGTACCCCACGCTAGGATGAAACGCTACTTGCTTGGCTTCTAACTCGCTAAGGTCCATGAGGAAATCTTTCCATTCCCGTTTCATGAAGCGGTATTCCTTGCTGCTTTTGGGGAGGGTATTCATGGACTTTACCCGCACCATGTTGAGCGCAGTCGAAACCATTTGCACAATGTGAAATCGATCTACAACGACTTTGGCATTTGGAAACAACCGTGGAATGAGGTTAATGTAGCCTGCGTTCAGGTCAAGCGAGATTGTCTGCACCTGTTGGCGCACTTTAAGTGGAAATCCTTCGAAGTATTTCTGAATCGCATACGAAGTGCGTGAAGGCAGGATGCCGCCTATCTCGTGTTGGTCACTATCACCCCAGATGAAGCTCATCTTGTCAGTCGCCTTAAATTCATCAAACGCAAGATGGTGGGGAAGCCAAGTCTGCTGGTTGTAGTTGTGTGTTGCGGCCTCCTCGTCAATGATTCGCTGAACTGTTTTGTCTGCCACATGGAAGCGACGGGCGATGGCAGCTAATGAATTGTTGGAGAGCGCCTCAAATAAAACCATCTGCCTTACGGGGGTACTAATAGTGCTGTTGGGACGCACATAGTCAGTCTCACTCTGGAAGACTGACCGGCATAGGTCGCATCGGTATCGTTGGCGTCTGAGCTTTAGGTAAGTCGGCCGGTAAGTGAAACTTGGGGCAAGCACGCATGAGCTTTCAAACCCATAGCGGACTATCTTATCCATGAATCCACAGTTGGGGCAGCGTTCTGGCTTCGCCTTAAGCTCCGCGTAGAAGACCAGGGCGGAAGCCCCATGAACTTCTTCATTTTCAGCGTCTTGCGTAAAAATTATGTTAGGGTCCTTGATTTCTAGAACCATTCGGATAGACTTACTTGTAAGGGACATTACACAAACTCCTATTTACTTATCTTTGGTCGGATCTGTGGACACGAATTAGTGTGGTGTCCTTTTTGCATGTTCAAATACATAAATGGTATAGAAAAAGGAGCTGACAGACAAGATGTCTATCAACTCCAAATATCGTAGCGCC
>NZ_AYYO01000014.1:46779-79078 GCF_001436225.1 Lacticaseibacillus sharpeae JCM 1186 = DSM 20505 | reverse complement strand
CAATTAAGGTCCAAGTGCTTTCAAAAAGTTCTATCAACTCTACTTGACGAAGAGCCGTAGTTTTTAAAAAAATGAAGGAGAGTACAGGATTTGAACCTGCGCGCCGGTATTACCGGTTCGACGGATTTCGAGTTGTAATCTGACGGTTTGAATGACGTCGGATTGTTGATTTAACGGCATTCTTGGTACGATTGAAACGGTTGAAATCGGCTGAATTTGGATGAAGTGGTACTGAATTGGCACGCCAATATACTTGGTTGGTCGTCACTAGTTGGCGGCCTTTTTGTATGGCTAAACATTATTATTCAGCAACAATCTTCAAATTGACAATAAAATCAATACCATCAATGCTTATCACCAAACGCAAAAAAATCACCTTCAAAAGAAGATGATCAATGAATGATAAAAAATATCGACTACTGCTTAATTAAAATAATAGCTGCATAATATGCCTAATAGTGTCACTTTCAAGAATGATCATGATGCCTAAACCAATATAAATAATGGCCATGATCCAATCACCAAAACGATCAAGAAAGTTCTTTACAAAATTCACTTGTGAGAACTTATCACCAAGGAAAACTAAAAAATAAATACAAATGGTAAAAACAAACAGCGTTACGATTAGCTGTACCAGTGATAATGATACGAAGTAAGGAACAAAAAGGCCAATATTATCCGCACCACAAGAAGCTACCGTAATTAAAGCCACCGTTGCAATTAAATTCTTATTTTTACGCGCTTCAATTTTCTGATCAACTTCTGCGGCTTCATCTTCTTTGCTAAATATATATTTGATTCCAAAGGCAATGGGAATCAACCCTAAAAAACCTAGTAACCATTTGGCGGGTACGTAATGGAGAATAAATGCAAAAAACAAACTAATTCCAATGAGCGTATATGAGCCTAAGAACTGACCAATATAAATTTGTCGGCGATGCTTTGTTGAACGATATTTTGAAAAAAGTAACATTAAAATAACTAATAAGTCGATTGCAGTTGATGTATAAAGAATAATACTCGTTATAATTGTCCTGATCATTTTATTTTCCCCCACCAGCATTGATTTTTCCGGCATCTTCAGCTAAACACCATGCCCGTTCTAATAAAATTGCCGTACATTCATCAATGATCTGATATTCAATGAAGTTGCCATTACGCTTCGCTTTAACTATCTTTTGATCTACTAGACGTTGTAACTGGTTTGAGATGGCTTGGACCTTCATATTTAGTGATGTAGCAATCTCACTAACGGCCATATCTGGTTCACGCGTTAAGCAATGTAAAATTCTTAGCCGCGTATTATTTGCGAGTACTTTAAAAAGTAAAGCAATGTCAGCGGCTTGATTCTCATTTAACAATGCCCGATCAGCCAAATCTGGTTTACCCGGACAACAGTCTACTTGTATCATTAGATCACTCCTCGTTTATTAATCTATTACATTATATCATGTAATAGTGTTTTCAATAATCAGCAGTTTTGGTAGTAGCGAGTCAATCCGTTTATCGTGTCCGTCAATTTTTACTCGCCATTCATATCCAGCACGACTAACAGAACGTGAGATTCCAAAAACCTCATAAAAATCGGCCATAAATTCACGATCATGCTGCCGTTCGGTCACATGTCCCTGTTCCACTAAGGGAAGCCAGTTCTTTTGAAACGTTAGTGCCCGCTGTAATAATGCATTCTTTTCCATTTTCCATACCCCAATACTCTGGTTTGATGTTGCTGATGAACTGTCTGCGCAAAAAAGCCAGCGAATGCTCAAGATGGTTTTACCATCTCTCCTAATCCCTGGCCTCAAGCGTCTGCCAAACAGGGACGCCGCAATCGTAAGTTTATGACGTTGGTGCCGTCAATCAAATTAAGCTAGATTTTATGCCATGCTCGCTGGGCCAATCGTCAGGTTGAGCGGACGACCCAGCGCATTGGCAAGCTTGGTTAACGTATCGATGGAAGTGTTGTTACCATTTTCAATACGAACGATTGTTGTCTTAGGAACACCGGACTTGTCCGCCAGCTTCTGTTGGGATAAACCAGCTTCCTCGCGCGCTTCGAGCAGCGCCATTGCACTTGCCATTTTGTTTTTTTCTTCATTGTAGACTTCACGGTACGAGGAATCTTTCATCATTTCCGCGAAGTAGGCGTCGAGATCACCGGTGTGTTCCATCGTGAATTCGTGCATGTCTTTACTCATTTGTCGTCTTCCTCCTTGTAGGTTTGATAGAACTCAGCTCGTAGGTCGATTGCATGATCAATTTCTCGCTGTGGCGTCTTGTTTGTCTTCTTCGAGAAGCCGTGGGTGATGACATAATCACTGCCAAATACGTGAAAATACAAACCGCGCTGATAGGTTTTTCCTTGCCGCGAACGCAACTCATATAAATTGGTTGTGAGTTTCTTGACCAGCAACCGTTGAGCTGCTTCTTGTAAGCCGAGTTCTTCCGTAGTATGGATGGCTAACTGTAATTTTGCTCGTTCCTTGAGGGGCAGCGAATCAAGAAATTCAATGAATTCCATGTGGCCGTTCGGCCGCTTGTAAGGTCTAAACTTTGGCTTTTCCATAATTAGATTTTACCATATATTGAACCGATTAACAAATATGTGACCGCGTTATAGCAAATCAGATTATATACTGTAAATCTCAAGAGTGCTATTTTTGACTGTCGATGATCGATTCACGAGTTTCCTTTTCCATCTTGTCGAGGTACTCGGTCACATACCGCCGATCAAGTAAATGCGCGACATCACGGAAATGGTCATTGGTCCACATGTACATCTGAATGATTTGATCTAGAGTAGCACGCTCTAGCTTCTCATCTCCGGCTTTGCGGGCCAGTTCTGCCTCCGCAAACATCTTTTGAACCATTTCGACGTGATCGACCAAACCGTTAACGGAATGGTCTTGGTGTTCAAGCTTCTCTGACTGCCAGCTGCGCCAGTCGGCATCGTTGAGATACAAGTCGTTAGGCGTCACTTGCAACGCCTCACACAGCTGCATAATCGCTTTAGCAGACGGTGCAGAGATCGCCCGCTCAAACTTAGACACACTTTGCTCGATGCTCCCCATCGCATCAGCAAGGTCTTTTTGCGTCATGCCGCGTTCCATGCGAATGCGCTTGATATTTCTAGCGAGCTTCTTGTCGATACCTTCTTCGCTTTTTCCAAACATGGGTTGATTTCTCCTTTGTGTGGCCTTACTTGAAGCTTAATGAAACCCATTGAAAGTGTCAAGGAATAATTAAACGAAACCTGTTTGTAATTTACCCAAAGAGGTTGATAAATCTCTCGGAGGATGGTATGATTCAGCCATAGCAGATCATAAACCTATACCTGTTAAATATAAACCAAAAGAGGTGATTAGATGTTAGTCGACAAGAAGATGCTTATGCAGCTTGGCTTTTCCGGTTACAAAGCCGGACAGATTATCCATCAATGCAAATTGAACTTGGTCGCAGACGGTCACGGTTTCTATGCAAACCGCAAGTGCGGTCAAGTCCCACTCCATGCCATTGTCAGTCTGTTAGGCTTCAATCCATTTGAAGATCTGGCAATGGTTACGTAACACCACGCCGCTGCGCGCGGCGTGCAGCGCGAAAGCCGCTAGCGCGAGCGGCGGCGGTCGGCGTTAGCCGGCCGCCCAAGCCCCCGTATTCTAACAGGGGGGTACAAAATGACAACAACAATCCGAAACGAGGCAGAAAACACAAGCGATTCGCCGCTATGCACGGTAATCCGCTGTTCGCAGACGGCGAAATCAGAGCACACGAGGTGAGCAATGGATAAAACAATGATGAATGGCCGTGATCATACTGGGCACGGCTGGTTGGTGGAATTTCGCCGACAAATGACTGGTGCTGGTATCAGTCAAGCGCAACTTGCGGCACAATTAGGGATGACCCGCTCCTATGTCAATCGACTGTTAAATGGAAACGGTGCACTAACGGAAGAAATGCAACGACGCTTGGGACACGCGCTCCTTGGCCTGACAAACCGTGATTCGATGTTTATCTTAGTCGATTACGTGCGAGTGCGGTTCAATACTCAAGACGCCGAGTATGTGTTCAAGAAGCTATTTCCAATGAACAGAGACTTCTTCTCCTTAACGGAAAAAGCATTTTACGGGTACGACTACACGATTCAACGCGGCGATATTTCGATTATGAGTACCCGTGTTGGTGGCCCAAATACCAAACTTGGGACAATAGTTGAAATGCACGGGTCTGGTTGCCGTCAATTGGAGGCGGTGCTTGTCCGAGACGGGTTAACTTGGTTCGACTTCTTTCAGGCCTGTGATGACTTAACTGGCATCTACAAACGCGTTGACTTCGCCATCAATGACACCGTCGGGATTATCGACATTCCCCACTTGATTCAAAAAGTCGAGAAAGACGAACTAGTGAGCCTGTTTAAGAGCAAAGGCGCAATTGAAACGATCAAGAAAGGCTGCGTTGGGAAAACCGTTCAATTCGGTTCACCACAAAGTTTGGTGCAAATGATTGGCTATCAAAAGGACATCGAGCAATATTTCAAAAACAAAATCGACTACCCAGAAGATTCTCCAATTCTCAACCGGTTTGAAGTCCGACTTCGCGACCAACGGGCACAAAAAGCCATGAAGGAACTACTAGCCTGCCAAGACGCCGAGGCGGTCGTCTTTGGTATCATCAACCACTACTTGCGGATCGTGACGCCACAAGGCTCGAAGAACTTGGCTGATTGTCCACTGGACCCGGATTGGCAAACTTTCATCGGTGACAACCGCAATCACTTGAAGCTCGCCATGCAGCCCGAACCGATCACGTTGGACAGCGTGCTAAACTGGCTGAAAAAACAGGTTGCACCCAGTCTGAAAATGGTCCAACAGGTCGATTCACTCAATGGCACCGATATGATTGCGGACATGATCAATGCAGCCGAATTCTCCCCGCAGCAAAAGACGTTACTCAAGGAGGTGCTCGAACAAGCGCAACATGACAACGAAAAAAAACAAAGCAACGAATGAACGTGATTGCACGCACCCGATACTTTGCCCTAGACAAGCCAAGTATATCATGGTCAACGACCAAAGCAAGCGTGCCTTCAATTATTTGGAGGTATGAAATGAGCATTACTCAAGCAGCAAATGGCACCTACGTTGTCAGTGTCTCCTTTGGCACTGATCCCGTCACCGGCAAGCGTCGCCGCAAAAAGAAACAAGGCATTCGTTCAATGGCGTCTGCCCGCGAAGTTGAAAAGGAGATGATGCGTACTAGCGTCGACCGACTGTTCAATCAGGAAACAGTCACCTTCGACGAATTGTTCGAGCGGTACGTGAACCGCGTGAAGATTCACATCAAGCCGTCCTATTTGCAGTCTCAACGCGCCGTGTACAAGCGCTATATCCAGACATTCTTCGTCAATGCCGATATTAAGCGCCTGACTAGCGAGCATATCCGCGACTTTCAAGAATGGCTCACCGAAGAACGCGATTTGAGCAACAACACCAACAACAAGACCTTGATTGAGTTGAAGCTGATCCTCGACGTTGCAGTTGAGGAGAAAGTGATTGTCGAAAATCCTTGTATTGGCGTGAAGAAGCTCAAAATCGAACGCAAGAAAATGGAATTCTACACGCCAGATGAATTTCACGCGTTTACGAAGCTGATTCACCTGCCAGAAGAATTCGACTGGTACGTGTTATTCTCGTTGCTGTTCTTTTCTGGCCTGCGGGTCGGCGAACTTTGCGCGCTGGACTGGTCGGATCTTGACTTCAAACGCAAGGAACTGACTGTCAGCAAGTCCGTGTTCCGACGTGGCGGCGTGGATATCATCACCCCGCCAAAGTCCAAGGCTAGTAATCGCCGCATCAGCCTCAACCAAGGCATGATCGCCTTGCTCCTGCAGTGGCGTGAACAGCAACAGGAACTCTTTAAGCACGACTTAGCCCTCGACTGGAGCGAAGATACGCCGATGTTCCAAGCAACGCTGATACGCCGCAACAAGCACACGATCCGCATGCGCTATAAACGTATCTGCAAACGTGATCCCACGATGAAGCAGATTCGTATTCACGATTTCCGGCACTCGCACGTCGCCTTGCTGATTGATCAAGAAACAGAGTACACGATCATCAAGGAACGACTGGGGCATGCCAGCATCGTCACAACGATTGACACTTACGGGCATCTTTTCCCAAACAAGCAACGCGAAACTGCCGATGCCCTCGACAAATTCTTCTAAAAGAAAGGTCTAATCACATGAAATTCCGGACACGTTTACCGCCCAAACCGGCGGCCCGATTTTTTCAACTGGTACTGTACTGGTACTGGAAGGTCGATTTTGGTCCAAACAAGTGTTTGAAAGCAACAAAAAAACCGCAACCCAGAAAGGCTGCGGAACGCTGTTAAATCAACGTTTATTCAGGAGAGTACGAGATTCGAACTCGTGCGCCGGTATTAGCCGGTTCGACGGATTTCGAGTCCGTTGCATTACCACTCTGCCAACTCTCCATATTTGGAACACTTGATAGTATAGCAAAAGTACCGCGCATTGTGAAGCAATTTCAAAGATGAGGGCCAGACTCTACCTGTCAACCGGTAACTATTATCTTCTATAAAGAACGATTGCTTTTTGTGCGTGTTTTGCTGCAAAATGAGCGACATTCAGACACATAATAAAAGGAAAATCTTATTTGCTCAACCACGAAAAATCCGAAAAATGCATTTATAAAACTATTAGCTTGTCAGCCCCTGCTATAGCAGCTTTATGAGAACTTTTTCTAATGCTTTTTAACAAATTTCCGATTCAGTGTTACGGTTGTTACATGATGGAAACACAAAGAGAGAAAATGTCAGCCGGAAAAGAATACCAGCAATTTGATTCTGAATTAATTGCCCGCCGCAAATTGGTGCGGAAGCAGTTGCTCAAGATTAACCAGCTTGACGATAATGACGCACGTAACCACGGAATTCAGGCACTACTTGCGGATTCCGGTCCGGACTTCTTCGCCGAAGCCGGGATTGAGTTCGATTATGGGTTCAATATTCACATTGGTGACCACTTTTACGCCAATTACCACCTGACGCTGCTGGACACCTGCCCGATTACCATCGGCGACCACTGCTACATCGGTCCGGACGTCGGCTTTTACACGCCAGTGCACCCGTTGTCCGCACAGAAACGGGACGCGGACGTGGAGCTGGGCCGGCCCATCACCGTGGGCAACAGCGTCTGGATGGGCGGCCACGTCACCATCTTGCCCGGAGTCACCCTGGGCAACCGGGTTGTTGTCGGGGCCGGATCGGTCGTCACCAAGTCGTTTGGCGATGACGTGGTGATTGCCGGCAACCCGGCGCGCATCATTCACCGCCTGGATGCCAATGGGGATGTGATTCGTTCCTAGCGCCAAAATTAACATATTGTTATTCGAGTATTTGTGTAAGATAGCCAGCAACAGAGCACGCTGTACAGATATCCTTAGTGGAATTCTGGCGGCGTGTTTTTTTATTTAATATGGGAGGAATTTTTTATTTTACAGAAGCAAAACATCGATAAGAAGATATTCGTACCGACAGTCGGTCTGTTCATGATTGTCTCGGTCGCCCTGCTGCTCGGCGGGGCGCGCCTCAAGGGAGCGCTCGGGAGCGTGATGGACGGCATCACGGGACACTTGGGCTGGCTGTACCTCGGTATCTATATCATCAATCTGATTTTCTTCATGTATATTGCACTCAGTCATTACGGGCAAATAAAATTAGGGCAGCCCGATGACAAACCAATGTATAGTAACTTCCAGTGGGGCAGCATGGTCTTCGCCACGGCGATTGACGCCAGCATCCTCATGCTCAGTATGGTTGACCCGCTGCGGTACGTTCAGCAGCCCCTGTTTGGTGCCAAAGCTATGTCCGCGCAGAACTACCAGAACGCGCACATGCTGGGCCAGTTCGACTGGGGGCCAATGGCGTGGATGATGTTCGCATCCGCGGCCGTCATCATCGCGTACATGATGTTCGTGAAAAAAGTGCGGGTCATGTCGCTTAGTGACGCAATCCCCCAGCTGCAGGGCCAGCAAACGTACAAGCGGATTCTGCGCAAGACCGTCGACTTCCTGGTTGTCTTCGGGATTATGGGCGGGATTGGCTCGTCCGTCGGGATGGAAATTCCGGTGCTCGCCAAAATCATCGCCCAGCTGACCGGGATTGCGGACACCATCTTTTTGAAGCTCGCCCTGTTTGTCGTTCTGTTCGTGATTTTCGCCTTAACCATGCTCAAAGGGATTAAGGGCGGGATTGACCGGCTCAGTTCGGCGCACATTTGGACGGCCATCGGCTTCTTGCTGATTGTGCTGCTCGTTGGGCCCACCATGTATATTCTTAAAAGCGAGGGTCACAGCCTGGGCCTCCTCCTCACCCGCTTCGTGCCGATGAGCACCGGGCTAGCATCAGGCTTTGGCCACGGACTGGATCCGGTCAAGACGGAAACCATCTTCTACTGGGGCTGGTGGCTCACCTACATGCCGTTCATGGGCCTCTTCATCGCCCGGATCTCTAAGGGCCGGACAATTCGGCAGGTCATTCTCGGCATGCTCGGGTATGGCGCTCTAGGCTGCATGAGCTTCTACGCCATCTTGGGTGGTTACTCCCTCTACCTGCAGCAAACTGGGGCGGTGAACCTCATTCACACCCTGAACACGCAGGGGCAAGCTGCCGCCATCGCTCAGGTACTCTCCACGTTGCCACTGAAGTACGTCATGCTCGCAATCTATGCGGTCTGCTGCTTCATCTTCCTGGCGACGACGATTTCCTCGTCCGCGTACATCGTGTCGTCCTTTACCAGCACCAAATTATTGCCCACCCAGCAACCGAGTGTCTTCAACCGCTTAATCTGGATGGTCATCTTCATGGTCTTCTCGTTCGGGATTGTCTTCGTCGGTGGCTTCAAGACGGTGCAAGCTATCTGCTCGGCGGCCGGCTTCCCGCTAATCTTCGTTTCGGGGCTGCTCATTTACTCCACCTGGCGCACATTACGTCAGGATACCAGTACTGTGGTTGTGCCCGTTGCCAAAACGGCCAAGGCGCGCCGGCAAACCCGTGTTCAAGTTATTCATGATTTGATGCACTAAATAACTAATATTCAAAACGTAAAAAATGCTCGGCAATCTAAAAATTGATTGCCGAGCATTTTTAGTCTTGATGAATTGTTAGTGCTATTCAGCCTTGACGGCGCGCAGAACTTGAAACAGCATCTCTTCGGTCATGGCGCGATTTTCTGCGAGGATGAAGGTCACGAGCGCAGCGGTGTCTGGCTTGTCCTTACTGCCCTCCTGCCACTCAGTCACACGCTGTTTGATCTTGTCTTCAGTGTAGTTCGCGCTCATCACCGCATCGGTTGCATTGGCGATGCGGGCGCGCAGTTGCTTGTCGTCCATCGGTGTATGTCCCCCATTTAGTTAATTATTTGTATTAAAAAACTTATCTTAAAATAACTTCTGAATTAATCAAAAGCTTATGTCAAAGATAATCAAACTATATTCGCAATCATTATCTATTTATGTTGCGCATTAGAAAATAAATTGCTAAACTATTTCTTGTAAGCGATTCACATAACAAAATTGGAGGGATTACCATGTACACAAACGCATACATCGCAACCGTCTCTAGTCATCTGGACCGTCTGCTGGTTTACAAGCAGGTCTTCGGGCAGCACATCGCATCGTGTGAGCGTATTTTGTGCGGTAAGTGCCTCGCAACTGAAAACACGCAGAGTCTGGCCAACCACTTGCTGCGGAACCTCGCGCGTTTCGTGCCCTTCGCCAGCGAAGTGAAGAACATGCCGGTGCCGGAAGAATACGCAGAAATGCACGCGGGCATCCTGGCCGGGCTAAACCGTTACGAGACCGCGCTCAACCACATCTTCGTGGCGATGCAGGGCACCCAGCTGGACCAGCGCCTGTTCCTCACCGGAGTTTCGGAACAGGAACGTGCCCTGGCAACCATCGACTTCCAGTACTTCGACAATTTGCGCTACGGCGACATTGGAGCATAACTAAAATGACAATAAGCAGTATTTGAGGCTGATTACACGCGGTAATCAGCCTCAATTTTTTTAGTCCATTTCACTTTCGAGGAGCACCGTCTGCACGTTGCCGTCGTCATAGGCGAACACGGCGTCGGGGAAGTCGGTGGAATAATCAAAATTCAGGTCAACGGCCAGTCCGCCGTCGAGGTCCTTCTCGGAGAAAACAACCTGCAGCTGCCCGTCCTTGTTCTTCAAACTGAACTTCAATAGGTTCTGCAATGGGAACACGCCCTGCAGGTTCTGGTCGATGATGGCCCAGATGGCATCCACGATTGGCCCTGAAGTGCGGGTGAGCACCCCGAACGTTGCGTACCGATTCTTGTTTGCACTAAACATTAATCCAGCCTCCTTCATTACTCGCGTGACATAACTATTGTTCCGTTTCGGTGGCGAAATCCGCAAACTTGGCGCCGACGAGCTTCGCCAAATCTTCCGCGTTCAGGCGCACTGACCGGCCAATTTTGCCGGCACTCACGATAATGGTGCCCGCTTCCCGAGCCTCATTCGCGAAGTAGATTGGGTAGTTGTGGCGGGCGTGAATGCCCACGGGGTTGTTCGCACCGTGTTCATAGCCACTCGTCTTGACCAAATCCTTGAGGGGCACCATCCCCACCTTCTTGTTGCCAGACACACTGCTGAGCTTCTTGTAGTCGATATGCATGTCTAGCGGCACCATCCCGACGAGCGGGCCGGTCTTGTTGCCGGTCAGCACCAGTGTCTTGTACACCTGGTGCTGCGGCACGGCCATTTCTTCTTCACTGATCTGCATCACGTCGCCATCTTGGTGCGTGGCGAAACTGACGCCCTCATACTGCACGTGTTTCGCGTCGAGCATCTTCTCGACCAGTGTCTTTTCTGTATCCTTCGCTTTCTTCTTTCCCAAAGCGTTCACCTCACATATCCTAATTAATTGTAACTGAATTACGCTTGTTTTTAAACCAATCATGAAAATCAGTCCGAAACCCCTTACAAAAACTGCATAATGTGATACGCTTACATTAACGTTGAAACGAGGTAAGCTGAATGTTCAAGAAGATTCTGTACGGTATCATTGCGATTTTGTTCCTTGCACTTTGGGGCGCAACGGCTTTTGGCCAAACCACCAGCAGCAATACGGTCACCGTGGCCGGCATCACGCACCACCGCCAGCCCAAACTGAATTTGCCGAGCAAGGAACCAGATCCGCTGGCCAAGTACACCATCTCCACTGAGGCTAAGGAAATGTGCATGTGGTTGCTCGGTGCGTCTGCGCTGTACATGGTGATTTGCCCCCTCGCCGCCTGGGAAATCACGATTCCCAAGGTGCGCATTAAGCATACCAGTAAGAAGAATCAGGGCCAGGCCTTGATGTAAAAGAAAAACCTTTCACGCAAATGTGAAAGGTTTTTTTGTGGACCAAATCCGCTTAGGCACCAGCGTATTCGGTCAGGGCCAAAATGTCGTAACCCTTAATCTTGTCGCGGCCGTGCAAATCGGTCAGTTCAACGATGAAGGCCGTGCCGACAACAATCCCGCCGAGGCGTTCAACGAGTTCGATGGTTGCGGCGATGGTGCCCCCAGTAGCAAGCAGGTCGTCACAAACCAAGACGCGCTGGCCCGGCTTGATGGCATCCTTGTGCAGGTACAGGGTGGATTCGCCGTATTCGAGGCCGTAGCTGGCAGAGACGGTTTCCCGAGGCAGCTTCCCCTTCTTACGGGCAGGAGCAAAACCGACGCCCAGCTTGTAGGCAACGGGGCAACCGACGATGAAGCCACGTGCTTCAGGACCCGCAATCATCTCGACACCCTTATCCTGGGCGTACTGCACAATTGCGTCGGTGGCAGCGGCGTACGCTTTGCCATCAGCCATCAGTGGTGAAATGTCGCGGAAAATTACACCGGGTTCGGGAAAGTCCGGAACGCTTGCGATGTAATCCTTAAAATCTAAACTCATTAATATGTCCTCACAATCTTAATCGCGGTAACGGAGCAGCTCGGTTTGAAGCGCAGCGCGACCTGCAGTTTGCAAGTGCTTTGCCAGCACGATTGCATTGTTGCGTTCTTGGTATGCGGGCGCGTCTTCTAGGGCGTGCTTCTCTGGATTATTGACTACCGAAATTAACGCACCATCTATAGTAACAAATTTCAGCTGGAAAAACACCTGTACAGCCAGGATTACTTGATTAACATTCATGTGCACTGCGCGCGCGAGGAGCCCGAGCTTGTGTTTGTCGAACTGGGGGTGTGCGCGCAGGTAGACCAATACCTGACCGAACTCCTGCCGCGTGGGCACGGCGATGAGGTCGGCCGGTGTGGCGAAGAACATGATGCTGACAGGTAATTCGACTTTCTGCATCACACTTGCCAGTTCGGCGGCGGTATGCGGCACGTCCACCAGCACCACGTTCTTAGTGCCCGCAGCTAGCTTGCTGGCCAGTATTGTGGGCCCGCCGAACTGATAACTATTGGTCAGACGGCGCGAAGTGTGGGCGTCAAAGAAGACGTACGTTGCCGCCGCTGCGAGCTTGGCGCGGTTCAGGGTGGGTTCGCGCAAATCGATGACGTCGTTGGCCTGAATTTGCAAATCCTTGATTTCAAGTTGCAGGCTGGTGTTCCCGTTAAAGGTGTTTTCGCCGATGGTAAAGGCGAGCTTGACCTTCTCCGCCGTGCCAATGGGGCCCGCGAGTTGGCCCATATTGAAGGCAATGCTGCCCAGCTGCCCGTCCACGCGGAAACGCAGGTGCTTACCGTCTTTGCCGATGGACTTCACGTTGTCGATGACACTGGGCACCATGGTGAAGACCGGTTGCGGGTTACCTTCGCCAAATGGTGCCAGCTGGCGCAATTCGTGGTAACTAGCCTTGGTGATAGCCCCTGACTCAATCCGCCCGCTGACGGTGAGTGGCATGCGGGGATTTTCCTTCAGCGCCGGTGCGGCTGCCGCACTGAGGATACTGCGCAGCTGATCGATGTTTTCAGCGGGCAGACTCATCCCCGCTGCAGCAGCGTGACCGCCAAAGTGGGTCATCAGGTCGGCCGCTTTTTGCAGACCGTGGAACAGGTGGAACGCCGGCACGGACCGGCCGCTCCCCTTCGCCACGCCGGTTTGCGGATCGATGGTCAGGATTAACGTGGGTTTGCCCGTGGCCTCAACGACCTTGCTGGCGACGATGCCGAGCACACCTTGGTGCCAGCCAGCGTGCGCAATGACCAGTGCGCTCAGCTTCTGGTTGGCCGGGCTCTGTGCTTCGGCCAGCGCTGTATCCGCAATCGCGGCGACCGTTTCTTGGCGGGTCCGGTTGGTTTGGTCAATTTGGCCAGCCAGCTTGGTGGCCTCCTCCTGATCAAAGGTGGACAGCAGCGTCACGCCCGGCGTCGCGTCACCCATGCGGCCAATGGCGTTGAGCCGGGGCGCGATGACGAAGCCGACCGTTTGTTCATCGACCGTTTTGGGGTCCACGTGGGCGGCCGCCAGCAGCGCGGCAATCCCGGTGCGGGGCGATTCGCGCAGCATTTGCAGCCCAATCTGGACGAAAATCCGGTTTTCGTCAGTCAGACTCACGACATCGGCAATCGCGCCAAGTGCCGCCAGGTCGATACTTTCAACCGGCACCTCGTCGAGCAGTGCACTAGCCACCTTGAGGGCCACACCGGCGCCACTGAGGTCACCGAATGGGTAGTTACTTCCTGGGTAACGGGGGTGCACCACCGCGACGGCATCGGGCAGCTGCTCGGGCAGTTCGTGGTGGTCGGTCACCACCACGTCCATGCCGTTCGCCATTGCCCAGGCGATTTCGTCGTGACCACTCACCCCGTTGTCCACGGTAATCAGTAGCTCAGTGCCCCCCTGCTGCAGCCGTTCGTACACGTCACGGTTCGGCCCGTAGCCGTCCGTGAAGCGATTGGGAATATACACGTCAGGTTCGGCCCCGATACTTTCCAGTGCTTCCTTCATGATGGTCGTGCTGGTCAAGCCGTCCACGTCATAGTCGCCGTAGATGGTAATGTGTTGACCCTCCTCAACCGCCGTCATGATGCGCTGGACGGCCTTGTCCATGTCGTGCAGCGCGAACGGATCGTGCAGGTCTTCAAGGTGTGGCTGGGTGAAGTGCGCCCAGTCCGCAGCCGAGGTAATCCCCCGCTCGGCCGCTAATTTGGCCACGAGCGGCGTTACCTGCAGCGCTGCGGCCAGTTTCTGTACCTGCTGCTGGTCTGGTTCTGGTTGTAATTGCCAATCGTATCGTGGGTCCACAGTATCGTTCCTTTCTTAGCGTATTAAGTATAGCAAACAAACCGGTGTCCAAACCGCCTTGGCCCAATTTTTTTCGCCGTCAGCACCTTGTGATTGACGCATAAAAGTAATTCTGCGGCCGGCAAAGTTTGGTAGAATAAGGGCATAGACAAATTGGAGGATGATTGCATGACAGTATTAGTACTTGGTGGCGCGGGCTACATTGGCTCCCACACCGTTGACCGCCTGGTTGCGGCCGGCTATGACGTCGCCGTGGTCGACAACCTGGTAACGGGCCACAAGGACGCGGTGAACGCCAAGGCGCGGCTGCACGTGGGCGATGTCCGCGACAAGGCGTTCATGCGCCAAGTTTTCACGGACGAGAACGTGGAGGGTGTCGTCCATTTCGCCGCCTTCTCCGTGGTGCCGGAAAGCATGAAGGACCCGCTGAAGTACTTCGACAACAACACGGCCGGCATGGTGACGCTGCTAGAAGTGATGCACGAATTCGACGTTAAGAATATCGTCTTCAGTTCCACCGCTGCCACTTACGGCGAACCCAAGCAGATTCCCATCAAGGAAACCGACCCGCAGATTCCCACCAACCCGTACGGCGAAAGCAAGCTGGCAATGGAAAAGATCATGCACTGGTCCGACGTGGCGTACGGCATCAAATTCGTTGCCCTGCGTTACTTCAACGTTGCCGGGGCCAAGCCTGATGGTTCCATCGGTGAAGACCACAACCCCGAGACCCACCTGATTCCGATTATTCTCCAGGTGGCGGCCGGCAAGCGCGACCAGCTGCAAATCTTCGGTGATGACTACCCCACCAAGGACGGCACCAACGTCCGCGATTACGTGCATGTCGTTGACCTCGCCGATGCGCACATTCTGGCCCTCAAGTACCTGGCTGCGGGCAACGACAGCAACGCCTTCAACCTGGGCTCGGCGACCGGCTTCTCCAACCTGGAGATTCTGGAAGCGGCGCGGCGGGCTACGGGCAAGGCAATCCCCGCCGTGATGGCGCCCCGGCGTCCTGGTGACCCATCAACCCTGATTGCGGCCTCCGATAAGGCCCGCGATGTGCTCGGGTGGCAGCCACAGTTCGATGACGTGGAGAAGATTATCGCCACCGCGTGGAACTGGAACGAGAAGCACCCGAACGGCTACGCTAAATAAGCATATTTAACCACCAACCCGCGCAGGTTGGTGGTTTTTTGTGCAATTATGCGGATTCCTAGTCCGCAAATTTGCCGATTTTTGACCGAAGCGGCGCTGGTTACGGCTTGCCCACCATTGCACAATGCCCAGGTGGCGGCGTTTGGCGCCCGTCAAGCACAAACTTTTTGGCTAACCTTTTATAATGAGGGTGTAGGGATTTTACCCAGGTTACCGAAAGGACTGACCGCAATGCGGAAGACAGAAACGCATACGACCAAACGTTACGGGGAGACGATTCTCTGCCTCGCCGGCGGGATGATCGGCTTGCTGGTTGCACTACTCGAACAAACCGCGACCACTGCCCAGATGCAAATTGATCCAGGCGCTCCGATTGACGGACGGGCGTTTGGCATGATGATTGCCTGCATGTTTGCAATCTGCCTGCCATTTTTCATGAACGACGGGCGCACCGTTGTAATCACGGCACTGTATGTTTGCGGCGTTTTCGCCATTATCTGTGGCGGATTGCCCGCTATCTTGAGTGGGATGCTCATCATCGCCGGGGCGACGGTGGGCCTCATGCGTCCGTGAGACCAAAAAAGCCTTTCTCCAGCGCGGAGAAAGGCTTTTTATGTGGGTCAGTTACTCGGCGGCCGCCTGCAAGATTTCCAGGAACGGTGCACCGTATTTGTCGAGCTTGTTTTGGCCAATCCCGCGCACGCTCAGCATTTCGACGCGCGTCTGCGGCATGATCGAGCACATTTCCTTGAGGGTTTGGTCGGAGAAAATAACGTATGGCGGTACACCCTGCTTTTCAGCCAGCTGCATCCGCAGTGCACGCAGCTGCTGGAACAGGTCGTCATCAACACTAGCGGCAGCACGCGACTGGGTCGGTTTAGCCGCGAGTTTGCGGCGAACCTGATCTTGCCCCTTGAGTACCGCAACTCCTTTTTCCGTGATTGTCAGCGTAGGAAATTGGCCCTCAGTTGGTTGCAAGTAACCGTCGGCGGTCAAAAAGTCGATGAATCCAGTCAGTTGCTTCTGGGTCTGATTAGCCATTATCCCGTACGTGGGCAAATCAGTCAGGTTGTTTGTGCGCAATTTTTCGTTATTGGAACCGCCCAGCACCTGCGCGATAACTACCTTCCCGAACCGCGCGTGCATGCGAACCACACAGGATAACACCTTCTGCGCGTCGATGGTGACGTCGAAATACTCACGGTCATCCAGGCAGTTGGAGCAGCGGCCACACGGAGCGGAGCCGGTTTGGCCGAAGTAGCGCAGAATGAACTGCTGCAAGCACTCGCCCGTGTTCGCGTATTGTTGCATCGTCTGCAGCTTGCCGTATTCGCGGGCCTTGTAATCGTCGTCGCCTTCAGATTGGTCGATGAAGAAGTGCCGAATCTGCAAGTCTTGGGGCTTGAAGAGCAAAATGGCTTCACTTGGCAGGCCATCACGTCCCGCACGCCCAGCCTCTTGATAGTAGGATTCGAGGTCACCAGGTACCTGGTCGTGGATGACAAAGCGCACGTTGCTCTTGTCAATCCCCATCCCGAACGCATTGGTCGCCACCATAATCGGCTTGCGGTCGAAGAGGAAGTCCTCCTGGTTCTGATTGCGCTCCATTTCACTCATCCCCGCGTGGTACGCCGTTACGGGGAAGTGCTTATGCGCGAGCAAATTGGTGAGGCGGTCAACTTCCTTACGCGTGCTGGCGTAGATAATGCCCGCCTGGTCGTGGTTCAGCTTCAGGTATTCCAGCAAGTAAGTGTCCTTATCCTGATCCCGTACGACCTTGAAGCTTAGGTTGCTGCGCTCGAAGCCGGTGTTCACCATCCCCGACTGCGGAATCGCGAGCCGAACGCAGATATCCTGCGCCACCCGCTTGGTCGCGGTGGCAGTGAGCGCGATAATCGTCGGGTGCGAGTGCAATTCCTGGACTACCGTCTGCAGATTCAAGTAGCTGGGCCGGAAGTCATGCCCCCAATGGGAAATACAGTGGGCTTCGTCAACGGCCACCAGGTCAATGGGCAAAGCGTCCAGCTGGTGACGGAAGTTCTCGTTGTCGAGGCGTTCGGGGGCCACGTACAGCAATTTCACTTCTCCGCGTGCACACATGTCCAGCCGGTAATCAATCTCCTGGAACGTAATCGAGCTGTTAATGAACGTGGCCGCGATGCCGTTGTCATTCAGTGCGTCGACTTGGTCTTTCATCAGCGCAATCAGCGGCGAAACCACCACCGTAATCCCGGACAGCAAGAGCGCCGGAATCTGGTAACATAACGACTTCCCCCCACCAGTGGGCATAACGGCGAGCGTGTTTTCGTGGTTCATAATCCGGTCAATGACCTGATCTTGGCCCGGGCGAAAACTGTCGTACCCGAATTTTTCTTTTAGCACCTGCAAGGCTGCAGCGTTTGCCATGTCGTCCTCCTTCTTACCGGCACCAAAGATAGTCGCCGGAAAAATCACTAATATCCATTCTACTTTAGATTTCGCGAAATAAGCAAGAAAGCCCCGAAACAAACAAAAAGAATCCGCAAATTTGCGAATTCTTTTTTGGTTAATGCTTACTCTTGATGAAGAGCTTCTCCATTGGGACGCCGAGCAGATCGGCAAGGGCCGGTAGTTCGGTTGCTTTGAACTGATATTGTCCGTTCTCACGGCGCAGGTATTGATCGGCGCGAGTTAGACCAATTGCGTTGGCGGCTGCCACTAACGTTAATTGCCGTTGTAGCCGCAGCTTCTTGATAACTTCCGTATTAATCACGTAATTCAAGCTGGTTTCCCTCCATCCACATCAAGTTAACATGCATATCTTACTATTGCTAAATCCGCATAGTCAACGATGATATTGCGATTATCACAAATAGTTTTGTGCAATCAGCAAAAAACGTTAAACTTAAGTTGTTCAAATCACAAAAGGAGGTAATTGCATATGAGCATTATTTCTTTGCAAAGGCGCTTGGTAGACGCACGTGAAGCCACGGGTATGTCCCAATCCGAAGTTGCCCGCAAGTTGCACCTTAACAATAGTATTATTAGTCGCATTGAATCAGGCGACCGCAAACTTGGGGCCACTGAGCTCGCCAAATTAGCAGATTTGTATGCCGTATCTGTTGATTATTTGCTTGGGCGCTCTAACCAAAAAAATCCCCACCAGAATCCTGCCAGCAGTGATACCACTGACTTAAGCGGCTTTTTGGCGGATACCGGCAGTGCTCACCTCACCTTCAAGGGCAAGATGCTGTCTCCGGAACAGACGATGAAACTGCGCATCGCCCTCACCCAAATCTTTTGGGATGAGTTGGCGCTGCCCCAACGCTAAGCAACATACGTAAAAATCCTCCGGCATCCGTGTTTGGGCAGTGCCAGAGGATTTTTTAATTATTTTGAATTTTGCGTATGTGACCTTGCTTATCTAACACGAGGCCGAATGTTTTGTCATTCACGCTGGCCGCCTTTTCGGCTACGGTCAACTGCGTGTCAATCTGCGCCTGTGTGTGGTGGCCCGGACCGAGCCGCCGAATATTGGCCGCGAGCAGTTGTTGCGCCTGCGGATATTCGCGCGGCGGACAGGTAATGGCTGCCACTTCGCCTGGCTGTGGTTCAGTGAACACCTTATCGTACATGCCATACCCATCGTTGGTGAAGGCGTGTGCGGCAATCTGGCCCTGGTCGTTGATGCCGCACAGGACGATATTCGCCACCGTTTCGTCGCGTTCTTCGTGGTTAGCGAGGACAAAGTAGCGGGTTCTGATGGTCATGAAGTTAGCAAGGTATTCTTCCACTAGCGCCCACGTTAAATCAAGGCTGGTGGTTTCCAGGTCGTGCCAAAAATCAATTAATGGCTGCTGGTAGCCGCCGCCAAGAACGATGAAGCGTCCGGCAAACAAGCGGAATTTTTGAAAATGTTCGTAATAGATGCCCCCGGCTTCTGATGAGATGCGGCCGTCAGA
Source organism: Lacticaseibacillus sharpeae JCM 1186 = DSM 20505 (assembly GCF_001436225.1). Taxonomy (GTDB): domain Bacteria; phylum Bacillota; class Bacilli; order Lactobacillales; family Lactobacillaceae; genus Lacticaseibacillus; species Lacticaseibacillus sharpeae. The sequence goes on along the minus strand of NZ_AYYO01000014.1, from coordinate 59,688 downwards.
CACGACGGAGCATTCATCTGGGGTGAGGACGACGGTGACTAGACTCATGTTTGGTACCCGGTTTTCCTTCGTAGTTATTCAAATTATCGTGTCTGGCTTCCGCACACTATTACTAATGGTCACGACACGAGAAAATTTGAATCGTATTATTATTGATGGTGTATATCAGTCGGTGCTCCTGTGTTATACGTCTAGACCACAGGCCAGACAGCTCATGCTTTAGCGGTTCTGGTTTCCCCAGACCTGTGAAAGGATGCATATTGATGTCATCAATCAATTTATTGATGCGTTTCACAGTCTTCCAATCTCCGCGACCAACCCAATCTTCATAGTCAGACCAGCCGTCGTCCAACCATAGCTTATTCATCGTCAAAATCCGTAAACAGCTCGTGTGTCTGTCCCTTTCCGGCTGCTAGTTGCTTTTGTCCCCGACGAATCTTGTCCATCAAATAAGGGTTACTCATAATTCGCATGGTTTCCTGCATCGAATCGTAATCGTGTTGGTTCATAATGACCATGTTGTTTTCTGGATCCTTGGCCGTAACAACTACGGTGTCGGCATCGTCCTTTAATTTTTCCATGTAACTTTTCAAATTCTGCCGAAAATTGCTGTAGCTAACTGTGTCCATTAGTGCCACCTCCCCATTGGTTTACATAATTGTACAATAACTAGTACAACATGACAAGAAGCTAATTGCGCGCACGCACAAAAACCGCCCATTTTCTACCCACACATAATTAGTGGGCGAAAAATGGGCGGTTTTTGAAAATGATTAGCGATTCAATGAAGAGCATGTCTTGAGCGATGCCAAACCACTACTTGCCGCGTGTATCCTTCTCGTTGACTTCCAGTAGCGACATGAATGCTTCCTGGGGCACTTCGACGCTCCCAACAGCCTTCATCCGCTTCTTCCCGCGCTTTTGCTTATCGAGCAGCTTGGCGCGTCGGTCTGGGTCCCCGGTGTGAATGCGGGCAGTCACGTCCTTGCGGTAAGCCCGAATGGTGGCCCGGGAAATAATCTTGGTCCCGATGGCTGCCTGAATTGGCACCTCGAAGTTCTGCCGCGGAATGGTCTCCTTCAGCTTGCTGACAACGCCGCGGCCCCGGTCGTACGCGAATTCCTTGTGCACGATGGTAGACAGCGCATCGACAGGATCACCATTTAGCAGGATGTCCATCTTCACCAAGTCACTTGGCCGGTAACCGGTGATTTCGTAGTCCAAACTTGCGTAACCCTTGGTGTTGCTCTTGAGGTCATCGAAGAAGTCGTAGATGATTTCGGACAGTGGCAAGTTGTAAATGACGTTAACCCGGTACTTGTCGAGGTAATCCATGGTGACGAATTCCCCGCGCTTGCGCTGGGCCAGTTCCATCACTGGCCCGACGTAATCGTTGGGAACCATGATGTTGGCCTTGACGTATGGTTCAGAAATTTCGCGAATCTCGCTCACGTCGGGCATTTCGGCAGGGTTTTCAACCGTAATCTCGGTTCCGTCCGTCTTCTTGACGTGGTAGTCCACGGATGGCGCGGTCATAATCAGGTCGAGGTTGAATTCACGCTCCAGTCGTTCCTGCACCACGTCCATGTGCAGCAACCCAAGGAAGCCGCAGCGGAAACCAAAGCCAAGAGCCTTACTGGTTTCGGGTTCGAATTCCAGCGCCGCGTCGTTCAACTGCAGCTTTTCGAGCGCATCGCGTAAGTCGTTAAACTTAGCGTTGTCGGTGGGGAAGACCCCCGCGTAGACCATTGGCGTAATCTTCCGGTAGCCTTCAAGTGCCTTTTCTGCCGGCCGGTCAGCGTTAGTCACGGTGTCCCCGACGCGGGTGTCCTGAATCGTCTTGATGGATGCGGTGATGTAACCAACATCCCCGGCCATCAGGTAATCGCGCTTAACGGCCTTAGGGGACATCACCCCAACTTCGGTCACTTCGAACTTCTTGCCGTTACTCATCAGCTCGATCATGTCGCCGACCTGCACGGCCCCCTCTTCAATCCGCACGTTGAGCACAACGCCGCGGTAGGAGTCGTATACGGAGTCGAAAATGAGGGCCTTAAGTGGTGCCTCGACATCGCCCTTGGGTGCCGGAATGTCGCTGACGACCCGCTCAAGAATTTCTTCAATCCCGATGCCGGCCTTGGCGCTGGCGAGAATGGCATCGTCACCATCCAGGCCAATCATCTCTTCGATTTCTTCCTTCACAACGTCTGGCTGGGCACTAGGCAGGTCAATCTTGTTGATGACCGGCACGATTTCGAGGTCGTCATCGACCGCCAAATAAACGTTAGCCAGCGTCTGGGCCTCAACCCCCTGCGCCGCGTCAACGACGAGCAGGGCCCCTTCACAGGCCGCCAGCGACCGGCTAACTTCGTACGTGAAGTCCACGTGCCCTGGGGTGTCGATGAGGTGGAAGATGTAGGTCTGCCCGTCTTTGGCCTTGTAGTGCAGCTCCACGGCGTTCAGCTTGATGGTGATCCCCCGCTCACGTTCCAGCGCCATGTCGTCCAGCACCTGGGCCTGCATGTCGCGCTTGGCGATGGTGTCGGTCATTTCCAAGATCCGGTCGGCGAGCGTACTCTTCCCGTGATCAATGTGGGCAATGATTGAAAAATTCCGAATGTGGCGCTGCCGCTCACGCATTTCGTCAAAGTTCATGTATGTTCCTGCTTTCCTGAAAAGTCCTATCTATTAGTATAACAAAAAACGGTGACCGTTGCGATTAATCGGTTGGTCACCGTCATGCGTTAATTAATGTTCTGCCCGTTCAATGTCGGCAACAATCTGGGGACTGGTGAAATCTTGGTCGCGAAAGGCCGCGTCATCCGCTGGCAGGTGCAATTCGAAGTTGGTAAACGTCTGCAGCTGCAGCGCGCCCGTAACGCCGCTGGCTGCCAGCACGTGGCCGCCAAATTGGTGGTCGGCGCTTAGAAAATGCAGGTGGAAGCCTGGTGCCGCCGCGCCGGCATACAGCGCCGGGGAAAAGTAACCGCTCAGGGTACCCATGACGTTTTCTGCGTTGAATACGCTCTGGTCATCAGCGGTTGCCACCAGCGTCGGGTATGGCACCGTCTGTTTGCGCACTGCCCGCGTTGTAACGTGCTTGAAGGTCCCTGTTAGGCGAATGGCCGCGAACAGGTTCAAAGAGCGCAGGTGCGCGCGCACAGCCGCCTGCAAGTCCGCATAGCTGGCTGCCTTCAGGGTTTGGGCGGGGCCAAAATTGGCAAAATGCACGTTGCCAAACGGAATGGTCTCGTCTGGGGCCACCACACGGACCTTGCCTTCGTGATTCACCTGGTAAATGGTGCCAGCGTCAATAATCAGTTCGCCATCCAAGCCGGCGAGGGTCCCGATTCCGGTATCACCGTGCTTGAGCAGTTCACCGGCCGTAATGGTGCCGGTGAACAGACCAGGTACAAGAGCCGCTAACGTTCCGTGTTGAAATAATGTTTCCGTCAAGATTTGCCTCCCGCGCTGCGTTAGAACTGGTCGTCCAGCATGTCGGCAGCGAGCTTACTGTTTTCACTATAGTCCACCGGGATGTCCACGACAACCGGGCCATCAGTGTTAAACGCTTCCTCCAGCACACTGCGCAAGTTAGCCGCATCGGTGACCCGGAGGCCCTTAGCGCCGAAGCTTTCGGCGTACTGCACGAAATCGACCGGGCCGAAGTCAACGGCGGCGTTACGCCCGTATTTCTTTTCTTCCTGGAACTTCACCATGTCGTAGTGGCCGTCGTTCCAGATGATTTGCACGAGGTTACTGTGCAGGCGCACCGCCGTTTCGAGTTCCTGACCGGAAAACAGGAAGCCGCCGTCACCAGAAACCGAGATGGCCTTGCTGTGGGGCCGGACGAGGCTGGCAGCAATCGCCCAGGGCAGGGCTACACCAAGCGTCTGCATCCCGTTACTAAACAGCAGGTGGCGGGGCTCGTAGGACCGGAAATGCCGGGCCATCCAGATGTAGAAGCTCCCCACGTCAACGGCTACCGTCATGTCGTCGGTGGTTAATGCCTGCAGCTCCTGAATGATGGCAAGTGGGTGCACCAACCCCGGCTTGGTCGCAACTGGTGGCAAGTCGCGAACCGTGAGTTCGTTGCGCAGGTGGTCCAGGAAGTGGGTCGCCCCTTCAGCCACCCGGTAACCGCGCAGCTGGGGTTCCAGGAACGCGAGGGTCTGGGCAATATCCCCAATCAGCTCGGTTTCTGGCTGCAGGTTCTGGTCAATCTGGGCGGGTTCGCTGTCGATGACGATGACGCGGGCGTCTTCAGCCGCGTTCCAGTTGCGGGGTTCGTATTCAATCGGGTCGTAGCCAATGGTGATAATCAGGTCACTTTGCTTCAGCAGCACGTCCCCGGGCTGGTTGTGGAACAGACCCACCCGGCCGAAGAAGTTTTTCTCCTGCGCGTGGGAAATAATGCCGGCACCCTGGAACGTTTCCACGACGGGCAATTCCGTAACGGCGAGCAAGTCGCGGACAGCGGCGGTTACTTCTGCAGAGGATGCACGCATGCCAAGTAGCAAGACGGGCAGTTCGGCGTCCTTAATCTTCTGCGCCAACAGTGCAATGTCGGTCGGACTGGCGGGACCAAGCTTCGGGGCGGTCAGGGTACGAATTGGCGCGGCGGTCACCACGCTATCGGTGACATCCTGGGGCACGGAAACGAAGCTGGCACCCTGCTTGCCCGATTCAGCTGCCTGGTAGGCGTTGGCAAGCATTTCGGAAATGTTGTTGGGGTCCTGCACTTCCGCCGAGTACTTGGTGACGGGCGCGAGCAAGTCGGCATTGCGAATGCTCTGGTGGGTCTGGCGCAGCAAGTCCTTCCGCTGCACCTGCCCTGAAATGGCGAGGACGGGGTCGCCTTCCGCATTTGCCGTGAGCAGCCCGGTTGCGAGGTTGGACACGCCGGGGCCAGAAGTGGTGATGACCACACCGGGCTTACCGGTTATGCGGCCCACCCCAGCAGCCATGAACGCCGCATTCTGCTCGTGTCGGGTAACGACGAGCCTAGGAGCATTTTCAATTTGCGGGTGATCCAGCTGGTCGAAGACGCGGTCAATCTTCGCCCCGGGAATCCCGAAGACGTATTCGACCCCGTGGTTGGCGAGACTTTCGACAATCAAGTTGGCCCCGTAGCGTTTGGTTTCGTTTTCTGGCATTGTGTTTTCCTCCACTTGTAATTTGTAAGTTGATGGTTTAACAGTACCATAGATGTGTTTATTTGAAAACGGTGTAATAGTCCATTTCTGTATTAAACAGGCGATTAACTGTACCAGTATTTACGCATTTCTGTTCCATTGAAACTGAAAACAAAAACGCCCCCACTAAAATAGCGGGGACGTCGGGCAAATTAATAATTAGATTTCGGGGTACTGGAAGTCACTCTGTGCACCTTCATAGGCGGGCATGCCGCTAATGGCCCGGTACAGCGCCCGCTCCACCACGAGCGGTGCATCGCTGTTTGCCACCGCGTACGGGACCTTCAGGCTCTTGGCAATCTTAACGCTCGTGTTGGTGGTGATGTGGTGCACTTCATCGGTAATCAGGATTGCCACATCGGCGCGTGCCAACTTGTGTTTCAGCTGGGTGCCCTTAGTTGCAGCGGTGGCGGTTGTTTCGCCCCCATCGTGCGCCGCAACGACCAGGTCAATGTCGGTTTGGCTAGTCACGTTACCGACGAGGAGCACGTTGCGGCCGCCGAGTTCGAACTTCACCCGGGGGGTGTAAGTCTTCGCCGCGGTTTCGGCGCTGGCGCCGGTTGCTGCAGTCTCGGCCTTAATCGCTGCCTTCTTCTTGGGCTTAGCGATGTGCTTTTGCTTTGGCTTCAGGCCCTGCTTGTCCTTGTACACCCAGCTAACGGTAGCCTGCTGCGGACCATCAGTGCTGTACCAGGCCAAATCCACGATGTCGCCAGAGCGCAGGGCGAGGCGGGCCACGTCAATCTGTTTAATCAAGAACGTCACCGGCACGTTGTCGCGGGTGCGCATCAGCACATCTCCGTGCACGTCCTTTTCCGCGATGAACTGGTAGCCCGTTGGCAGCTTGTCGTCTTTTTCAATCACAGCCCCGTGAATGCGAACGATGCGGGGCGCTGCGGTACTTGTGTTGCGCCCAACAATGGTAATGCTGGTCCCGTCACCGAATTCGTCGTTACTGAGGCGCACGGTATCACCATCGGCCAGATCCAGGTCCCGGACAGAGGCTTCGGTGAAAAAGTGGTTGCCGGCAATCGCGCCGATCAGCTTGCGTTCCACCTTCACCAAGTCGGCTTGGGCGGGAGCCACGCCCGCTTCATCGCCGTCATTTGCAGGCATCGCTGCGGGCAGCATCGTTGTCATTCCGCTCACGGACTTCCGCAATGCTTCCGCCTGCGTTTCATCCCGTGTAATTTCGGTACTAGCACCAACCTGCTGCAGGGCAATCCCGGCGTAGCGACTGGTGAGCTCTATGCTCTGGATGGTGAGCGCCAGATTCGCTGGTGTGGCCTGGGCTAGGAGTGCAGCCACGTCTTTTTTGTACTGATCAAAAATGTTCATTGCTTCTCCTTCTTCACGCAGCACAAGACTCCGTGATATGTAAGGGGCGCGTAAAAACCACGTGCACCGGATTTTACGCGCCCCCATACTACTTATTTGCCTTTGAATGCATCGCGAACCTTGTCAAACAGGCTGCTCTCGTGCGGCTTGACTGCCTGCCCACTGGCGGCAGCAAACTTCATCAGCGCGTCCTTCTGGTCCTGGTTCAGGTGCTTTGGCGTGTGGATCCGCACGGTGACGATTTCGTCCCCCGTCCCGGAACCCTGTAGCCGTGGTGCACCCTTCCCGCGCAGGCGAATCTTAGTTTCAGATTGCGTGCCCGCAGGAATCTTCAGTTCAACTGGTCCGTGCACGGTGTCAGCCTTCACGTCATCACCAAGTGCAGCCTGGGCGAAGGAAACATCCAGAGTCATCAAGATGTCGGCCCCGTCACGTTCGTACTTACTGCTTGGTTCAACGCGGAAGACGATGTACAAATCACCAAATGGCGCACCGTTCTCGCCGGCTTCACCCGCATTGTCGAGGCGCATCTGCTGGCCATCCATGATGCCGGCTGGAACGGAAACCTCGATGGTGTGGCGCTCGTTTTCAACCCCACTACCCTGACAGTTGTTGCACTTGTCCTTAATTTCCTTACCAGTACCGTGACAAACATCACAGGTTTCGCGGGACTGCATTACCCCAAGCGGTGTGTTCCGCTGCACGGTCACGAAGCCGCGGCCGTGACACTTAGAACAGGTCTGTGGTTGTTCACCATTGGCCGCCCCGGTCCCGGAACAGACGTGGCATCTGCCCTTGCGATTGTAGGAAATGTTGGTCTTCTTGCCGAAGACCGCCTCTTCGAACTTGAGGTCCATCCGGTACTGCAAATCGGCACCAGCACGCGGCTGGGTGCGGCCGGTTGCGGCCCCACCGCCCCCGAAGAAGGAGCTGAAGATGTCGTCGAAACCACCGAAGCCCTGGCCGCCACCGAAGTCGCTGAAGCCTTGGCCGCCGAAGCCCCCACCCTGAGGACCATCAGCACTGCCGTATTGATCATAAGCGGCCCGCTTTTGCTTATCAGAGAGCACCTGGTATGCTTCGTTGATGTCCTTGAACTTCTGCTCAGCGCCAGGTTCGTGGTTGATATCTGGGTGGTACTTCTTTGAGAGTTTCCGGAATGCCCGCTTGATTTCATCGTCGCTTGCGTCGCGGGAAACACCCAGAGTTGCATAATAGTCTTTCGAATCCGCCATGTTTTCCTCCGATTGTTCAGCCGCGGAGCTTAGCCAGCGGTCGAACCCTATTTCTTAATTGCCCAGTAACTGGGTTAGATAATTCTATGCCTTATCAGAATAGCACAAGGAGTGCCAAACAAAAAGACCAGGCCCGCGTTACGGACTCTGGCCTTTCTGACACAAGCAGCAGCTATTGCTTACTTCTTGTCGTTGACGTCCTTGTATTCACCATTGATGGTGCCATCGTCGTCCTGTTTCTTGTTGTCATCGGCATTAGCAGATGCATCGCCGGCAGCCGCGCCATCAGCCCCAGCAGCCTGCTGTGCCTTCTGGGCCTGTTCGTACAGCTTAACGGTCATGTCCTGAACAATCTTGGACAAAGCATCGCGCTTTTCCTTCATTGCTTCAAGGTCATTGTCCTGCTGGGCCTTCTTCAGTTCTTCTTCAGCATCCTTAGCCTTCTTGATTTCGTCTGCGGATACCTTGCCGTCGAGATCCTTCAAGGTCTTGTCGGTTTGGAAAATGAGCTGGTCAACATCGTTACGCAGGTCTACTTCTTCCTTACGCTTGCTGTCGGCTTCTTCGTTTTCCTGAGCTTCCTTAACCATGCGGTCGATTTCGTCGTCAGACAGACCTGATGAACTCTTGATTGTGATGTTCTGGGACTTGCCGGTACCCATGTCCTTAGCGGAAACCTGAACAATCCCGTTCTTGTCGATGTCGAACTTAACTTCGATCTGAGGTACACCACGTGGTGCAGCTGGGATGTCAGCAAGCTGGAAGCGGCCAAGCGTCTTGTTGTCGGCAGCCATTGGGCGTTCACCCTGCAGCACGTGAATATCAACAGCTGGCTGGTTGTCTGCAGCCGTGGAGAAGACCTGTGACTTGCTCGTTGGGATGGTCGTGTTACGGTCGATCAGCTTGGTGAAGACCCCACCCATGGTTTCAATCCCAAGAGAAAGTGGCGTAACGTCAAGAAGCACAACGTCCTTAACGTCACCGGTGATAACCCCACCCTGGATAGCAGCACCCAGAGCAACGGCTTCGTCAGGGTTGATGGAGTGGTCAGGTTCCTTGCCGGTCCAGCCCTTAACGGCTTCTTGAACAGCAGGAATCCGGGTTGAACCACCGTTCAGGATAACCTTATCGAGGTCGGAGGCGGACAGGCCAGCGTCCTTCAAAGCGTTCTGAACTGGAATCCGTGTGCGGTCAACAAGGTCCGCGGTCATCTGGTCGAACTTAGCCTTGGTCAAGGTCTTTTCGAGGTGCAGTGGGCCGTTAGCGCCAGCGGAGATGAATGGCAGGGAAATCTGGGTGGAAGAAACACCGGAGAGGTCCTTCTTCGCCTTTTCAGCTGCATCCTTCAGACGTTGGAGCGCCATCTTGTCCTGGGACAAGTCGATACCGTTGTCAGCCTTGAATTCGGCAACCAACCAGTCAATGATCTTGTTATCGAAGTCATCACCACCAAGGTGTGTGTCACCGTTCGTGGACAGAACTTCAAAGACCCCATCACCAAGCTGCAAGATGGAAACGTCAAACGTCCCACCACCAAGGTCATATACCAGCACCTTTTCGTCCTTGTCGGTCTTGTCCAGGCCGTATGCCAAGGCGGAAGCGGTTGGTTCGTTGACAATCCGTTCTACGTCGAGACCAGCAATCTTACCAGCATCCTTAGTTGCCTGACGCTGGGAGTCGTTGAAGTATGCAGGCACGGTGATAACGGCCTTGTCGACGGATTCGCCGAGGTAGTCTTCAGCGAACTTCTTGATGTACTGCAAGATCATCGCGGAGATTTCCTGCGGCGTGTACTTCTTGTCGCCAACCTGAACGTTGTAGCCGGCTTCACCCATGTGACGCTTGATGGAGATGATGGTGTCAGGGTTAGTAATTGCCTGACGCTTAGCAACTTCACCGACCTGGATTTCGCCATCCTTGAAGGCTACGACAGAAGGTGTGGTACGGTTACCTTCTGGATTTGTAATAATCTTTGGGTCCCCACCTTCCAGTACCGCAACGGCACTGTTGGTAGTCCCCAAGTCAATCCCAATAACTTTAGACATAGAATCTAACCTCTTTCATGAATTAATTAACTAATTTATTTACGGCAACTGCTAGTTGGCAACGACAACCATTGCTGGCCGCAGAACGCGTTCGTGCAGCTTGTACCCCTTTTGGTACACGGTGACGATTGTGTCCTTGCTGTGGTCAGCATCGGCAGCCACTGTCTGGACTGCCTGGTGGACGGTTGGGTCGAACTTCTGCCCCGCAACCCCGACTTCAGTAACGCCGGCTTCCTTCAGGGCGGTTTGCATGTGTTCGAACACCATCTGCACACCCTTCTTGAGCTGCGCCGCACCGTCGTCGTTCACCTCTGACTGCAATGCGCGGTCAAGGTTGTCCAGAACTGGCAGAATTGACGTGATGACCTTCTGCCCATCGAAGTGAAGGAGTTGTTCGCGTTCCTTCTTGAATCGAGCGTTCATGTTACGCATTTCTGCTTCAGCGCGGAGGTACTTGTCCTCGAACTGATCGCGTTCCTTCTTCAGGGACGCTGCCTCTTGGGTGGTCTCACTGCTTAATGCTTCGAGATCACGGAGGGAGTTCGCGCTGATTTCTGCCTTGAGTTGCGCAAGTTCATCAACACCGTTATCAGTGCTTTTGGATTCGTGCTTCACCATTTTCAGGCTCCCTTCACTAAGTTATTTCGCTGCTACATGTGGTTGTAGTAGTTCATTAGGCGTTTGGCTAGTTCACCCCGAAAGGCATCTAGTAGCCCAATCATCTTGGAGTATGGCATTGAGGTCGGGCCAATCAACGCAATCGTCCCCTGCCCGTGTTCACCCACGGCATAGCGCGCGGTGATGACGGATAGGTTCTTCAGCGCATCGTCGGACATTTCACTGCCCAGCCGCACCGAGATTGGATGGTCGGTATCAACACTTAGCAGCCGGTTCAAATCGTCGCTGTGGTCGATAATCCGCATGACGTCCTTCAGTTCCCCGATATCGTCGGGTCCGAAGTAATCCATGAGGTTGAGGCGGCCGCCAACGTAGAAGCGCTCCGTGACTGCTTGTTTCAATACATCCCCGAACATGTCGAGGAAACCATCTGGTGTGGTCAAATGCCGCATCAGCATCGCCGGTACGTCCGTTTGCAGGCTGCGTGCCACTTCAGGCAACGTCTTCCCCACCAGTTGGTCGTTGACAATGCTGATCGCCTTTTCAACGTCCTCCGATTGCACACCCTCAGGTAGGTTAAACACTTGGTTCTGGACGCTCCCATCGCTAGATACGATGATGGCCATTACCTGGCGTCCGCCTAGTGACACAATGCGGAAGCCTTCAAGTGTAAGTGCCGATACCTCTGGCCCCAATGTGATGGCCGTGTAGCTCGTCAGGTTGGAGAGGATGCGGGCGGATTGCTGAACGATGTCGTCAATTCGGTGATAGTTGTCACCGAATGAATTCTGAATCGTCTGCAGATCCGCATCTGGTAGTGTTGCCGGTGTGAGCATGTGGTCCAGGTAATAACGGTAACCCGCAGCGCTCGGAACACGGCCCGAGCTACTGTGCGTCTTCATTATTAAGCCTGCTTCCTCAAGCGCAGCCATGTCATTGCGGACTGTGGCTGAACTGACATGCATCGGTAGCGTCGCCAGCAGGGATTTACTCCCGACTGGCTGGCCCGTTTCGGTGTAAGACCGAATGATTTCGTTAAGAACCATTAGTTCGCGCTTCGTCAGCATGCTGCCACCCCCTTCTTTTTAGCACTCATTCTCAATAAGTGCTAACGCTAATTATAGTACCGCGCCCGATTAGCAATGTCAACTCAGTAGTGCTAATTTCAGCAAATTGTTTGCGGCAAGGGGGAAAAGAAGCAAAAAGAAGCAACGTAACGCCGTTGCTTCTTCCAGTATCGCTGATTATTCACTTAGGCGTATCCGCCGGAAGTCCTAACTTTGGTGCTGACGCAAAAATTCACGGCTGTTGGCTTCATCCAGGTGCAACTGGGTCACAAGCCCCGCAGCTCCAGTGAACTTCACCTCACCGCGCAGGTAATGGCGCCACCGGACGAGCACTGATTGGCCGTAAATATCTGCGTGGAAGTCAAATAGGTTGATTTCGACCGTGATGGCCTGCCCATCGCCGAACGTCACGTTGCGCCCAACTGATGCCATGCCACCGTACCACTGCCCGTCGACTTTTAGCTGCACCACGTAGATGCCGATCCCCGGCAACGTTTCGTGCACGGGCGTCTGGATGTTGGCTGTGGGGAACCCGAGCTCCCGGCCCCGCGCCAGGCCGTGCACCACGACCCCCGTTGTCTGGTAATCATATCCGAGCAGCCGGTTGGCCGTATCGACGTCGGCGGCAGCGAGCGCTTGGCGAATGCGCGTGGAGCTGATTTTCGCATCTGCGTCGGTATGCTTGCCGACCTCGATGATTTGAAACCGGCCTTGGGCGTATTCCGGCAGGCGCGACATGTTCGCAATCTCCTTCTTGCCGTACGTGTAATCAAACCCGGCAACGACGGTGTGTGCGTTCAGGCCGACCAGGTACTGATCAACAAAGGCTTGGGGCTGCAGGCGGGAAAACGCCGGCGTGAAGGTGACCGTATACAGAATATCAACCGCGTTTTTGGCCATGAGCGCGGCTTTGCGGTGCTCCGTGGACAAATATTTGAACGTTTTGGCGTCCGCACCACCATACACGATGGCCGGGTGTTCGTTGAACGTCATCACGGCCAGCGGCAGGTTCAGCCGGTCAGCTTCCGCCCGGCCCGCAGCGATGACCGCCTGGTGGCCACGGTGGACACCATCGAAAAAGCCCAGCACGAGCACAATCGGGGTGCTGGGCACCTGGCTTGGCTGCAGGGGTGGCACAATCTTAATTTGTTGCATTTTGCCCTCCATCATTTGCGAGGTACATGGTCAGCGGCTTGTAGATGCCATTATCTGCCCGGGTGTACACGGCCTTCAAGATACCGCCGCGGCGCAGAATCACTTCGCTGGCCTGGACCTGTGGCAGATCAACCCAGCCACCGTTGCTGACTCCCGGCCACTGCGCATCCGTGATGTCGACGCCGGGCAGGTTCGCATAAGCGTGGTCGACTGGCACCACCAGCTGAGCCAACTGGTTATTGTCAACCGCCGCAGC
>NZ_AYYO01000014.1:0-46713 GCF_001436225.1 Lacticaseibacillus sharpeae JCM 1186 = DSM 20505 | reverse complement strand
GAGCTGACTCATCGCTGCCGCCACGCCCAGCTTGCGGCCTAAATCAACGGACAGGGTGCGGATGTACGTGCCCTTCCCCACTTCCGCGATGAACGGGAAGCTCTGGGTACCCGTGGTCGCATCAAAACTAGTCGCGCCGGTCCGGGCAAAATTATCAATCTGGGCAAGGCGCTTGGGCCGTTCCACGGTTTCACCAGCGCGGGCGTAATCATACAGGCGCCGGCCGTTAACCTTAACGGCCGAAAACATTGGCGGAATCTGCACGATTTCACCCTTGAACTGTGCCATGGCCGCGTCGATTTCCGCGTCACTAAATGGTTCAGTAAGTGGCGTGCGCTCAACGACTTCACCGTCCAGGTCCTCGGTGGTGGTGGCAAAGCCGAACTGGACGGCGCCCGTGTAGATTTTGCCGCTCGCTTGCAGCCGGCTAATCGCCTTCGTGGCTGCTCCCAGCGCAATCGGTAACATGCCGTCAACACTGGGGTCGAGGGTGCCCGAGTGGCCCACGCGCTTCATGTGCACGATTTTGCGCACCTTGAATACCACGTCGGCGCTCGTCATTCCAGCTGGTTTGTAAATGGGCAAAAATCCGTCCACAATTATTCCTCCAATAAGAAGTGGTTCCGGAATGATCCGCAACCACTTGTCTGACTTTTAATTAAACGTCCTTACGCGTTTGCGTGCGGCCCCGGTACCAGTGCACCCCGAACGTCGCCAGGAATGCGGCCAGCACGAACAGGCTAAAGAACGTGTTCGAGATTTCGATGTTAATCATCGGCAAACTCAGGGCAAGTTTGATGGCGATGAAGCCAATCAGCACGTAGGCCATGTAGAGCAACTCTGGGACCTTCGTGAGCAACACAATCATCATCTGGGCCACGAACCGCATCGCCAGAATCCCAATCATCCCCCCGATGAGCACGATGACCGGGTTGTTGTCGATGGCCAGCGCGGTCAGAATCGAGTCGATAGAGAACACGAAGTCCAGCAAGACAATGGCTGCCACCGTTCCCCAAAAGGACTTGGGTTTGGTTACCGCCTCTTCCGTCTTCGTGGGCTTGGGCATGTGCTGTTCATAGAAGAAATGCAGCGCCATCCAGAGCAGGTACCCAGCACCAACGGCCTTAACTAGCCAAAACTTCATCAGGTAGGTACCCAGGCCGATAGCAATGAAGCGGAAAATGTACGAGCCCCATAGCCCCCACATCAGCGCGCTCCGTTCTTTTTTCGGGTCCCCGAGCGATTGGGTCTGGGCCGCGAGTACCACCGCGTTATCAACGGAAAGTAAGCATTCCATAATTGCGAGGGTCAAAATGGTCATGAGCCCGGCACTAGTCATCACGGCGGCGTGCCAGTCGCTGGCCTCAAAAAAAGGTTTGTATAGCTTAATGATTGTGTCCATCGAATTTCCCCGTTACCAATTTTTTAATATTTCTATCAAACTATTGTAGCAGAGTTTACTCTTAGTTTCAGAAACTTGTCCAGATAGACACGAAAATTGCCCTATTTCTTCTTCGGCCAGAACGCGAACTTTGCCGCAATGAGCGCGGCCAGCCCGATGATGAGGTACAAAATGACTAGACTCAGCCCATGCATATTACCGGTCTGGGCCACGAGGTAACCGCTATAAACCGCCATCCCGATGCCCCCAATCCCGACGACCAGGCAGCACAGCAACACGAGGTCGCGGGCAAAGCGGGCCCACCAGCTATCACCAACGCCGTAAAGCATGGCAAATACCCGGACGACGCCGGCAACGATGAGCACCCCGAGAATAATATCAATTGCGATTCGCATTTTCTCTCCTCCACGAAAACAAATATGGCTCCATTATACCAAAAAAGGCTGCGGAATAATCCGCAGCCTTTCGGGTTGTACTATAAGTCGCCGTTCTTCCGCGCCTTTGCAAGCAGTTCGTCGATGTGAGCGCCATACTGCACGGACTCATCCTGCTTGAATTCGAGCGTGGGCACCTTGAACAGCCGAATCCGCTGTCCGACTTCACGGCGAATCATGCCGCTAGCCTTGTCCAAGCCCGCCTTAGCGTCATCAATTGCTTTTTGATCATCGCTAAGAATGCTGAAGTAGACGGTTGCCTGCTGGAGGTCACCAGTCAGCTTTACGCCGGTGATGGTGACGCCAGAGACACGTGGATCGTTGACGAGCTTCAGAAGAATGTCGTCAATTTCGCGCTGGAGTTGTGTTTCAACACGACCAATACGGTGTTTCATGGTTTTATCCTCCACAATCGGTGGGAAATGTCATCAAGTAGCGCTGCACCCGTAACCGGGCGTCGCTTACTTAACTGGCACTTCTTCCATCTTGAATGCTTCAATCTGGTCATCAACCTTGATGTCGTTGTAACCGTCGATGGTCAAACCACATTCGAAGCCAGAACGAACTTCCTTGGCGTCGTCCTTGAAGCGCTTGAGACTACCAAGCTTACCTTCGTGAATCACGATGCCGTCGCGAATCAGGCGGACGCCAGCGTCGCGGGTGATGAACCCAGTGTCAACGTAAGAACCGGCAATGGTCCCAACCTTAGAAACGTGAATGGTTTCACGCACAGTCAGAGAACCAATGATCTTTTCTTCGTAGACTGGTTCCAGCATCCCCTTCATGGCAGATTCGACTTCATCGATTGCCTTGTAGATGACACTGTGCAGACGAATGTCGACGTCTTCGGTTTCAGCCTGGGCCCGTGCTTGCGCAGTAGGACGGACGTTGAACCCGATGATGATGGCGTTCGATGCACTTGCCAGCGTTACGTCAGATTCGTTGATCGCACCAACGGCCTTGTGGATGATGTTGACGCGAACGCCCTGAACATCAATCTTCCGCAGTGAGCCGTCGATTGCTTCAACAGAACCCTGAACGTCACCCTTGATGATGACGTCAACTTCCTTGAGCTGACCTTCCTTCATGGATTCGAAGAGGTTGTCCAAGGTGACACGGTGCGTCTGTTCACGAACCTTTTCGAGCGCACGCTTGGCACGTTCTTCACCTGCTGCCCGCGCCGTCTTCTCATCTGGGAAGACAACGAAACGGTCAGCGGACTGAGGCACATCGTTCGTCCCGGTGATTTCGACTGGCATACTTGGGCCGGCTTCCTTAACGCGACGACCGCGGTCGTTGGTCATGGTCCGGATACGGCCGAACGTGTTCCCAACAACGACTGGGTCCCCAACGTGCAGGGTACCTTGCTGAACGAGGACGGTCGCAACTGGGCCCTTACCCTTGTCCAGACGGGCTTCGATAACAGTCCCGACAGCCTTCTGGGCGGAGTTAGCCTTGAGTTCCAGCATGTCAGCTTCCATCAGGATCATTTCGAGCAGTTCGTCGATGTTCTTACCGAACTTGGCAGAAATCTGCACGAAGATGGTTTCACCACCCCATTCTTCTGGAATCAGTTCGTATTCAGAGAGCTGTTCCATAACGTGGTTCGGGTTGGCACCTGGCTTATCAATCTTGTTGACCGCAACGATGATTGGTGCGTTCGCGGCCTTAGCGTGGTTGATAGCTTCGATGGTTTGTGGCATTACCCCGTCATCGGCGGCAACAACCAGCACGATGATATCGGTAATATCAGCACCACGCGCACGCATGTTGGTGAAGGCAGCGTGCCCTGGGGTGTCCAGGAAGGTAATCAGACGGTCGTTGAGCTTAACTTGGTAAGCCCCGATGTGCTGGGTAATCCCACCGGCTTCACCCTCGGTCACGTGGGTGTGACGCAGCTTGTCCAGCAGGGTCGTCTTCCCGTGGTCAACGTGACCCATGATGGTAACAACTGGTGCCCGTGGCGTCAGGTTTTCGGTCGTCGTGGTTTCTTCTTCAAAGACCTTGTCCAGGTCGGTGATGTCTTCAACAACCTTCTTCTCTGCTTCGATACCGTAGTCCGTTGCAATGAGTTCGATTGTGTCGCCGTCAAGGCTCTGGTTCTGGTTAACCATGATGCCGAGCATGAAGAGCTTCTTGATGATTTCAGCTGGTTCGCGGTGGAGCAGCTTACTCAGATCCTGCACGTTCATGCCTTCAGTGTAAACCAAGGTTTCTGGCAATGGCCGGTCCTTACGTACAGAAACTGGCTTCTTTGGTTCGTTGTTGCGCTGGTTACGACGGTTACGCTTGTTGCGCTTACCCTTGTAAGGCGTTTCTTGACGACCTGAGCGGAAGTTACGTTCACGCTTCTGCTGGCGTTCTTCAACCACTGCTTCCTTCTTCGCTGGCTTAGCAGCCGTGTTGCTTGTCTTGTTCTGGCTAGCTGGGCGGTTGTTTTGGTTTTGCTTCTTAGCTGCTGGTGCCGCAGTCTTTGGCGCTGCTGGCTTTGGCGTAACCTGTGCTGCTGGCTTTGCGGCCTGCTTTGGTTCTACCTTTGGCTTTGGTGCTTCCTCGAACTTGCCGATTGGTGCGGCAGTTGTGCGGAATTCACTCTGCTGGCGCTGACGCAAAGCTTCGGCGCGCGCTGCTGCACGGCCTGGGTTTGGCCGCGTTGCTGGTGCTGCCTGCTGGTTGTTGTTGAAACGGCCGCGGTTGTTGTTATTGTTGCGGTCGTTGTTACGACGCTGGTCGTTGCGCTGACCATTGTTGCTACCGTTATTCCGGTTGCCATTTTGACCGCCGCGCTGGTTACCATTGGCATTGCGCTGGCCGTTGTTGTTCCGCTGGCCCTGCTGGTTCCCGCCATTGTTGCGGTTGCGGTTGCCCTGCGTGCCAGGACGCTGGGTGCCAGGACGACGGATAGCGTTCTTGCTGATCTTCGTCTTGCCGTCAGCGGACACGTGGTTGGCGTGGGTCGTGCCGGTCTTCACCTCGGAAGCAGGCTTAACCTCGTCCTTTTGCTTCTTGGGTTCACTTGCAGCCGTCTTTGGTGCTTCCTGCTTTGGTGCAGCTGGTTTAGCTTCGGCCTTTGCAGTCTTTACTTCTGGTGTGTTTGAGCTTGTGATTGCCTTTTTGATCGTTTTCTCATCCTGTTCGTTAATGGAGTTCATGTTGTTATTTACGTCAATACCGTGTGACTGCGCAGCCGCCAGAACATCCTTACTGCTGATGTTCAGCTCTTTTGCGAGTTCATATACACGCTTTTTGCCCATCTGTTCACGCTCCTATCTTTGTGCGGTCAGCTTCGTGATTGCCTTAGCAAGGCCTGCATCAAGAATCGCGATGACCGTGCGTTTATGACCGATAGCGATGCTTAATTCCGTCTCGGTTAAAGGTGTAATAACCGTGGCGTGGTAAAAAGCTGCCTTATCGGTAATCTTCTTCGTCAGATTAGCGCTAGCGTCATTTGCAAGAATAACTAACCGTGCCTTACCCCCGGCGATGGCCTTGATTGTGAAATCAGTTCCAGTCTCCAGTTTGCGTGCACGTTGCGCTAGGCCAATAAGATTCATCAACTTAGTGTTGTCATTCATGCCTTGTCGCCAAAAAGTTCTCTGCGGGCCTTCTGGTGATCAACGTAAGCGTAGAGTTCGTCGTAGAACTCAGCGCTAACGGCAATCCCAAAGGCGGATTCGAGAATCTTCTTCTTAGCGGCATTCTTGACCCCGTCTGGATCCAGTGCGACGTACGCACCGCGACCAGCTTGCTTCCCAGTTGGGTCGATTGCTAGGTCGCCATCCTTGGTCTTCACAACGCGGATCATTTCTTTCTTCGGTTGCATGGTGCCCGAAAGCAAATCCTTACGCATTGGAATTTTACGTGGTTTCATTTAGATGCCACCCCCTTCGTTAAGATTGGTTAACTATTATTCTTCAGACTGGTCCGCAGAATCGTCATCTGCAGTCGTATCTGTTGTGGCTGCGTCATCATCGGCAACTGCGGCCTCTGAGGCGTCGGTTTCATCAACCAGTGCCTGGTCCTCTTCGGTGAGTTCTTCATCATCGACGAATTCCACTTCAGATTCAGGCTTGATGTCAATCTTGAAACCGGTGAGCTTAGCGGCGAGCCGTGCGTTTTGGCCCTTCTTCCCGATTGCCAGTGAGAGCTGGTAGTCAGGAACAATGACGGTTGCGCTGCGTTCGTTGTTCTCGTCGTTGAACTGCACGGCGATGACCTGTGCGGGGTTCAAGGCATTGGCGATGTAGTCCGCAGCGTCTTCTTCCCACTGAACAACGTCGATGTTTTCAC
Organism: Lacticaseibacillus sharpeae JCM 1186 = DSM 20505; assembly: GCF_001436225.1. GTDB lineage: Bacteria > Bacillota > Bacilli > Lactobacillales > Lactobacillaceae > Lacticaseibacillus > Lacticaseibacillus sharpeae. Next base: position 40,587 of record NZ_AYYO01000014.1, on the reverse strand, counting down.
CAGACAGTTCATTGACTACGGCCTGGACCCGGGCACCGCGAGGACCAACGGTTGTCCCAACAGCATCAACGTCTTCGTTCGTACTGCGAACCGCAATCTTGGTGCGGTCGCCGGCTTCACGGGCAATTCCGACGATCTCAACAGTACCGTCAAAAATTTCTGGGACTTCCTGTTCAAACAGGCGCTTAACGAGTCCTGGTGCAGTCCGGCTAACGAAGACCTGAGGCCCCTTAGCGGAGTTTTCAACCTTCGTTACGAACACCTTGACGTGGTCATGTGCTTCGTAACGTTCGTTTGGCATCTGGTCGCCCTTGCCCAGTACGGCTTCAATCTTACCGAGGGAAACGTAGACGAACTTGTTGTCGCGGCGTTCCACAACCCCCTGCATGATTTCTTCTTCGTACTTGGAGTATTCATCGTACACGTTCGCCCGTTCGGCTTCACGCACCCGCTGCATGATGACCTGCTTGGCCGTCTGTGCCGCAATGCGACCGAAGTCACGTGGTGTAACTTCGAAGCTGATTTCGTCGCCGATTTCGTAAGCCTTGTTGATTTCCATGGCGTCCTTCAGGCTAACTTCCAGACGGGAATCAAAGACTTCTTCGGTAACTTCCTTAACGGCGAAAACCTTGATGTCACCCTTCTTTGGGTCGAAGGTTACTTCAACGTTTTGGGCCTGGTTGTAGTTCCGCTTGTAGGCGCTGGTCAAAGCCGCTTCAAGAGCTTCAATGACGATTTCCTTCTTAACGCCCTTCTCGGTTTCTAAGGCATCGAGTGCCTCAATCATTTCCTTTGACATGTTGATTCCTTCCTTACGCAAGTAGTTGGGTTAAACTACCGAATTTTAAAATTTAATTGCAAGTCGCGCGTTCGCGATGTTCTTCCGGTCGAACTTAATCTGCTTTTTCCGTGACTTGATTTGAACCTCAAGTGTGAGGTCATCAGGGTTCAGTTCAAGCAGCGTGCCTTCGAACACCTTGGTGCCATCCAGCTTCTGGAACAAACTGATGTGGATGTATTCACCCACCGCATGCTCCATGTCCTGTTCGGTCTTGAGTGGCCGTTCAGCACCCGGGCTGGAAACTTCCAAGTAGTAAGCTTGCGGAATTGGGTCAGGATCAACGTTATCAAGTGCTTCACTAAGCTCGTCGTTCACAACGACACAGTCGTTCAGCGTGATGCCACCGGTCTTGTCAATGTAAACGCGCAGGTACCAACCAGCACCCTCCTTAACGAATTCGATATCCGCCAGGTAGAAGTCGTGCTGCTTCAGGATTGGATCGACAATCGTCTTCACGTTGTCAACTACAGTACTCATCGTGTCCCTCCTTAGGTAACGCGGGTTAATCCCCGCAGTTTTCACAAAAAAATATTTTTTTGCTTTTTGCCGTGAATGGTACGGTGCTGAGGCGCAAATCGTCATTTGCACCCATGCGCACGGCCCGACGGTTTTTGCCAAACCGCGCTACACCGGCATTCACAAGCACAATTCCATTCACTTCTAGGCCACATATGCCAATAAAAAGAGTGAGCATCGCTGCTCACTCGACCGAGGTCTAGAATTCCTATCACCAACATACCACAAAGTTCCGTAAGGCGCAACGCATCAGGCGCTGGCGGCACCAACAAATAATTATTTTATGCATTTTTGGCTTGCACAAGCTGCGACCGCCGCCAAAAAAATTTGCAGCCGTAAAAAAATCGCGTCCCACGCCGATTTTATTTGCAATCAGTGTGCGGTGCGATTTCAGTAAATATTGGGGGTTCGACTACAGCAGCTTTTCTGCTTCTTCGTAGTCGCTGAAGTGGTGCTTGGTGCGGCCGATAATCTGGTAGTCCTCGTGACCCTTACCGGCAATCAGCACAACGTCGTTTTCCTGCGCGTGGCCAATCGCATACTTGATGGCTTCACGGCGATCAGGAATCTCCACGTACTGGTCTGGGGTGAGTTGGCTGGTAACCTGGTCCAAAATGGCCTGTGGGTCTTCTGTCCGCGGGTTATCGGAGGTGAACACTGGGTTGCTGGCCATCTTCACGGCGATGTTACCCATGATGTGGCGCTTATTCGTGTCCCGGTCACCACCACAACCGACAACACAGTAGACCTTGCCGTTCGCGAACTCGTGGATGGTCTCCAGCACGTTCTCGAGACCGTCTGGCGTGTGGGCGTAGTCGATGATGGTGATAATGCCCTTCTCGTTCGGCACAACCTGGAAGCGCCCGGGCACGCCGACCGCATTTTCCAGAGAGTGAATAATCTGTTCTGGTGTCAGGCCCTGACCGTACGCAGCACCGAATGCCGCGAGCACGTTGTAGACGTTGAACTTCCCAATCAGGCGCATGGATACGTGGTAAACCTGGCCGAAGAACTCAATGTCGAACTTGGTCCCGTGACCGGAAACCTGGACGTTCGTAGCGCGGATGTCCGCGTTCCCGTCAATGCCGTAGCTGAGGACGTTCGTGGCGGTTTGGGTACTCATCTCGATGAGCTTCAGGCCCGCTTCATCGTCGGAGTTAATGACGGCGGTCTTCGGGAAGGCTCCGTAGCCGTTACCCACCTGTGTGAACAACTGGGCCTTGGCTTCGAAGTAAGCTTCCATCGTGCCGTGGTAATCCAGGTGATCTTCAGTCAGGTTGGTGAAGATGACGGTGTCAAAGTCAACACCCCATGACCGGCCCTGCGCCAGCGCGATGGAGGAAACCTCCATGGCACAGCCCGCCTGACCATCGTCCCGCATTTCGGCGAACAGTTTTTGCATCTGCAGCGCATCCGGCGTGGTGTTCAGAGCCGGCTTGTTCTCGCCGCCGACTTCGTTCCCAATCGTGCCGATAACGCCCATTGAGTAACCGGCGTCTTCCATAATCTTCGCGGTCAGGCGGCTAACGGTGGTCTTCCCGTTCGTCCCGGTGACCCCAATCATCCGCAAGTCGCGGCTCGGGTTGTGGTAGAAGCGAACTGCAAGCTGAGCCAGGGCCTTGTGGGTGTTCGGCACCTTGATGACCTTGTCGCGGAATTCCTGGGCAACGGGCCGTTCAACAACGGCAAATTCGGCCCCAGCGGCGAAGACTTCGGCCAGGTGGTCGTGACCATCAAACATGTTCCCGTGGATAGCGACAAAACAGCTTCCAGGGGTAACTTCCTTCGTATTCGCGGTTAACTTGGTAATCTCCGGGTTCGTTGCAAGCACACGCTGCCGGTCTTGGGGGCTAACCTGTAACAAACTAATCAATTCTGCGGCACGCATTATCTTCATCCTTTCAAGATGGACTGACCGCTTAGACGTGGGCAAAAAGCTTTGCCCACGTGCGGTCATCTTTATTCTACTTTTTCAGCTTAATGCCAATATCCGCTTTTAGCAATACACCAGCATGCATTTAACCAAAACATCAACCAAGAAATCGGCGTGCGGGCACTGCACGTGACGTGCGTAAACGCAAAGAAGCTCCCCGCCGGCGTTGCGGCAAGGAGCTTCTGCGTTTTGGGTCCTGCATCGGCAGAACCCGGGACATAATTCCCCAAAAAATGTTCTAAAACAGGTTATCAAACAGTGACAACTGGTTCTCGTCGGGCAGAGCGTCCAGGACGTGGTGCTCGGTCATGTAGTCAATCAGAGTTTTAGAAACTTTCCCGCGGTTTTGCAAGTCTTCCTTGGACAGGAACGGCTTTTCTTCCCGTGCGGAAACAATCTGCTTGGCCACGTTGCCCCCGAGACCTGGAATTGCCCGGAATGGGGCGAGCAGCGTGTGGTCGTCGATGATCAGGAAGTCACGCGAGTCACTCTTTTCGATGTCAACCATCTTGATGTTGATCCCGCGTTCCTCACATTCGTTGGCGATTTCGAGGATTGTCTGCAGGCCTTTTTCCTTGGCGCTAGCTTCGTTCCCCTTATCGCTGATTTCCTTTATGGCGGCCTTCACCGCGTCCTTCCCGCGACTCATCGCCACGAGGTCGAAATCTTCGGCGCGGACAGAGAAGTAGGCTGCGTAGTACACCAGTGGGTAGTAGACCTTGAACCAAGCAATCCGCAGCGCCATCATGACGTAGGCCGTCGCGTGCGCCTTAGGGAACATGTACTTGATCTTGAGACAGGAGTCGATGTACCAGTCCGGCACGTTCTCGTTGTCCCGCATCGCCTTTTGCCAATCATCCGGAATCCCGCGCCCCTTACGCACGTGTTCCATGATATTGAAGGCCATGGAGTCGTCCATCCCCCAGTGAATAAGGTCCATCATGATGTTATCACGACAACCAATAACGTCCTTCAGGGAGATGACGCCTTGCTGCACCAATTCTTCCGCATTGCCGAGCCACACGTCGGTCCCGTGGGAAAGTCCAGAAATCTGGAGCAGTTCCGAGAAGGTCGACGGCTTGGTTTCTTCCAGCATGCCGCGGACGAACCGGGTCCCAAATTCTGGCACCCCGAGCGTCCCGGTCTTCGAGTTGATTTGTTCCGGCGTCACGCCAATCGTGTCGGTGCCGGAGAACAGGCCCATGACGCCAGGATCATCGGTGGGAATCGTGTGCGGATCAATCCCGGAAAGGTCCTGCAGGGTACGAATCATCGTCGGGTCATCGTGCCCCAGGACATCCATCTTCAGGATGTTATCGTGAATGGAGTGGAAATCAAAGTGGGTGGTCCGCCAAGCTGCACTCTGGTCGTCGGCTGGATACTGGATGGGCGTGAAGTCGTACACATCCATGTAATCCGGCACAATCAGAATCCCGGCCGGGTGCTGCCCGGTTGTGCGCTTAACGCCGGTTGCCCCTTGCGCCAGGCGGTCGATTTCGGCCCCCCGGAACACGGTCCCAGTGTCGCGTTCATAACCCTTGACGTACCCATACGCCGTTTTGTCCGCAACCGTCCCAATGGTCCCGGCCCGGAAAGCGTTGTTCTCCCCGAACAGGATCTTGATGTAGTTGTGCGCCACTGGCTGGTAGTCACCGGAGAAGTTCAAGTCAATATCAGGCACCTTGTCCCCGTGGAAGCCGAGGAAGGTTTCAAACGGAATGTCGTGGCCATCTTTGATCAGCTCGGTACCACACTTCGGGCAATCCTTATCCGGCAAGTCAAAACCGGAGCCGTATTCACCCTTGGTGTAGAACTCACTGTACTGACAGTTCGGGCAACGATAATGTGGTGGCAAAGGGTTAACTTCCGTAATTCCTGACAGCGTGGCCGCCAAACTGGAACCAACGGAACCACGAGAACCAACCAAGTATCCGTCCTTGTTGGACTTAAGTACGAGCTGCTGGGCAATGTTATAAATCACCGCGAACCCGTTACCGATGATACTCTTGAGTTCCTTCTTAATCCGCGCGTCAACCAGTTCGGGCAATTGCTCGCCGTACCAGGCGTGGGCGGTGCGCATAACGTCGCGCTCAAAGTTCTCGTTAACCCCGGGAATCTTTGGCGTGTACAGCTTGTCCTTAACTGGGGTGATGTCACCATCGACCCAGTCAGCCACCGTGTGCGTGTTGGTGACGACAATCTGGTGGGCCACATCGGCACCGAGCCAGTTGAATTCGTCCAGCATCTCGTTGGTCGTGCGGAATGGCACGTCGGGCAGCGGGTGCCGGTTCAGTGGGTTTGCCCCACCCTGGCTGTTAATCAGGATGTGGCGGTAAATGGCGTCGTGGTCATCTAGGTAGTGCGCATCGCCAGTTGCGACGACCGGCTTATCGAGGTCGGCCCCGATTTGAATCATCTTACTAATGACGTCCTTAACGTGGGCAGGACCAGACAGCACCCCACCATCCAGCAGGGGCCGGTAGTTCGGCAACGGCTGGACTTCAAGGTAATCGTAAAACTTGGCGAGTTGCCGCGCCTCATCGACCCCTTTTTGCATCAGTGCGGTGAAGACTTCACCGCTAGAACAAGCGGAACCCACAATCAAGCCCTCGCGGTAGTGCACGAGCCGACTCCGGGGCACACGGGGCACGCGGTAGTAGTACTTCACCATCGATTCGGATGCAAGCTTGAACAGGTTCTTGAGGCCCGCCTGTGTCTTAGCGATGACAATGGCGTGGTGTGGCCGCGCCTGCTTGTAGGCATCCCCTTCACCAACGCGCGTGTTCAGCTGGTTCAACTTGTCCCAACCGAACATGGCGCCCGCTTCCTTGAACAGCGCGTACATCAGGTAACCGGTCGCCTCCGCATCGGCGTTGGCCCGGTGGTGGTTTTCCAGCACGATGTTGTAGCGCTTGGTCAAGGTATCAAGTTTGTGGTTCTTGCTTTCTGGGTGCAACGTCCGGGACAATTCCAGCGTGTCAATCACGGGTTGCGCAATGTCCGACATGTTCAGTCGCCGGTATGCGGCATTCAGGAACCCAACGTCAAAGGTAACGTTGTGCCCGACCATCACCGTGTTCTCGGTGAAGGCCGCGAACTTCTTCATGACGGCTTCTTCAGTGCCACCCTTACGCACCATGTCGTTGGTGATGTGGGTGAGGTTAATCGTGAAGTCTGACAGCGCAAATCCGGGGTTGATCATTTCTTCGAAGGAATCAATGACCGCACCGTCCTTCATCTTGACGGCGGCCAGTTCAATCACCTTGTCGTAAACCGCAGACAGCCCAGTGGTTTCCACGTCAAAGACGACGTAGGTCTGGTCGGCCAGCACAAGCGGTTCGTCGTTGCGGTATGCCACCGGCGTACCGTCGTCCACCAGGTTGATTTCAACCCCGTAGAGCATCTTCATGCCGGCTTTCTTGGCCGCCGTGTGTGCTTCAGGATAGGCTTGCAGCCCAGCGTGGTCGGTCACCGCAATTGCTTCGTGTCCCCACTTGGCGGCGCGGCCGACATAATCGCTGATGGAGTTCATCGCATCCATCTGGCTCATGTTCGTGTGCAAGTGCAATTCGATGCGTTTATCCCCGTCTGGCGCCGTGTCTTGGCGTTCAGCGTGACTAACCTGCATCAAATCCCGGGCGTTCACGGTCAGTTCGCGGGAATAGCTGTCTTCCTGCACGGACCCGCGCACCCGCAGCCACATGCCCTTCTTGATCCCGTCAAATACGGCCTCGTCGTTCTTGTCGTTACTGAACTTCTTGACCAGAAAACTGCCAGAATAGTCGGTAATTTTGACCATCAGCAGCTTGCGTTTGCTCCGCAGTTCCCGGACTTCAACGTCGAACACGTACCCTTCGATGGTGACGTTGCGTTCTTCCTGGTTAATGGTGACCATCTGCAGGATTTCATCGCTGTCCTTGATTGGCCGCCCCAGCATGATGGCGGGGTTCTCAACGGCCTTCTTGTGGTCCGCGGCGGCCTGCTGAATGACACTGGCGGCTTTTTCGGCCAGCGCCGCAGTCTGTTCCGCGCGCTTGCTCTGAAACTCAGCCAGGTTCGCCTGTTCCGCAGCCGTGTCCACCTCTGGCTTGATGGTGAGACCGGCGAATCCGAGATCATGGTACGCATTTTCCAGCGCGCCCGTCACGTTGTCGCGGAAGTATTCCAGCATCGGCTGGTTCTCAACGGGCAAAATCAGCGTGTGGTTACGTAGTTCTGGTTCCATCTTCTCACACTGCTGGGCGGCAATCGCGGAACCCGTCAGCCCGTTTTCAACGATGAAGTTCCAGTAGCCCCGAATCATGCCGACGTCAAACTTGGGGTCAGCAACCGTGATGTGGACTGTAGTTTTAGCGATTTGCGTGAACGCCGCATCCAATGAACTCTTGAATTGGTGGAAAATGGCGAACGGCAGCACCTCATCCATCCCGAGCGTGAACTCGTAAACGCGGGATTGCGCGTGGACGGTTACTTGCTCAACGGTTGCGGTTTTGAATGCGGGGGCGTTGCTGATGCTGGGATCAAGCTGGATTTGTTCAAGCAGCTTGACGAACATATCGCGTTTTGATAACAAAGAATAATCCCCTCTCCGTAAAACTAAGCCAAAAACGTAACGGGACCGGAACTAAAGTCCCCGCCCCGCCATGTTTTGCGCGTGTTTATGCTTCGGCGTTACCGAGCAAAATCTTGATTGAGTTAATCAGTTCTTCCTGCTTAACTTCGATGCCTTCGCCGTTTTCGCGGAGCTTAACTTCCACGATTCCGTCGGCAGCCTTCTTACCCACCGTAACCCGGACTGGCAGGCCGATGAGATCGGAGTCGGCGAACTTGACGCCTGCCCGTTCGTTGCGGTCATCGAGCAGCACGCTGTAACCAGCTGCTTCCAGTTCCTTGGTGACCTGGTTAGCTAGTTCAACCTGGTCGGCCTTCTTCACGTTCATTGGCAGCACGTGAATATCGTATGGGGCAATGGCGGCTGGCCAGATAATGCCGTTGTCATCGGAGTTCTGTTCCACAATCGCGGAGAGCAGCCGGGAAACACCAATCCCGTATGAACCCATGATGATTGGCTTGCTGCGGCCGTTTTCGTCGAGGAAGTTGGCGCCCATCGCTGCTGAGTAGCGGGTACCCAGCTTGAAGATGTGGCCGATTTCAATCCCGCGGGTGAAGTGGAGGGTCCCCTTGCCGTCTGGGGAAGGTTCGCCTTCCACGACAAAACGAATGTCCGCAACCGTGTCTGGGGTGAAGTCGCGACCAGGGTTAACGTTTGCAAAGTGCTTACCGTGCTCGTTGGCACCAGCAAAGGCGTTGACCATGCCCATCACGCTGTTATCCGCAACAACCTGGACGTCGTCATCAACCTTCATTGGCCCCACGTTCCCTGGTTCAACGTGCATGTATTGCTTAACCTGGTCGACGGTAGCCACATCCAAGAAGTCTGCGCCAAGCAGGTTCTTCAGCTTCACGTCGTTGACTTCAAAGTTACCGCGTACAAGGCTCAAGACCGGCTTCTCGTCGGCGATAAACAGGACCGCCTTAATAATGTGGTCAGCAGGCACATTCAGCTTGGCTGCCACTTCGTCAACAGTACGCGCATCGCCGGTATCAACCAGGTGCAGGTCACCGAGTGCTTCATCAGTGGTCTGGGGCGCAGTCAGCGTCGTTGCCATTTCCAGGTTAGCCGCGTAATCACTGCCGTCAGAATAAACAATCGTGTCTTCACCAATTGGCGCGATGGCGGAGAATTCGGTTGAGTCCTTCCCACCCATGGCCCCACCATCACCGATGATGGCGCGGTAGTTCAGGCCAACGCGGTCGAAGACGTTGCGGTAAGCCTGCCGCATTTCCTTGTAGATGGTGTCGAGGTCTTCTTCGTTAGCGGTGAATGAGTATGCGTCCTGCATGATGAATTCACGGCCCCGGAGCAGTCCGTAACGGGGCCGATCTTCGTCGCGGTACTTAGTTTGGATTTGGTAAAGCACCATTGGCATCCGCTTGTAGCTGGTCAGCTGGTTCGCAACCAGTTCGGTGAAGGTTTCTTCGTGCGTTGGGCCGAGGATGAGGTCCCGGTCGTGCCGGTCCTTCAGCTTGTACAGGTTTGGTCCGTACGTTGCGTAACGGCCGGATTTTTCCCACAATTCAGCGGGCAAAAGTGATGGTTGCCGCATCTTCACGGCATCAATCTTCGCCATTTCATCGTCAACGATGGCTTCAATCTTACCCAGCACGCGGTCAGCCAGTGGCAGGTAGGCGTAAACCCCGGCTGCAACCTGGTTGATGTAACCGCCACGCAGCATGAGCTGGTGGGACTTAGCTTCCGCACTGTTTGGTACTTCCTTAGTCGTTGGAATAAGCACACGACTCTGTTTCATAATTTCATTTCCCCTCAGTTAATCTAACGTTTGCGGGTGCGCGTACGCATGATGCCCGCTGGTACTTCGTGGTTAAGGATATTCTATATTTAGAAAATACGCAAAATATCGTTAATCGTGACCGCAATCATCAAGGCAAATACGAGTGCCGCCCCAACAAGTGTGACCATGCCTTCCTTCTCGGCTGGCAGTGGCTTGCGGCGAATCAATTCCAAGATGTTGAGCACGAGCTTGCCCCCATCCAGCATTGGGATGGGCAGCAGGTTCATAATCCCTAAGTTCAGGGACAAGGACGCCAGGAACCAGATGATGTTGTACAGACCGCCCTGGGCCGCCTGACTGGTCATCTTGTAAATCCCGACTGGTCCAGCCAACTTGTTCAGCGAGAAGCCGCCGGTGAAGAGCGACTTGAGCGCGTCAAAAATCTGGACGGCAATCGACCACGGTTCAGTGAACCCATACTTCACCGCGTTCAGAAGACCGTGGCTGGTGGCGCTGGTGATGCCAATCATGCCCGACTGTGGTGTGACCCGCAGCGTCTTGGTCTTGCCGCTGCGATCCACCTTCACCGTCATGGTGCTGTTCTTGTGCTTGCCAATCTGCGTCTGCAGGTCCGCAAACGTGGCCGTCGCGGTGCCATTCACCGCGACGATGTGGTCGTTGGCCCGAATGCCGGCTGCCGCTGCGGGTGAACCGGTCTGCACGCTGCCAATTTGGTTACTGGTTGATGGCGTGCCCATGGCCAGCGCCAACGCAAAGAACGCAACGATTGCCAGCAGGAAGTTGTTCATCGGCCCCGCGAAGTTGACGAGCATCCGGCGCCAAATGGAGACACTCTGGAACTGCACGTCTTCTGGGGCGATTTCGATTTCCGTCCCGTCACTTTCGATGATGGTGGCATCGTGGTCGACATGGTAGGTGACCTCTTCACTTTCATCACCGTTCACGTACCCGGTAATAATCAGCTTCTTGATTAAGTCACTGCCACTCACCTGCACGGGGATTCCGCCTTCCAGCATGAGTTTGTCGCTCGTGTTGATGCGTTCAACGAGGCCGTCCGCGTTCGTAATCAGACTGACTTGTGCGCCGGGCTGAATCGTGCTGTCTTCGTCCTGCCAACCGGCCATGCGGACGTAACCACCCAGAGGCAGTGCCCGCAGCGTGTAGGCCGTCCCGTTTTTGCGCGTGCCAAATAGCTTGGGGCCCATGCCAATCGAAAATTCACGCACGCGGATGCCCGCGCGCTTGGCGAAGAAATAGTGGCCGAATTCGTGAACGATGACAATCGTCCCGAAGATGATGATAAACCAAATGATTGTGGTCATTTGCTACCTCCAGTCAATCCGTAACTAGACCAAACCGAGCCAGTGCAGGAGTGGCAAAACGAACAGTAAACTGTCGAAGCGGTCAAGAATCCCCCCGTGACCCGGCAGGATTTTACCAGAGTCCTTGACGCCGTAGTACCGCTTGAGCGCAGATTCGACGAGGTCCCCGAGCTGGCCCCAGATGGACATGAACAGGGCAACTGCCAGGACGGTGATGAGCTTGTGCCCCAGGGGGAAGAAGTAGGTGTAGATTGCGGCAAAAATTAGCGCAACTACGACCCCACCGATGGAACCTTCCCATGTCTTGTTGGGACTGATTGCGGGCCAGAGCTTGTGCTTACCGAACGCCCGGCCGAAGATGTAGGCCCCGGAGTCTGTCAACCACACGATGAGCAGCGCGAACATCAACAGGACGAGGCCCTTCGAGTTGCGCACCGCTGCCAGGTAGTGGAACCCGGTCCCGATGTAAATGATGGACAGCGCGGTGACCCCGATGTCATCGAACGTGGTCTTGTTCTTGCTCGTGACTGTCAGCAGCAGGAGCAGCGCAATGATAATCCCCAGCAAGTCGATGCGGCCGAAGTTCTTCGGCATCCAGTTGAAGAAGGCGTCGGGCAGGATCATGGCGAGCACGCCCAGTCCGGCAACCAGAGCCTCGAGGGACACGATAATCTTCTTGCGCATGATGAAGATTTCACTCATCGCAACTAATCCCAGGACGGCGGCGGCAACATCAATCCAGATGCCTCCAGCAATCAGAATGGGAATGAAGATAATCAGCGCAACCACTGCGGTGATAACACGTTGTTTCATAAAATTAGTTCTCCTTTAAGCAATGCGTCGGCAAAAAGCCCAGTTGGCGCACCTATTTATTTAACCTTACCGAACCGGCGATCGCGGGCCGCGTACTGCTTGACGGCATCAAGCAATGCGTCGCCGTCGAAGTCCGGCCACAGCTTGTCGGTGAAGACCATTTCGGAATAGGCAATCTGCCACAGCAGGAAGTTCGAAATCCGCTCCTCGCCGCTGGTCCGAATCAATAAATCGGGATCGGCCAAATCCCCCAGGGGCGCGGTCATCAAGGACTGCGCTACGGTTGCGTCATCAATCGTGTCGGGATCCAGATCACCGGCGGCAACTTGGCGCGCAATGTCGCGCACTCCCCGGACGATTTCGTCCCGCCCACCATAATTGAGCGCGAAGTTCAGTACCATGCCCGTATTCTGGGCGGTATCGGCAATCGCCTTCTCCGTTGCCTGCCGGGTTGAATCTGGCAGCTTGGTAATGTCACCCATGACCATGACCCGAACGTTCTGTTCGATGAGTTCCGGCACGAACTTGTTGAAGAAGGTCACCGGCAGGCTCATCAGGTACGAAACCTCCTGCTGCGGCCGGCCCCAATTCTCCGTGGAAAATGCGTATAGCGTCAGCACCTTGATGCCCATGTCACTGGCGGCGCGCGTCACGGTGCGTACCGTGTCCATGCCCTGCTTGTGCCCCGCAATCCGGGGAAGGAATCTCTTCTTCGCCCACCGACCATTACCGTCCATGATAATGGCTACGTGCCGGGGGACACGTTCTGCAGGTATTTGGCCCGCAAGTAAATTTCCCGTGCTCAAAAGCTGTCCACCTCTCGCTAGTCGAGTTTGCCATCGCAATCTGCACGCGCACATTCGCGGGTGCAACCGCATAATTCACGGCCAACTCGACGCAGTATTCTCTTAGCAGTTTAGCAGAATTCCGGCCTGCATGAAAGGGCAGACCGCGCCGTGTCGCGTGCAAATGCCGGCTGTAAACTAATCTTAAAACAACGAAAGGACCATAGAGCACCTTGGTGTCCATAGTCCTTCCCGTGAGCTTGTGTTTGCGCGTGCCTGCGGAAATGGTCGGCAGTTAGCCTTCCATGATGTCCTTTTCCTTAGCGGCGGCAATTTCGTCGATGCGCTTGGTGGCAGCATCTGTGACCTTCTGTGCTTCTTTTTCGAGGCGGTGCTGGTCGTCTTCATTGATGTCGCCGGCCTTTTGCTGCTTCTTGATGTCATCGATTGCGTCGCGACGAATGTTGCGGACGGCAATCTTGGCTTCTTCGGCGTGCTTGCCCACTTGCTTGGTCAAGTCGCGCCGCGATTCGGTCGTCAGCTGGGGCACAACGAGGCGAATAACGGTCCCGTCGTTCATTGGGTTAATCCCCAAGTCAGAAACGAGCAGGGCGTTTTCGATGTCCTTGAGTGATGACTTATCGTATGGGTTCACCTGCAATACACGTGGTTCGGGAATCGTGATTGCGGCCATCTGTGGCAATGGCGTTGGGGCCCCATAATATTCAACGCTGATGTGCGAGAGCAGACCGGCGTTGGCACGGCCAGCACGAATCGTGGCGAGGTTGCGTTCAAGCGCAGCCTCGGTCTTCTTCATCGTGTCTTGTGCGTGTTCGATAGCAACGTTAGCCATGATTAATTTCTCCCTTCAATCGTTGTGCCGACCTGTTCGCCGAGCACAACGCGCTTGATGTTACCTGGTTCGTTCAGGTTAAACACAACCAGAGGAATGTCATTATCCATGGACAGTGAACTTGCCGTGGTGTCCATAATCTTCAGACCCTTGGTGATGACATCAAGGTGGCTGAGCGATTCGAACTTAACGGCAGTGTCGTCCTTGGCTGGGTCTGCGGAGTAAACCCCGTCGACCCCGTTCTTGCCCATCAGAATTGCGTCCGCGTTGATTTCAGCGGCGCGCAGTGCGGCAGTCGTGTCGGTACTGAAGTATGGGTTACCGGTCCCGGCAGCGAAGATTACAACGCGACCCTTTTCGAGGTGGCGAACAGCCTTCCGCCGAATGTATGGTTCAGCAATCTGGCGCATCTCGATGGATGTCTGCACCCGGGTTGGCACCCCAATGGATTCGAGGCTATCCTGCAATGCCAGACCGTTCATCACGGTTGCCAGCATACCCATGTAGTCAGCTTGTGCGCGTTCCATGCCCAGTTCAGCACCGGTTTGGCCGCGCCACATGTTACCCCCACCACAGACGACCGCAATCTGGATGCCAAGGTCGTGGACGGCCTTGATTTCCTTTGCGACATCTGTGATTACAGGTGGGTTAATCCCAAAGCCGTTATCACCGGCAAGAGCTTCCCCACTAACTTTCAGAACGATTCGGTTATATTTGGCCATTAATAATAAACTCCTCTTCTATGCTGGTACTATTTTACCATAAGCGCCACAGCTAGGCCAAAAAAATAGAGCGGGAACGCGTCCCACTCTCATTTTTTCGGGTTAGATTAGTTACCCATCTGTTCAGCAACTTCGCTAGCAAAGTCGTTGGACTTCTTTTCGATCCCTTCGCCGACAGCGAAACGTTCGAAGCCGGTAACGGTAGCGCCCTTGCTTGCAGCGTATTCGCCAACGGTCTTGTCGGAGTCCTTAACGAATTCCTGGTCCAGCAGTGAGATTTCGGAGAGCCACTTGTTGATCCGGCCTTCGACGATGCGTGGCACGATCTTTTCTGGCTTGCCTTCCTTGAGGGTTTCAGCAGTAACAACGGCCTTTTCGTGTTCAAGGTCAGCAGCTGGAACTTCATCGCGGTTCAGGTACTGCGGGTTGATTGCAGCGATGTGCATTGCAATGTCCTTAGCAGTTTCCTCGTCGCCGCCCTTAAGCGTAACGAGAACGGCAATCTGACCACCGTTGTGCAGGTATGCACCGAAGACACCATCGTCTTCCTTGGTTGCAAGTGCAAAGCGGCGAACAGAAATCTTTTCACCGATAACAGCGGTGAGCGACTTAGCAGCCTGGTCGATGGTTTCGCCGTCGAGGTCGAGGGCAAGTGCAGCTTCAAGGTCGGCTGGCTTGCCAGCAGCAATCTTAGCAGCTACAGCGTTAACGAAGTTCTGGAACTTGTCGTTAGAAGCAACAAAGTCGGTTTCAGCGTTAACTTCAACGATAGCAGCAGTGTTGCCATCAGTTGCAATCTGAGCGAGACCTTCAGCAGCGATGTTGCCGCTCTTCTTGGCAGCCTTGATGATGCCGCGTTCGCGAAGAACGTCAATTGCCTTATCCATGTCCCCGTCAGCCTGAACGAGCGCCTTCTTAGCGTCCATCATGCCGGCCTGGGTCTTGTCACGGAGTTCCTTAACTTGTTTTGCGGTAATGGTAGCCATAACTTGGCAATCCTCCTATTAATACGAAATGTTTTTACGATTCTGCATCAGCAGCGTCGATAATTACAATTGGTTCATAGTCGAGCTGTGCAATAAAAAAGCTGCCCGGAGCACCAGGCCCAGACAGCTTATTTAATTACTGAGCGTTGTCGCCTTCAACAGCTTCAACGACGTCTTCCATGGAGTCAGACTTAGGAGCAGCAGCCTGCTGGTCTTCAGCCTGGTCTTCACCCTGACGGCCTTCGATGATAGCGTCAGCCATCTTCGCGGTGATCAGGCGAACGGCGCGGATTGCGTCGTCGTTAGAAGGAATGATAACGTCGATGTCGTCTGGGTCGGTGTTGGTGTCGACCATCGCAACGATAGGAATGTTCAGCTTGTGAGCTTCCTGAACGGCAATCCGTTCCTTACGTGGGTCAACGATGAAGAGAACATCTGGGATGCGAGGCATGTCTTCGATACCGCCAAGGAACTTGGTCAGCTTTTCCTGCTGCTTCTTGAGCAGAGCAACTTCCTTCTTAGGAAGTACATCGAACGTGCCGTCTTCAGCCATCTTCTTGATGTCCTTAAGACGCTTGATCCGGGTCTGGATGGTGTTCCAGTTGGTCAAGGTACCACCGAGCCAACGGTGGTTGATGAAGTACTGGCCAGCACGGGTTGCTTCTTCAGCAATCGCGTCCTGAGCCTGCTTCTTCGTCCCAACAAACAGGAATACACCGTTGTCAGAAGCAACATCCTTCACGAAGTTGTAAGCATCGTCGATCATCTTGACGGTCTTCTGAAGGTCAATGATGTAGATACCGTTACGTTCGGTGAAGATGAATGGCTTCATCTTAGGGTTCCAACGACGGGTTTGGTGACCGAAGTGGACACCAGCTTCAAGCAACTGTTTCATGCTCAATACAGACATGATAAATCCTCCATAATATGGTTTTTTTCTTCTCGACGACTTCATCTTGCGGAAAGACTCTCGCGAGCACCGATTCTACAATCCGTCGCCAATGTATGTTGTGCGTTTCACACACTCAGCCATTATACATGAATGCTTTTTACCACGCAATACCGTGTGCGCGTAAAAATGCCTCTTTTTGCGCGCGCGGTTGATGTTTAAAGTGCCATTCAGCCGATAACGCGTCGTGTTTATTATCGAACTCTTCACCATACAGTAACTTAACGGGCAAACGCGGCTTCGTGTACTTGGCCCCCTTGCCCGCATTGTGCGCAGCGATGCGCGCGGTGAGGTCGGGCGAATACCCACCATAAAACGTGCCGTCTGCACACAATAAGACGTAAAAATAATAGGAAGAAGTTGTTTCAGTCATGGATTAACGCCGCCACTTCTGGGGTGTACTCGCCATCTTCCCCGTAGACGATGACCGGCGGCAGGATGCGGATGCCATCTGGCTTACCACTGCGCCGCGTCTCAATCAGCACCATGTTGGCTTCACGGTCCGCCTTGGGGTGCACGAAGCGAATGCGTTTGGGCGCCAGGTCATGCTCGACTAGTGTCTGTAGCAATTCTTCGAGCCGGTCGGGCCGGTGCACGAAGAACGCCTTACCGCCTGTTTTAAGCAGCCCGCTGGTGATGCGGGCGACGGTATCAAAGTTCGTGGTCAGCTCGTGACGCGCCAAGGCCAAGGCTTCGTTGGGGTTTTGCACATCCCCCGGCCGCACCTTGAAGTACGGCGGGTTGCACGTGACCACGTCGGCACTGTCCTTAGCGACGTGCGCCCACGTGTCGGCGAGGTCAATGTTGAGCACATTGACGCGCCCTTGCAGATTATTCAGCTCAACACTGCGTCTAGCCATGTCCGCGAGCCGGGGTTGAAGCTCGACAAGTGTAACGTCTTGGTCCGTTTTGCGGGCCACGAACAGTCCCACCGCGCCGTTGCCGGCAGCCAGATCAACCACGCGACTGTGCTTGCCCACCTCGGCAAAATTCGCTAGTAGCACGGCATCGAGCGAGAATGCGAACACATTGCTGCTCTGAATAATCTGAATTCCCTGCGTTTGCAGTTGGTCAATTCGTTCGTCATCTGCTAGTTGCAAGTTTAATCCTCCGTTCGTAACGCCTCCGCCTATGCTATAATTCTATGCATAAGTGCAACTGAAATGAGGCGAATTGATGTTTTACTCTTTTGCCCGGGGTTTGCTCCGGTTCCTTGTGTGGCTGTTCAACGGTAACACACATTATGAAAATAAAGAAGTTCTTCCTGATGGCCCGTACGTGCTCGTTGGTCCGCACCGTACTTGGTGGGACCCCATCGTCTTCGCGCTCGCCGCGTCCCCACGGAAGTTCGCGTTCATGGCCAAAGCCGAAACTTTTCACAATCCAATTATAGGCTGGATTATCGGCCATGCCAACGGTTTTCCCGTTGACCGCGCCCACCCTGGCCCGAGTGCCATCAAGACGCCCGTGAAGATTCTGCGTAAGGGTGAGCTGTCCCTTATCATGTTCCCCACCGGCTCCCGCTATTCCAGCGAGATGAAGGGCGGGGCAACCATGATTGCCAAGATGGCGAAGGTACCCATCATCCCCGCCGTGTACCAGGGCCCGCTCAAGTTCGGGCAACTGTTCCTGCGCAAGCGCATGACGATTCGGTTCGGCGCACCCATCACCGTGCCGGCCGGCAAACTTAACGATGAGCTGTTCGAGCAGGTCAACAAGTTAATGGAAGATGCGTTCACCCAGCTGGATTACGAGATTGATCCGGACTTCAAGTACGTGCCGGACACGACTAAGTACGAGCAGGAAAAAAATAGCGGTAAGGTCTAACCGCAGCCATAACTCCCGGTAACTTCCTCGTGAAGTACCGTGAGTTTTACTATCGCGCTGCAATCCGCCTGGTTGGTTTGCACCCCTGCGGCCAATCGCTTACACTAATATTAAATTGTTAATATTTGATCACGAACGCCGCCTGCGTTCATAAAGTGAGGAAATGCCATGACGAAGCTTAACGCTAAGCCGCAAACCAAAAAACAAAAATTAACCATCGCGGGATTGCTCGTAACCCTCGGCGTTGTGTACGGGGACATCGGGACCAGCCCGCTCTACGTAATGAAGTCGATTGTCGCCGGCAATGGCGGCCTGGGTAGCATGACCCACGACTTCTTGGTGGGAGTCGTATCCCTCGTGTTTTGGACCCTGGCCATCATCACCACGCTCAAGTACGTGATTATCGCCTTGCGCGCCGATAACAACGGCGAAGGTGGGATTTTCGCCCTGTACACGTTGGTGCGCAAACACGCTAAGTGGCTCGTCTACCCCGCGCTGATTGGGGGCGCGGCGCTGCTGGCCGACGGGATGCTCACGCCCGCCGTGACGGTGACCACTGCGATTGAAGGTCTGCACGGGCTGACGATTGCCAATCACGTCTGGATTAACTCCCAAGCCCAAGTGATTCTGGTCACCGTGGCCATCATCACCGTCTTGTTCTTCATCCAGCGCTTCGGGACAGAACTGATTGGTAAAGGCTTCGGGCCGGTTATGACAGTCTGGTTTGTCTTCCTCGGGGTCATGGGCCTCATCGGGCTTAGCCGCGACTGGTCGATGCTGGCGGCGCTCAACCCCTACTACGCGGTTGAACTGCTGCTGTCACCCGCCAACAAGATGGGCATCTTCATCCTCGGTTCGATTTTCCTGGCGACAACCGGGGCCGAGGCCCTCTACTCAGACATGGGCCACGTCGGCCGCCCGAACATTTACCTCACCTGGCCATTCGTCAACCTCGCCCTCTTCTTGAGTTACTGCGGCCAGGCAGTGTGGCTCCAGGAGAACGCGGGCAACGCGGCGCTGGCCAAAACGGCGGAGCTCAACCCGTTCTTCGATAGTTTGCCCGCATCCCTGCACCTGTTCGGCATCCTGTTGTCCACGCTGGCGGCGATTATTGCCAGTCAGGCGCTGATTAGTGGGTCCTACACGCTAGTTGCCGAAGCCATCAAGCTGCGGTTCCTGCCGCGCCTCCACATTATTTACCCCACCAAGTTCAAGGGGCAGCTGTACATCCCCGCAATCAACACGATTATGTGGCTGGTCTGTGTCGCTATCGTCTTCTACTTCCGCACCAGTGCCCACATGGAAGCCGCATACGGACTTGCCATCACGGTGACGATGCTGATGACTACGATTCTGCTGCACGCGTACCTGCGCATGCGCAAGGTACCGACACTTGTCGCCGGCCTCATATTCCTCTTCTTCGGGGCCATCGAAGTTGTCTTCTTCGCGGCCTCGGCGGCGAAGTTCTTCCACGGTGGGTACGTGACCGTGCTGATTGCACTCGTCATTTTGGTCACGATGTACATCTGGTTAGTTGGTGGCCGCCTGCGCGATCAGTACGCCTACACCAATACGCGCGTGGCGCTGCCAGCATACAAAAACCAGCTGGATGCACTGCACACGGATAAGGAGCACCCGCTGTACGCCGACAACCTGGTTTACCTCACTGAAATCCAAGACGAACGCTTCGTGAAAAAATCGCTGCTCTACTCGATTTTGGACAAGCGGCCCAAGCGCGCAGACGTTTACTGGTTCGTCACCGTTAACGTCACGGACGAACCCTACACGGCCGAATACACCACTGACACGTTCGGCACGGATTACATGGTGAACGTGCAGCTCTACCTTGGTTTCCGCATGGAGCAGAAGGTGAACATCTTCTTGCGCCAAATCGTGGGCGACCTAATGGCGGCTGGCACCATCAAGCGCCAACCGCAGAAGTACACGACTGACCCGGGCCGGGAAGTCGGCGACTGGTCGTTCGTCTTCGTCCGGGAAGAATTGTCTTCTGAAACCGCGATTAGTGCGTTCGATAAGGCCATCATTCAGGCCCGCATTTGGCTACAAAAGCACACGGTGACGCCGGCACGCTGGTTTGGCCTCGAGTACGCGGACGTGGTGGAAGAATACGTACCCCTCGTTTTGGGCAAGACCCGCAGCATGCGCTTGCAGCGCATCAAGCGGCGGTAATATATGGAATATTGCGGCACCCGCACGGCAAATGTGCGGGTGCCGTTTTTTTATTCTGATTGCTCAGCTTTACGCCGGCGGGTTCTTGTGGCAAAATAAAATAGTTTGTATCGTCTCATTGATAAGGAGCAAATCATGTCTTTTTGGAAACGTATCTTCGCCAAGGCGGACGTTAAAGCGGCCACGAACGCGGATCACCAACTCATTCGCAGTCTGAAAACGCGCGACCTCATTGCGCTGGGGATCGGTGCAGTTATCGGGACCGGGATTTTCATCCTGCCCGGCACTGTGGCGGCGACCACTGCTGGCCCCGGCATTTCGGTATCCTTCATCCTGGCTGCGATTGTCTGCAGTCTGGCTGCCATGTGCTACGCGGAATTCTCCTCGGCCCTGCCCGTTGCGGGCTCAGCGTACGCGTACGGGAACATCGTGTTCGGGCAGATCGTCGGCTGGATTATCGGCTGGGCACTGATCCTTGAATACATGCTGGCGGTTGCGGCCGTTTCGACTGGTTTCTCCGGCTACTTCGCCAGCCTAATCAGCGGCTTTGGTTTGCACATCCCCAAGGCCTTAAGCGGCGCGTTCAACCCCGCCCAGGGCACGTACGTGAACCTCGTGGCGGTGCTCGTGGTGCTGGTCATCGGCATTCTCCTCAGCCGCGGGATGCGCACTTCCATGGTCGTTTCCCGGGTGATGGTTTTGGTCAAAATTGCCATTATTATTCTGTTTGTGGTTGTAGGCCTGTTCTTCATCAAACCGATGAACTGGCACCCCTTCACCCCCTTTGGCCTGAAGGGGGTCCTCGCCGGAGCCGCGACCGTGTTCTTCGCCTACCTGGGCTTTGACGCCGTATCTGCCAGCGCGCCTGAAGTGGTTAAACCGCAGAAGACGTTGCCGCGCGGGATTATCGGCACCTTGATTATTGCGACCATTCTCTACGTCGCCGTGGCCATCGTCCTCACGGGGCTGGTCAGCTACACCAAGCTCGACGTGGCGAACCCGGTATCGTTTGCCCTCGACATGATTCACCAGCCTCAGCTTGCCGGCGTGATTGCCATCGGGGCACTGGCGGGGATGTTCACGATGATGCTGACGATGATTTACAGTTCCAGCCGGCTCGTTTACGCCATCGGCCGCGACGGACTGCTGCCCAACTGGTTCGGACACGTCACGAACGGACTGCCTGAGCATTCCCTCTGGACGGTCACCATTATCATCGCCATCATGGGTGGCTTCATCCCGCTGGATCAACTCGTGAACCTGGTGAACATCGGGACCCTGATTGCCTTCGCGTTCGTTTCCATCGGCATTATTCCCCTTCGCCGGCACAAGGACATCGACAACCAAGGCTTCAAAGTGCCCGGTTACCCAGTAGTGCCCATCCTTTCCTTCATCTTCTGCCTCATCTTCATGACGCAGCTGAGCGTAGAAACCTGGATGATGAGCGGTATCTGGTTCGCGTTCGGACTAATTGTCTACTTCGCGTATGGGTACCGACATTCCGCTAAATAAGCACATTAAAAAACTGGTTAGGACATTTGCCCTAACCAGTTTTTGTTTACCTTACTTCTTGGCCTCTGCGCCGACGTTCTTCTTGGCCTTCCGGTACAACCAGAAATCTGCACCAAGAATCCCGATGACAAAGATGACCCCACCGGCAATGGCCAGCACATCTGAATCGCCCATGGCAATTGAGGCAATCATCAAGATTACGAGCACAATGTCGAATTGAATCCGCTGCTTGGCCCGCTTTTTCGGCACGACCGGATTCCGCCGCGCCCAATCAACGTAATAGCCTGCGTACAGGACCGCAAATGTGTAGAATGCGAGTGGTGATGTGTAATCATTCGCCGTAATCCACCAGAAAAACGCAATGATGGTGAGAATACTCAGCAAGTTTTTGCGTAACCCATTAATAATCTTCAATCAAAGCCACTTCGCTTTCTAGTAATCCGTTTCCATTAGCTTATGCCATATTGTCACAGAACTCAATGACCCAGGTCAATTTTAACGGTTAACGGCGATGTTCACTGCACATTAGCGTAGGTTATCCCAACCGCCTAACATTACTTTGCGTCCTTCTTGGTCGCAGCCAGTGCGCTGTTAGTGACTTGGCCCGTGATGTTCCCGGTCGTGCCGCTAACCCGCGCCTTGAAGCTAACCTGGTCACCAGCCTGCATGAATGGGGCAAATGGATCGGCCTTGGCGCTAACCGCGTACACAACCCGCTTGCCTTGAAGCAGGAAACTGACCGTATCGCCGTTTTGGCTCACGCGTAGCACTTGGCCGCTAACTTTGCGCAGCTTACCCGCGCCGGAACCGCTGGCGGTGGTGGCGCCAAACAGTGCCCGGTATTTCGCCAGCGTGTCCGTCGCGTCACTACCAGTGGCCACGGTGTCCTGCGTCCCGTTACCGGAGGCTAGCAGGTACACGTAAGACCGGAATGCGTGACTGGAATCGAGCATGGAGACAACCCAGGTTGGCCGGCCGTCAATCCGGTAGAGCATCGGCATCTTCGGCTTCCAGCCCGTCTGCTTCATCATGTCCTTAGCGAGCTTTTGCGCCCGGTCTGGGGTCATCGCGTCCTTGTTTTCGCGGTAATAGTAACTCTTCCCCGTCGCTGCATCGGTGAAGGCATAACCCATCACGGATGTCTGGCTGGAACGCGCCGAGGTCAGGGCTTCCAGGTAGTAAATCTGGTCGCCATACTGCACCGGCGTCACTTCATCGTTATCGGCTTCGGTCCCAGAGCCAGTTACGGCAACCATCACACCGTTGCGTGCACCGCCGACCCCATTGGCGTTCCACCAACCGTTACGTTCGCGGGCCCAGGCATCAACTTGGGCGGCCGCGGTGGTTGGGTCAAGTGCTACGTCCAGCCACTTAGGCTTGTTGTTTAAGTTCTTGTACACATGCGCCTGCCCGGTTTCCGCATTGATGGTCACGATGGCCTTCTTGCGGAAGTCTTGCCGACTGGTCACGCCATAGCGGTGCACGAGGGTCGCCACGTAGTACGGGGTGCCCTGTTCGTCCACTTCCAGTTGGGGCGTGTTGTTCATCAGCACGTAACCACTCATCGCGGAGTGGGCGTACATCAGCCGCCGCACGTCTTTGCCGAAGAACGCGGCGGGCGTGTAGTACATACTCTTCTTGACGAACTTCGGCTGGGCCGTCTTGCTGGTGGCGTCAACGGTGAAGTAGCCGTCGACCTTCTTGTAGCGCATGAAGCGGAAGAAGCTGCCGTCGAAGTCAATCGGCGCCACGTAGGTCATCTTGTTGTGGTAAATCTGCACGCGAACGTGACTGACATCGTACACGTTGGCGTTTGGAATGTTGCTCAGCGAGTTGTTAATCTGCGTGAGCACAGTCGCCGGTGTGTTCACGACCGGCACTTCCTTGTTCTTGCCCGAAACAACGGGCATTGGCGCGTTGGCGGTACTGTTGTCACTAGAGACCGGTGCCAGGTTCGCCACCTTCTTAGCCTCCGAAACGTTCAGGAAAGCAAACACGGCAAACGCGATAATCAATGCCGTGAAGCCCCAACCGGCGAGCTTACCGAACTTGCTGGCGCCCATCTTGCGGTCAGGCGAGACGTCTTTGCGGTGCACCTTGAGCTTGCCGGCCTCGATGTTGACCTTGGGGATGACGGCGTTCACCGCAAATCCCGCCTGAATGAGCGCCGCAACTACCAGCGCAATCAGGTTGCTAGTCACCGTGTAGGACATGCTTGGTTCCGGCAGGGTAATGTAAATCCAGCCGTAGCACAGCAGGGCGATGAGGACAAACACTCCCAGGTCCCAGCCCGCCCGTTTTTTGTGACCCGACACCGCCAGACTGATAATCCCAGCGAGAAACACGAGCACGCCCAGCGCGGTGAACCGCAGCGTGATCTCAGCGAATAATGCGAACATAATTTCCTCCATCCCTAACGCGGTAATCACCCAGACCCCGCTGACTTAGAAAATATTAAACTTCTTAACCTTAGTTTACGTTAAATCCCGGCGCGTTCCTCAGTCCGAAGTCCTAACTTTGTGCTGCAAGTACACTTTGACCTCATACCCGCGCAAGTGCGCGCCCGCGTCATCGGCGTAGTTCGTCAGAATCAGCTTGCCCGTGCCCGCTGCCTCGGACCTGGTTAATGTGTCGGCCGTAAAGTTGGCCACCACTAGCAGCTGCACTTGCCCGAGCGTGCGCGTGTAGGTCCAGACCTGCGTGTCGTCTGGCAGCAGCAGTTTGTACGTCCCGGACACCACCACCGGCAACTGTTTGCGCAATTGATTCATGCGCTGGTAGAAAGCGAAAACCGAATCCGGGTTGTCGACCTGGCTTGCAGCGTTAATCTGCGGATAGTTCGCGTTCAGGCCAATCCACGGCGTTACCGATGCCCCCGTGAACCCAGCATTCGGCGTGTCATCCCACTGCATAGGCGTGCGCGCATTATCACGGCCCGAATGGTGAATCCCTTGCAGCATTTGCTCGGCAGTAAGTTCACCCTTGTCCACGACCAGCTCCTGGTAGGCGTTCAGAATCTCGATATCGCGGTAATCGGCAATCGACTTGAAGTTGGCCGCGTTGGTCATCCCCAGCTCCTCGCCCTGATAAACATACGGTGTGCCCTCCATAAAGTGCAGAACGGCGCCCAACATCTTGGCCGCACGCACGCGCCACTGCGGGCTGTCATTGCCAAAGCGTGAAACCACCCGCGGCTGGTCGTGGTTGTTCCAGTACAATGAGTTCCACGCCTGCCCGTGCAACTGGGTCTGCCAGTCACTCATGATTTGCTTCAGCCGCACTAGCGAAAATGGGTGCACGACCCAGCGGCCGAACTTGGGGTCCAGATCAACGCCGAGGTGCTGGAAGGTGAAGACCATGTTCAGTTCGTTGGTATTAAGGCCGGCGTATTCTAGCGCATTGGCCGGTTTGGCGCCCGGCGTTTCGCCCACGGTCATCACGTCGTAGTGGCTGAGAACTTCCCGGTTCATTTCTTGCAAATATTCATTCACATGCGGGCCGTTAATCGGTGAACGGTGGTCGTGCGTAAAGTCATCGGTTTTGGAAATGAAGTTGATGACGTCCATACGGAAGCCGTCGACGCCCTTGTCCAGCCAGAAACGCATCATCGCGTAGACAGCTGCACGCAGCGCCGGGTTGCGCCAGTTCAAATCCGGCTGCTTCTTGGAAAACAGGTGCAGGTAATACTGGCCCGTCGCGCCGTCAAACTCCCAGGCCGACCCGCCAAAGCCGCCCTCCCAGTCGTTCGGTGCGTGTCCGTCAACCGGGTCGCGCCAGATGTAATAGTCACGGTACGGATTGGTGCGCGACTTGCGGCTTTCCTGGAACCAGTGGTGTTCATCACTCGTGTGGTTGACGACTAGGTCCATTACAATTTTCAGCCCCAGGGTATGCGCCTCAGCCAGTAGTGCGTCAAAGTCGGCCATCGTCCCGAACTCTGGGTTAATCGCACGGTAGTCACTGATGTCGTAACCGTTGTCGTCGTTGGGCGTGGCGTACACGGGGTTCAGCCAGATGACGTCCACGCCCAGCTGCTTGATGTACGGCAGGCGCTGGCGAATCCCATTCAGGTCACCAATCCCGTCGTCGTTGCTATCCTGAAATGACCGCGGATAAACTTGGTACACCACGGCGTCTTGCCACCATTTAGTCATCACATTGCCTCCAGCAAATTATGTATCCGCGGCGCATCCGTCGCGGTTTAGGTACATTTTAGGCGCCCGCGCTGCGGCAAACAAGCGCTGGGCCACTTTGTTAGCAGAAAGATTTACGCGTACGAATAAAAAAACGACGCGGCCGCTTTCCCTGATGGAAAAGAGCCCCGCCATTTTAAACTGCACCTACCGTTTAGTTCAACGTTGCGGCACCAGTTTGTAATTCATACATGTCATAGTAACGCCCGCGCTGGGCAATCAGTTCGTCGTGGGTCCCGCGTTCAACAATGCGCCCGGCGTCCAGCACCAGAATCAGGTTGGCGTCGCGAATCGTGGACAGGCGGTGGGCAATCGCAATGGTTGTCCGGCCCTGACGCAGCTTGTGCAGCCCGTCTTGAATCAGCGTTTCGGTTTCCGTATCGATATTGGCCGTTGCTTCATCCAGCACCAGCACCTTCGGATCGGTAACCACGGTGCGCGCGAAGGAAATCAGTTGGCGTTCACCAGAACTGAACTGGGAACCCCCTTCAATCACCTTCGCGTGGTACTTATTCGGCAACTTCTCGATGAACTGGTCAGCCTGGACGAATTCCGCCGCGTGCTGCACTTGTTCGTCCGTGATGTCCTCATTGAACAGGCGAATGTTGCTGGCAACATCGCCGTAGAACATGAAGGAATCTTGCAGCACCAGCCCCAGCTTTTTGCGCAATTCAGCCATTGGGTAATCGCGAATATCCTTGTCGTCAATCAAGATCTGACCTTCACCGAACTCGTAAAAGCGCATCATGACGTTGATGATGGAACTCTTCCCGGAACCGGTGTGGCCAACCAGGGCGACCGTTTCGCCGGGGTTGGCGACGAAACTGATGTCGTTGAGAATCTTGTGCACGCCGTCATAGGCAAAGCTAACGTGCTTGAATTCAATCTTCCCGTTTGTGATGGTTTCGCTGGCGCCGTCGTTTTGCTTCGGCGCGTATTCCGTGTTGTCTAGAATCCGGAACATCCGGCTCCCAGCAACAACCCCATCCTGCAGGAACGTGAGGTTATCCATCATGTTCGTCATCGGGTTGAAGAAGTTCGCGACGTACGTCGTGAAGGCGTAAACCATGCCGGCCTCAACGAAGCTGTGCATACTCATGAGCCCGAACGCTGCCAGCACGGCGACGAGGGCCAGGCTGTACAGCAAGTTAATCATGGAACCCAGCAACAGCGAGTTCGTACGAATCATCGCCCGGCGACTGCGCAGGTACTCCTCGTTGGTCGCTTCGAACTCATCACTGATGCGCTTTTCTTGGCGGAACTGTTGGATGATGGCAATCCCTTCGATTGACTCGTTAAGCTTCGTGTTCAGCTCGGACAGCTTCTCCCGCATGTGCCGGTACACTCTGCTGGAGTAGTGGTTGTAGTACCACACTGCAAACAACAAGATGGGCAGGAATGCCAGCACCATCAGCGCCACTTTGGGTGCCCACTTGAGCATCACAACGAAGGAACTGATGATGGAGAACAGGCCGACGATGATGGTCAGCCACACGTTCCAGAAGTCGGCCAGTGCACCGGTATCGTTCGTGACCCGGGACACGATGGAGCCAGCAGGTGTCTGGTCAAAGTAGCGCATCCCCAGCTTTTCGAGCTTGGTAAACAGCGCCCGGCGTGCATCTTCCAGCCCGCGTTCGGCGCCCATCTGGAAGGCAAAGGACTGCACGAACTGGGACAAAGCCTTGATGATGGTGCCCAAGGCGTAAAGACTGCCGACACCGATAATGATGCTGACGGTGGCGGACTTGTTCTGCAGGTACTTGTCCATGTACTCCTGCAAGATGAATGGCAGCAAGATGTTCATGCCGGCCAAACCCGCGGCCCCGACGATTGCGCCGATGAACTGCTTCTTGTACGGCAGCGCATATTTCATCAGGCGGCCCATGATGTGGACCTGTTCCTTGACCGGAATGCTCTGGGACCATGCTGATTTATTCTCATTCGCCATCTTGAGCACCCCCAATCTTGTCTTCTAGCTGCTGCAGATCCCACATCTGTGCGTACCAGCCGTCGTTAGCCAGCAGCTGGTCGTGGGTCCCGCGTTCAATAATCCGGCCGTTCTCCAGCACCAGAATTTCGTCTGCATGCATGACGGAGCTGAGTCGGTGCGCCGCGATGATGGTCGTCTTGTCGGCCCGGTCGCGGTGCATGTTCTCGAGAATCTCTTCTTCTGTCTTCGCGTCAACGGCGGACAGCGCGTCGTCCAGGATGAGCAGCTCAGGGCCATTGATGACCGCCCGGGCAATTGCCAGGCGCTGCTTCTGACCCCCTGACAGACTAACCCCGCGTTCGCCGACCATGGTGTCGTACCCGTCCGTGAACTTCAAGATGTCATCGTGCACGGCAGCATCCCGCGCGGCACTTTCGACATCCGTTGCTTCCTTGTTGTACGCAGAGAAGCGAATGTTGTTGGCAACGGTGGTCGAGAACAGGAAGTTATCTTGCGGGACGTAACCAATGGAATCGAGCAGGCCGTCAAGCGTGTATTCCTTGATGTTGTGGCCGCCGAATTCGATGAAGCCCTTGTAATTGTCGAATTCACGCAAGAGGAGTTTGAAAATGGTACTCTTCCCCGCGCCGACCTTCC
This sequence comes from Lacticaseibacillus sharpeae JCM 1186 = DSM 20505, assembly GCF_001436225.1. Taxonomy (GTDB): domain Bacteria; phylum Bacillota; class Bacilli; order Lactobacillales; family Lactobacillaceae; genus Lacticaseibacillus; species Lacticaseibacillus sharpeae. Next base: position 12,184 of record NZ_AYYO01000014.1, on the reverse strand, counting down.
CGACGATCCCGAGCGTCTTGCCGGCCCGGAGCGTGAAGTGCACGTCCACCAGCGCGTTCGTGTCGTCGTCCGGGTAACTGAACTGGTCGACGGCGTAGCGAATATCACCATGCGCCGGAGCACTGATGGCCTTGGGTGCTTCGATGATGGTACTCTTCTCTGCCAGCAGCTTCTCCACCCGGTCGTACGAAGCATTCCCACGTTCCAGGATGTTGAACAACCGGCCGATGGCAAACATGGGCCAAACGAGGGCGGAAACATAGGAAACAAAGGAAACCAGTTGGCCAATGGTAATCTGATTGTTCAGCACCAGGTAACCACCATAGACAATGGTAATCACGTAGGTCATCCCCATAATCAGACTGGTAACGGGGTCAAACAGGGAGTCGATGAAGTTCACGCGCCGGTTAATCTTGATGACACGGTCCACCAGGTTGTTGAAGTCCTGCGTGTCTTCCTTTTCCTGCCCGAACGTCTTGATGACCTTGACGCCCGAAACGGACTCTTGGGTCTTGTCGTTCAAGCGGGAGAATGCCGCTTGAGATTCACCGAATGAATCGTGCAGCTTGGACCCCAGTTTGCGGGCCATGAGTGCCAAGAGCGGCATGGGCAAAATGGCCACGATGGTCAGGCGCCAGTCAATCAGCGTGATCATCGCAATCAGCGTCGTGCTCCCGGTAATCAGGGAGTCAAACATCGTCAGCACCCCTGCGCCCGCAACGTTTTGAATCGCGTTCAGGTCGTTGGTCGCGTGCGCCATGAGGTCCCCAGTCCGGTGCTTCTGGTAGAACGTGGCGTCCATCTTCATGAAGTGCCAGAATAATTGCGTGCGTAGTGTCCGTTCAAGCAGTGCCGCCCCACCCCAGATGGCGACTCGCCAAGCGAACCGGAACAAGTATTGGGCAATCCCTGCAAAAAGCAAGAGAGCCAGCCAGAAGACTAGCTTATGTGCGGTCACACTGTGATCATTCATTGCGTCGACCATCGACCCGATTATCTTAGGTGGAATCAGGTTAACGAGCGCAACGAGTAGCAACGCGAGTACACCCATGGCGTACCGCTTGCGTTCTTGGCGGAAATACCAACCAAGCTTTTTAAATATTCCCATCGCTTTTTCCTTTCATTTTCTCCATTATTATTAGAATCACCAGACTATCTTAGTGTTTTGTTAATATTTGGGCAAGAGGCCTGGTGCAAGTTTAACCGGACAATTTATAAAAATGTCCGGCTTTGGGCAAAATCCCGCGGTGGCGGCGCTGAATGTGGCCGTTTTGGACACAAAAAATCCGTTAACACGTTTGTGCTAACGGATTTCACGGAACGAGTAACGCAGAAAAAGCGTTGCTTAATGTTGATTCACAGTAAGCTACTTGCTCTTCTTCTGGCTATTCTTCATCTGGGCCATCATCTGGTTCAGCTTCTTCTGTGAAGGCTTCTGACCCATCTGCATCATCATGGTGCGAATCATATCCTCGTTAACAGGAGGGTTGTCCTCAAAGTACTTCTTCATGTATGCGCGGGCACCGAAGAACCCGGCTACCCCACCGGCAAGAATACCGATAATTAATCCTAGAAAAAACAGTCCCATGTTGAAAATCCTCCTTATAATTCCAAAACCTATTATGCCTGAAATGGACACGTTTGCAAAGCCCTAAGTTGGCTATTTTTCGCGCCAACCCTTGTCTTTTTGCAGCTTAATCAGCTTGTCCGGCGTAATCTCCTCGCCCTTCTTGTTGAAGAACTGGGTCGTTTCGACTTGCTGCTTGAACCCGGCGCGAAAATCGGCCAGGTAGGCCTTGCGCAACTGTGCCTGTTCAGCCAGTTCGGCTTCGGTTAAGCCCGTCGCTTTTTTCTTGCGGGCTAGTTCGTTAATGCGATCAATGCGTGCTTGTGGTTGTGATGCCATCATCAATGCCTCCCATTAGTGGTTTGCATTCGCAGGTTGCCCTGCGTAAAAAAAGAAGGGCCAGTGAGCCAGTTAGACTGCCTCACTTGACCCTTCAAAAGTATCTTAACGACGCTTTTCCTTGATACGTGCAGCCTTACCACGCAGAGCGCGCAGGTAGTACAGCTTAGCACGACGGACAGAACCGTAACGGATAACTTCAATCTTTTCAACACGTGGGGTGTTTACTGGGAAAGTACGTTCAACACCGACACCTGAACTCATCTTACGAACGGTGTAAGTTGCGGAAACGCCGGTACCGCGGCGCTTGATAACAACACCTTCGAAGATTTGGATACGTTCGCGTTCGCCTTCAACGATCTTGGCGTGAACACGGACGGTGTCACCGGCGCGGAATTCTGGAATGTCATCGCGCAGCTGGGACTTGGTGATTTCGTTAATAAGTAAGTTCATGGTACTTCTCCTTTGTCGACATTCATCCACGCTCCAGCGCCAGCGGAATATCGGGTTTATTTTGTGGGAATCCACAAACAGATATTATAGCGGAAAGTCGCGGCGGTGTAAAGCACTACGCCATTTTTCCCGGGTTAAGTGCCATTTTAAATTGTTGTCGCGTTTGCCCAAGCACCCGTTATTTAGTTTAATCCATTCCCCCGCTAAAAAGCCATGTGAATTTAGTTCAACACCTTGAATGGCGCTATGTTAAACGTTATTCTTCTATTAGAGACAATTGATTGCCGGGCGTACAAAATCGCCGGCAAAACATGCGGGAGGAACGCTATGTTCGTCGAAACATTGAAAGTCTTATTCTGGAGTGTCCTGGGTGCACTCGGCTTTGCGGTCTTATTTAATCTGCTGGAAAACATCGGCAACCGCTACGCCAGCAAGCACCACCTGCTGGGGGTCTTCGCACAGGAAATTCCGCTGACTATTGGCATTAGCGCCATCATGCTCATCATGCGCGCGTTGAACATTCCGGCCAACCAGAGCGATATCCATGAGTATTGGATGCTGATCAGCCTGCAGCTCATCTTCATGCTCTACACCGACCTTATGGTGCACAGTGTCTGGACGTTCTCCATCATCAAGGTGTTCGCCGCCATCAGTCTGGTCGGGACGGGCGGCATGACCATCCTTGCTTGGCTCCTGTTCATGGTCACCGGGCTGGTCATCTTCACTGAAAGTCACTACAGTAGCAACTGGTCACCAGACAACCCGCTGCTCTTCGCGATTCCGCCCGTCATCGTTAACATTGCCTTCTGGGCCCTCATGTGGCTTGGCTGGCACCCAACCTTCCAGATTATCGCCACGAACTTCATCGGCTTCATCTGTGCGTTCGCGCTACTCTTCATCAACGGCCGGACGCAACGGGTTGACCAGCAGATTGTGGCGCGGTTGACGCATGAAGTGCAGTTCGACGCCCTGACCGGGGTGCGCAACTGGCTGATGTTCCAGGAAGACTTCAACCGGGAGTACAGCCAGGCGAAGGACAAAACCAAGCTTGGCGTGATTGCGCTGGACCTCGATAACTTCAAGCAGGTTAACGACACGTTCGGCCACCTCGTGGGCAATGAGGTGCTCACAGCCACGGCGACGGCGCTAGAAAAGGCGCTGCAGGACCACGACCCGAGCTTCCATATCTACCGCACTGGCGGTGAGGAATTCACCATCATTCTGCCCCACACCGATCAGGTTTTCGCCAAGAGCATCACCGAAGAATGTCAGCGGGTAATTCGTGATTTGCGGATTGAGACGGGACAAGGCCCGTTAACCCTGACCGCCTCCTTCGGGCTCACCCAAGCGCAGCCGGGTGACCGCGACGCCACGGCGACGTTCCGCCGGGCGGACAAAATGTTGTACATCTCGAAGCAATCCGGACGCGACACGATTTCAATCGCATAGATGCAAAAAGCGGCAAGCACAGTTACGTCACGTGCCTGCCGCTTTGTTTTGCTCTCACCGCGCGAGCTTCTCGCCCTCAACGGTAATCTGATTGCGCCCGCCACGCTTACTCATGTACAGGTAGTGGTCCGCGCGTTTGAAGACGGTCGTCGGGTTCGAATCTGAATCACGCACCATGGTCAGACCAAAGGAGGCGGTGATGCTAATCTCCACCCCGCCGAAACGTACTGGCATCTGCCGAATCATGTCCTCACATTCGGTGACAATCTCGGTGGCCCGCGCCAAGTCAGTATGTGGCAGAATCATCGCAAACTCTTCGCCACCAGTACGATAAAACCGGTAGTCCTCGCTGTAGCCATGAATGTGCGCCTTGATTTGCGTTCCCACCATCATCAGCGCCTGATTACCCATTAAGTGCCCGCGGGTATCGTTGATATCCTTGAAGTGGTCCAAGTCCATCGCGACCAAGGCCAGCTGGTTGCCCCGCTTGCGCTCCGCATACCGCGCGTTGAAGTCGTTCTGGAACGTCTGCCAGTTACGTACCTGCGTTAGCGCATCGTACTGCACCTCTTGCGTCAAGCGCGCGATAACTTGCTGGTCTTTGCGCTGGTACTGGTCGAAGTTACGCAGCGCCAGGTACGCCCAAAAGAAGGCGATGGCGTGCGTGATGCCGATGGCGACCGGCGCGTTAACGAACAACGTTGTCACCAACCAGAAGAGTTCCCCGATGATAATTGGCGGCACCACAATAACGGCTGAGCCAAATTTGGCCAGCTTGGGTCCGTACCACCGGGCACCATACACGATGAGACACGAGATGATGTAGAGCGGTGCAAACCACCAGTGGTGCATGATGGTTTGGTAGAACAGACTAACACCGAGTATCTGCACGATGATGAAGTCCACCAGTGACGGCGCCAGCAAGTTAGCGTACACCAAGATGATGACGCGAATATTAATCAGGACCCAGTGTAGATACACCTGGGCCCCAGAATCGAGATATCTAAGTAATAGCAGTACAAGGCACACGAATATCGTCTGCGGCAAATCCAGCCGCGCCTGACTCAACGTGTGGTTCGTGCGTGCCTTCTGTTTGGTCGAATAATCGATTTGCGTGTAAACGGTAATGAACCCGATTGCCGCAATCACGACCAGGAAGATACTCCCCAAGTAGTTGATTAGCATATTAAATTCCCCCAAAAACAACACCGCGCCTAAACGGTGTCACCTCATTCTCCATTTTGTGCAAACGAAAAGCAAGTGCTTATGATATTTCGCTGATAATCGTCACTTTTGGGTGAAATTCGCATGCGGGTGCGGAGTTGCTGCGGACGTACTTCACTGAGATTCATTGGTGAACACAAAAAGTCCGGCTGCACGCTCTTCCTAACGCGCAACCGGACTTTGATGATCATTTTGTTCGCTATGAGTACTCTCCAAAGATACTCACAAGGCTCAAAAGAATCTTAAGGGGTGATACATTGGCGTGGAGCACTGCCTCCACACTTAGATTATATAAAAGGATAGCCTTTTTTGCAAGCGTTTGCGGTATATGCCAATGATTGAATTGTTTGGTTCAGGTCGGGAACGGTTGGGCAAAAAATGCACATCTGCATATGGGTAGATAACGCACACAAGCGGTTTATTTGTCTGCTTTTTCCCATGTGTCCAGCCACTCGTGGTCAAAAGCATAGCGAGCTGCACTGTAGAGGCTGTGCCGGCGGAACTTGCAACAATGAGCCTTGTTGTAGTGGGTTAGGTTCATGGGTGGCTCCTTGGGTTAGTAGATGCGCTGCGATTTGCCGAGCACGTGCTTGGTTTTGGAGATTGGAAATGGCAGCTGAGACTCGGATTGTGGGTACAGAATGTCGACGACAAGCACAGATTTGGGTTCATTGTCGGGGCCGACTGGTACGTCCACGTAATCGCCGACCTTGTAGATGTCGCTGTCGGCGAGGTAGTTGTACTTCTTGCCAAAGTCAGTAAACTGCACGCCAAGCACAATGAGCTCCCCGTGCAAGTGACCAGCCGTGAATACCGACTGATTAAACACCACGCCGCGGCGGTTATGCTTAAAGGCTTTGCGCAACGACCGCACCACTTTCGCCCATTCAAGCGGCAGTCCGAGGCGAAAGTACGCGGTTGGCAGGAACTCAACTGTGCCGTTGTCTGTGGTTAGGGTAATCATAACTGGCAGGACGTTCTTCTCAGGCTGCTGGTCAAGGTTCCAAGCCATAGCGTTGATTGGCACCAGGTTGAAGTCCACTTCGGATAGCCGCAGCATCGTCTTCAGCGCGAGCGTATGGTCGACGATGCGGTAGTGCTCTTCGCGGTCGGGGGTAATCAAAGTGTACGTTAACTCGTTGTTGGCCGGAGTAACGGTGATGATCTCCTCGAAGTTCAGTGCCGGCCCGCCGATGTGAATGGTGAATGACCGCAGTAATTCGGGGTGTGGCTTGGCAGACTTGAGACGGTTGAAGCCTTGATCGACTTGAGTATAGAGTTCAGAATCAGCTTTTTGGGGCAGGCTGTCAGTCGGTCGCACTTTAGGCAAGCCATTTATCTCATTTTCTCGCTCACCATGTATCCAAACAATATCAATAATTCCCGTCACTGGCACTCCTGTTGCGGTTGGATTCATTCGGTCAAGTTTAATGTACTTTGGCGACTGCGGGTCACTGGATTCATTAATGTTGATGACTCTGCCTTTATAGACATCGCCACCGCGTGTGCGCACAGCAATCAAGTTACCAACAAGGTGATTACGTAACTCCTGCACCGTCATTACAGGTAGTTCGCCGATGTTGATATTCGCAGGTGTGTCGGGCTCTCCATTCACAGTGTTCATTAGCTTAACTCGTGCAACTGGAATTTTGCGGGCCGAGGCGCGTGTTGGTGCCGTCTGCTTTAGGATTATGTCGCTTGGCTTCCACGGGAAGAGACCGCTCAAAATGTCCAGAACCTCACCCCTAATTAGGGTGTCATCGCTTAACTGAATGCGGACGGTTTGGCCGACAAAGACCTGCTTAACTTCGGTTGTAGACATTTTTGCTAGATTGAACATGGGGATGCCTCCAATTAAATAAGTTTTTAATCATTTAACCAATGATGCTAACTTTTTTGCTTGGGCAATAAATGCATATCGTTGCCTTATTGTTTGATGTCATCTTTCTCAAATAAGTTCCTGCTTGTTGAATTCCTATTGATGTACCATACACTGGATTCTTGTCAGGAACTCAGACTCATTTTTGTGCATTTTGCCAACAAAATCATCATAGTTCGCCGCACGTTGAGGAATGCTCAGGCCGCATTTGATCAACTGAATATCAGTCCTTGGGGAGACGTTTTGCTCATAAGAGATACCTTGGTTGAGCTTCAGTACCGTATCTTCAAGTTCACTTTGTTCCGGGTAGAGATAAAAAGCCGTACGCGCATCAAATCGGAACATATATGCCACCACTTGCAGGTAATCACGACCGCCAATGTTACCAACCGGCTTATATTTGGTGTCGGCAATCACACGGTTCTGCGCATTACGGCCAATGAAATCAGGATAAATCAGACCCAACTGCCCGGTATCGCCGGTGAACAGCTGTTGTGCCCCACGTCCACCCTTATTCATCGGGTGAAAGTACCACTTACCTATCAGCTGGTTAACATACTCTTCCCACAACCACGCACCATCAAACAAAATGCCATGAAGCTGACTACTACCACTGCCGAACTGCTGCTTTTGATGCTGCAGAATCATCAGGCATAATCTTTGCAGCACACGATATTCAGAATAATATGCATGTCGAACAGGATTGTCCTGATTCTTAATTATCACCTGCCGCCGTGCAAAACGCTCATAGCCAGCAGTAGTATGAATTACCTGTGCCACCTCATTCTGCACCGGAGCTAATAGTGCGCGGCCGTATTGCCGTTGCTTAATGAACTCAATAGTATGCCGGACTAGTTCCATCAGATAATTGTCATATACGAACTCACGCTGAGAATACGCAATTTTACCCAAAAATGGGGTGTTTTGTTGCAAATGTCGCGCAATGTCGATTGTACCTTTGACATTCGCATCGTTGTACTCACGCCGAATGTAGGTTTTGAACACACCTTTGCGCAACGCCGCTTTTAGATATTGCGGAAATACGTAAACCAATAAATCAAATAGGTGTTGCGACTCATCAGTATCGGCATCCAGATTCACGACGTTCGGAAACTCCAAAACATGGCTGAGCATGTAGTGCAAAAAATAGTCAGCATTCTTCTGGCCAAACCGTGAACCAATCACCAGTTGCTCTTGACCCAGACCAATAAATCCCATCACATTGCTCGATTGAAAGCTGCGGTTAACACTACGCAATACAAACTGGTCTGCAGTCAAGTCCGGCGACTGGTTAATGGAATTGGGAAACACAAATAGTCCCTGTGCCACCAACTGGGCCAATGATTGATTTGTGAGCGCCGCAGTCAATTGCGGTACTGCTTGGAAAAGGGTCCACGGATAGACAGTATTATCCTTGATTCTCAGATTCGTCATCAATTTCTCCTGCCACTGCTGCATTGGCACCATACGCATGGGCAAACTTGGCCATTATCTCATCTTCGCCGTAGATCCCGCGCACGTATTCCTGAAGGAGTGGCTGCAAGTAATCATTCCAAAGCTGGTCAAAATCAACTGTAGCTAACTTCAGGAAATATGCCGCTCCCACCTGGTAATTTTCATTGAGTTCATCGACACTAGAAATCGCTGCGTTCAGAGCGCTTATCCGGCGAATTGCTTCGTTCTTTTTAGAGTCGCCTAAAACATTCAACATATCGAGGCGCTCGCTGGCCTTAATTTCAATGAATCGGAAACGCCGCCGCATGGCAAAGTCGAAGCTATCGACGGAACGGTCAATATCATTCATGGTTCCGATAATGTAGACATTTTCTGGAATTGAAAATTTCTTCTCCGGATTTTCGTGCATGTTCGCATACTGCGTCGAAACTTCACCAGCAATTCCACGATAACCGGGATCAATGGCGAAAAAGAGTTCACCGAAAATTTTTGAGATTTCGCCGCGATTAATTTCATCGATGATGAAGACGTACGGCTTCATCGGAACTCGCTGCACTGCCACTTTGGTCCGAATCCGTCTTTGGGCCTTGATGTCGTTAAATAGAGCCAAGTCGTATGTGTACTGCTGTGTCGCATTGCGTTTACCGAAAAATACGACGAGATCTTTTACCTGGCTAAACTTTTGTCCAGATTCAAGCATCTGCCGCAATTCATCAACGTTTAGGCTGAGCTTGTTGGCCACTTTGTTATCTGGAATTGCGATGTTAATGTGCCTTTCGTCGACACTTTCGATATAGAATTTCGTTCCGCGGGCGGTTGTTGGTGTGTAATCCTCTAGCTCAAGGTTAGAGAAATAGTCAGCCATCTGCTCCTGAACACTGGCCTCTTTGGCAATTGTCGCTGCCGACTTTTGTGCATCATCGTAATTCTTTTGCGCACGATTAACGAACCGCGTAAAAATACCATCCTGCAATTCAAATCCCATTGAGCCATCCGCGTTCACGCGCGGCCGCAAGCCTTCAACAAAGTCCGCATAGTCGTAACTGGGGTGAAATTGAACAAACTCAACCTGCTGCTTCTGTTCTGCCGTAAGTTGTGTGTAGTCATCGAAAGCACCCTTGCTGATGATGTCTGTTGCGATTTGCTTGGCGAGGTAGGACTTACCTGTACCAGGGGCACCACGGAAGATGACGTTCTTGGATTCGAGGAGCATGTCAGAATAGATGTTCTGATGGGTAGCTGGTGCATTTGAATTCGAAGTCGTGGTCATAACGCCCTTTCTCTTTTTCGGTTTGTATTCGAGCACAACTTCGTCCCCTTCTTGTCCAAAACGTAGCAGACATTCCTGAACGAAAGCAAGCGTAGAAAATATACTCCACGAATATAGGACCAGCATCTGGTTGCTACCATAGTGATATTTTACAAACTCTAAACTATTACGTGAGGCTTTAAAATCATCTACAGAGGTAAAAATTCCTTTGATTAATGCGTCGTTTGCTTTGTATCTGCACACCGGGAAAGCCGCTTTTTCATCCGGAGAGAGGTTAACTAATTCGTTTTCAAAAACTTGACATAGTAACCGTGGTAGCGTCTGGTTCGAAATTTTATGCTCGCTTTTTCCCAGTCGACGTGTAATTTCTTCTCCATTCGCCCGCACGTACCTAACAGACGTTGGCTGGTAATTGTCGCCCAACGTTAAGTCACTGGTGGTGAAGCTTGGATCAGTTGAATTTGCTGAGTTGTTAGTAATAATTAGTTGAAAATCCTTTGATGCTTCTGGCATGTGTTAACCTTTCTTGTTGAAGCTGTTGGTCTTGGAGAAATCTGAATGGACTTGTACCGTTCCACGGCCTTCAGATATGACCAATTCAAACCGACGTAGGGAAAAATTCTTCATGAACCTAATTTATATTACTTTGATTATCACCCAGTAAAGAAAAAATTGGTAGGGCATAAACGGCTTGGATTTATTCTGAATTTTCATTTTGAGTCACTAAGAAATGTGCAGCTCGTATCATGCAGCAGGCTCATAAAGCGAATTTCAAATTTCGAATGGTCAAGGCTGGTACTTTCCGAAACAACGATTTCGTGTATATGGCATTTTTCAGAAACTACTATGCAAATTACACAGTTTGCATCATTAAACCGCGTACGCATTGATTCTTTATTATGCATGATGATGATTATTCATTGCACGTGAGTTTTGCTCACGCTTGGGAACAGCGTAAGTTAGGCGAAGTATTATCGGAACGTTCACAAAGATCAGCAGATGGGGAACTTCTATCAGTCACAATGCATGATGGAATCAGAAAATTCTCAGAAATCGGCAAAAAGGACAACTCAAGTCAAAACAAGTCAAACTACAAGGTTGTCAGGAAAGGCGATATTGCCTATAACTCTATGCGCATGTGGCAGGGTGCAAGCGGCGTTTCTGCATTCAATGGAATTGTGAGCCCTGCGTACACGGTTGCGACAGTTGGGCCTCTTGCTACAGCTGATTTTATTGGTTACAACTTTAAACGTCCAAGCCTAATTTGGACATTTCAAACTCACTCTCAAGGTCTGACCTCAGATACATGGAATCTAAAGTTTCCTGCACTCTCTAAAATTTCGCTGGCTCTTCCTTCTGTAGCCGAGCAACAACAAATTAATAACTTGTTTAGTACTATCGGGGATGCTATCGCTCTTCATCAACGTAAGCAAAATAAAAAAATGCCGTTTTCGTAAATCAAACTCCCCTATTCCCTGCTGCCTCTTTAAACTACAAGTGATGACATCTTAGTCACCAAAAAATTATAGGAGGCTCAACATGAAAGAACCAGCAACCCCAAACACCCTCTTTCAGGTTTATTTCAAGGACTGGGTGGACTTGTACAAAGCGGGCGGCGTGCGTGAAGTAACTTTGAGCAAATATTACATCACCCAACAACAGCTAATTGGCCTTGTTCCTACGCTTACGCTCAACCACATCGACAGGAAATCTTACCAGTCGTTGCTCAACGAATACGCCCTCACCCACGAGCGCCAAACGACAATGGATTTTCACCACCAGCTCAAGGCGTGCATAATGGACGCGGTGGCTGAAGGCTTAGTTAACCGAGACCCTACCCGTAAGGCCGTGATTAAGGGTAAATCTCCTGCAGAAAAGAAAACTAAATTCTTAAGTCAGTTTGAATTGCACGCCATTTTGAACGACCTAGACTTAGGATCAGAGCCAAATTGGGACTGGCTAATTTTGTTAATTGCCAAGACGGGTCTACGTTTTGCTGAAGCACTCGCTGTAACACCAAAAGATTTCGACTTCACCCACCAGACACTAAATATCAGCAAAACTTGGAACTACAAGTCCCCTATCGGAAAATTTCAACCGACCAAGAACAAATCTTCAAAGCGCGTTGTCCAAATCGATTGGCAAACCACGATGCAGTTTGCCCAGTTAGTCAAAGGCTTGCCAGAAGATAACCCTATCTTCGTTCATGGCCGCGTATTTAATTCAACAGTCAACGGACTGCTTGAGCGGCATTGCCGTAAGTGCAATGTTCCAGTCATTTCAATTCACGGACTGCGGCACACACATGCCTCGTTACTGCTATTTGCCGGCGTGTCTATTGCAAGTGTGGCTCGAAGACTTGGTCATTCAAACATGACGACCACTCAACAGACTTACTTGCATATCATTCAGGAACTGGAAAACCAGGACAACGATAAGGTGATGCGGTACCTTTCTGGTCTTAACTAGCAAAGAACGACATACAATTTTTAAAGGCAGATTTTATAATCAAGTTAGCCACTCGTGACCAAGTTCTTCTGAAATAAAA
>NZ_AYYO01000013.1 GCF_001436225.1 Lacticaseibacillus sharpeae JCM 1186 = DSM 20505 | reverse complement strand
CTACACCTCTGAGTTGGAGAAAAATCTCCAACACCAGAAAGTGTAGACCCCTTTTTTCGTGCACATAACAGCAAAGTGTTCGGTGTGCGTTTATTGTTCAAATTGGTATAGGTATTGGGTCGGAATATTGTGTAGTAAATATCTGTCGAAATTTTTGCGTCGTGTCGCGACAAGCAACTTTTTTAATCCGGCACAGCAATAATTTTGCAAAATCTTGTACACTTTTTAGCCAAAATTGGTAAGATAGTGGTGGTAAAAAGAAACAACAGCATTTTGGTACGGAGATAAGGTTTATGATAGCGCAATTTATCAGCAATTTACCCGCGATAATCGTCAGACTAATTACGTTATGCTTTTTCAGCATTGGCTTCATTCAGTACTACCAACGCGTTTGGTCCGATGTGTTTGAACCGACAGATATTAACCATCCAGCGTCAACGGGGCGCCGGGTATATCTGAACTTACTCAGCTTGGTGCTGGGCCTTGGGGTGAACATCCTCGCTCTGGGCTGGTTCACCGGCGAATCACTATTAACCTACAATAATTTGGCCTTGTACGCCCTGACTTTGGCGCTCATGTATGGCGGCTTCAATACGGCCGAAGTCGCGCTGCAGTTCGCGGCGGTGCTGACCATGTGGATTACTGTGCACTGGGCGAACCTCACTGCACTGCCAACGCTCATCAGCTTCGTCCTGTTCATCATCACCGTGGTCTTCATGCACCAGTTCCGCGACTTCTTCATGAGCCGGTGGCAGTGGTACGTGAGCGGCGCCATCGTGGTGTCGGGCCTTTTTTGGCTTGCGGCCCCAAGTGTCCTGCACGGCCAGCCGATGACCGGCGCTGTCCGGTTCCAGGGCATGTTGCTGTACACGCTGATGGGCGCGTTCGTGATTGGCTACTGGCTGCGGCAATACAATGAAGACAAGCGGCGGCGCGAGTTAGAACGCCTGGCCGATTATGAGCGCGGCACGCAAAACGACACTTATGCGGATACCCAGCACGAACTGGCAGAGCTGATTAAGTCAGCGCTGATAACGAAACAGCCACTGACTTTCGTGGAGATTGACCTGGATAACTTCCGCCAAATCAACGATCGCTTCGGCCACTTGGCGGGAAATGCGGTGCTCATCGGCGTCACGGACACCGTGCGCACGTTGCTGGATCGCAAGCAAGTGGATTACCGCATGGCGATGACGACGGGTGAAGAGTTCACGCTGGTCTTCCCGAATAAGTCGGCCGAGGACATTTTGCCGGAAATCAAGGGCGTGTGGCAGGCAATCCGGAAGAGCGAGTACAAATTCGAAGCGCGCAGCCTGGCCGTCACGGCGTCCATCGGGATGACCGACCTGCTGCCGGAAGACAACGACCTGAATGAGCTGTACAAGCGCGCAGATAGCTCGCTGTCGCGCAGCAAGCGTAACGGCCGCGACATGATCACGCTGAACGGCAAGACGATTGTGGGCACGGACCATTCGCAAAAGCGGCTCGGCGACTACGCGTACTTTGTCCAGGGCATCTATGAAATGCGTGACGGCAAGCCAGTGATCAAGTCCCATGAGTTGCTGCTGCGGACGTACGACAAGATGCAGGATCGCTGGATTCTGCCGGATTCGTTCGAACTGCCGGCGTGGATGCAGATTGCGCTGCTCAAGTCGGTGATGGACCGGACTGGGATTCGCACCTTTAACATCAACCTGACTGCCGCCCAATTCGAGGATGTGGAACTCGCAGAAGCTCTGTCCCAGTTCGTCGAAAGCGCGGACGGGCCGGATCAGCTGAACGTCGAGATTACCGACCTAACCGACTCGCAGACGACGCGGCGAATTTGCGCCGTGTACCGGGATTCGGGGATTAAAATTATGATTGATGACGTCGGCAGTGACAACAGCTTCGAAGTTGTCCGCGACGCTCTGCCGTACGTCAACAACGTCAAGTTTGCGATGCAGAACCTGCGCAAACAGACGACGGCGGCCGAACTGAAGGAACGCGCCCAGTTCTGGTACCAGACGGCGGTGGAGAACCACCTGACCTTCGTGCTGGAGGGCGTCGAGAACGATTCAGATATCCAGATGGCCAAGGAACTGGGGATTAAGCAGTTCCAGGGCTACCACTTCGACAAGCCGCACTTGCCGGAAGCGATGGAAGCATAGGTACACAAAGAGAACCAGGACTTGGAATTATAGTCCTGGTTCTCTTTTTTACATCCTAAAATCATTTAGTGCGGTTGTTGAACCTGACTCCGCATGAATAATGTCTTGATATAAATGGTTCATGGACTGGAGCTTTTCAAGTTCGGATATGTCCATTAAGGCGTATTTTTTGCGTCCATTCTGAGTTAAAAATATAGGATTATCTGGTTGAACTTGATTTAGTAACTGATTATAGTTAGCCAACGCAGATATTGGCTGAAGTTTCGTCATAAACCTCACTCCTTCACTAAACATGGCGAATCAAGCCATTGCCGTTGCTGCGCCACACGTCACCCGCATTGCTTTGTTAATCCCGGCGGCCAGCTCCCGGCACCCGCGGCGAATCGCGGCCTCGTCGGGGTTGGTGAACGCCAGCCGCATGCCGTTCTTGACGTTCTGGTCGGGATACAGCGTGGTTGAGGGCACGAAGGTGACGCGGTCTTGCACCTGTGCGAGCACGGTCTCGCTGTTGATGCCGGCTGGCAGTTCCAACCAAACGAAGAACCCGCCGGCAGGGTCGCTGATGTGCACGGATGCGGGCAACTGACGCTGCAGGCCCGTGACCATCGTCTTGCATTTGCGCGCGTAATTCCGGCGCAGCACCTTGATGTGCGCGTCCAGGTCGTTGTGTGCCAAGTATTCGCTGACGGCGCGCTGCGTCAAGGTGCTGGATTCCAGGTCGCTGTTGCTCTTCAGCTGCACGAGCTGGTCGATGATGTGCTGGGCGCCGGTGACCCAGCCCAGGCGCAGGCCGGGGGCAAGAATCTTACTGAAGCTACCGACGTGCAGGACGTGGTCGTCCTGGTCGAGCTGCCGCAGGGTGGGCAGGTTCGTGCCGCGGTACCGCAGGGCGCGGTATGGCGCGTCTTCCAACACGAGCACGTCGTATTTGCGCGCTAAAGCGAGGAGTTGCTGCCGTTTAGCCAGACTCATGACGGTGCCGGTGGGGTTTTGAAAATCGGGGACGGTGTAAATCAGCCGTACCCCGCCGCGTGCGAGGGTGGCAGCGACCTGCGCCATGTCCATGCCGTCGTCGTGGACGGGGATGGTGCAAAACTCGGGTTCGTACGTGCCCAGTGCGGCGAGGGCGCCAGGATACGTCGGTCCTTCGACGATGACGCGCGCGCCGGGGTCGAGCACCAGCCGGCCGATGAGGTCGAGGGCCTGTTGGGCGCCCTGGGTGATCAGGACGGATTCAGTGCTGGCTGGCACGCCATCGGCAACCAGGCGGGCGGCCAGTTGTTTGCGCAGCGGCTGGTAGCCGGCCGCACTGGAGTACTGCAATGCAGCGGTGGTGCTGGCCAGAGCCCGGTTGAACCCGGCATTTAATTCGCGCTGGGGGAACAAATCGGGGTCGGGCAGGCCGCCAGCGAACGAGACTTGGTTCTGCTTCGGGGCGGCCAGGAGGTTCCCCAGTCCCGCGTCTTTACTGTTAATGATTCGTTCTGCTAGTTGCATGCTCATACCTCCATTGAATTTTGCCGGCCCACAAGCCGTTTTTTTGCTTACAACTAGAGGATAAATCGCCGGCGAACATTAATAAAGCTCAACAAATTCATTTTGAGGTGAATATAGCTCACCTAAATGACGTAAATAATGCTAGAATAAGCCTGTAGAATTAATCCGTCACCACGGGCCGCACGTGCCCAGTAAGGAAGTATTTATGGCTAATTTCGCATACCAAGTATTCGCCGCCGTGGTCAGTGAGGGCACGTTCGCCCAAGCCGCTAGCGAGCTCAACGTGACCCCCAGCGCGGTGTCGCACAGTGTCAGTCAGCTGGAAAAAGAGCTCGGCTTTCCGCTCTTCATCCGCAGCCGCAGTGGGGTCGAACTCACCAGCGACGGCCAGGCGGTGCTGCCGGTCATTCAGGGCATCTTGAACCTCGAAGACCAGCTGCACCAGGTCGCCGACAACATCAACGGGCTCGCGGCTGGGCGGGTGCGCATCGGGGCGTTCTCCTCGGTGTCTACCAACTGGCTGCCGCACATTATTCGCGCGTTCAAGAAGCAATACCCCCAGGTTGAAGTCGAAGTCATGCAGGGCGGGTTCAACGAAATCACGGAGCAGGTGCGCAACGGGACGATCGACATCGGCTTCTCGCTGCTGCCCGTCGCCCCTGGCGTGGAAGTGGAGCCGCTGCTGCAAGACCGCATTTATTGCGTCACCCCCACGACCTTCGCGCCCGCATCCGGCCGTGACGTGAACGATGCGGACATCGCGGGCAAGCGGTTCATCCTCCAGCAACAGGACTATGACCGCGATACCAAGCGCGCCCTCGACCGCTACCACGTGTCGGCGAACTCGTTGACCTATTCCATCGATGACCAGTCGATTCTGTCGATGGTGGAATCGGGTCTGGGCCTTGGCATCTTGCCCGAACTGGCGCTGAACAAGTTGGTCGGCGCCGTCAACACGTATCCATTCTCCGAGCCCTTCGCCCGGACGCTGTGCCTAGTGGTCAACCAGACGCAGGCCCACGCGCCGAGTGTCGTCCGCATGCGGCGGGAGATTGAGCGGTATCTGGCGAGTGAATATGGGAGTTTGTATTTGGGGAAGAAGCCGCGAAATTAATCAGTCTGGGTTTGTATATACTTGTATACACGGTACTGTCAGTATATACTTGTAGATACAGAGAGGGGCGTAAAAGATGGAATATCCAGAATACGGTGTTGATGAAGTACTCGGAACGTTTACTGTTAGACGGACAGGAAATTCATTGAGCGTCACGCTACCTAGTTCAGCCGGATTGAAGGAGGGCACTCAAGTCGTATTAACCAAGAACGCCGACGGAAAGTTGGTGTATACACCGCAACGAGTCAACCCTTGGTACACTGAGGCGGCAAATTATGATTTTAGAGCTGATTTAGACAAACTTGATTATGATGTTGATGGTTCTAAACGGGGGAAAGAACTATGACAGATTCTGCGCCAAAAGCGGGAGATATCATAACGATTGATGTTGAGCCGCATTCTGGCAGAGAATTTGGTGGACATGATCCAGAGTCTGGTAATATACGACGCAACGTCATTGTCTTATCGAATGATGTGTACAATGCCAAAACCGGAATGATAATTGGAATGGTGGTTGCGCACTCACACTTTTTGAATCCAACCTGGTATCAGCCGTTTGCAGATTTTGATAGTGGTGTTTCTGGAAATATCGTATTGTGGCAAATTCCCAATTACGACTTTGAAAAACGACACGGGAAGATTGTTGGCCATGTACACACCAAATTACTCGTTGAACTTCAGCAAAGCGCGCGCAATATTCTATCGTAATGAAAAAGAGGAGACTCGCCCAAACGCGAATTTCCTCTTTTTTCATAACCTGATATTCACTTTATGGCAAATCGTTCCCCGCCGCGAAGTACACGTCGTACCATTCCTGCTTGCTGAGTTCGAAGTTGCCCGCTTCGGCAATCTGGGCGATGCGGCCGGCGTTGGTCGTGCCGGCAATCACCTGCGTGCCCGGAATCCGCAGAATCCAAGCGGCCGCGATGGCGTTGACGTTCGTGTTGTACTTGTCTGCCAATTCGTGCAGCTTCTTGTTCAGGTCTGGGAACTTCGGGTTGTCGATGAAGACCCCGGCGAAGAAGCCGTACTGGAACGGACTCCAGGCCTGGATGGTCATCTTGTGCATCCGGCTGTATTCCAGGATGCCGCCGTCGTGGTTGATTGAGCGTTCATCGGTCATGTTGGTGTGCATGCCGAAGTCGATCATCCCCGTGTGCATGATGGACAGCTGCAACTGGTTTGCAATCAGCTTCTGTGGCACTGCCTGCTGCAGGAATTCAACCTGCATCGGGTTGAAGTTCGACACCCCGAACTGGCGCACCTTGCCGCTGTTTTGCAGCGTCAAGAAGGCTTCGGCGATGTCGTCTGGTTCCATCAGTGGGTCGGGCCGGTGCAACAGCAGTGTGTCCACGTAGTCCAGCTGCAAGCGTTCGAGGCTGGCGTCGACGGCTTCCAGGATGTGTTCCTTGCTGAAGTCATAGCGTTTGCCGGGGAAAATGCCGACTTTGGTCTGGACGAGCACGTCGTCACGACTGAAGCTGGCGTCCTTCAGTGCGGCCCCGAAAATCTTCTCGGATTCACCGTCGCCGTAAATGTCGGCGTTGTCGAAGAACGTAACGCCTGCGTTGTGCGCGGAGTCGAGCAAGTTCACGGCCTGGCTGTGGTCGAGGCTGGGAATGCGCATCACGCCCAGAGCCACGGCCGAGGCGTTCAGTCCGGCGTTACCCAAATTAATCTGTTTCAAGATGTTGCCTCCTTAATCATTTATGCCCTCAGCGTACCACGGCTGGCGCTGAATGAAAACGGACACAACGCATTATGTGCAATGTTTCGGGGAAAGTGACAGCGCGGGCAAAAAGTTCAGTGGCCGCCGTTAATCGGTGCCCGCATTGTGCTACGATAGGCGTATTGATTTTAGGCGGAGGTAAGGCTTTGAGCTGGATTTTGATCATGGTATTCGCGGCGGTGGCGGCCGCCTTGGTGCAGGGACTCACGGGTTTTGGTTCCGGGATTGTCCTGATGGTGTTCCTGCCGCACATCCTGCCCATCAGCCAGAGTGCCGGCGTGTCCACGCTGACGATGTTCATCGGCAACGCGCTGCTCGTGTGGCGCTACCGCAAAGCGCTCGATTTCAAACGCCTCATCGTGCCTTTTATCGTGTACGCGACGGTGGCGACCTGGTCGGTGCACCTGGGCACGGTTTTGCCGGTGAACACCCTGAAGGCCCTGCTCGGCGGCTTGCTGATTGTGCTGGCGCTGTACTTCACGTTTGGCCGCAATGCCGGCAGTGTGCGCTTGCCGGTGGTGGTCACCGTCATCTTTATGGTGGTGTCGGGCTTTTTCAACGGCCTGTTTGGTATCGGTGGGCCGCTGATGGCACTGTATTTCCTCACGCTCGCCAGCTCCAAGGAGGAGTACCTCGCCAGTATCCAGACGTTCTTCTTCATGGACACAATCTACGTCACCACGCTGCGCTTTGTGACCAACGTCTTGAGCGTGGCGGACGTGAAATTCGTGGCGGTGGGGATGGTCGGCGCCGTGATTGGGACGATGGTGGCCAGTCGCGTGGTCGACCACCTGAACATCATGCGGGTGAAGCAATGCGTGTATGTTTTCATCGCGTTGGCGGGGATTTTTTACTTATTAACCGGCCTGCAAGTGATTTAAGGGGCTAAAGCAACGCAAATATTTCTGAAAAAGGCAAAATCCGCCAACGTTCCCGGCTGATTCTGCCTTTTTAGGTGCACGTTGTGGTAAAATTCAATGTGTATTGTTTGAAAATGGGGTAAACAGCACGATTGTGGTGCTTGCCTTGAGATATACGCTCTGGGTGTTAGCTCAGAGTAACCAAATGGAGGCAGAAATTTTGGCAGATCGACCAATTCGCGTACGATACGCGCCAAGCCCAACCGGACACCTGCACATCGGGAACGCCCGCACGGCTTTATTCAACTACTTGTTTGCACGGCACAACAACGGGACCCTGGTTCTTCGGATTGAAGACACGGACACCAAGCGGAACGTTGCGGACGGTGAACAGAGCCAGAAGGACAACTTGCACTGGCTCGGCATCGACTGGGATGAAGGTCCGGACAAGGGCGGCGACTTCGGCCCATACCGTCAGTCCGAACGTAAGGATATTTACCAGAAGTACATCCAGCAGCTGCTGGACGAAGGTAAGGCATACGAATCCTACAAGACCGAGGACGAACTCGAAGCTGAACGTGAATTGCAGAAGGCTAACCACGAGATGCCGCACTATGTCTACGAATACGAAGGCATGAGCGAGGACGAGAAGGCAGCCGCAATCGCCGCAGCCAAGGCCAAGGGTCTGGAACCTGTTATTCGTTTCCACATTCCTGCTGACCACAACTACACCTGGAACGACATCGTTAAGGGTGACATCTCCATCGACTCCGATTCTATCGGGGGCGACTTCGTTATCCAGAAGCGCGACGGCATGCCAACGTACAACTTCGCGGTTGTCATCGATGACCACTTGATGGAAATCAGCCACGTGCTCCGTGGGGACGACCACATCGCCAACACGCCTAAGCAGATGGCGATTTACGAAGCATTCGGTTGGGAACACCCAGTGTTCGGCCACATGACCCTGATCATCAACACCGAAACCGGGAAGAAGCTGTCCAAGCGTGACGAAACCATCCTGCAGTTCATCGAACAGTACAAGGAACTAGGTTACCTGCCACAAGCAATGTTCAACTTCATCACCCTGCTTGGCTGGTCGCCAAAGGGTGAAAGCGAAATCTTCACCAAGAAGCAGTTCATCAAGCAGTTCGATCCAGAACGCCTGAGCAAGAGCCCAGCTAAGTTCGACCAGAAGAAGCTTGAATGGGTGAACAACCAGTACGTCAAGAACTCCGATGAGAACGAAATCGCCGGCCTCGCGCTGAACAACCTGATTAAGGCTGGTAAGGTTGAAGCTGACCCAGATCTCAAGACCATCGAATGGGTCCGTCAGGTGACTAACCTCTACAAGCAGCAGATGTCTTACACCGCCCAGATTGTGGACGATGCCGCACTGTTCTTCAGCGAGCCAGCCGAACTGACCGACGAAGACATGCAGGAAATCGCCGACGACCAGGCTAAGCCAGTTATCGACGCCTTCTACAAGAAGATGCAGACCATCACCCCGTTCAGTGCGCTCAACATCAAGAACGCAACGAATGAAGTCCGCGACGAAACCGGGGCAAAGGGCCGCAAGCTCTACATGCCAATCCGGATTGCCACGACCCGCGTGATGCACGGTCCGCAGTTGCCAGAAACTCTGGAACTGATCGGCCGCAAGACAGTCCTTGCCAACATGGAATACGTGATGAGCAAGCTGTAATGTGCAAAAGACCCCGACTCAATTTGAGTCGGGGTCTTTTTGTCTGCGTGCTTATTGCTCGCGTTCGAGCCGGTCCATGGTCTTGTTCAGGGCCTCGTCGACGCGGTTGTTATTCTTGTTGTTGGCGTGGCCTTTGACCTTTTGGAACGTCAGGTCGTCGAAGCGGGCGACCTGGGCGAGGAGCTGCTGCCAGAGTGCGGCGTTCTTGACGGGCTTGCCGCCTTTTTGCCAGTTGTTCTGTTGCCACTTCACGTACCACTTCTGCTGCATGGTGTTGATGACGTAGGCGGAATCCGAGAAGACGGTGACGGCAAGGTCGGTACGCTTCATCGCGGTGAGTCCCTGGATGACCGCCATGATTTCCATGTAGTTGTTGGTGCGGCCGAATTCGCCATCCGTGAGCATTTTCTCGTGTTCACCGTAAATGAGCAGTGCCGCCCACGCGCTGGGGTCGGTGGTTTTGACGCTGCCGCCCGCGAAGTTGCCGTGGTTACGGTTGCCGCCGTCTGTGTAGATTTCAATCATGATTTTGCCTCTTTAGTTTTGCTGAGTATTTCCCGGGAACAGTGGCACATCTCGCGCCCGTCCCGTGGTATCAAGGTTTCTAGCACCACCGATTTTACTGTGGCACAGTTTTGACCCTTTTCAAATTATTTTGGCTCATCGGGCACCTCCTTGGAGAATATCCCGTTGAGCTTTTTTGCGACTTCAAAGTTACTGTTGGGGTAAAGATGACCGTAAGTGCCGAGCGTCGTTTCGATGTCCTCATGTCCCAGACGTTCTTTAATCTGGAGCGGGTTTTCACCGAGACTGATCAACAGCGACACATGCGAGTGGCGGAGGCCATGCACGGTAATCCGCTGAACTTTGGCGAGTGTACTGTACGCGTCCACAATATCCAAAAATTGCCCGTCAGAGCACGGAATCCCATCACGTGAGAATACCCACTCGGACGTCACCATCGCCGCTTGTGCGACCTGCCACGCATCTAAGCACGCAATGGTATCATCATCAAGCGCCACGGTACGGCGACTGGCGGCAGTCTTTGGCGCTGGAGTTTCAAACCAGTTGCGGTTGTGATAGTCCATGGTCTTATTGATGTTCACCGTCTTAGCTTCAAGATCAACGTCTGTCCACTTTAACGCCCGTGCTTCACCGCTACGCAAGCCAGACATGAACATGAACCACAACATCGTGTAATCAAAGCGGCCAGTGTACGTGTTGGTGTTCGTCTTGGCGAGTACCTTTTGGAAGTCGGCTTGCGTCCAGAAATTGATCTTCGCTTTCTTCTTTTTGATGAGGCCAACGACCCGTACTGGATTCTCGTTGATGATACCAAGCGCCTTAGCACGTTCAAGCACTTGGCCTAACATAATGTTGATGGTACGCGCATAGGATTGCTTACAGTCTTTGAGTACGCTGACTTGCCAATGTTGCACATCAATCGGCCGAATTTGGTCAATGATGATGTCGTTGAACCTAGTCAGATACTCACTGTTCATCAAGACTAGCCGCTGACGGTAGGTGCGTGGCTTTACTTGGGTTTTGTACCAAGGCTTGAACACGTCTTCCATAAAGTCGACAAACTTAGTCTGCTTGATGTCCTCATCATCGGCGATCCCCGCCGCCAACATTGCAACTCTTGCTTTTTTCGCCTCCGTTTTCGTTTTGAAGCCGCTGGCACGTTTTTGAATTCGTTTGCCAGTTCGTTTGTCAGTTCCTAAGCTTACGCGGAAGCTAAAAGTGCCGTCCGCCTGTTTGGTAATATGGTCTTTCGTAGTCAAGATAGTTCCTCCTTAACTGCGGAAAGGCCACTTGGTGCACCCTCAAGTTGGCTTAGTTTCAAGCCTAATACTGCGTCTACTGCTTCCACTGGAACACGGTCTACGCCTTTCTTACCGTACCATCCAAGGCCACGTTTGAGCAACAACTCTTTTGCCATTTTGATGATACGGCTTGCTTGCGCTGGACTGTACCCCAGCTTGATAAGGTCAGCTCTAGTCATCGTCAGGAAGACTGGCTGTTCTGGTACGTTAATATTCAATCAAATCACTTCCTAAAGTTTGGTGGGAGTGAGATAATCAAACCAGATAGAACCCATATTTTATCTGTGAAGGGTGACTACTTGCTTTGGTCGGCGTAGTCGCTCTTTTTTGATTTCTCACGTTGCTTTGAATCGGTCATAACACCGTTGCGTTGGTGCTGAAAATGGTGGATCACGTCCCAGTGGCGTTGCGTCAACTTACCACTGTCGATGATGGCTTTGAGTTCGTTTGTGTTATTGTACTGGTCAATCAACTGCAACATCTTGAGTGAGGGTGCGACTTGATTTCTCAACCACCGCGTAATATGGTCATAGTTTAACGGTTCTGGATTAGTGGAAAGTCGCAGCTTATCCCGATTGTTACCGATGAACGCCGCCCAACGAGGATCTAACACCCACTCACTTCTGGGTTTATGACTTGGCGTCAAGAAACGCAGATACTGATTGATGATGCCGAACACGACTTGTTCGGGATCGCGCGTCGCCAATAGATGTTCAACCGCTGTGGCGGCACGTTCGCGGCGTAGCCGCACTTCAAAGCGAGTACGGATCGGTTGATCTTCAATGGCGATTTCTGGGTGTTTCTGATGTTGCTCAAATGCCTTGTCGTAGATACAGAAATTGACTTCGCTTTGTGGCGAACCAAGGTACAAGGTGCGCCCAGAGGCGTGCCACTGTTTGGTGCGGTTGTCCCTGAACCCGCGAAAGCGTGAGCTGAATTCATCATGGTCGCACTTCTCAATTAGTGTTGGCACATCTAGTAATCCGTTGCGGTCGTTGATGGCTAAATCAAGTCGGGTGAAGTGGCAATCCAGTTTGAGACAAGTTTCGAGAAAATCGTACCAAGTTCGATGTTGCGATTGCAGATACGATTCGACGTAGCGACAACCTTGACCTTTCAGCTCAATCATTGTGCCACTGTCGTCTTTCGGGTTGTAATCTTCGGCATCCACATCTTGGTAAGGTGATAACATCATCTTGATCTCACCGCATGTCAAGGTTGCTGAATAGCCGTAGTGAGCGCCGTCGTGGAGATTGAAATGGATCGGGCTGATTTGGAACAGTTCGTTAATCAACTCTTCGTAGTCGTGCGTCTTGAAGGTGACGCTGAGATAGTCGATACAGACGTCCAGATTATTCTGACCGGTCAACGCACGCAACGCCAACGTCAGTTCTAATCGGGCTTTATCGTTGAGCGGCTTCTTGCGACCCAGCAGTTGATTCAGGTGTGACCGGCTGTAATTAGCCATGTCTGCGAGCTGACCTTGAGTAATATTGTTATCGCGCATTTCGTCGTGGACTTGATCAAGCCAATCTTTGTTGGTCATGCCGCCAATTAAGTTTAAGTCTTTGAGCATGTTAGCTCCTTTCCAAGCGTCCTAACAGCAATTCGGCGTTTTACCTATACGGTAAGGCCGTGCCACAGGCGCTTTATGCCTACCGTCGGATTTCTTGTTACTTGTATTTGCCCCCCTATTAGACACTGGGGGCTACAGCGGCCGGCTAACGCCGACCGCCGCCGCTCGCGCTTGCGGCTTTCGCGCTGCACGCCGCGCGCGGCGGCGAGGCTCCTTTCGTCTTATTCAAGTGGCGTGGCTCACTTGTTACCAATATCATAACGAGTGATTCATGGTATCTTCAATCATCGAAGTAGGTCATCCATTTGCCAATCACTAGGACTAAAAAGTTGCCCTGAACCTATGCCCAGATTATGATGAATCTGAGGTGATCAACATGATAGAAAACTTAGGTCCAAACGTCAAACGCCTGCGTGAAAAGCATGATATGACGCAAGAACAACTCGCCCAGGCAATAGAAGTGCAGCCCAACACCATCTCCAAGATTGAACGCAACAAACGTAGCCCAAGCTTTGACACGCTGAATCGACTAGCCCGCTTCTTCAACGTCACACCAGTAGACTTACTAGGCTCACCCGACGAGCAAGAGATCCAAAGCATCCCCGCGATTCTCGACCGAGTGGATGAATATTTGCCTAAGCTCAAGGAAGTCCATCAGTTGACCCATCAACTAGAAGACTTCTCGCCACGGCAAATAGACTATCTCGTCGATCAAATCAACGAGATAGCCAAATTTTTTGCACCATATATCGAAATGGACGAGGATGGTATTCCGCTGAATCTTGATCACAACGGTCGGGTAATCGAAAGTCCGTCACACTATCGACAATTGCCAGTGAAGGAAATCGACCGAATCTATCAGGAAATTGAAGCAATCAAGACTTTCAATCAAGACAAGTTCAATCCTGAGTAGGCGTAGAATTCTCAACAGATACCTGGCAAAGCATCTTTTTCAAATAACCAATCATCCAGTGAATATACCAAAATATTTACCAACGGGTGAGGATCCTGCAAACGGCCGTTCTCAATTTTGTTATAATGGGATGATCACACTATGCAGATTGGACAGATAGAACTCATGACAGAAGATAACGTCGCCAAGCCTATTTTGAAATGGGCTGGTGGTAAGGGACAGATGCTGGAAATTTTGTCGGAAAACTTACCACTGACTTACAATAATTATATCGAGCCATTTTTTGGTGGTGGTGCGCTTTTCTTTAACTTAGAGCCTAAGAAAAGCATCATTGCAGATGCAAATGCAGAAATCATCAACCTTTATCAAACTGTGGCTAAAGATGTGGAATCCTTGATCTCGGCTTTGGCAAAATACAAGTATGACAAGGATATGTTTTATGAGGTCCGTTCACAGGACACACAAACCCTAAGCAATGTGGAGCGAGCAGCACGAACGATCTATCTTAACAAGACTGATTTCAATGGGCTGTACCGTGTAAATCGCAAAGGTGAATTTAATGTACCCTTTGGAAAATACAAGAACCCCAAGATTCTTGATGAAGCTAACTTACGTGCTGCCAGTCGTGCTCTGAAGGATGCAACCATCGTCGAAGGTGATTACTTGGACGTGCTTGCAAAATACGCGCAGCCAGGCGACCTGATTTTCCTCGACCCTCCGTACATGCCAGTTTCGAAGTATGCTGACTTCAAGCGTTACACTGCCAACCAATTTGGTGAAGAAGATCAAAAGAAGCTTGCTGCTGAGGTGCAACGATTGACTGATCTCGGATGCCATATATTGTTAACCAATTCCAACCACCCATTAATCCAGCAATTGTACGCACAATATCATTGCGAAGTAGTTCAAACAAAACGAATGATCAGTAGTAAATCTGCCACTCGATCCGGTGAGGATATTCTTGTCCGTAACTACGAGCTTGATCACGAATTGGTACCATCAACAGCTAACTTTTTACACCAGGCCAGCGAATATCCGTCGACACGCTACATGGGCAGTAAGGAGAAACTATTGCCTTACATCGCCGCAGCCGCTGAGAAGCTTCAGTTCGATAGCGTGCTCGATCTTTTTAGTGGGAGTGGAACAGTTAGCTATTTGTTCAAGGCTATGGGCAAGCAAGTTTACAGCAATGATTTCATGACCTTTTCTTCCACATTCACTAAAGCAATGATTGAGAACAATAACGTATCGCTTTCAGATGAAACACTGGAACGAGTGATGCAAACGCCAAGGACAAACGACGAGTTCGTCGAGACAATTTTTAAAGACCTGTACTTCGACGACATTGATAACTTGTTCATCGACACAATTCGCGCTAACCTATCGTCAGTATCAAACGAATATGAACGTGCCATTGTTACCGCTGCGCTGGTTCGTGCTTGCATGAAAAAGCGACCCCGAGGCATCTTCACCTACACTGGTAATCGATATGATGATGGAAGACGTGATCTCCAAATTACTCTGCAGCAGCAATTTATTGAGGCTGCACGTGATATCAACGCGGCAATCTTCGATAACTCTCAAAAAAATGTCGCCTTCAATAGTGATGCACTAGAACTGGAAGAAACTGCAGATTTGATCTACATGGATCCCCCTTACTTCAGCAAGTTGAGTGACAATGACTACGTACGGCGCTATCATTTTGTTGAAGGAATTGCCAGAAATTGGCAAGGTGTGACCATCCAAGAACACACCAAGACTAAAAAATTCAAGAACTACGTAACTCCGTTTTCAACGCAGAAAGGGACGTATGAGGCATTCGAATTTCTATTTCATAAATATCGAAATCAGAAAATCATCCTCTCCTACTCGTCCAACTCGTTGCCCACTAAGACTGAATTACTCAGCATGCTAGAGAAAGAATTCTCATCGGTACAATTATTCAGTGTTAACCATAAATACTCGTTTGCCAATCAAACGAAAAACATTAAGAACAACCAGGTCAAGGAATACCTTTTTATAGCCCAATAAAAAACAAGCTGGTAAACAATGCGTGACACGCAGTTTGCCAGCTTGTTCTGTTGCAGTACTCAATTATACTGGTAAACATCAACCGTATGCGCGATTTCGTGCTTCCAAAGACCAACTGTAGCATTTCTTGGGATCAAACACTTCTCAACCAAGCGTTCAACTTTTGTGTTATCAAATCGAATTTCTTGGAATTCTTGCATCACATGAATAAACTGCGTCAAGGTCATTGGCACAATATTGACAAAATAGGGGTCATTCTTATCGTACCACAAACCTACACGGAACATCTCGGCCGTATTATTGTCGATGGTCTTTGCTAAAAACAGGCCATACACCGGCTTTTCCGGATGCTTCGCTTGAATCCCAGCCACATGACGTCTTACCGGCTCTGCTTCTGCCGCTTCTTGGCGTGACGTTGTGGTCAGAGTAACCTCAACAACAAGAATGAATCCCTCGTATTCAAGTACAATGTCTGGACGGCCGCCTGGAGCATTACCAATCGGATAGAGATCTTGGTCAACGTTGAAGCCACGTGCTTTATCGGGTGTGTTCACCAAGCCATCAATTGCAAGAAATGCACGCCAAGACGTCCATTCAAGGTACGTTGGCATATCAAACTTAGCGTTAGCCTTAGCATTTTCAAAGACCTCACCATTTCCCCGATCACCGTTTATCACATGGAAATATTGGATAATTTCTTCAATGTTGTCATCAGTTGATTGCTCGCGAGCATACGAATGCTCGTGAACGGCGTCATCTTCCATTTGAAGTTGAATCAAGAACAATTTGAGATCTGGAACTTCAGTTGGTAATTCAGCATCTGTATATGAGCGCTCCAGCTTGGCAGCCAGCCGCTTTATCGACCGAATTAGGACATCAGCGTCATCAGTGGGCAGTGGATAGCCATTCCATAATTGATAATAATACTCAACGTCATCCGAAATAATCTGTGGCTCTGTTTGAAGAATTGCGTTTATGACGTCTATCCGTTCTTCATTGAATACCAGACGCTTCCCTTGCCGAGAAAACAAACCTGTCGTCAACATATAATTGAAATTTGGATTCGTATATGTTGCCAGAGACTCATACTTGACCCCACATTCTTCAGCCAACGGGGACAGGTAACTGGCATCAAACTTTGATTTATTTTGTTTGCCACTGACCTTATCACGTTCAATTCGATAGGAAATAATTTCATTTGCTACTGCTGAGGCCTGCGAATGATCGGTGACATTGCCAATTAGAACAAGTTCTTTCTCATTCACACCTTTATCTTGCTTTTTCGCACGCAACGCAGCCATAACCTGTAATGCGAAAACAAAAGGCTTAAATTTCGCTGTGGTAACATCATCTGCATCAATCTGAATCCCGAGCAAGGCGCGCAACATTGTATCCTGCATTTCATACGTAGTGGTAGCTTGCGCAAGGCGCCGACCTTGTGGCGTAATCTGATAAGGCTTTGAAGACAGATCCATTTCCGGATGTTTAGCGATAACTTGCTGTAGCACCGGTACGGTCGCCTTTTTTGCACGAAACTTGGGCGTAATAAAGCCGTTCTTGTCGAAAGCTGAACGCCACTTACGCGCAACAGATGACTGATCATCAGAGGTCGTACTCTTGTTAATAATACCAGCAGCATCTAAGGCAAGACTATACTCTGTTTCTCTCGCCTTACCGTCAAGATTGCCACTGAAGCCTTTGTCCACAAGTACCGTAAGGCCCCCCGGAAAGCGGACTGCACTTCGGACGGTTGTGTTTCCATATGTGTAAAAACGTCTGGTCAAATTATTTCATCCCCTAGTTTCAAAACTCTTGCGGCCAAAAACAATAGTGTGCACAACGTTATTTTTCATGTACTTTTCGTTTTGAGTTTGTAATAAATGTTGATTCAGAGAATGCACCCTTATACACTTCCTCATCAAGGAAGCCCAATATTTCCTTCAATGATTGCTTATCATCCGGCAGCACTACTTTGCTTTTCATCACATCAATATGAAGTCCGATTGATTTCGCCTGCTTCTGAATGTCAATGGCATTATAATCCTTGAGAACATGCGAGTCATTGATTGATGCGATCTTTCTTCTTACCCAAGTATCGGCAAGTTGAACAAACTTATCTGGGTGGTTAATTTCCAACACGCCAGATTGACTAAACGTTTCCACCTCAATATCAGTCGCAGAACGGTAATACTGGCTAAGATCGAAAACTTGCCGCGCATAATAATACGACTCAAATTGTAGTTTTGTTGATAAAAACACACAATCTACATTACATCCTACCCCGATACCCCAACGTTTTTCCCTCTTAAATGTTTGGTTATCGTAAAAGAGACTAAGCCGTTTTGTTGACAAGTATTGATCATTTCGAAAACGCTGTAAGGCAATTGTAAACGATTCATTTTCTCCAGACTCATCTCTCTCACCGACAAATATTGCTCTAATACTAGGAGAATCATCGCCATCACGCTTAAGCGTGGGCACCGACAAGGGATCCCTAACAGCATCAAAGATCGTGTTTGGGATCACAAAATCGTTAATTGAAAGTAGTTCATCAGAGCTGGGTTTATATTTTCCGTCAAATGCAATCTCTTGTTTATTCATCATTCGTTGAACCTCATTTGAAAAAATCAATGAAATGTCCGCACGAGTTTCGTCATCAACATCAATCAAGTAAGGTTCGGTAGAGTCCTCGCAATCAACCAACGCAAATATTGAGCTATTTTCAAACATTATCTATCCCCACTAGTATCTATCAGAATTTTTTCAAACATACGAATTGCAACCCTTACGTCCTTTTTGCTACGAAGCCGTTTTTTCTTGCTTATCAGAAGAATGTCTTTCATTCCAATGCCATCCATTTCCAATTTGTAGAAATGATATCCAATGACAAACAGCCAAAAATTGGGAAATGTAACAACTGCGGAAAGGCCTACGAGCACCAAAAGTGAAAGGACTACAAAAACTATGAACTTGTTGTAATCCTTAATCACCAGACAACCAAATGGAAGTAAATACGCAACAATAAACCCAAACATCCAACTATCCTGGGATTCTACGCCACTAACATTTATGGTCTTGCGGGACAAATGCTTCATCCCAAAAGAAAAGCTGAGAATGAACGAGAACACTAATACTATCGATATGACCAGTAAAACAATCGGTACTGTCCACGTCTTCAATTGAATTTGCCAAATTATTGCAATTATTACAAGTAGCGGAACAGCATTCGAGCTCAAATAAATAAACTTCTGCAACCAATTTGCCATCATACCCCTCCGCAGCTCAGCTTCCAACTCAAGAAAAAGTATACTCTAAATGAAATTGTTTTCACAATACCTCATCCTAGTTTACACCACCCCAAAATTTTAAGCTTTGTAACATAAATCGGGGAGAAAAAAGTCCTTAGCATCAAGTACTTTCGGAACAAATAGTATTTTTAGCCTCGCAAAAATTAATGAACGACGCAACTCACTTGAGTTTACTTCCGATGGACTGAAACTTTACTGGTCCTGATAAAATCCAACCGTATTCCTGCCATGTCACTACATGTTCCCACACACCACGTCAAGCACGACTTGCACGTGAATCCGACCGGAATCCACTTTTTGGCGGTTATTTTGGTCATCTACAACGAAGTAGCAATGTGTTGAAAACATTGTGAAATCAACGAGTCTCACTGTTTTTGGCGAGATAGCACTGTTACGGACTCGATGCTCGTAGATTGTGGACAGTCGTGTTATGATCGGATGCTGGAGTTATGTCTTGGCCTCTTCCTACGATTAGTCCGTATAGTCTTATGACGGTCGTACAACTCTCTCCTTAATCTGAAGGAACGGCGATGAATATTAGCACAGAGCAAATATACCTAAGAAAGCATACAACAAGTCGGTTCAACTTATCATGGACGGATTGCAAAATAAGACCGCCTGAACACGACAGTCTTACTTATTAGGGTGGCACATCTGTGGCACATTCCATCAGCGTATTATATGATGTTGGTATGGTAAAACGTTCTTAGACGCCCGTAACACTGCGATTTTCCGCTTTAGTCGTTTGATAGAAGTATTTCCCGGGAAATATGGTGCGAATGTGTTGCTGAATTATGCTGCGACCTTGGCCGTGCGGATGTAGATGACCGCCGCAATCAAGATTGGGGCGGCGATGGCAATGCCGGCACTGCCAATCAGGTGGGCGGCCAGGCCAGAGACGGTGGCACCGATGATGAGCACGATGATGGTGGCGGCGGCATCGGTAGCGGTCTTGAGCTGCTTGTGGTCGCGGTGCACCAGCCAGTCGTAGAATCCTTCCGATGCGGTCCGCAGGTTCCCCGTCATCATGATGGACATGTACGGCTTACCGTTCAGCCGCCGGAATTCTTGCAGCTGGGCGGCAGCGATGATGGCCACCAGGGAGCTCGTGACGGTGTCCGAGACGTAGGGGGCGACCAGTGACGTGACCACGGCCATCGCGGCTTCGAACAGCAATACGATGACTGCCCGCCGCCGTTTGGCTTCACGCGTGTTCAGGGCGTGCTGCAGGCTGCGAATGATCGCCGTGCCGACGCCGAATACGAGGAACGGGATGAGGTGGGCGACAAAATCGCGCCAGTCGCCGCGGCCGGCGCTGACCCCCATGAGGATCATGTTCCCGGTTTGCAGGCCGGCGAACACGCCACCGTGGGCCACGTATGTATATGCGTCAAGCGCACCGGCGTTGGCCGCCAGCAACATGCCGATGGGCAAGCGCTCAGTGATGGGAAAATTGCTGGACATTTTGGACCTCCATTAAAACGATGTTTCTATCATAACATGCCTATCCGCAATTTTGTTTGCGAAACGCCCCCCGGGTGTGCTTAACTAAACTGGAAGCATTATTAAATTGATGATAAAATGTGACAGATATAAATAAATACGTCACAAAACCAATGGCCAAGAAGTCGCTTCTTGGCCATCATTATGGAGGAAACTGCGATCATGGATAACAAACGGCTATCCCGGCGCGACCTGTTTTTAATCGGGACCATGCTTTTTGGCCTGTTCTTCGGGGCCGGGAACCTGATTTTCCCGGTTTTTCTGGGGCAGTCAGCTGGTAATCATATTCTGCCCGCGGTCATCGGGTTCCTCATTTCGGGGGTGGGACTGCCACTGCTGGCCGTTGCCGCTATCGGGATGAGCCGCACGGACGGAGTCTTCGGGCTGGCCGCGAAGGTGGGGCGCCCGTTCGCGTACGCGTTCACCGTTATCCTGTACCTGGGCATCGGGCCGCTGTTCGCGACGCCACGCCTGGCCACGATTTCGTATGAGATTGGCCTCGACCCGTTCATTCCGGACCGTTACCAGCACGTGGCCCTCGCCATTTTCTCCCTGCTGTTCTTCGGCGTTGCGTGGCTGCTGGCCCGCAAACCCGGGCGGATTATGTTCTATATTGGTAAAGTGCTGACGCCGGCATTCCTCGTGGCGCTGGCGCTGCTGCTCGGCTTTGTTATTATTTTTCCCATGGGCGGGCTGCATGCGGCGCCCGTGGCCGAGTACAAGCACATGGCCTTCAGTACTGGTTTCAGTTCTGGGTACATGACCATGGACGCGCTGGCGGGGCTGGCATTCGGCATCATCGTGGTGAAGGCGATTCAGGGTCTGGGCGTGCGTCGGCCGCAAGCCATCGCCATGGGCACGCTCAAAGCCGGTGCCATCGCCGCTGTCCTGATGGCTTTAATCTACGCGGTTCTGGCGTACATGGGGGTCACGGCGCTGGGTGAATTCGACCGCGCCAGCAACGGCGGCATCATCATCGCCGAAATCGCGCGCTATTACTTCGGCACGCTCGGCAGTATCCTGACCGCCATCATCGTGATTCTGGCGTGCCTCAAGACTGGGGTCGGGCTCATCACTGCGTTCGGCGACACGTTCAAGGAGCTGTTTCCGCGGGAGAACTACCAGTGGTTGATTGCCGGTGCCGCCGGGGTCCCGCTGATTCTCGCCAACATTGGCTTGAACCAAATCATCGCGATTTCCGAGCCGTTCCTCGATTTTCTGTACCCCATCGCCATCGTGCTGATTCTGCTCGGCTTACTTTCGCGCATTTTCCACGACCGGCAAGGCGTGTACGTGACCACGATTGCCTTTGTGCTGATTCCGGCAATTCTGGATGGGCTCAACGCACTGCCCGCATCTTTGCATCAAGGGCTGCTGGCAAATGTGCTTGCGCTTGGTCAGTATCTGCCCGGATTCAGTCAGGGCTTGGGCTGGACGGTGCCGGCATTACTAGGCTTTGTTATTTCCTGGGTAATATTCGGGCGACGTGCAGCCTAAAAAAGATCGCCAGCTGCGTGCTGACGATCTTTTTGTATGGGAATGTCGTTATGAATTAATTGGCGACGTTATGCGCGTTTACGCATCGGGGTCTCTGGTTCCTCAGTTGGCACAGGCACGACCTCGTCGCCCTTAGCCACGCGTTTGCCGTTCACGGCACGAACATTCTTCAAGCTAACGACTATGCGTCCGTTTAACTCGGGAATATTAGGACCGTCAGTGGCGGCATCAAATTCGGTGATTTCGAGCATTGCGGCGTGTTCGTAATTCTTCATCACCTTGCCTTTGAACTGTTTCTTCATGTCCTCGTGTACTTTCGCGGTGAGCACGTCACCTGGTTGTACGGTAATCTTAGCCATTATGCAGTCCTCCAATCTCGTTGATATGGGGCATTTTAGAACCATCTGCCGGCTTTGCCAACCGTTAAAATCACTTTTTGGCCCAACGTAAACAAATCTTACAATGTTGCATGATTGCGCTTTATCGGCTGTCGGGCGGGCATTTAGGTGGGTACCACTTTGTTGCGGCAGTGCCCATAAACGTAACGCTATTGTTACCGCATTGCCTTGCCCAGAACTTGCGCATTTGCAGGTCAAGCCCTAAAATTATAGTGAATGTGAATTAGTCCACTAATGGAGGAGGATTCAATAATGGCAGAAAATAATCTGCAGTTCGATCAGCTTTCAGAACCAGCACAATCCGTTGCGCTTACTCAGTTTGGCCGCTTCTATCTCCGGTACTTCCGGACGGAGGGGCTCGACGTGTTCGCCCAACTTGAACGGTCAGGGTACATCGCCGACATCAACCAGTACTTGATGGAGAACTCTGCTTTGCACAGTGACGAGTTGCTCACGGGGCTGATTAAGAGTCGCGGCCAGAACCTGGCGCACCTAATCAGTGCACTCGGGATTACCTTTGCCGAAGACGGCAGCGCACAACCTACGTTAGAACAATGGTACCTCAACGAAAAAACCGCAGTGGCGCGTTAGTCACTGCCTGAAATGAGCGGTCTCACCAGTAGCAGAAAATGCGCCTGGAGGGACCGCTTTTTGCGTGGCCAAAATTCCACATTTGCTTACAATTTGTTAGTCGAATGCGAAAACGGGTGTTATTTAGAAATTTTTTGTCAAGCTAAATGTATCCGTTTTCTTTGATATAACAAGGCGCGAACCTTGTGCATAAATATTTTTGTATATAACACGTGTTTTTATATCACTCAGCCTATGCAATCATTTAGACTTAAATTATAGGGAAACTTCAAACGACGCATAGAAAGAGGTGATTACCGGCATGCAGACGAGACACGCTTCTGGGGACGTGCTGACCTGCACTCCCCCCATCTAAACGAAAGGAGGAGCAACATGCGCAAGTTATTGACGGGCATCGCGGTGTTCGCACTGATATTGATGCAGGTGCAAGGCGTGTTCGGGCTGACGAGCTCGAACACGGTGAACGCCCGCGAGGAGCAGGTCGTACTGGATAACGATCTCGCCCGTGTCAGTGTGACCAGCGAAGTGGCGGAGGACGCCATTGAGTGGACACTGCACTACAAAAAGCGGGCACTGACCGACGATGCAACGCAGCGCGCGATTCGCGTTCGGCTCGCCCAAGCCGAAGATGGCACGGGCACGGTGCAACGCAAAGAGGGTGACCTCAAGCAAGCAGAAGATGACGACTGGTTCCGGGAAGCCGAATACACCGCCGAAAGTGACGGGACGCTGACCGTAACCACGCCACTTGACGCCAAGCAACTGGCAGTCTGGGTGCAACTGGACAGCCAGCTGATGGGTCAGGAGACACCGGACCTGCTGACGGGCACCGATGCAACGGCCAAGGTGGTCGCGGCACCGGAAATTCCGGCAACCGAAACACCAGAGAAGGAGGACGCAACCGAACCCGAAACGGAAATCGTTGCGGACGAAACTCCGGTGAATGTCGCTAAGCCGCAGCTGCAAGAAGAAGCAGCACCGGCGAAGGAAGTTGAAGCAAAGCAAGAAGAACAGCAAGCAGCTGAGGCACGGCTCGCATATGCAGCACCGTTACTGCTGAATCGGGCGGGTAGTACGAACCCGGATGATCAGTTTAAGTATGTGACGGACGTGGATGCAAAGGGAACCTATCCTGAAAACAACACGAACCAGCACATTACGACAGCAGACAAAGCCACCAGCAATGCCGATGTGCGCAACTATGCGTACAATCAGTCAGGAACGTCGACTGCTGACACCACGGTGACCTCGATTTTGAATCAGGGGACGCTGTTTGAAAAAGGCTATAGTCGCTACACGGGTATTGAGGGTGTGGACCAGTACAATGTTTACACCAAGAAGAGTGTGCAACCCACGGGTAACGAGAACGAATATCAAGTGCAGCTCGATGTAATTGGGGATGCGATTGAAACGTTGCCGGACCTCGACGTGGTGCTGGTGATTGACAAGTCTGGGAGCATGAATGATAGGGACAGTAGTAACTCAAGTGCGCCGACCAGATGGAAGCGGCTGCAAACTGCGGTCCAGAATTTCTCAACTGAGCTTCTAAGCCGTGGTAATGGTATTCAAATCGGTATGTCTGTGTTTGGAGGTACAACCAACTCAACATCCTCTGGGCGACCTTATGCAGAGATTGCTTCATTTAGTGACGCCGACTCAATCAACACGGAAAATCCTCAATTTGACGGCTATACCAGCAGTGCACAAACTTTGATGGATCATGAAGTATTTACCGGTAATGATCCTTTGGGGGGGACGCCTACTTTTATTGGACTGGACGCTGGGTTAAATTTGTTAATGAACAAAAATCTTGGCGCACGCGATAATGTTGCCAAGGTAATGATTGTTGTATCTGATGGTGACCCAACATTTTCAGCCGCTGCTGGAACCAATCAATACTACTACGATTCTGACGGTGAGCAACGCTCAGTTCAGGCATCATTGAATCGTGCGACTGCATCGGTTGCCAATAATAGTTTGCGGTATGTTTTAAACAATACTACTGGACAAAACGGCCAAACTAACTATGAGGGTAACGGTTCAGTCCAAAACAATGACGGTAGTATTAATACAATTAACGCTGAAGCACGGGCGCGTGCAACGATTGCGCACGCGGAAGCTAGATATGCCAACACGATTTATTCGAAAACGCAAAAGTTCGCAATTGGGTTCTACACGGGTGAACGAGCGCTGAGGGTACTAAATGCTTTGGGAACAGCTGGCAC
Source organism: Lacticaseibacillus sharpeae JCM 1186 = DSM 20505 (assembly GCF_001436225.1). Lineage (GTDB taxonomy): Bacteria > Bacillota > Bacilli > Lactobacillales > Lactobacillaceae > Lacticaseibacillus > Lacticaseibacillus sharpeae. The sequence continues at coordinate 8,243 of NZ_AYYO01000013.1, read as the reverse complement.
ATATCAGGCTGATAACTTGACAGAGCTTCAATCTGCACTCGACAAGATTCTGCAAATTACCAGTTCCAAGATCATCGATGGTATCCTCACCGACCCAATGGGGGATGCAGTTACCCGTATCAGCGACGTCACAATGGCGGCATTAACGCTGAATAATGGTACGTTGACGGTAACTGAGGCTAACTCTGAAAACTATCCTGAGTACGCGGAGAACGTGCAGCCGACATTCACTGAGGACAAGATTGTTTTGGAAAAGGTAACGCTTGGTGCTGAAAATGGCGCTCAAGAAGGGCTACGCATCACGTACCTGGTTGCCTTAAAGGATGATTACCGGAATGGTAACTTCTACCCGACCAACAAGAAGACCGAACTGGCCAACTTGAATAACAAGTATCTGCACTTCGCCATTCCGTCGATTCGGGACTTCCCGAAGCTCGGCGACATTACGGTGAAGAAGGTATGGCAGGACGCCGACAATGCGTGGAGCACACGACAGGCCATCACGATGGTCCTGCAGAATCGCAAAAAGGGAACGAATGATGTTTGGACGAACGTGGCAGAGCAAAACTTTAGCACTAACGATGCAAGCTACACGTTCAAGGACGTTCCAATCAACCACGGATCAATCTTGATGGAATACCGCGTAGTGGAAGAAGTTGCTGGCGGACAGCGAGTTCCCGGTTACGAGAACCCAACGTATGCTCCGGCAACCACTACAATTGGGACTAACACGACATTGACCGTTACGAACAAACTCAAGTACGCGAATTATGAATTCACGAAGGTGTCTCTGAGTGGTAAGGAACTGGCTGGAGCGAAGTTCGAGGTAACGCGTGCAAATAGTACCAAATCACTCACGGTTCCCAGTGATGCTTCAGGCAAGGTGACCATTACCAATCTGCCAATTGGTGAATACACGGTTGAAGAAATCGATACACCGACTGGTTATGACGGCAAGGTCAAATTCAATATTAGCGTTACTGATGATGGTGCTAATGGTTTGAAGCTGACCAGTACACTCAAGAACAATATCGCAGAAAACCCACTGAAGGACACTAGTCTGACGGTAATCAAACGCGATAACAGTACGCAGGCGCCTTTGTCTGGTGCTCAGTTCGAAGTGTGGGAAGTTTCTGGGGATACCGACGTTTTGATTAGCAGTGGTGTAACTAACACAGCGGGGAAACTTGTCTTTGAAGAGGGGCTACCAGCGGGCAGTTACAAGCTGACGGAAACTGAGGCACCAGCTGGGTACATGTTACTTGAAGGTGACTTCACGTTCACAATCACTGATGATGGCGAAGTGAAGGACTTCAAATACTCGGGCAAGGACGTGAATAACGACCAAAAGCCAACACTAACGCTGACGGGCAGTGATAAGACGCACAACGAACTTCAAATCACGGCCAACAACCTGCCAAAGGCCCCACCAGCCCTTCCACGCACCGGTGGCATGGGCACGCAGATCATCCTGATTGTCGGTCTACTGGCACTTGGGGCGGCAGGTTTCTGGAAGCTCACTGACTGGCGGAAAAACCGGGGAGGTGATGAAGATGCTTAAGCGCATATTAATGGCAGTCGCGGCAATCATGCTTGCACTCCCGTTTCTGGGGATGCAGGAAACCCAAGCGGCGACGAATGACACGGCGGAGATTGTGCTCCATAAGCGCATCTTCTCGGTGAATGGTAATGACGGCACGCAATACGAAAACGACGGGTTACTGAAAGATCCAAGTGACGCGATGCTGGCCAAGACGGTCGGCGTGAACGGCGTTGAATTCGCCGTCTACAACGCGACGGGCTTGCTGGAAGCGGCTTTAGCGGAGAAGCAGACGGTGGACGAATTCGTCCGGGACTACACGGCACTGGAAATCAGCGCGGCGCAAGACATCGCGCAGAACCTGGATTTGGTTGGCAGCGGCAATGCGGGGACGGGGCGAATCGTGACCCAGTCGGACAACGCACTTAGCGAGGACGGCATCGGGCGCATCACCTTGCCGCAGCGCAAAGGCAACCACGTGGCGGCCTACTACATTATCGAAACGGGCCATCAAGCAGAAGTCGACGTCGATGTTGCCGCAGCCGCGCCCCTGATGGTGGTGATGAACGTGCGGCACCCGCAGACCGACGCGGTGTTAAACACGCTCCACATCTACCCGAAGAACGACGCGTACGCACGCGACCCATGGTTCTTCAAGTTCGGGGTGACGACCAGCGGCGACAAGGTGCGACTTGAAGGCGTTGAATACGTGATTTCTAAAGCGGGGGCGAATGGTCAACGCTTGTACCTCGGTCACTACACGCCGGGACAAGTGGTTTTGAACTGGGTGACCAGCACGAACCCGAAAACGGATCAGCGTCTGGCGGTGTTCACCTCCGACAAGAACGGATTGGTGGCCACACCAGACCTGTACCTGAAGAGCGGTGATTATCAGTTTAATGAAATCAAAGCTTTGCCAGGTTACATTCTGGACAACAAGCCAGTCACAATCGAAGTGTCTGACCGGATGTACGACGAGGATGGCAATTACCTCTGGACGCTGGTGAACGGCGAACAGATTTACGAAAGTCCGACCGGCATCTTGCCAGACAACATCATCGAAGCGGGTAAGCCGCGCGTATACAACTACGCGGAGCAAACCCCAACCACCCCGACGGATCCGGCCAAGCCGGCGGAACCGGAAGTACCGACAACCAGCACCAAGAAGCCGACGCCAAGTGGGATTCTGCCACAGCTGGGCAACGGCTGGAGCATCATCCTCATCATTGCGGGCCTGGTCATCATGGCTTGGGTCACAATCTGGTGGCGCATGCGCTCCAAGAACATTCAGAATTTCAAATAAGCAGGATTAGAGGCAAAAAATGACACGCACAATCTTGCGTTCAACAGGTGAACGCATGCATCGGCGCAGCAGACGGGAAGTGAAAGAACTAACCTAATGCGCGTCAGCCAGGATTCTGGACAAAACCAGAATCAGAGGGAGTAAAAATTATGAAGACGAGCATGATCAGCCGCACATGGCGCGGCACAATCGCAATCGCAATGGCCCTGACCGCAGCAAGCTCCATAATGGGCGCGGTGCCGACGATTGCGGCAAGCAAGACTGGGGACAATGTTGATATTACGATTAACAAAAAGGACGGGCTGGACTTGAACGGTTTGCACCAAAACACTGGTGTAGAGATGGATGAATTCAAGAACCAAGACCCAGTTAATGGCGCAGGATTTACTGTTTATGATGTAACTGAATACTTCTACGACGCATTTGACGGTACAAACGGTGAAGACCTGTACGAAAAGCTGAAGGATGAATGGTCAACGATTTTGGCGGGCAACGCTGATAAAATCAAAGCTGGCAAGCAGCAGATGACTGCAGATGGAGGTCAGACAACCTTCAAAGACTTGCCAATCCAGGTTGAATACAACAAGGTACTTCGCAATGCAGTTTACGTTATTGCAGAAACCACGACAGTCGAGAATATGACGCCAGCACTGCCGATGGTGGTCGCACTGCCTGTCTATATGCCGGGTAGCAAGACCGAGGTGAATAAAAATATTCAACTCTATCCTAAGAACTACGGTGTTGATAAGGTTCTTCTTGACACTAAGGGGGATCCTGTAGACGAGGAAAACAATCCACTTTACGATTTCGAAGTAGGTAAGGTGTTGACTTACAGAGTAAAGTACGTAATTCCTGAAGATATCGGCAAGCTGAATACGGCAGAAACAGCCGCACTGTACAGTCAGTTCGCAGTCAAAGATGCCATGACCGAGGTTGGTACAACATTCAGAAAGATTTCCAGCGTGAAAATTGGTGATGATGACGTCATGAGTAAGTTTGGACCTGAGGCTGCTGGGGTTACTCTAACAAAAGAAGAAAGTAGCGAGAACGCTGCTTGGTGGCAGATGGACTACGACATGAGTAATGACTCCATGCGAACACGGTTAGAGGAAGAAGCCGGGAACACACTGGTTGTTGAATATCAGGTTGTCATCAACGAAAACGCGGTCCCGGATACAAAGATTAACAACGACTTTGTAGTCAGCTTTAACCGCGATGGCAAGCCAATCAGTCAAACGGATGATGGTCCTAATATTACGACTGGTGGTTACAAGTTTAAGAAAGTAGACAGTACCACAAATGAAAAATTACCTGGAGCTAAATTTAAGATTCAGAAGGCGGGCACTGAATTATACGCTAAATTTGTAGGAACCTGGGAAGCTCCAACAAGTATTGAGTGGGTATCCAAAGGTGAAGCGACAGAAGTTGAGTCTAATAGTGATGGGCACATCATTCTTCAAGGACTGGAACATGGAAATTACGTTCTTGTCGAAACCGCTCCACCAGATGGTTACGTAAATCCGGTAAATCCCGACACAACCTTCACAGTTAAAGAGGGATCTTACACCGTTACTGAACTTCCTCAAATTAAGAACACGCCTAACACTCCTGGCAAGCTCCCACTCACCGGTGGCATCGGCCTCATCACCCTGGTGGTAGTCGGCGGCGCGCTGATGGGTGCATCGGCCCTGAAGAAGAAGGAAGACTAAGCGCCACTTCCGGCAGATAGGAGCAGACAATGCAAACACTAAGTCATCGCGGCAAGCGGGGTGAGCCCCCATAGCGCCGCACAGCTAAATAGCACGCGCGTGTACATGGCAATCTGCTGCACGCGCACTACATACCCTAGAGGAGGACACGATTATGAAACCAAAACGCCGCGTCAGTACCATTATTCGCCGCCTGATTTTCATCATCGGCCTCCTCATTTGTTTGTTCCCGTTCGCCACCCGCGCCATTAATTACGTAATGGTGCAGCGCGACATGGCCCGCGTAGAGGCGGACAAGCAGGCCCAGATTCGGCGGTCAAAGCGGTTGGCCAAGCTTCAGGGCCAAGAAATTGACCTGGATCACTACGGCACCAGCCAGCTGCGCAAAGAGCTGGCGGACAACCTGCTTGGCAGCATCGTCATTCCGGCCATCAACGTCCAACTGCCACTCTTTGACAACGTCTCCGACAGCGCGCTGAATCACGGCGCGGGCGTCATTCCGGGCACGAGTGCACCGGTCGGCGGCAAGAGCACGCATACGGCTATTTCGGCCCACAGCGGTTTGCCGACCAAGACGATGTTCAGTGACCTGCATAAGGTACAAAAGGGTGACCAGTTCATCGTCACGGTTGGTGGCAAGCACCGGGCGTACAAGGTGGACGACATCCGCGTGATTGTGCCCACCGACGCGGCCGCACTGAAGATTCAGGCTGGGCGGGACCTTGCGACCCTGGTGACCTGTACGCCGGTGCCGGCGAACACGCACCGCCTGCTGGTGACGGGCCACCGGGTACCGTACACCAAGCAGCTGGCACGCAAAGCGAAGGCGGCGAATAAGTCGGGTTACTGGCGCAGTGTGGTGCTGCTGATGGGGATGTTCTGGGGGATGGTGACGCTTGGATTGTACTGGCTATGGCAGAAAAGACGGATGACAAAATAGATAGGAGAGATGGATTATGCTTAAATAGAATTTACTGATGAAAGTAGTTTGTATCCTGGCACTGGTCTCAGGAGCGGCACCAACAATAATGGTGCGTGCTGAAACGGGTGCACAAAAGACGGACTTTGTGCAAGTTGAAAAGTTGACATCAGTGATTGTTACGCCGGAAAAGCATTCAATTTTGCCAGCAACCGTTAGCAAGCTTAATGAACTTATTGAGGAATATCCGCAATGGGTATCCTCCGTGAATTACTACATCGATTATGTTGAAGCAGAAACAAACTTTACAGATGAAGAATTCAATGCGGGGTTGACAGATTTAATTGTTGCAGCTGACGAAGCTGAAGGAATGGCTGTTAAGGAAATAGATGTGGCCAAGGTTCCGGAAGCTCGAAATGCTTTAAACATGGGACTTTGGAAACTAGGGATTAAAGCTTGTGATGCAAAAGGATATGAACTAACTTCCAAACTAATGACGCATGCAATTAAATCAGGATCAAGCAATCCCAGCACATTGACCTTGAACGATAATTATGGTGTCTTTAAGGTTGTTGCTTTGGAAAAGCTTGCAACCACAATGTGGGAATAGCTAACCGCTTGGGGTGCGACGGAGGTTAGCTATACTAAATCACACGATTTTACTTTTTCCACCGCAAATTCTGGATAGGATTATGTGATGGCGATTCATGCCTGTACGGTTACGTTTAACTGGCTAAAACATGAAGATGGGACGTATGGTTGCCTGGCATACTTGCATGATACATTTGACTTTGCAGCTGCGCCAAATGATTTATCCATTCTAGGATTGGCGAATGATGTTGCGGTTGAACTGACTACTGAGGGTGAAATTGGACCGTTTAAATTCACAATAAATGGTACAATGGGTTGATATCATTATGTAAGCGCAAACTATTTAGGGAGCATTGAATGAATAGATACTATGGATTGTTGATTGTTTGGTTTATGCTATGTGTTAGTGGCTGTAGTGCCTCTCCGAATAGCAGATCTAACCATCAGTATTCTAAGCAAAGCGAGATATATCGCGAAGATGGTACGAATTTGGATCGACATGTTATTAACATCAGGAACAATTATTTTGCGTACCTAGATTATGGTACGGACGGCTTAGAGTTGCTAAATCGCCCAACAGAAGGGAAAGAGGCTGACCAAGGGCTGGCGGTTAGTCCTGATTCGTTTTTGGTTAATGCCATTGCCACACTTGGTTGGAATCAGCATTATCTTCTGCTCCGTACACGTAAGGGTGAAACTTACAACACAATCAACAATCAGCAAATCACGGGTCAATATTACATCGTCGTGAACCTGGATACACAGGCCATGGCTTACTACAAGACGCGCACTGCGGCTGAGGATAAATGTCCGCCAATTACGCATGTATTGTTGAAGAAACCTGCCGCGTATCCTTGGTTTGCCCACTTCTATTACGGTAAGAATCGTAACCTGCATCGATAATTGCAAACGACCGTCCGGAAAGGGGATGGTCGTTTTACGTGATTTTTTATTATGATTTTAGGCGATTTCTGCCACTGTGCTACAATAGATGAAAACTAACGAAGGCAGGCCCGAAAATGGAACCACACTTGATTATCACTGACATCGATGGCACGCTGGCGGTTGACCACCAGCACGTGTCGCCCATGACGATTGCGGCGCTCAATGCGGCGATGGATAACGGCCACCAGTTCTTCGTGGCGACCGGGCGGATGTACGCGCTGGCGAAAATCATGGCGGATCAAGTGTCCGACCGGGCGGGCGTGATTGGCGCGAACGGCGCCGTGTATGACTTTGCCGGCGAACGCGTGCACCATTTGCTGGGCGCCGATGCCCTGAAGGCGGTCAACAGCGTTACGACTGAGCACGGCCTCTCCGCCTTCTACTTCAGCGACGACAACGTCTACTACACGCAGACGCCACCCGCATTCGTTGAAGCGGCCCTGCGCGTGTTCGAACCCAGCGGCCTGACCGTGGGCGTGAAGCAGGTGGGCAATCTGACCAACCTGCTCAAGCACGAGCACGAGATTACCAACGGGATTGTCATCAGTCCCCGCGATGCAGAAGGCTTGCAGCAGTCGATGGCGGACCTGCAGAAGCTCGACCTCATGCACCTGTCCGCGTCGAACCACGATAACATGGAGCTCATCCCCCGCGGCATCGACAAGGCCACGGCCATTAACGAGCTGCAGCAGCTGACCGGCATCCCCGCCGAGCGCACGATTGTCTTCGGTGACGGCATGAACGACATCGGCATGATGAAGCAAGCCGGCGTCAGCGTCGCGATGGGCAACGCCGTGGACGCGGTGAAGCAGGTGGCCAAGTACGAGACCGCCAGCAATACCGAAGACGGGATTGCGAAGTTCCTCAATAATTACTTGCAGTAAAAATTTGCCTCTAAAGTCGCGGCCAGCAAGCCGCGGCTTTTCATTTGCCCAAGTGGCGTTTTCGCATGCGGTTTCAGGCACAAAATCCGGATTTTCGGCCTCGAAACGGACAGAAATCTGCCGGTGGTGCTTTACAATAGTAAGTTTTCACGGTATGTTTTAATCTATAAAGCAGATATTTGACCGTGACAATGTATGGTTTTACAAATGCACATTGCATGATTAACGGCCATTATCTGGGCGGGGCGCACCAGTTGTGTCCCGCCACAAGTTCGTAAGTGTGCATGAGTGCATACATAGTGGCTGGTGAATAATTTGTCCAAGTTATCTGTAACAGCTCCTTAACCCGTTA
>NZ_AYYO01000012.1 GCF_001436225.1 Lacticaseibacillus sharpeae JCM 1186 = DSM 20505 | reverse complement strand
CGCATTGATTTAGATGTTATTTTCAGAAGTGGCTAACTTGTACTTGAAATTTACCTTGGAATAATTATTATCCTAATTACCTATATTTATATACTGCTTGCGACAATTAATCAAGGGTCAGCGTAAGATTGCACATATGCAACTAAATCTAGGCCAGGATGTGCCGTAGATTTGAAAATAACAGATGTGATAGTATCATAAGCCTGCCGTTACTCACGAAGGGACAGATATAAAAATATAGATTCATCTCGGCCAAAAGGGTAAAAATAATTTTGTATTCGCTTGCAATCGCCTGGGGCAACCCTGTAGACTTAAATTAAGGAGGAGGCGGAAAACTCCTCCGGGACATGAACATCTTAGTAGTTTCGTTTTAACGGGTTTCATATCAAACAAGAGTATCCCGGTCGTGGCAACTAGTAACGCAGCGACGGTAACGGTCTAAACCTACCTTTAAGCTAGAGGTTCATACCCTCAGCACTGCGCAGGTAGTTACCGCAGCGGCAGTGAACATTTTCACCATCAGGATCCCCTCGGCGCCTAACGCGTTGAGTCCGCCTTTAAATCTGAGGTTCATACCCTCGATACTGCGCAGACAGTTAGGCAATGGGGGCACAAAAATCTTTGCTGTAGGTGTTAGCTTTCATGGTAGATGTTTCATTAGATAGACCTCCTAAATACGCACACGTAACTCCGTGCGTACGAGAATAGCACCGGCCCAGCGGAAAATGGGTTCGGTGCTATTTTTGTGCATAAAAAAGGCAGGACAACATTGTGTCCTGCCCGCATTATCATCTTACTTCTTGTGCTTCTTGCTCTTGCTGCGCAGCTTCTTGGCCTTCTTCATGCTCAGCCCCACGCGCAGGTCGCGCTTTTTGGCCTTCTTCTCGGGCTTAGGCTTGGCAACGAACTTCGCCAGGTCAGGCACGGCGACCATGACGTCGTGGTACCGACTCGCCAGTGCGTTCACTTCATCAATGCTGCCGGTCACAAGTGGCGTGCCCGCAATCACAGCGGCAATCGCCAAACGCTGGTCACTGACAACCTCGCCATCACTGGCGCGCAGGCTGGTCAGTTCGTAGTTCTTAACGGCATCATCGCTGAGCTTCTCGCCGAGCTGCTCTTCCAGCAGTTCCTTAACGCGGGTGAGGTTGAAGAGTGGCAGCACAACGTCGTGCAGCCAGCCCTTGAGGTCAAAGTCCGCGTCGCCGCTGGCAATTTGGGCCAGCAATGCGAGGTCGGTGAACGTGAGGCCCGAGCCCATGAGGATAGCTTCAGGCAACTTGGCCTGCAGCATGTCCGTGTCGCTCACACTGGCGTCCACGTTGAAGAACCCACGCATCACCTGCAGCAGCGTGTCGACGCGGCTGCGGTCAACAGGCTTCTTGTCCGCAGTATCGGAACCCACGCCGGCCTTCATGATGGCGGTGGCGATGGCCTTGGCGGAACGGATGTGGTGCTCATCAGCCAGGAATTCAACGTAGTCCCCAAGCAGTGCGGCCATCTCGGTGCCGGTCAGGTTCAGGGCCTCGCTCCATTCCTGGACGTGGTCAGCCATAATGGTCCCGGCATCGCGTGCGGTCCAGCTACGAATGTTGCGGTCGTAATCTTCAGCCATTGTCTTGGTGAACGCCCGCACAACTACGCGCAACTGGTCTGCTGCTACAACTTTGTCGCCGAGTACTGGTTCACGGTCGGCTGCGGCGTAATCCGTCAGGTAACCGTCTGTAGTGGTTAATACTCGTTCAATCTGCTCTGGTGTCATAATTCCTCCATCGTCCTAGGTGCACTGGGCACCACGAAATGTGCTGATTACATTCTACCAATCTTTTCGCGTTTGCGCATGTTTTACCGCCCACGCGCAGCAATTTTTGGCGAAAACTTGGCATTTGTTAATCAAACGCGCGCTGAGCCGCAATTTTTGGCGCCAAATTTGGCGCGCAGTGGATTATTTGCTCCACATCCGCGCCCGTCGCCGCGGATTTTTGGCACCCACCGGCCCGAAAGCGTATACTGGTGGCAAGCGCATTAAAATAATCTTTGGAGGAACCAACATGACCGTTAGAATTCAAGACGACCTGTACATGAACATCAACGGTGAATGGCAAAACAGTACTGTCATTCCCGCGGACAAATCCATGGTGGGCGCCGACCGCGACCTCACCGACGAAATCGAAAAGAAGCTGCGGCGCGACCTTACTGCCTTCGCCGATGGCAGTAAGCAAACCGATGATCAGGAACTGCTCACGGCAGCGCGCCTGTACATCAAGGCGAGCGATTACGCGGCCCGCGACAAGGCCGGCATCGCGCCCGTGTTGCCCCGCATTCAGCGGCTGCTCGAGTTGTCCACCCTCGATGACTTCATCGCCGCGGCCCCTGAACTACTAAAGGATGGCTACCAGATGCCCGCCGAAATGCAAATTGAGGCGAACCTGAACGATGCCACCACTGACATCCTGAACTTCGCGGCCATCGACACCATCCTGCCTGACGCCGCCCTCTACAAGGAGGACAGTGAAAGCAACCAGCAGATGTTCGCCGCCTGGTCCGCCATGGCCAAGAAACTGCTGCTGCAAGCTGGGATTACGGCGGCAAATGCCGACCAGTACATCAAGGATGCTCTGGCCTTTGACGCCCGCTCCGCCCAGTTCACCATCACGAACGAGGAAGCGGCCGAGGTCAAGAACCTGAACAACCCAATTTCCTGGGCTGACTTCACCCAGCAGGTTGCCGGGACCGGATTCGCGGAAGCAGTGCGGGCCCAGCTCAAGGCCGACCCCCAGCACCTGAACGAATACACGCCGAAGACCTTCAGTAAATTCTCCACCCTCTTCAACGCGGACAACTACACCGAGTTCCTGCACTACGCCATCGTCACCGAACTCATCGACCAGTCTGGTTACCTGAGCGACGAACTACGTATCATCGGCGGCGAATACAGCCGTTTCCTGTCGGGTCAGCCCGAGGCGATTAGCAAGGAAAAGAGTGCGTTCCGCCTCACGAACCGCTTCATGGCTGAACCCGTGGGCATCTACTACGGGCGCATCTACTTCGGGGAGGCAGCTAAAACCGACATCACCAACCTGGTCAAGCAGATTATCGCCGAATACAAGGTGCAACTGCACAATAACACTTGGTTGAGCGATGCGACCCGGGAAAAGGCGCTGCAGAAGCTCGACACGATGAAGATCAAGATGGGTTACCCCGACCAGGCACTGCCCGTCTACGCTAAGCTCCACGTGGACACAGACGACACCCTTTTTGCTGCTGTGCAAAAAATGGCGGCAGTCTTCCAAGCCGACGCCTTCGCCAAGGTCGACCAGCCCGTTAACCGCGGCGTCTGGGGCATGCCGGGCCACATGGTCAACGCATGCTACGACCCGACCAAAAACGACATTCTCTTCCCGGCCGGTATCTTGCAGCCACCATACTACGACCTCGACTGGAGCCTAGCCGCTAAGCTTGGCGGCACCGGTGCAACCATCGGCCACGAAATCTCCCACGCCTTCGACAACAACGGTGCCCTATTCGACGCCGAGGGCAACATGAAGAACTGGTGGACCCCCGAAGACGAAGCCGCTTTTGCCAAGGACACCGCGAAAATGGCCGTCCAGTTCGACGGTCTCGAGTACGAAGGCGTCAAGGTCAACGGTAAGCTCTGTGTCAGCGAGAACCTCGCCGACAACGCCGGGATGGACGTGGCCCTCAGTATCCTCGGCCCAGATGTCACCAAGGAGCAGCTGCAGGAATTCTTCAAGGCCTACACGTTGTCCTGGCGCACCAAGATGCGGCCTGAATTCGCCAAGACCATCCTGATGCAGGACGTCCACGCCCCCGCAACCTTGCGCGTGAACGTGCCGGTCAAGAACTTCAGCCAGTGGTACACTGCCTTTAACGTCAAACCTGGCGACGGCATGTACATGGACCCTGCCAATCGGATTCAGATTTGGAACCGTTAATTAAAAGCAAAAAGAACTCCGCAAAAAATTGCGGAGTTCTTTTTTTGCAGCTGGGCAAATTACTGCACGTCCTTGGCCGCCCACTGCACGGTAATGCCGTAGCCGTCTTCGAAGTTGCCTTCGCTGTCGCCGTCTTCTAGCACCATATCGAGACTCGGTTCATCCCCATAGTGGGCCATGATGTCCTGCACCATCTTGTGGAAGGCCGCCTGGCAGTCCGCCTGCTTGGCGAACACTTCGGAGGCGACCTGGTCGGGGCTGGCGAATACCATTACGTAGACTGTTTGCTTCATATCAATGCTCCTTATCGGGGGTTACTTACGCTTATTCTTCTTGGCCAGCTTCTTGGCCGCCGCAAAGCTGAGGACGTTGTTCTTCTTGCCGCGCCGCACGCGCTCGCCCCGGGACAGTTGTTCCTTGGGCAGGTAGTTCATGACGTCCGGCAGTTCCGCCAGCACACGGCGGTGGGCCTGCTGGAACTTGATCTTGTCCTCGATGGTCGCCGTCCCGAGGTCAAGGTGCTCGCAGCGCATCGCGATTGCCAGGCGGGTGGCTGGACTGACAGGTTCCATGTCCCCGTACATCTGGCCTAGAATCACATCGTCATCAGACAGCTCGGGGTGCGCCGCAAAAATTGGCGCCATCACCTGCTTCAGGTGGGCCACGTTGATTTCGGGCAGCGCGTTCTCCCGGAGCCAGTCAGTCACGAAATCATCCTGGCTCCCATCGCTGAGGGTCAAACTTGCGAGCACCGCCAGATCGATGAATGACGTCCCTTCAGCCAGCAGCACAATGTCGGCAAAATGGGCCTGCGCAAACGTTGCGTCCTGAACGTTCTCCACATCCGGCAGCTTGAAGAACTTCTGGACGCGCTGGAACGTCTGCCCAATGTGTTCACTAATTGTTGCTTCGATTACTGAATCATCGTTATCAGTAGCGGTCACGGATTCAGACGCACCCATTAATGTGTCTGCGTCGAGTTCCCCAAGCATCTTGGCAATTGGTTCAACGCCGCGCACCAGCTTAGCTACGGCCAAAAAGTTCAGCACTAGCCCAATCTCATCGCGGACAACATCGGCGTCGACGGGGAATTCTTCCGTCGCAAACTGCTGGGCCCAGCTGGCAGCTCGACTGGTGACCAATTCCCGCACCGTTTTGACCGTCCAGCGGGATGGCTGCCGGTCATATTCAGTCAGCATTTCCGTTGCGAACGTGACCATGACCTGGTCAATAATGTCCGCTTCACCGGGATTTGCGGCCACGTTCTGCGCGAAAATCTCGCTCTTGCGGAATTCTTGCAGCCAGCCGTGTACCTTGGTCGTCAGCGTTGCAATTTGTTTTGGGGTTACGTCAGTCATTTTTGGTTTAATCTCTTTCTATTCGTTGTTGGCTTTACTTGCCGCTTCTAGTCTGCGCTTGGCGGTGGCGAAATCAATCACCTTGCCGTGCTTGTTGTGCGGTACAGTCTTCGCGGCCGGCACGCCGAAGTATTGTTCCATGACGGCTTGGTGGCGCTCAACAAAGCGGCGCTGGGCCGCGGGGGTCAGCATCGGGTCGCCGTCAATGCGGGACGCGAGTTGTGTCCGTTGGTCCTGCGACAGGGGCGTGGAATCGTTCATCAGGCTCTGTTCGACCATGGTCATCAGAATATCGTTTTCCGACAGCTTCGACTTGTCCTCGTCGTCCGTCAGTGGCGGCATCCCCGCGTCCGCCAACATGCCCTCAATATCAAGGTCAGGAAGGACATAATCCCGGTAGAAGTCATGTGCGAACTGCTTCAGGTCGGTCGCATCAGCTGGCATCGACAGCGACACCGCTTCTTTGAGCGTCAAATCATCGGCGAGCAGCACGATTTCAGCCGCGTACTTATTCATAAACGCAACGGTTTCCTGCTCACCAATCGGCACGGGCAAATGCCGCGCCGCCGCGACCATCGCGACGGGTTGCTCCAAATCTGCCTGCAGTCCATCATCATCGCCTTGACCATCGGCAAACTCTAACCCGTAAGTTGTGTCATCAGCGGCACCCACAAGCGTGGCCGCGTTGTTCAGGTGGTGACTATCTTCGAGGTACATGAAGTAATCCTCAATGAAATCCGTCAGTTCAAAGACGTTCACGCCATACTTGTCCGTCCAGATTGGCAGCAATTCATCCAGGGCCTGGCGCATCGTTGCGCCCGTCCACCGCCGCTGATCGCGTCCAAATTCATCGTACATGTATTCCGTGAGCGCAGTCAGCACGTCTGGCACCATGTTGCTGGCCGTATTCTCGTGTGCGCCGACCATAAACGGGGAGATGTTACCCTGAAAATCATGAATCCACGTCTTCGTGTTCGCCAGCAGGCGTTCGCGCTGAACATCTGTGTTACTCATCACTGATGGTCCTTTCTACTTAACCCAGCCGCCGTTTCTTGCAGCCAGCGCAAATAATCCGTTTCGCGTTCAACCGCCCGGCTCAAAACCAGGTAGTGGCCGAAGTTTGCTGCCCGCTGCGTAGCGTTCGTGAACAGGTCGCCCATCCGCACGGTCAAATGGGCGAGCCATTCTTGGTGCAGATCAATCTGTTCCTGCAGCATGCCCGGCAGCCGCGGGTCGCTAGCATCCTTAATGAAGAAAAGTTTCAGCGCGAATTCATCCTTGGTCACCGGCAGCGCCGTCGTGGCGTCGCCCACCCAGTCGTTCAGGTACGTGCGCCCGCTATCCGTGAGTCGGTACACTTTTTTCTCCAGCTTCTTACCCGCCAGTGCCTTCTCGTGCTGAATGAACCCCTGGTCTTCCAGCTTACCCAGCTGCGGATAGATTTGGCTGTGTTGGGCCTGCCAGAACTCACCGATTTCGTTGGTGAAGGCCGCCGACAGCTCATAACCAGTGCGTTCGTGCTGCGATAGTAAGCCTAAGATGACGTATTGTAGAACGTTGCGTTGCGCCAATGCTCTTCCTCCGATTGTTGGTCCGCAAAACTTTGCTTGACCTTTTCCTGAAATCATTATACTATAATCAGGTCTTCAAAATCATGTATATAATTACACGTTGATATTTACTGGTTCACAAACAGAAAGGAACTTACAAATGACTGAAAAAGAATTCAAGACCCTGGACGACTTCCTCGGCACCCACTTCATCTACACCTACGACAACGGTTGGGAATACGAATGGTACGCTAAGAACGACCACACCGTTGACTACCGCATCCACGGCGGCATGGTTGCTGGCCGCTGGGTCACCGATCAGGAAGCCAACATCGTGATGCTCGTGCCCGGTATCTACAAGGTTGCCTGGACCGAACCAACTGGGACCGACGTGGCCCTGGACTTCGTACCTAACGAAAAGAAGCTGAACGGGACCATCTTCTTCCCCAACTGGGTTCAGCAGCACCCTGAAATTACGGTGACCTACCAGAACGAACACATTGACCTGATGGAAGAAAGCCGCGAAAAGTACGCGACCTACCCAAAGTACGTTGTGCCTGAATTCGCCCACATCACCTACATTGGCGACGCTGGTCAGAACAACAACGACGTCATCAACGAGGCGCCTTACGCTGGCATGACCGACGACATCCGTGCCGGCAAGTTCTACACGGACGACTACAAGCACGCAGCTAAGCACTAAACCGCAAACTGCGGGCCTAAAGCTCCCGAAATCTGCCGCAATTACCCCCTACTCAGGGTGGTAATTGCGGCAGATTTTTTTGTGCTGAATTTAGCAAAATTGTTTCGCGTTATTTTGGCCGCGCCAATTCCCGGCGATAACGGTCGTCACTAACTGCAATCCACATCTGCTCCGTAATGTTACGCAAAACCGTGCACCACATTGGATTGTGTTTTATTTAGCAGCGGAATACCATATGTAGTGTTAATTCGAATTAACTGGCCCAAGTGCTCGGCGAACAAAGCACCCCGCGCCGCCAAAATAAATTCCGCAATATATTCAAGGAGAGCAATTATGTCAGCAAAACACCTATTTACGAAGATTCTCGTCGCTTCCAGCCTGCTGCTGGGCGGCGCGGCCTTAACCAGCCCAGCGGCGACGCCCACGCTTGCAGCAACCAGCACGCCAACCGAAACCGCCAGCGTTAAGTCTGCCCTCAGCGACACCAGTACATACGTAGACAACCAGCTGACGACCCTGGCGACGAACGGTTCCGACCTGATGCAGGACGTACCCGAATGGATGGTGCTCGGCTATGCCCGCAGCGGCGCCCAGAACACCACTTTTGCCACCAAGTACCTAGCAACAGTTGGCGCAACGTTAAGTGCTGGCAAGGCTTTCGGCTACGGCAACAACACTGATTACGCCCGCGTGGCACTGGCGGTGACCGCCCTGGGCGGCAATGCCGAAGACGTTGCCGGCAACAACCTATTCGCGCACATGTCCAGCTTGGAGGATGTGACGAAGCAGGGGCTTAACGGCGCCATTTTCGCGCTGCTCGCCGTTGACGCAAATCCGCACTACAACTTCCCGACGGCTACAGACGGCACGCAAAACACCAAGCAGAGTCTGGTTGACTACATCTTGGGCAAAGAACTTCAAGGTGGCGGCTGGAACCTCTACGGCAGTACTGCCGACGTGGACATCACGGCCATGACCATCCAAGCACTGGCGCCGTACAAGAGTCAGGCAAGCGTCAAGGCCGCCATCGACCGCGGCGTTAAGGTGATGAGCACTGAGCAACAAGCCGATGGCGGCTACACGTCATACGGCACCGTCAACGTCGAATCCACTGACCAGGTTGTTGTTGCCCTCACCGCCCTGGGTGTGAATCCCGTGAACGCAGAATTCACTAAGAACGGCCACACCCTGCTCGACAACATTCTGGCCTTCCACATCGCCGGCTCCGGCTTCAAGCACACCCCAACCGGCGCGGTCGACGGTATGGCCACCGAGCAGAGTTTCTACGCCCTGGTCGCTTACGAACGGTTCCTGAATGGCCAAACTTCCCTGTACGACATGTCCGATTTGCACCAAGCTGCCACGCCGGCGCCCGCAAAAGATCCGGAGAAGACAACTGCCACCAAGGCCAAGACTGATACCAGCAGCACGAAGCAGGAAACAACCGCACCTGTAACCAAGTCCGGCACCGCCAAGGCCAAAACCACCAGCAGTGCCAAGGCCGACACGAACACAGCACCAGCCACCGACGCAACCAGCGCGGCCGCGGCCACCAAGCAGAAGCGCGGCGCAGCAAGCAACCAGTCCCAGCCGGCCGCAACCGCCAAACAGACTAGTGGCAAAGCACTACCCCAGCTGGGCACCAGCTCGGCATTGCTGCTGAGTGCCATCGGGCTCGCACTACTCGGGCTCGTCTTCGTGATTGGAAGGAAGGTTCGCTTCAATGCGTAAACAAGCAAAGTGGCTCCTCGCCCTTGGGTTAGTCCTCACGCTGGCCGGCTGCGGTAAGAACGCCGCCGCCAGCACCAGCGCGAGCGGCACTAACACGCCCAAGGTCGTCAAGCTTGCAAATAGCGGCGTGGTGTCAGCCGCCAAGATGACCAGTCTCAGCAAATCTGGTCACGATTTCAGTTTCACCGGCAAAACCAAGGACGGTATCACCTACCGCTGGGATTACACCGCAGCGCAGGTCAAGAACCCGACGAAGCAAAAGCTCGGGCTCAAACTGACGACCAAAAATAAGCAGCATGCATTAACCAAGGTCGCCGGCGCCAGTGATGTCCTCGGGTTCAAACTCGAGAAGTTCTACCTCGCTGGCAGTCCCACGCTGACCATCACCATCCCCAAGCACTGGTCCGCCACTGCCGCCGTTTTGCTCAGTGGCAAACACGCAAAACTCGCTGCAAATCAGCCCGTGACCATCAAACGTACGGCCAACAGCACCAAGCTAGCTTTCCGCGTCACCGCCGTCCGCAAAACGTTCTATATCGTCGGCACCAGCAAGCAGAATAAGGCCAAGGTCATCAAGAAAGCCGACGTGGCGACCAAGAAGTCAGCGCAAAAGGCGGCCAGCACCAAAGCGCAGGTCAAAGCAGCCAAGGCAAGCGGTGTAAGTCGTTCCGCTAAGCGTACCAGCGCCAGTACTAGTGCCGCCAAAGCCAGCACCAGTTCCAGTAGCAAGCACGCCGCAACCAGTTCCCGTAAGGCTGTCACTGCTGGCACCGCCAACGTGACCAGCACCAAGGCGGCCAAGGCAAGCACCAAAACCAGCACGGCGGCTAAGAATGGCGCGGCGCCAACCGTCACCATTTCCATCAGCGCCGCCACTGCGGCCAAGCACCTCAGCGACATCGACAGCAACAAGCGGGCATACGTTCCGGCGGACGGCTGGATTCTGCCCCCGACCAAGGTTAAGTTCACTACGGGCGAATCGGTGTACGACGTGCTGAAGACCGTCACCCGCGCCCACGGCATCCAGATGGAGTCCCGCTACACACCGATGTACAATGCCTACTACATCAAGGGCATCAACAACCTGTACGAATTCGACGGTGGGTCCGCGTCCGGCTGGATGTATTCCGTCGACGGCTGGTTCCCAAACTACGGCTGTTCCGCGTATAACTCATTGAAGAACGGCTCGACCATCAAGTGGCAATACACCCTTGAACTTGGCGCCGACATAGGTGGTTCAAACTATTGAAAACTTTTAGTGGTCACCGCGATCCATTTAGCGAAGCCCACCCAATTATCCAGGCAGCATACTTCATCATCATCCTGGGCGTCACGGCTTTTTGCCTCCACCCCCTCGTATTAATGGCGGCGCTAATCAGCGCCGCCATTTATGGTAGTATCCTGCGCGGCTGGCGACACGTTGCGCGGCTGCTGCTGACCTTCATCCTGCCCGGTATGATTGTGGTGACAATCATCAACGCATCCTTCAACCACAATGGCGTCACCCTGCTTGTGACCCTGAACAGCGGCAACTCGGTCACGCTGGAAGCCATCGTGTACGGCCTCGTGCTCGCCGGCGTACTTGCGGTCGGCATCAGCTGGTTCGTCGTCATCAACGCCGTCATGACGCGGGACAAAATCGTCTTCCTGTGCGGCCGGATTCTCCCCGCGATTGGGCTCTTGCTCAGCCTGATTTTCCGCTTCGTCCCGCTGCTTATCAACCAGTTTCGGCAGGTGCAAGCAGCCCAGCGCGGCATTGGCGCCGCCCCCAGTCAGGTTAAGTGGCGGGCGAAATTCCACCAGGCGGCAAACATGTTCTCCATCATGACCTCATGGGCGCTAGAAAGTGCCGTCCGCACCGCTGATTCCATGCGGGCCCGCGGCTACGGGACCGGCCGGCGCACCGCGTATGCGTGCTACCACTGGCGGCTAAATGACCGTATCCTTGCTGGCATCATCACCGCCGCCACCGGTCTGATCCTGCTGAGCTGGCACTTAGGGGGACTTGCAACCCAATACAATCCCGCCATCATCGTCGGGTGGAATCGCTGGACCGTCATTGGCAGTGTCGCCTTTGCCATCCTCGCGCTTTTGCCCAGCGGCATGTACCTACAAGCGCGCACCCGCCGGCAGCACGCGACGGCCGCGCCCACTTACCCGCCATATTTTGCGTCCCATCACGATTAACGAAAGTAGACCCTGCTCATGCTCATTTCCATCCACGATTACTCATTCAGCTATCCAGATAATCAGCCCGCCCTCAGTCACGTCAACCTCGACTTGGCCCAGGGCAGCTTCACGGTGCTCTTCGGGCGCTCCGGCAGCGGCAAAACCACGCTGCTGCGGCAACTGAAGCGCGTATTATTACCCAGTGGCACCAGCACTGGCAGCATCACCTGGCAAAATCAGCCGTTAGCCGCGCTGGACAACCGCGCGCAAGCCAGCAAAATTGGCTACGTGAATCAGCACGCCGACGCCCAGTTTGCGACCGACAAAGTCTGGCACGAACTCGCCTTTGGCCTCGAAAGCCTTGGTGTTCGCCCCACCGCGATGCGCACCCGGATTGCCGAAATGGCGACGTTCTTCGGGATTGGGGCACTGCTGGACCGCGATGTGCGCAGTCTGTCTGGCGGGCAAAAGCAGCTGGTCTCCCTGGCGAGTGTAATGACGCTGAGTCCCGAACTACTGCTACTGGACGAGCCCACCGCGCAACTCGACCCACTGGCCAAGCAGACGTTCATCCAAATTCTCGTGCGCCTGCACACCGAGCTCGGAACCACCATTCTGCTGGCGGAACACGAGTTGGAGGACATCTTGCCGTGGGCCGACCAGCTGGTGATGATGCGGGCGGGCACCATCGCTGCCGCCGGTACGCCGCGGGCAGTGGCGGCCAAACTGCACGCGACGGGCGACCCACTCTTTGCGGCGCTGCCCACCGCCACGCGGCTGTATTGCACGGGCACTGCTCCCGTCAAGCCGGAGACGATTCCGCTCACCGTTGGCGCCGGCCGCTCCTGGCTGGCCCAGTTGTCCCTGACCCCAGCGCCATTGCCCGCACCGGTCGCACCGGCACCGACCACCCCTTTTTTGGCCGCTAAGCACCTCGCTTTTCGGTTCGCTGCCGACGAAGCGGACGTACTCACCGACGTGAATCTCACCGTCCAGCAGGGCAGCTGGTATGGCATCATCGGCAACAACGGGGCGGGCAAGAGCACCCTGTTAACACTCCTCAGTGGCATCTGCCAACCCACTAGCGGCAAAGTCACGCTGGCGGGCAATAAGTTGACGCACTACAAGGAGGCCGACCTGTACCGCGAATTTCTCGCCGTGTTGCCGCAAGACCCCACCACCTTATTCGCCAGCGCCACCGTGCAAGCGGAATTGCTGGCAACGGCAAACATGGTGCAGCCAGCCATGGGCGCTGCAGCTGTGGTCAGTGGCGCCGCCGACCTGTGTCACCTGCGGCCGCTGCTTGACCACCACCCCTTTGACCTCAGCGGCGGGGAGCAGCAATTGCTGGCATTGGCGAAGGTCATCCTGCTGCGGCCCAAGATTCTGTTCCTCGACGAGCCAACTAAGGGGCTCGATGCCTTCACTAAGCAGCAAGTCGGAACGATTCTTGATCAATTGCAAAAAAATGGCGTGACCTTGGTGATGGTCACCCACGACCTGGATTTCATCGCGGAGCATGCCGACCACATTGGCCTGCTGTTCGATGGCACCATCGTGGCGGAGTCGCCGACCCACGACTTATTCGCCGCCAATAGCTTCTACACCACCACCGCCAGCCGCATCGGCCGCGACATCTGGCCCGGCGCCATCACGTTTGAGGAGGTGGCCGCATGCCTAAAGCACAGTCAGAATTCCTAACTCAGCTGTACGCGGACCAAAAAGACGTCCCCCACGCCGCACTGAACGCCCAGCCGCGCAACCCCAAGCCCGTATTTGCCCACCCGCGCCGGGCCCAATCGCTCGTGCGCACACTGGTCGCCGTGCTGGTCATCGCCGTTATCCTGGCAGTCGGCATCCATGGCGGGCAGCGGCACTACCTCCTGACGAGCCTGCTCCTGATGGGCACAGCCTTTGGCGCCGTCTGCCTGCGCTTTGAACGCCGGCACCCCACCGCCCGCGAGCTGGTCGTCATCGCGGTGCTCGTCGCACTCGCCGTGGCTGGCCGCAGTGCCTTCTTCATGCTCGCGCAGTTCAAGCCCATTGCTGCGGTCGTCATCGTCAGCGGCGTGGCCTTTGGCAGCGATGTCGGCTTCCTCGTCGGCGCGCTGTCCGCCCTCACTTCGAACATCTTCTTCACCCAAGGCCCATGGACGCCGTGGCAAATGCTCGGCTTTGGCTGCATCGGCTGGTTGGCCGGGTGGCTGGCGTGGCACAACTTCCTGCGCCCGAACCGTATCAGCCTGGCTATTTTCGGCTTTTTTAGCGTCATTCTCGTGTATGGCGGTATCATGAACCCCGCCTCCATCATCATGTACGGTGGGGTCGTGAACAAAATGACGTTGCTGGCAATCTACCTCTCCGGCTTCCCCATGGATCTGGTGCACGCCAGCGCCACCGTCTTGTTCCTGGTCGTCCTCGGCATCCCCGTGCTGCGCAAACTGGCGCGGGTGCAGACTAAGTACGGCGTGTTTACCGAGCGTTAATTATTTGCAGATATGTAAAAAACGCGGTCGTGCGCAGCGACCGCGTTTTAATTTGCGACGAAATGACAAAATTGCCTCACACATTCATTTTGCGTGTTCTGCAACCTTTACGTCAACATTGTCCCGCCGGCAATACCGCCTCAAAATTGGCGTTTTTGCATTTAAAGTAACGACCTAATCACAATCTTGCACGTTAATACAACATAGACAGAACTTTTCCAATAACAAAGCCTTGCCTAATCGTTCAGAATCGGCGTTATTATATTGCCTCCTGTAGCCTAATTTGCCCAAACTTTGCCTGTCTTGACAAATATCTTTAATTATAAAAAAATCGTTATTTACAACTATACCAATTTTGAAGTTGGGTAATTAAATAACGAACTGGCAACTGAAAATATTCAACTATATCCTGGGTAAAACCCGACCATTCCGCATAAAAGCTGCTTGCATGCCTGCTCTGACAACGTGTCACAAAAATGAATCGCGTGTACCCAAATCGTGGATAATAACAACGAATCAAGATTTACCGGTTGACGGAAAGCGCTATGCACAGGTTATACTGTACGGGTATAAAGAAGCAAATCCGGTGTGCGAGGGTTGCGCATACCGATTAATCTGGAGGAGAAATTATGGAAGACCATGAAGCAAAATTGGGTGCTTTTTTCCGGCACATTCGTAAGCGCCGTGGACTGAAGATTCGTGACGTGTCTGCCGGTATTTCGGAAACCACACTGTCTCGCTTCGAACGCGGGCAGATTGATCTGACCATCTCGAAGCTCGCCCCCGCGATGGAAGCGGCGGAGATGGACCCGGCAGACGTCCTGCTGCGGCCAAGTCAGTCCCGGGCCGCGTTCGAAACCGCGCTGCTCGCCATCCGCGACTCGCTCATTAAGGGCAACAAGTCCATGGCCACCGCGGCATTGCACAACTACCGTTCGGCCACCGACACCATGAACCTGCCCCTGCGCCGGTTCAACCTGCTCATCCTGGACACCTTGACCCAGTCGATCAAGGAGCCAACACTCTACATTCCCGAAGACGACCAGGATGCCATCGTCACCTTCCTCGAACGGGACGACGACTGGCACCACTATGAATACATGCTGTGTGGCGAGCTTATCTACTTCATGGATCAACACCACGCCGAACGCGCCTACCGCATCATGGTGCGGTCGTTCGCCAAGCGCAAGCACCCCGTCAACGACCAGCAGGCCTACATGGGCGCCATCATGAACGCCATCATGCGGCCACTTGAAACCGATGATTTGACCTTCGCCCGCGACATCAGCCGCCTGATTGAAGACACGAAGATCAGTCCGCTCGACATCCTCAACAACTACCGGCGCAACTTGACCCGCGCCGTCCTGGCCTACAAGGAAAACGGCGGGCCGGAACAAAAGGAAATTATTCAGCACCTGCTCGGCTCCCTCGATTTCGTTGGCAGTCCGCACCTGGCCTCCAGCGACTTGAAGTGGATTCAGCGCTGCAACATTGAATTATAAATAAACGACCCGTAGCAGCAGGGAATCCTGTTGCTACGGGTCGTTTTTAATCATCCTCGTGCTGCACGGGGAACACCCGGCCACCGTTAACCATGGTCAGGGTGGCCTGCAATGCTTGCCAGTATGCTTCAGGCACAATGAAGGCGGCGGGCCGGTCATCAGTCCCGGTAACCTTAATCACTTGCCCCTTTTCGTTGGCCACCCGCACAATGTCGGCGAGGTGGGCCTGGGCCATTTCCGCTGAATACTCAGTTTGTGCCATGAATCATCTGTCCTTCCATCTTATAATTGCTAGAACAATTATACAAACAAATGTTCGAAATAGCAAGTTAAACTTCCGTAAAAACGGCGCGGTGCTGCAGGTCAAAACCTGCGGCACCGCGCCGTTTATTTTAAATTACCAATGACAAACCGTCACTGTCCAGAATCTCAATCTCGCTGCGGCCGTGCTGCTTAATCAGGCCCTCATCCGCGAAGGTGGTTAGCCGGCGACTGATAGTTTCTGGCGAAGTACCAAGGTACAAGGCGAGGTCCTTCTTCCTAAGTGGCAGATCGAACTTCGCGTTGCCCATCGCAGCGCTGGTCTCCAGCAGGTAGTTCGCTAGACGTTCCGCCACGCTGGCGGTGCTGGCGGCAGTCGCTTGATTTTCCAGGGCGACCACGCGCTGCCCCAACGCATTGAGGACATTCAGCGCGAGCTCCGGAGTTGCGTGCAACAGCTTCTGGAAGTCACCGCGGCTGATGGTGCACACCTGACTATCGGTCAGTGCCACCGCGTTGTTGTTATGCTCGGTTTGGGTGAACAGTACGGCTTCACCATCGAAGTCGCCTGCCTGCAGCAAACGCAACATCTGTTCCCGACCACTAACGGTATCCTGGGTGACCTTCACCTGCCCGTGCGCAACGATGTACAGGGCATCGGCGTCGGTGCCGGCGAGAAACAAGGTGTCCCCGGCATGCACGTGGCGTTCATGCACCAGCCCCGCCACCGCCGTGATGGCCGCTTGGTTCAAATTTTGAAAAATCGGGACTAAGCGTACACACGCTTCAGCATCATGAATATGCATTTCGGGCACCTCCGTTAGTTGACTGCTTACTACCGCTATCTTAACGCGTTCGCGGGCTAGCGGCTAGTCCTCGTCGTCATCGTCTTCTTCGTCCAGGCCGGTGCGCGCGTCATTACCTAACAGTGCCTGGTACTGGCGAATCTGGCGGTTGTTCCAACCGAACAGTTCGGTGAGCGTTGCGGCAAAGGCGGGCCGGTTTTCCTTTTCCGCCAGCGCGATTGCGCGGGTCACGAAGAGGTTGTCGGTGTTGAAGTCGTGGACAAGACCGTCGATGATCCCGGCAGCATCCAGGTACTTGCTCTCGCCGTGTTCCTCCAGCATCGTCCAGGCCGTGTATTCGCTGGTGATGCTAGCGGGAATCTCGTTTTCATCCAGCAACGCGTCGGCAATGCGGTCAATCCACGCACTGTTCTCGGCGTTCGTCGCCTTGAAGTCCGCCGCCAGCTGGGTGGCTGCGAGGCCCTTCACGAACCAAGCTGCCTGGTGCAGCCGGTTGGTCAAGATGACGTGGTTGCTCAAGATGTGGTTGGTCATCGCGCCAGCAGTGGGCACGTGGTGGTCGTGTTCTGCCTGGGCCTGTTCGTCAGTGTACTTCTTTACGATGTCTGCGTTGAATTCTGTCATGGGTAAGACTCCTTTTGCTGAATTAATGTGTGTACTGGTCGGCTCACGGGGACCAGATTTTATGCTAATTCCTTCACTTTAACGGATTCGACTTCGTAGCCCAGACCCTTAACCACGTCGGCCAGCTTGTCGGCGTCGGTAGCTGCAGGATCGAACTGGGCCTTGAGCTTAGCGGCGTTGAAGAGGACCTTCACGCTGCTAACCCCGTTAACCCCGCTGACTGCGTGTTCAATCTTCTGCATGCAAGATGGGCAAGTAAGTGCACCGAGCTTCATAACTGCTAATTCCATGATCAATACCTCCGTAATATTCCGCAAGTGGTGGTTGCCGTTCATTGGTTCCCGCTTGCTGTCTATGGTTCTATCATATGCTGCCAGGTTGATTTATAAATTGATGCAAATCAAGTTAGCGTAAGTTTTTCGAATTAGGCTCTGCGCTTCAGCAGCCGCATTGCGTTGCCGATGACGAGCAGGATGGATGCTTCGTGGACGAACATCCCGCTACCCATGTGGACAATGCCCACGAGCAGGCCGAGGAGTAGCAGGACCACCGTGCCGACCGCGATGATAATGTTCTGCATGGTGACACTCGTGGTACCACGGGCCAGGCTAACTGCCTGACTGAGTGTTTCAAACTGTGGCCGGACCAGCACTACATCCGCGGTATCCAGGGCAACGGCGGTCCCGCCACCCATACCGACGCCGATGTCGGCTGTGGCCAGCGCGGGCGCGTCGTTAATACCGTCACCGACAAAGGCAACTTGAGCTCCAGCAGCCTGGGCCTTCTTCACTGCTTCCACCTTTTCGGCGGGCAGCAGTTCAGCTTGTACTTCATCAATTGGCAGGTCGGCCGCAATGCGTTCTGCCGCCGTGCGGTTGTCCCCCGTTAGCATCACAATCTTCTTGACACCGGCGCGCTTCAGGGCCGCCAGCCCTGCTGCAGCGTCAGGCCGCACAATATCATTCACCCCAACGACCAGGCGCACAACCCCATGATCAGCCAGGATGACCACTGAGTCGCCTGCTTCCTGGGCTGCAGAGACCGCCGCCGTCACGTCCGCACTAATCGCTACGTCGTGTTCGGTCAGCAGCCGGGCGTTCCCGACCAGGTACTGCCCGTCCGCACTCGCAAGGCCGCGACCCTTGATGGTTTCCATGTCGGGCACACTAGTTTCCGCTGCGCCTTTGTCAGCAGCGTACTGCACAATTGCCTTCGCGAGGGGGTGGACACTCCCCGCTTCAATCGCTGCCAAGGTCCCAAGTGCGTCATTTGCAGTCCCGTTAAAGGCCGCAACACTGTGCACCGCCATCTTCCCGGTCGTAATGGTCCCGGTCTTATCGAGCATCAGCGTGTCCGCCTTGGCCAGGCTGGCAACGGTGGCGCCACCTTTGAACAGAATCCCGCTTGAAGCAGCGCGGCCAATCCCGGCCACGTTCGCAACTGGCGCCCCAATGACGAGGGCCCCAGGGCAGCCAAGCACGAGCATGGTGATGGCCAGGCTAATGTCACGGCTGACCAGACCCACGATAATCGCAATCACCAGCACGGCGGGCGTGTAATACTTCGCAAATTTATCAATGAACCGTGCGACTGGCGCCTGCGCGTCTTGGGCTTCTTCCACCAATTCAACGATTTGGCCGAACGTGGTGTCATCCCCGGCCGCCGTGGTTTCGATGGTCAGGGTGCCGGAATCAAGCGTGGTGCCGGCAAAGACCTCATCGCCTTTGACCTTAGCCACGGGCTTAGCTTCCCCCGTGATGACCGCTTCCAGTGTGTCCCCGGTCCCCGCAACCACAATCCCGTCAACGGGCACCTGCCCCCCAGGACGCACAACAACCTGCATGCCTTCGTCGATGTCATCAATGTCGGTGGCTTCAAGCGTGCCATCTGGCTGCAGCACATCGGCCTGTTGTGGGGCCATCTCGGTCAGATCCTTGACGGCTGACCGCGTCTTCGCCAGCGTCCGTTCTTCGAGCACGTCCCCGAACAGGAACAGGAACGTCACGATGGCGGCTTCGTTCGGTTCGCCAATCCCTAATGCCCCGATGCAGGCGATGGTCACCAGTAATTCAATACTGATGG
Organism: Lacticaseibacillus sharpeae JCM 1186 = DSM 20505; assembly: GCF_001436225.1. Taxonomy (GTDB): domain Bacteria; phylum Bacillota; class Bacilli; order Lactobacillales; family Lactobacillaceae; genus Lacticaseibacillus; species Lacticaseibacillus sharpeae. The sequence continues at coordinate 26,394 of NZ_AYYO01000012.1, read as the reverse complement.
TCTTGTTCCGCAGTGCACTCCATGCGCGGGAAGCAATCGGCACGGTGCCAATTACCCCACCGACATACATCACGACTAGGGCCGCGGTGTCGAACTTCAAGAACCCGATGAGCCAGCTGAGTAATACCAGGCCGCCGACTGTGCCTGCCAGCAGCTGTTTGTGCTGGTTGAACCATAAATTGAGTTTCATCTCTGTATCCTCCCATTGCTTAACTGATGTACCAAGCATAACTGGGAATGGAAAAGGCAACCTTGACGAACGTCAAGATTGCCTTTGTTTAGAAATAAAATGTTATATGTGCAAATGCGTATGCACCTTCAAACACATCAAGCTACTTAACCGGGCACGCCCCAGATTCACAGTCGGTCTGGTCAACTAGTTCCAGATCCTTCACGTCGGCTGGGTGTAGCTCGTTGAACTTCGCCGCCACGTTGCCGTGCAATTGAGCGCGCATCTTCTGGTAATCTTCCTTGCTGAACGGTTCCTTAGGTGCCTGCTGGTAGCCCGCACCACTGTACGGCAAAAGTGACGTGGACTTGATTACGTTGCGGTACTGGTTGAGCAGCGGGGCAATCTGGCCTTTTTCGGTATCCGGCTGGAACGTGACCGTGCAGGAAACCGAGTTATCCGCCCAGTATGTCTGCAAGAATGCCTGCGTCGCGAACTGTTCGGCGATGCTGACGTTGCCAGCGGAGGCGAAGTCGGGATTGTCTGCGTGGGCCGCCCGCACTGGGAACTCCACGCACATGGTGTTTTGGCTGTAAATATCTGGTTCAATATTGTAACCACACGCCTTGAGCGCATCGAGCACTGGGTCGCTCTCCTGGAACCGAATCCGCTGAATCAGGTAGTTGCTGTAGTGGAAGTGCATCCCCTCAGACACGCCGGCCAGCTTGGACACCGTCCCGGATGGCTTAACCGTCGTGTGCTTGATGGATTCGTTGCAGTGCAATTCCGCCGAGTATTCTTTGTCCGCCGCCACGACGCCCTTGTACAGGGCATCGAATTCACGCACTGCGTCCTGGTCATAAATTGGCTTTTTAATGGCCACTCCCGTTGCGGGGTCCGTTGCGTCTTCATAGCCGGTCACAACCCGGTGGCCAAAGCGCGATAGAATCCAGTCCTGAATCCCGGACATGGAGACCCCAATGCGCCGGTTCTGCGCAATCACGTTCCGGGAAACTTCCCAGTCGTACTTGCTAAAGGTGACCCGCTTGGTATAGCGTGCCGCAATGCGGAAGGCGACGTTCAAGTCCCAGCCCTGCTGCTCGGCAATTACGGGGAAAACTTCAAACAAGTTGCACGGTTCACCGTTAGCCAGCGAGATTTCGCCACAAGGGTTCGTGCCTTCAACCGCGCCATCGATACCTTCCTGACGCCCATCGGCCATGCGCCCATAGTTCCGGGCGAGCTCCAGATTGACCATCCCGGGTTCCCCATTTTGGGCAATCGCGGCCGCCACTTCATCGTAACCAGTGAAGTTACTATCAACCAGGACACTGTTGTTGGACGCCCAGCGGTGGTGATACAGCTTGTCCTTGTCCTGCTTCATCGTGATGAAGGCGGAATCGGTTGCACCGCCCAGTGCGATTTCGGCGGACCGGCGGACATTCCCAGCAACGACGGTCTTGCCAATCAGGTTGCCCATGTCGGTTGCGTCCACGGAGGTCAGCGTGCTGCCCACCGCGTCGTTCAAGACCGCGTTGATGTCACCGAGCATCTCCACCAGTGGCGCCGGGCCGGAAGCCGTCCCGCCGAAGCCATGAATCTTCGCACCACGGGCCCGGATGTCGCTGATATCCAAGACGAGCGTGGTCTTGCCACTAGGGTTGGTCCCCTTGAAGTGGCTGTCGATCAGGTAGGCGTTCGCAATGACCCAGCCTTCGCGCGTATCCGGCAGACGGTAGCTGATGGCGTCATCAATGTTGTTCGCCGCCAGCCAGGCGTCCTTGTCCACGGCCCCCGACGCGATTGATTCATCGTAGGCCTTGCTGCTTTTGTCGATAATGACGGCCAAATCAATCCGCTGGTCCACTACGGGCATCTGCTGCACGTTCTCCGGGGCAACGGAGAATCCGACCCCGCCGCCCTTCATGAGCTGGTCGAACATGAAGGAAAACGGCATGGATGGCGCCACGGTCTGCTCATCCAGATATTCCGGCACGATGTGACTGTGTCCGTATGCTTGGGGCCGAATCGCGACGAACCAGCAGTTGTTCAGGGCGTCCCCGTTACGCTTCTGATAATCACTACCCGAAATCCAGAGGTTACGGCCACTAGGAGTTGCCGCGAGCCCGTAGACAAGCTTGAAAAGTTGCTGTGCTTCGTCGGTCAGCTCGGCGTACACATCGGGATCAACCTCGTCTGCGTGCAACCGGGGATCAAGGTTAATGTTGCCTTCAACCACGCGGCGGACGGTCTCGTCCCAGTTCTCGGTGCGGCCCAGGTTCTCGACCCAGCGCGCATAAGTCCGCTTGTAGGTCACCCAGCCGAGTTCCCCCCAGTGGGGTTTGACGGTGTCGACGACGCTTTGCACAAAATCATCAGTTAAGCTAACGCGAACGGCGGTTTCAGTTGCCATCAATATGTACCTCCTAAATTGGATTTGGTCACAAACCAAATCTGTAATGCACAATCAAAGATACACCATATATTGTGGAAAAACTGGCAATTTGTGGAACAAAAACACTAACTGTTGTGGTGAGGGTAACAAAAGCAAGATGTCACCGTGTTTCGGCTAAAATAAAAAAATTTGTCGAATAATGTTTCCCAGATGTTGTGGCGACTGCTTGACATCCCACTACAAATTGTGGGTGTCAGGGTTGCAAAAACTGTTTGTACACCAAAAACGGGGGCCAGCAGATATTGCTGCTGGCCCCCGCCAAGGTTACTTCTGCACCGCCAATCCCCGTTCGAGGAAACTGACCATGTATGTTTTTTGCTGCTCGATATCGGCAACCGGTAAATCCACAATCAGGCGCAGGGCGAGGGAAATCATCGTCGCGACCACGAATTGAATGAGCATATCATCCGGCCAGTCGACAATCTGCTTTTGCTTGCGCAGCTCCTGCAGGTGGGGCAAGATTGCCCCCATTGCTTGCACGCCAATTTTACTCAGCACCTGGTTCCGCATCTCCGCGTTACTCAATGCTTCACTGGCCATAATCTTGATGAACGGGAAGTTGGCCACGATGAAGTCCACCCGGTTGCCAATCAGCTCGACCAAGAATTGATGCAGACCGCCGTGCGAATTCGTCCACTCATCGTTGACGAATTCGTGAGCCGCCTGGGGCACAACGTCGCGAACGAAGCGGCGCATAATTTCTTCCAGAATATCGCGCTTGGTCTTGTACCGCTTGTACACAGTGCCCTCTGCCACGCCCGCTTTGGTGGCGATGTCGCTGGTGGTGGTGTGATCAAAGCCCTTGGCGGCAAACAGCTCGACGGCCGCGAGGATTATCTGTTGCTGCTTGACCGTCAGTGTGTTGTCCGTCGCAAGTGATTGCACGAAGAATTCGTTAACTGTTGTCGGTTTTGCCATCATTACCTCCACTTAGACACCAATGCCCCAATGCAGTGCTGTGCATCAGGGTGTGGTTTAGACTACAAGAGAATATTATATGCTATTTGCCGTGCAAAAGCTGGGCCGGATCAGACTTTCCGGTACCGCCGCAGCCCCCGGACGTTCAGCAATGTCAATACCACCAGGAACAGTAGCAGGATGCCGAGGTCAAAGCCGAGACTGGTGATGCCCTGCCCGTACATAATGACCTTGGTCATCGCGTCGCCGGCGTACTTCAGCGGCAAAATGTAGGCAATCTTCTGCACCCAATCCGCCATGGAGTCGAGCGGAATAATCCCGGAGAAGAAGACTTGCGGAATCACGATGACGGGAATGAACTGCATCATCTGGAACTCAGACCGCGCGAACGTGGACATCAGAATCCCGAAGGCCAGCGCCACGAGTGCGAGTAACAGGTTGATGAGCATGACCGCGGCCAAACTCCCCGTGATTTCCACGCCGAGCAGGTAAACCGTGACGAGGACGATGATGATGGTCTGCACGACCGCCAGCAACCCGTAACTGAGCATGTAGCCGAAGACAATCTCGCTGCGCTTAACGGGTGTTGCCAGCAAGCGGTCGAGCGTCCCGGTGGTGCGCTCCTTCAGCAGTGCCATCCCGGAAATCAGGAAGACGAAGAAGAACACGAAGAAACCCATGAGGATCGGCACGATTTTGTCGAAGAACCCAGTGTCCTTGTCCCCGTAATCGTACTTGTTGGTGATTTTGGTCTGCGCAGCCTTCTTGATGGTGACCGTCTTGGCCTTGGCCGTCGTGGTGCTTGCAGCTGCTGGTGCCTGCCCGGTCGCCTTCGCCTGTGCTGCTGCCTGGGCGGCGGAAAGCTTGGTTACCGTCGCGGTCAGCTTGGTAACGGCGCCGCTAAGTTTCTTCACGGTCGTCTTCATCTGCTGCACACCGGTCGCCGCCAGTGCTGCCTTGAATGCCGCCTTGGTCATCGTCGTCTTGGTGGCGTCGGTGTTCGCGTACGTGACGGTGTACTTATTATCACCCGTCTTGTGGATGATTGCGTCCACACTCTGGTTCTTCATTTCCTTCTTCGCGCTCTGGAGGTTGCCCTCACGCGTGACCGCAACGTGCTTGACGTCGTTCAGTTCGGTACGCACATTACTTGGTACACCAACCGTCGCGATGTTCACGTTCGTCGTGGAATTAGCGGCGAAAATAAGCTTCATCAAGAACAAAATCAAAATTGGTGCCACAAACATCAGTGCCAGTGTGCGCTTATCCCGCAGAAGTTCGGTGACAACCCGCTTAGCAATTGCCCATGTCCGCATTTATTCCACCCCCTCAGCCTTCAAGAAGACATCTTCAATTGTGTCCACCTTGTATTCCGTCTTCAAAACAACTGGTTCGTCGAATGCCATGATTTTGCCGTCCAGCAGCAGTGCCACCTTATCGGTCAATTCGGCTTCATCCATCACGTGGGTCGTAATCAGCACACCACGCCCGTCTTCACGAACCCGGGCAAGTTCCGCCCAAATTTGGCGCCGCAGTGCGGGATCAATCCCAACTGTCGGTTCGTCCAGAATCAGCAGTTCGGGGTTGCCGAGTAGCGCAATGGCAAGTGACAAACGCCGCTTCATCCCCCCGGAGTAGCCGGAAACACGCTTGTTCAGGTCTTCATTCAGATCCACGACGCTGGCCACGTGCGTGATGGCTGCGGGCAAACTGTGCTTGTCCACACCCTTCATCTTACCGAAAAACGTCAGGTTCTCACTCCCGGTCATGGACTCGTACAGCGCGTCGTCCTGCGCCATGTAGCCAATCCGGCCGAGCAGTTCACGGTTCGGCATCTTGGTCTGCAGTACGCGGGCGTCCCCGCCGTCCGCAACTTCCATCCCGAGCGCGGTCTTAATCACGGTCGATTTGCCGGCCCCAGATGGTCCGATAAGGCCAACGATTTGGCCGGGGTAAACTGCCAGGTTGACCCCCTTGAGCACGGTCTGGTTCCCGAACTTCTTGACGAGGTCCTTCATTTCAATTAATGGTTCAGCCATAATTCACACTTCCTGATTGCACTCGGTCAGTCGGGACCAAGTGGTGATTTTTTTAGGCGCATGCTGCCAAAACAAAAGTGAGTAGCCACTCACTTTTTGGGTACGTCAATAATATACAGTCGATAAAAGTGAGTGTCAACTCACTTTTGCCATTTTGGGCAAATTTTTTGGCGTGCGGCACAAAAAAAGAGGTGCGCGCCGCATCTCTTTTGCATACTTATCACTAACTACTTGGTAATCACAATGTCTGAAGCCTTGATGTCCTTACCAAAGTATGGGGCCAATTCTTCCTTGTAGGCTTTGTTGAAGAAACCAGCCTTAGTCAGCTTCTTGATTTCCTTGTTCGTCCACTTCAACAAGCCAGTGTTGCCCTTCTTCACCCCTGGTGCGATTGTCGAAGGTGTGCCGAGCGTCTTAATGCCCACGGTGTAATTTGGGTTATCCTTCGCCCATGCAAACAGGTAGGAATTGTCGTCAGCCAGTGCTGCCGCCCGGCCGTTCTTCAGGGCATTAAACTGCTGCGTCTTGCTGTCGTATTTCTGCAGGGAGACACTCTTTTGGCTTTCAGTGAAGTACTGTTCCGCCGTCGTCCCCTTAGTGACAATAACGTCTTTGCCCTTCAGTTGGCTCACCTTGGTAATGGGCTTGCTCTTCGGGGAGACAACCCCGACAGAGACCTTCATGTAGGGGCTAGCGAAATCAATGACTTGCTTGCGTTCCGGTGTCACGGTGAAGTTCGCAAGCACGAGATCAACCTTGTTGGCCTTCAGTGCGTCCACCCGGCCATTCGCGTTAACCTGGGTAAATACGGGCTTCACCCCCAGGTCCTTAGCAATCTTGCGGGCCAGGGCCAAATCGTAACCCACACGCTTACCGGACTTGTTAATCCAGCCATATGGTGGCAAGTCACCGAACACGGCAATACGAATCTTCCCCGACTTCTTAATCTTGGCAATCGCCGCACTCTGCGAAGAGCCAGAGGTGGAGGAACTGCTCTTACCGCAACCGGTAGCGAAAATCAGCACGGCCGCAGCAGCAGCCAACAAACTCAACAAGCGAAACTTCTTCTTCATAATTAAATTCTCCCATTCATTTATGCAGCAGCCCCAGTGCCCCTGCATTATCTTCAACATTGCGTGTGCCGCTTGCCAGTGGCACACGCCCAAAACCGGTTAAAATTCCATGCTGGCCAAGAACTCCTGCGCACGTTTGGTTGCCGGATGCGCGAAGAATTCGGCGGTCGGTCGATCCTCCAGAATCTCGCCGTCGCTCAGGAACAATACCCGGTCAGCGACTTGCTTGGCAAAATTCATTTCGTGGGTGACCACAATCATGGTCATCTCTTGTTTAGCTAAATTGGTCATGATTTCGAGCACGCCCCGCACCATCTCTGGATCCAGTGAGGCGGTGACTTCATCGAACAGCATCATCTCCGGATGCAGTGCCAGTGCCCGCACAATGGCGATGCGTTGCTTCTGTCCCCCAGATAGTTGCCGCGGATAGCTGTCGGCGTATTCACTCAGGTTCACGGATGCGAGCAGTTCACGCGCTTCAGCTTCCGCCGTTTTGCGCTCCTGATGCTGCACTTTGAGTGGCCCCAGTAGAATGTTGTCCAGCACGGACAGGTTCGGAAACAGGTCGTAACTCTGGAACACCATGCCGATGCGCTGGCGCAATGCGAGCCAGGTAGCCTTACTTGGTTGCACCTGCTTGCCCGCAAAGGTCAACGTACCGCCCTGGTAATCTTCCAGTCCGTTGAGCGTTCGAATCAGCGTGCTTTTACCAGATCCCGATGAACCGAGCAACGCAACGACCTCGCCCTTGTGCACGGTGAAGTTGATGTCGTGCAGTACTTCCTTGGTTTGATACGCCTTCTTCAGATGTTCCACCCGTAATAATTCTTCAGCCATTTGCCCGCTCCAATCGTTTCTTCTCAACGCGTTTTGCCCACTGTGATAGCGGTGCGCACAGGATGTAATACAGCACGAACATCGCGCCATAAATCCAGAAGGCCGCGCTCGGATTCTTGTGTCCGTTCGCTTCCACCAGCGTCTGCCCAACGTTCACGATGTCCATCACACTAATCATGAGGAGCAGTGACGTGGTCTTGATGATGCGTGTTGCCAGATTAATGGTCCCCGGCAGTACCACCGGAATCGCCTGTGGAATCAGCACGTAGCGGAATAGTTGCGTCTGTGTCAAACCAATTGCCTCACCGGATTCTTTCTGGTGCACCGGTACGGATTCGAGCGCCCCGCGCACGATATCGGACATCTCGGCCGCCGTCCACAGTGTGAACACCAAGATGGCGACCGCCTCACCTGGCAGGTTGAGGCCGAAAGTTTGCGGCAAGATGTAATACGCCACGAACAGCAGGACCACTGTCGGAATAATTCGGAAGATTTCTAGATACACCCGCAAAATCACCTGCAGCGGCCGATTGTGCAATGTCCGCAGTGCGCCGAGCAGAACGCCCAGGATGCCCCCGACAATCAGCACAATCACCGCTACCCGCAGCGTTACCAGAAAGCCACCCAGCAAGCGCTGCATATTCTGGCCCGCGAATAAAACCTTAATTCCCGAAGCTAGCATAGCGGACCTTCCTTTCTAGCCACGTCAACAAAATCGACAGTGGAATTAAAATAATTGCATAGGCGACAACAAGCATGAACAGATATTCATTGCTGTTGTAGTACAGGCCAATCAGATCCAGCGCCGTATTGGTTAACTCTGGAATCGCGATGACCGTGAAAATCGAGGTTTCCTTGATGAGGAAAATCACGTTTGCCGCCAGCGCCGGAACGCTTGCCGTGAGCCCCTGCGGCAACACGACGTAGCGGGCCAACTGCAGATTGGTGAGGCCAATGGCACGCCCTGCCTCAATCTGACTTTTACTAATTGCGTTATAGCCACTCGTGAAGGCTTCGGCCATGTAACTGCCACCGAGAAAAATCAAACCAAAAACCCCACTAACGGTGGCTGACAACTTCACTCCGAGGCCAGGCAGACCGTAGAAGATGAAGAATAATTGCACCAGAAGTGGGGTATTCCGTGAGATTTCGATATAGACAGTTGCAATATGTCTAAGCACTGGTATGCGAAAATACTGAACCAGACTAACGATTGCGCCAACTATCAGCGCGCCGAATATGCCAATCACCGAGAGCTTCAACGTGATGCCAAAGCCCGCCACAAACTGCGGCAGACTCTGCGAAATGATGTCCCAGTTCATGTTCTTGCCCCCTATTTAGTTGCGTACACATGGGTGTGCTACACATTCGCATTGAAGTTCACTTCCATCCTTTTCATTTGCAACCAATTGGCTGATGGTTCATAGATTAAACGTTAATGTGAATCGTGTCAACACAAAAGCCAAATAATGTTAAACAACATTGTATGGCTTACTTGCAACTAAATGCACGGTTTTTAGTATAATCTGGCAAATACCATGCATTTTACCGTGTTAAAGCCAGACAATATGCAGACATTTGTACAAGCTGCGCAGACACCCAACTGGTGGCAAAAGCGTCGTACTCATCATGCTCACATTTTGCAGCACAAAAAATCCACGCCATGGTTGACGTGGATTACTTAGCTGTTGTTCAGCATGATTCGGTTCTGCATAATCCTATACATGTTATTTAAACTAATAATTTTGTTCGTAATTGCGCCAACCCCGTTGTGCCCAATCCGAGTCCATCCCGCACAAAATGCTGGGCGTCGCCGAATTCATGGTTGATGGCCGCGAACGCTGCATCAAGGTAGTCCGTATCAGTAGCCGCCAGTGCTAATAAATTGCGCCGCATCTGCTCATTGCCCCCGCTTTTTTCCAGCTCCTCCGTGAGCCGGTGCATATGTTGGGCATTCGTGACGTTCGAATACATGTAGTCCGCGTCAATGAACGCGCGCGGCACGCCAAGGGCAGAAAGCAGCACCGCAGCAGCGACACCGGTGCGGTCCTTGCCCATGCTGCAGTGAAACGCCACCGCACCGGGGGTCGCAACTACCGTCTGGACAAACTGGGCCAGGCTGGCGCGTTGCTGGACGTCCGTCACAATCTTGGCGTACCCCGCCTCCATCTGGGCGTGCGCATCGTCGTGGTTGCGCAGATAACCAAACAATTGGGGCAGGGTTGGGTAATCAGCCGTCACTTGATCTGAGGCCATCGGCGTATTGATGTACGTGACGCCAGGCATCCGCAAGTCGGGATTGGTGTGCGCCTCAAACGCAAGCCGCAAATCAACCACAGCGGTTACCCCCAGTGCACGCAGCCGCGCCAAATCGGCACTTGATGCCGTACTGAGCCGCGCCGTGCGCACCAACATATCGTCCCGGACCCGCAGACCGTCCGCCGTCGTTAACCCCCGGTACGTGCGCGCATTCCGCACGTGTACGAGGTCAATATTAACCGCACCGCGCGGTAATTCTGCTTGCTGAACCATCAATTTTCATCCCCCAATATTTAACTTCCAGCATAGCATACTTCAATGTGAAAAGCGGCGGGTACTCGTGCAAATGACGCCGTCCAAAAAAGGTGATGTCCTCCCGAGTTTCGTTATTTTAACAAAATTGATTGACAGCAGCTAACCAAGCGACTAAACTCAGTGTCAATCAAATAAATCGTTTATCAAACCGTTGAGGTGGAGATCAAACCAGTTGTGCACGTACAGAGAGTCACGGTGCTGAGAATGTGACCGAACGCAGGCTGGCAAATGGACCGCCGAGGGTTCCCGCGAAAGGCTAGGCCGAGTACCGGGAAACGTGTTGGCATACGTCAGTTGCCGGGAGAGTGTTGGCTCTTCGCTAAGAGTGACCGTTATTTAGGTTGTGAACGCGTAGAGCCCGCAGTGGATACTAATCCAGTGCGGGCTTTGTGTTTGCTCCCCGAACGGTTGAATTAAGGTGGCACCGCGGAAAATCCGTCCTTAATCTACGTCTAGTTTTGACGTAGATTATGGGCGGATTTTTTTGTTACCAAGTTTAGGAGTCGAAATCATGTTAGCAACTTACACCAATCTCAATGCCATTAGCACCAACCAGGATTATTCAACGGCCAGCACGGCGCTGCACGCGGCAGGCACACTGCTCGAACGCGGCGGCTTCAGTAACCCGGCATACACCGACGCCATCCTTGATAACTACCAGCACAACGGCGCGTACTTCGTCATCGCCCCCGGCATTGCGCTGCCGCACGCCCGGCCAATCGGGGTGCTTAAATCCGGCATCAGCATCCTCACCCTGAAGACGCCGCTTGATTTTGGCAACACCGCCAACGGCCCGGCCGACCTCATCGTGGCGCTGGCCGCAACGGGGAATAACGACCACTTGGCTCTGTTGTCCCAGCTCGTAACCACCTTGAGCGACCGATGGCGATACCAACAACTAGTCGCCGCAGAGTCGGCCGCCGCCCTTTATCAACTACTCGAATAAATCAAAAAAGGAAATTATCTTATGCGAATTCTCACAGTTTGCGGTGCCGGCGTTGGCACCAGCCTCATGGAAAAAATGTTTGCGGAACAAATCCTCGAAGCAGAAGGCGTTGATGCCACCGTCGATAACGCGGACATCAGTTCTGCCACCCCGGACGATTACGACATCGTACTCACCACCTCGATGTTCGCCGACATGCTGCCCGAAACCACGGCGCAAATCATCATCAACGACAACATCATGGATCAGGACGGCCTGCGCACAAAGCTGCTTGCCGCGATGGGGGACTAGCCCATGAACTTCCTCATCTACTTCATCAACAACGTTCTCAGCCAGCCAATCTTCATCCTCGGACTGGTCGTCATCATCGGCATGCTGGCCGAACACAAGCCCGACAGCAAAATCCTGCCGAGCACGCTGAAAGCCATCATCGGCTTCACGATGATTAACGTCGGCGGGCAAACGCTCGGGACCGCGCTACTGCCGCTGCAGCAGCTCATCGCCCACATTTTCCACATGACCGCGCCGGCCAGTGCTGACATCGGGGCAACCCAGGTGGCCAGCCTCGCGGACGTCGGCACGGACATGGCCATCATCTTCGCTTGCGGGTTCATCATCAACCTGCTGCTGGCCCGCTTCACGCCACTCAAGTTCGTCCACCTGTCCCCCCACGTCTCGTTCTTCTTCGCCGGGTTGATTGCCGCACTGCTCAAGTTCGGCACCGGGCTGAACTTCCCCACCCGGATTGTGGTTGGCTCCATCCTACTCGGCCTGTACATGACCCTGAGCTGTGCGTACGTCAACCTGCTCATCAAGCCGGTCCGCGGGGCACAAGGCTTCACGCTTGCCCACTCCAGTTCGTCCGGCTTACTGGTAGCCTCCATCCTCGGAGAGTTGTTCGGGAACAAGGACCACGACCTGGAAGACATGAAGTTGCCGGTGAAGTTGAACTTTCTGCGCGACATGACCGTTGCCCTGACACTGGTCATGATGCTGCTGTTCTTCATCCTCGGCCTCATCGCCGGTCCCAGCTTCACCATGGCGAAAGTTGCGGGTGGTAAGGACATCGTCGTCTTCGCCATCACCAAGGGGGTCGAGTTCGGGATGTGGATCACCGTCATCCTCGCCGGCGTGCGGATGATGCTCGCCGAAATCATCCCCGCCTTTCACGGGATTGCTAAGCGCCTCATTCCTAACGCCAAACCCGGCCTGGACATTCCGCTCCTCTTCCCCCAGTATCCCACCAGCGTCATCGTTGGGTTCCTCATGAGTCTCACCACCGGAATCATCGGGATGCTCCTGCTGGCGGCGTTCCACTACCCCATCATCGTCTTCCCCGCACTCATCCCGACCTTCTTCACTGGGGCCGCGACGGCAATCTTCGGGGACGCACACGGCGGACGGCGGGGCGCACTGCTTGGCTCCGGCGCGAACGGCTTCATCCTGATCTTCGGCCAAGCCTTTCTGCTCCCGCTGGTTGGCACCTACGCCCCAATCATGCGCATCCTGAGTGAAACCGACTACTGTGTCTACGGCCCGCTACTTGGCGGTCTGCTCAAAATTTTGCACCTGAACTAACTGAATTCATTTGAAATGGAGAAATTATCATGACTGAAACTTACACACCCGAAGAATCAATGCAAAACGGCCGTTACCTGGAATACGGCGGCCAGTACTTACCCGAAATCCTGCTGCCTGAAATCAAGCGCGTCGAAGCGGCGTACAACCAGTACAAAGACGACCCCGACTTCCTGAACGAATTCCACACCCTGCTGCGCGAATACGCCGGCCGGCCATCACTGCTGTACTACGCCAAGAACATGACTGAAGACCTCGGCGGCGCCCAGATTTACTTCAAGCGTGAAGACCTCAACCACACTGGGGCACACAAGATCAACAACGTTATCGGCCAAGCACTGATTGCTAAGCGCATGGGCAAGAAGCGCCTGATTGCCGAAACCGGTGCGGGCCAGCACGGGGTCGCCACCGCCACCATCGCTGCCCTGTTCGGCATGGAATGCGAAATCTTCATGGGCAAAATGGACACTGACCGTCAGCGACTCAACGTGTACCGCATGGAGCTGCTCGGCGCCAAGGTCAACGCGGTCACCAGCGGTTCGATGGTACTGAAGGACGCGGTCAACGCCGCCCTCCAGAACTACGCGGCCCGCAGCAGCGACACCTTCTGCGTGATGGGTTCCGCCGTTGGCCCGCACCCATTCCCCGCAATGGTCCATGATTTCCAGAGCGTCATCAGTAAGGAATCCAAGCAGCAGATTCAGACCGTCGCTGGTCGTCTGCCCGATTACGTCATCGCCTGCCTCGGTGGTGGGAGTAACGCCATCGGTAGTTTTGCCGAATACATCGAAGAACCTAGCGTCAAGCTGATTGGCTGTGAAGCTGCCGGCAAGGGCGTGGACACACCGCAAACCGCGGCCACAATGAAACTTGGTTCCACCGGGATTTTCCACGGCATGAAGTCCCGCTTCCTGCAGAATAAGGACGGCCAAATCGACGCCGTCTACTCCATCTCCGCCGGTCTGGACTACCCCGGCATCGGCCCCGAACACGTCGCCCTGATGGATTCTGGTCGCGCAACGTACGTGCCTATCACTGACGATGAGGCCGTGAACGCGTTCGAATACATCGCCAAGCAGGAAGGCATCATCGCCGCCATCGAAAGCTGCCACGCGGTTGCTGAGGTGCAGAAGCTCGCACCAACCCTGCCTAAGGACAAGATCATCATCTGCACCCTGTCCGGTCGCGGCGACAAGGACGTTGCCTCCATCGCCAAGTACCGCGGCATTCAGCTTAGCGACGACTAACGCATTTCTTTAACGAGAAGAAAGCAGGCAAATTATGATTGCACAAACCATTCAAACCCTCGCTACCGGCCATGACCTAACCTTTGCCGAAGCGGAAGCGGTGATTAACGAAATTATGGACGGTAATACCAGCAACACCCAGATTGCGGCCCTGCTCACGGCCCTCACGATGAAGGGCGAAACCGTCCCCGAGATTGCCGGTGCCGCCAGTGCCATGCGCGCTCACGCCCTGCCGTTTAACGCCGGCGAAAACGTCCTCGAAATTGTTGGGACGGGCGGTGATCACGCCAACACCTTCAACATCTCCACAACCACCAGCATCGTGGTCGCCGCCGCTGGCACCCCCGTGGCCAAGCACGGGAACCGCGCCGCTTCCTCCAAGAGCGGCGCGGCGGACGTCCTGGAAGCCCTCGGTGTGAACATCAACGCTGATCCTGCCGTCAGTGAGCAAACGCTGCGGCAAACCGGCATCTGCTTCCTGTTCGCGCAGGAATACCACCAAGCAATGCGCTTCGTGGGTCCCGTACGCAAGGAACTCGGCATCCGCACCATTTTCAACATTCTCGGACCCCTGGCCAACCCGGCACACGCCACGGCCCAGCTGCTCGGCGTATACGATGCAGCGCTACTTGACCCACTAGCCCACGTACTTGCCGAACTGGGCGTCAAGAACGCACTGGTCGTGCACGGCGAGGACGGCCTCGACGAAGTTACCACCGCAGCCGCGACCGACATCGTGACCGTCCGTAACGGCGAATTCACCCGCAGCACCATCACGCCTGAAGAGTTCGGACTGCAGCGGGCCCAACTGTCTGACCTAGTTGGCGGGACCCCGGCCGAAAATGCGGCCATTACCCGCGCAATTCTTGCCGGAGAGCCTGGCCCCAAGCTCGACACCGTGTTGCTGAATGCCGCGTGCGCCCTGCACGCGGCCCACGCCGACCTCAGTATCAAGGACGCACTGCAGCTGGCACGCACGACGATTGCCTCTGGGGCAGCGACCGCCAAGTTGAACGAACTCATCACCGCAACGAATCAGGCGATCAGCGCATGATTCTCGACGACCTCGTTGCCGCAACCACCAAGCGCATTGCGGCTAGTAAACAGCACATTTCTTTAGCCCAGATGGCACAACTGGCAACCAAAGTGCCCGCGCCGAACCCCGAACGTGTTTACACCGCACTCGGCGGGCCCGAATTAGCCATCATCGCAGAGGTCAAAGCGGCATCCCCGTCCAAGGGCCAAATTGCGACGGCTTTCAATCCGGTGGCAACGGCCCAGGCCTACGCTGCGGCGGGTGCGAATGCCATTTCCGTGCTCACCGAACCTACGTACTTCCACGGCGACATCCAGTACCTGCGCGATATTCGGGCCGCCGTGGATATGCCGCTGCTGCGTAAGGACTTCACCATCGACCCCTACATGATCTACGAAGCAAGGGCTGCCGGAGCGAACCTCATTCTCCTCATCGTGGCGATTCTCACTGACCGGCAACTACACGATTACCTTGAACTAGCCCAGCAACTCGGCCTGGCCGCAATCGTGGAGGCCCACGACGCAGCCGAAATCAAACGCGCACTCGCCGCTAATGCCCGCATCATTGGCGTCAACAACCGCGACCTGCGTGACTTCAGTGTCGACCTCCACCACAGTGCTAACCTGCGCCCACTCGTACCGCAGAATGTCTTGTTCATCGCGGAAAGTGGCATCAAAACACCCGCCGACACCGCAGAACTGCGGGCAGCGGGCGTGAATGCGGTACTAATCGGGGAAACACTGATGCGCGCGCCAGACAAGCAGGCGGCAATCACCGCACTGCGGGGAGGCAACGCCAATGGTTAAGGTCAAGATTTGCGGCTTAATGACTCCAGACGACGTGCAGGTAGTCAATGCAGCACATCCCGACTTTGCCGGGTTCGTCTTCGCCCCTGGTCGGCACCAGATCAGCCTAAAGCGCGCCCAGCAACTGCGAGCAAATCTGCAGGCAGACATCATCAGTGTTGGCGTCTTCGTCAACGCCCCGCTGGATGAAATGCTCGCGGCCATTAGTAGCCACGCTATCTCCGTGGTCCAACTGCACGGCGATGAACCCGAAGCCATCGTCCAGATGCTGCAGGAACGCGGCGCCCAAGTGATCCGCGTCTTTCAGAACAACTACGACCACTTACCCGCAACGCGCGCTGACTATGTCATGCTTGACGCCGGTGCCGGCAGCGGGCAGCAACTGGACTGGCACGCATTGCCCCCAGTCACCAAGCCCCTGTTCCTGGCTGGTGGCCTCAATCCGGCCAACGTCGCCGCAGCAATCGCCACCGTGCACCCCTTTGCGGTCGACGTATCCAGTGGTGTCGAAGGCAAGCACGGCAAAGACGCACAGTTAACCCAGGCATTCGTCCGCAATGCGCGCCTGGCTGCCAACGTTCAAACAATAATGGAAGGAAACAATCAAAATGAGTAAATTATCAGCAGCATTCACTAGTGGCAAAGCCTTCATCCCCTTCATCGTGGCCGGCGACCCCGACAAGGACAGCACCGTTAACAACATCGTCGCCATGGCCAACGCCGGCGCCGACATCATCGAACTAGGGATTCCGTTCTCCGACCCCGTCGCGGACGGGCCCGTCATTCAGGCCGGCGACCTACGTGCCTTCGCTGGCGGCATCAGCGTCGACGGTATTTTCGACATCGTGGCCACCGCCCGTAAGCAGACCGCGAGACCCATCGTCTTCCTCACTTACGCCAACATTCCGTTCAAATACGGGTACGACAAGTTCTGCAAGCGGTGCAGCGAACTCGGGGTGGCCGGCCTAGTCATTCCCGACCTGCCTTACGAGGAACAGGACGAAATTCGCCCGTTCACGAAGAAGTACGGCCTCGACCTCATCATGCTCATCACCCTGAACTCCGGCGACCGGGTGGCCAAACTCGCCGAAAGCGCGGAGGGTTTCATCTACGTCGTCAGCTCCGAGGGCATCACCGGTGAGCGCGATGAATTCGATCAACGCCTCGCCGGCCTCTTCGCCGAAATCAAGGCGCACACGAACGTACCGGCCGCACTCGGCTTTGGCATCCACACGCCGCAGCAGGCACGTGACCTGTCCCGATTCGCCGATGGCATCATCGTCGGTTCGGCCATCGTTGAACTGGCCGCGCAGTACGGCAGCAAGGCTGCACCAGAAATCGGCAAATACACGGCTGCGATGAAAGCCGCAATCAAATAGCACTGCAAGACGTCCCGCGTGTCACCGCACACGGGACGTTTTCTTTACACCCACAAATATAGTTATATTTCGCCATAAAAAAGCCTGATTTCACCGACATTTACGTATCATTGGTCGGTATTTTAGGTTATTATGTTAGCAGAAAACTTTTGGATACGGAGGATTCATATCATTATGCACATTCTGGGTATGCACATTGCAATGACCATGAATCTGATTATGCAGCCGCTGTCGTTGTGGCTTGCGCAAATTATTGTCGGGGTCTTCTTCATCTCCGGCTTCATTCGGCATTACCAAAACATCTATCACGATGCCTTCCTGGATGAGAACTACGCCCACCGCACTCTGGCCCGCTTGGCCCTCATGGTTCTGAGCATCGGCGTGGGCTTCATGCTGCACATGATTGGCTACATGACCATCAACACTGGGCTCATGTTCCATAATCTCGGGTTGTTCCTGCTCGTCTTTACCCTGCTGGACGCGGACATCAACCTTGCCGAGCTGAGCGCGCGCACCGCCGCACTGCTGCTGGTCTGGCTCATGCACCACAGCGGCCACTTCGACCGGCCCGAGTTCTGGCTCTCCATTGTGCTCCTGGCCATCGGGTTCGTTGCCTTGCGTAAGTGGCGCCGCCCCATTCGTGCGCACCTGTGGGCCTCGATTGCGGTCTTCACATACTGCGCCGTGATTTTCTGGACGCTGCTGCCCCCATTTACCATTCCCGAAGATGCCATGTGGATCACAATTCGCGGGATCATCATGTTCGTCGCGTACGGCACCATGGCCGCCTTCTTGTGGCACCGGGAACACCTGCTCACCATCAAGCGCGAGCAGCTGCAAAAGCTTGCTGACTTCGACCAATTAACCAACGCCAAGACGTACTCGCTGTACCAGCACGACGTTACCGACATGTTCGAGCAGACGCGCGCAGAGGGCAAGCCAATGTCGCTAACTGCCCTCGACATTGACCACTTCAAACAAATCAACGACCATTACGGCCACCTGGCGGGTAACGCGGTCCTCATCGGCGTCGCCCGGACGCTCAACGAAACGTTGAATAAATATGGTGACAGCCACCAAATCTACCGGACCGGGGGCGAAGAGTTCAACATCGCCTTCCCCGGTCAAGCGCCAGCAGACGTGCTACCCATCATCACCGACTGCTGGAACGCGGTGCGTAAGGAACACTATCAGTACGAAGGCTTCGATATCGGCGTCACCCTCTCCATGGGCCTGACCCAGGTATGCGCCGACGACGTCACGATCGACGACACGTACAAGCGCGCCGACGACAACTTGTATCTGAGTAAGCGTGCCGGTCGCGATACCATCACGGTTGAGGGTGAAACGGTGCAAACCCGCGCCCAGCACGACCTGATTGCCACCTACACGTACTTCACCCAGGGCATCATGCAGGTGGGGCCAGAAACTGCCACGCGCTACCGCAATGAACTGCTGCTGCGCATGTTCGACCACGAGCACGACCGCTGGATTTTGCCCGACATGTTCGATATTTCGGTTGCCACTCAGATTAATCTGCTGCAGAAAACCATCGACATGACCGACATCGGCCGCATGTCCATCAACTTGACGCTGGCCCAATTCATGGACGAAGCCGTCGCCCGCTCACTGGTCGACTTCAGCAACAACGACGCTCAGCTTGAAGAACTGATTGTCGAAATCACCGACGTGCCCGACGCCGCCATCATGCGCCAAATCAGCGCGATTTATCGTGCGGGCGGGGTCCACATCTTCATCGACGACGTGGGGAGCGACAACAGTTACGAAGTCGTGCGCAAGTTGCTGCCGTACGTTGACGGCGTCAAGTTCGCCATGCAGAATCTGCGCAAAGAAACATCCGCGGACTCCATGCGTGAACGCATCACCTTCTGGCACCAAATCGCCACCGACAAGCACATCGAATTCGTGCTCGAAGGGGTCGAAAACAGCAACGAGGTTGAGTACGCCCGCGATGAACTCGGCATCACGCTGATGCAGGGCTACTACTACAACAAACCCGGTTTGCCCGTGATGTAAGCAAAAGACCGTACCACCCGAAATCTGCGGATGGTACGGTCTTTTTGCGTCTAATCAGCGGTGTACGTGACCTTACCGTTCTTAATCACGGCCACACCACTAGTCGGGTTTTCCTGCTGGTTGTACTGGGCGAGGTTGGTCAGGGATTGATAGCTGCTGACCATGTATTTACCGTCCATGTCCATGACGGCGGCAGCTTTAGTGCCCTTGACCGCTTGATCGACGGCCATGAACACTGCCAGCTGCTGCCCCGAAATCACCTGCATCTTCGTGCCGCCCTTACCCGCGTAGACTGTCTTGTAGGCCTTCGCGTTCGCATGCGGCTGCGGCTTCTCCTTATCCGGGGCAATTTTCTTGTACAACGCGGCGCTCCCGTCGCTGATGGCCACCAGCTTGGTCTTACTCATGAATAAATACGTGGTTCCCAGCACTTTATCCGTGGCCGCGCGCGTGGTGCTGTGCGGCATGGCGTAACCGAAGCGCACGGCCTTCCGCTGGACCGCCTGCACATTCACCGCACTGTAGAATTGTTTGTTGCTGAGCTTAGCCAAGTCCTCCACCTGCAGGCGTTCCGCGCTGGTTGCGATACCGGCCGTGACGGGCTTGTAAATCATGCCACCCGTCACGTACAGGTCCGTGGCCGCCGCGGTTTGGGTGCCCTGCACCTTACCGGGTTCGGCGCGCCACACGCCGGCATGCGCCTGGTTGCTTAAGTGCTTGGCCGGCGTCTGCACGGCCTTGCTAGAATATACTGTGCACAGCGGAATGGCTTGGCCCGTCTGGCTGAACTTGGAGGTCATGTAGCTAAACTGCAGGGAGTACAGCTTGTTCCCCCGGGCAATCATCCCGCCGCCGACTTCCTTGAGGTACGTCAGTTGGTGCCAACTGGTGAGCACAATCTTGGCCTTGGCCTGCTTGAGCGCGGCGTTAAGCTGAGCCAGAGTGAAATAGTGTTCCTGGTTGTTCAGGTCCTTGTCCGTCGACGCATTTTGCGCCCGCACCTGCTTGGCGCTGGCCACAACGGCCTGCCGGGAAATCTTGGTGTAGTCGTTGTACTGGCCCTTGTGCGTGGTCAAAACTTCCGGCGTGTCGGTCTTGGCCAGCGGGGTTAGCTGCAGCTTCTTAATGCCGTGCGTACTCGTCAAACTGCCCTGCACCGTACTGGTTTCCACCCAGATGGTTTCCTTCTTTTGCAGGCGGGTAGCCGACTGCTTCTTGGCCGTGTCACCCGTTAGCGTTTTGTGCCCACAAGCAGTCAGCAGCGTCGTCAGCACCACTAACCCCAGCATCCATCGTTTGCGCATGTGCAATACCTCTTCCATGATTTCCGCGTTAATTCATCCACTTAATCATGCACTATGATGGTCCAGCTGCCAAGTTAAGTTTCGGTAGCAATCAAATACCCCGCAGCACTTCAAGAAAGCACTGCGGGGTCCAATTTATTATTAATACTACCTAGTGCACGTCCAGCGGCACGCTACTTTTCCGCTGCCGCGGGTTGCGGGCACGGAGAGCGGCGAGGATGGTCACGGTGTCGACAACCTCCTGCAGCATCGCCCCGACAATCGCGGGGATAATCCCGGTGCTGGCAATCAGCATGAGGACGATACAGATGCCAATCCCAATCAGCACGGATTCGCGCGCAATGCGCATCGTGTCCCGCGAAATCGAAACGGCCTCGGCCACCTTGCTGAGGTCATCGCGTAAGATCACAACGTCGGCGGACTCACTCGCTGCGGTGGCCCCGTGCGCTCCCATCGCAATCCCGGCGTCGGCGGCGCTGAGTGATGGCGCGTCGTTCACACCATCGCCGACCATGATGACCGGCCGCTGGTGCTTAGGCACTTCGCGAATGATGTTGATCTTGTCCAGCGGCAGCTGCTCCGCGTACACTTCGTCGATGCCAACCGTCTGGGCGACTTCAGCGGCGATGGGTTTGCGGTCACCAGAAATCATCACCAGGTTGTGCACCCCCAGTGCGTGCAACGCAGTCATCGTCGCGCGCGCTTCAGGGCGCACTTCATCGGCGAAGTTGATGTAGCCCGCGTAGGCGCCATCGATGCTGACGTAGACCGCGGTCACGTCGCTTTCGGGTTCCACGCCCACGAACTTCGCTTTCCCCACCAGCACGTGCTGGTCGTTCACCGTCGCACTGACTCCGGCACCCGTTTTTTCGGTCACGTCCTTGGCTGCGGGCAAATCATTCCCCGCCGCTTGCACCAGGGAACGGGCCAAAATATGGCCGGAGTGGTGCTCGGCGGCCGCCGCGATGTGCAGCAGGCTGTCGGCATCGAGCCATTCAGGCCGCGCTGGGTGCACACCGTCGACGTGCAGCACCCCGCGCGTAATGGTCCCGGTCTTGTCGAACGCCGCCGTCTTGGCCGCCGCGAGCTTCTCAATCGCCGCCCCGGTCTTCACCACAATCCCGTTGCGACTGGTACGACTCATCCCGGAAACTAAGGCAATCGGCGCCGCCAGAATCAGTGGGCACGGGGAGGCCACGACGAGCACTTCGGCGAAGCGCACGGGGTCGCCGGCAAAGTACCAGGCCACGCCGGCAATAATGTAAGCAATGAGTGTAAACGGCACGGCATAGCGGTCAGCCATGCGGACAAACGGTGCGGGTTTGGCGATGGATTCCTTGACCAGCGCCACAATCCCCTGGTACTGACTGTTCGCCGCCGTGGCTTCGGCCTTCATCGTGAGGGCCCCGTCGCCGTTGACACTCCCAGACATTACCTTGGCGCCCTTTTCCTTCGGCACCGGCCGCGATTCACCGGTCAGACTGGACTCATCCACGTCGGAATTCCCGCTGACCACAACCCCATCAACGGGCACTACTTCACCCGGCCGGACCACCAGCATGTCGCCGACGCGCACGGCATCCGCCGCCACGTTCTGCACCTGGCCGTCGACCACCACGTGGGCCTTGGTCGGATTCCCGGCGAGCAGACTGCGCAACTCACCGTTTGCCTTGTGGGCCGCGTAGTCTTCCAGCGCATCCCCACCAGTCAGCATGAGCAGCACAATCAGGCCGGCCCAATATTCGCCGACCGCGATGGTGGCGACCACCGCGGTAATGGCGAGCAGGTCCACCCCGAACTTGCCGCTCATCAGCGTTTTGATCATTTCCCAGAACATAATGGCCGCAAGTATCAGCGCCGCGCCGGTAATCAACCACTGCGCCGCCTTGGGCTCATGCACACCCCAAGTCAGAATCGCAGCGATAATGCCCACAGTCAAGACGAACCACAATCGCCAATAGGTTTTCAACAGTCGCATCATTCAGTCCTCCGTTCGTCAAAATGGCGGGTTGCCCCTAAGATAATTATACCGGTTTCGCGGGCTGGATTTCAACCTAGTTGGCATTAGTCGCAACAGTTTTGCGAAAAAGTTTCAGAAACCACCACTTTTTCTACAGCTTAAACACAAAATCGCCACATTTACGGGCTAGAATTTGATTATTCTTAAAAATTACCGTGCGCCGGTTCGCTTCGCCCGCGCAACTCTAAAAAATGTGAGGTTCCCTTCTCTTGGCAACAGAAACCAAAAAGCGCAAAAAGCCGTACCTATACGAAGTTGACCTGATGCGCGTCATCTTCATCTTCGGGGTGCTCGCTAACCACGCCACTTCCACCGTCACCACCCCCATGCATACCGACAGCACGCCGTACCTGGTCATGCTGGCCACCCACCTGATTCTCCACTTCACGCGAATGGGCTTCATGTTCATCTCCGGGCTCGTCCTCTTCCTGCAGTACTACAATAAGAAAAATAATATTTGGCCAACATTCTGGTACAAGCGCTACAAGGGCTCCGGGATTCCCTACATATTCTGGAATGGGTTCTTCACCTTCTTCACGACTATCGTCGCGGCCGGCTCCATGTCCTTTGCCGAATGGGGCACGGCTTGGTGGTACCACCTGGTGCACGCGGACGGGTTCTACATGTACTACATTCTCGTCATGTTCCAACTGTACCTGATCTTCCCGCTGTTGGTATGGCTGTTCAAGTGGCTCAAGACCACACGCAACCACCTGATTCTGATGGGCATTTCACTCGCGTTCCAGATTGCCTTCACGTTCTGGGCTAAATATTACTTTCCCTACATCAGTCACGATGGCTGGCCATACCTGTTCTCCCACTACGGGAACTTCATTCTGGCCTACCAGTTCTACTTCCTGGCCGGCGGTTTTTCCTCCATTCACTACCAAGAAGTCGTGGCCTTCCTCGGCAAGGTTAAGTGGTGGCTCTACGGCATCACGGCACTTCTCGCTGCCGGAACGCTCGGATTGTACTACTTCAACACCTTACACTTGGGGCTCACCCGCCACTACGCAGAATTGATTCACCAACCGTACCTGGTCATCTACGCCAGCTTCATGGTCGCAACGGTCTTCTCACTGAGCCTCGGTTACGCTCAGCGGCGCACCCGGCCCCGCTGGCAGCCGTTCGCGAAGTTCGTGGCGCTGTCGTCGAAAATTTCGTTTGGGATTTACCTCATGCAGTCCATCATGCTGACAATCATTGCGGTGTACATCCCAAAAATTGGGCTGAGTGACTGGGGCTGGCTCCTTTCCGCCCCCCTCGTGTACATCATCGCGCTCGGCGGGACGTGGCTGCTCTCGTACTTCTGCTACAAGGTGCCACCATTTGGCATTCTGATTGGGCGGCCGAACTGGCACATCCGTAAAAAAGCACCCGCAACAACAAAATAGAGGAAAACAGAAATGACAAGATTAACTGATGAATTGCACGCCCGGCTCGCGGCGGTGCAAACCGAAAATGTGGTTAAGGACGAAGCCAGCAACACCTGGTTCACCGGTAGTGACCTGAGCCACGACATCAACGTAATGGATGCCGCCCTGCGCAGCGCCAACATTGGTAAAGACGACGTGGTCCTGATGTGCTTGCAGAACTCACCCGTCTACCTGCCAATCAACCAGGCAATGTGGTACATGGGCGCCACGATTCACCCTGTGGCCCCATCAACCGGTCTGGACGGCCTCGTCGCCGACTTCAACGAAAACCACTACGCCGGCGTCATTGTCGACACCGCCCGCGCCGCCGTCTTTACCGAACTCGACGCGATCAAAGAAATCCCGCTGCCGGAACTACGCATGTTCGACGGGCTCGTGCTCCTGCAGAACCTGCAGCACACAACGCCCGCGAACTACGATGCCCCAACTGAAGACACCCTCGGCATGATCTTGAACACATCCGGGACCACTGGCAAGCCCAAGGGCGTCGGCGAAACCCACGCGATGATGATCAACGCCGCGCACGACGATTTGGAAAGCCACGAGTTGACGCCCGAGGACACCGTGCTCATCGTGATGCCGATGTTCCACATCAACGCGCAGCTGGTGCTGGTGCTCTCCAGTTTCCTGGCCGGGGGCAAAATGGTCATCGCCCCGAAGTTCTCCGCATCCCGGTTCTGGCCGCAGGTGCTGAATAACGACGTGACCTGGTCATCGGTTGTGCCCACCATCGTCGCCATCTTGCTCAAGAACGACGCGGCCAACGCAGCCTTTCGTCCGGACCACAAGTTACGCTTCATCCGCTGTGCCTCCAGCATGCTGACGGTCAGCCGGCACAAAGAATTCGTTCAGCGGTTCAAGGTGCCAATCCTCGAGGGCTACGGGATGACCGAATCCTGCAGTCAGTGCACGCTCAATCCCCTGGACGCCATTAAGGTCGGTTCTGCCGGTAAGCCGTACAAGACGGACGTAGCAATTGTCGCCGGTGATAACTTCGTCCAGACTCCGGGCCTGCACGGCGAAATCGCCATCCGCGGTAACCACGTCATCACCGACTACATGGAGCCGCACCCTGACTCCTTCAAGGACGGCTGGATGCTCACCGGTGATCTCGGCTACTTCGATGCTGACGGTTACCTGTGGCTGGTCGGCCGCTCTAAGGACATCATCAACCGGGGCGGCGAAAAAGTCAGCCCAACCAAGGTTGAAGGCATCATCGAACAGCTCAATTACGTCCAGAACGTCGCCGTCGTGCCCGTGGCCGACGACATCTATGGGGAAGCCGTGGCCGCCGTCGTCATTGATGGCAGCAAGGACAAGCAGTTGCACCACCAGCGCCGTGCGGAAATCATGGCACTCACGTCCGAGCACCTGGCTAACTTCGAACGGCCAACCCAAGTGTATTTTGTCGATTCATTCCCGCTCAACCCCACCAACAAGATTATGCGTCCACAATTGACCAAGATTGTTGAAGCAATGACGGAGGACTAACTAATGCGCAAAACACTCAAACGAATTTTCTACGCCGCCTTTCTCCTGTTCGTCGCGGGCTACGCGGTTTGGGGCTACACCCTGACCAAGACCAGCTCCACGGCCGACCTCGAGACCGTCACCATTGGTTACCAGGCCGGTGACCCCCTCTCCATCTCGAAGGCACGCGGCCAATTGGTCAAGAAGATGAAGGCCAAGGGCTACCGCGTCGTCTTCAAGGAATTCCAGAACGGAGCGGCCGAAATGGAGGCCATGAGTTCCGGGACGATTGACTACGCCCGAGTTGGGGACACCCCACCAGTCACCGCTGCCGCTGGGGGCACCAAGCTCACCATCGTTGCGGCCGGTTCCTCCAAGAAGAACGGGTCTGGCCTGGTCGTCAAGAAGGCCAGCAGCATCAAGACCATCAAGGACCTGAAGGGGAAGAAAATCGCCTACACCAGCAACACTTCCTCCCAGTACATGGTGCTGAAGGTGCTTAAAAAAGCCGGGCTGTCCACCAAGGACGTCAAGCTGATGGACATGTCCCAATCTTCCGCCGCCGTTGCCTTTGCTAAGGGTAAAGTCGACGTGTGGGCCAACTGGGATCCATCCACGGCGCAGGCTGAATTGCAGTACAAGGGCTACATGCTGGTTAGTGGTTCCGACGTCGGGGTCAACAACCGGGACCTCCTGATTTCCGGGAACTACGCCGGTAACCACGAAGACGTCACCGACCTGCTCGTTGAGTACCTGGCCGACGACATGGATTGGGCCAACACCCACAAGTCCAAGCTCATCACCATGATGGCCAAGGACCTGAAGCTCTCCAAGAAGGTTGTCAGCAAGCAAGTTAACCGCCGCACATTCTGGTTTGGCAAGATGACCACCGCCTACACCGCGGAAGAACAGTCAATTGCCGACCTGCTGTATGAACAGGGCATCATCAAGAAACAAGTCACCATGGCCGATTTCGTAGCTAAATAGCACCACAACAAGAGGGCCAGACAAATGTCGGGTCTACACTTTCTGGTGTTGGAGATTTTTCTCCAACTCAGAGGTGTAGGCCC
>NZ_AYYO01000011.1 GCF_001436225.1 Lacticaseibacillus sharpeae JCM 1186 = DSM 20505 | reverse complement strand
AATTAAGGTCCAAGTGCTTTCAAAAAGTTCTATCAACTCTACTTGACGAAGAGCCAAAAAAAGCACCCACCCAATTGCTTGGGTAGGTGCTAGTTTACTTAGCAGGTAATGAATTACTTGCCGAGCTTGGTCTTGTCCGTAACCTTCAGCTTGTCGTCGAAGGTGTAGACAACTGGTTCACCGGTAGCCATTTCAACGTCCATGATGTCGGCGTCAGAAATGTTTTCGATGTACTTGGTCAGGGCACGGAGGGAGTTACCGTGGGCAGCGATGATGACGTTCTTGCCATCAAGGAGCTTAGGCGCAACTTCGTCTTCCCAGAATGGGATAACACGTTCGAGGGTGACCTTCAAGTTTTCACCACCAGGAACAATCCGTGGGTCAAGGTCTGCGTAACGACGGTCCTGTGCAGCAGATTCTGGGTCAGATGGGTCCAGAAGTGGTGGCAGGGTGTCGTATGAACGACGCCAGATGTGAACCTGTTCGTCGCCGTACTTTTCAGCAGTTTCAGCCTTGTTCAGACCCTGGAGTGCACCGTAGTGACGTTCGTTAAGACGCCAGGTCTTGGTTTCTGGGATCCAAAGCTGGTCAGCTTCTTCCAGAGCGTAGTGCAGAGTCTTGATAGCACGGGTCAGAACACTCGTGTAAGCCTGGTCGAAGAGAATGCCAGCTTCCTTGAGCTTCTTACCTGCAGTCTTTGCTTCCTGAACACCCTGTTCGGAAAGGTTAACATCGTGCCAGCCGGTGAACTTGTTTTCCAAGTTCCATTCGGACTGACCGTGACGAATCAGAACCAATTTTGCCATGTTGGAAATTACCTCGCTTTTTTTGTAACACCGGTTGCCCGGCGCTTTATCCTTTTCATTTTACACTATACATCCTGTTTGTGCACCCTACGTTTTATTGTTGGTGCGGGAATTTTCTTCACGTCCAGGATATCGAGCAGGAATGTAAACACCGGCAGGCCAACGATGAGGCCCCACGTGCCCCACATATGCTCGGCCACCAGCAAAACGACAAAGGTGAAGAAAATCGGTAATTTTGTCCGGCTGCTCATGAACTTCGGGTTCAGAACGTAGGCTTCGAGCATGTGGATGATGATAATCATGATGATAATCGTCACCACATCCTGCCAGCCGCCGACCGTGTACGAAATCACAGACAGCGGTACTACGGAAATGATGGCGCCGGCAACGGGCACAAGCGACAGCAAGAACACCATGACCCCCAAGCTCGGGATGTTCGGCATCTTCATGAAGATTAAGGTGATGACCGTGATGACCGTATTGACCGCAGCAATCAGGATTTGGGCCTCGATGACAATCCCGAACGTATTGATGAATTTGTCGGCGAAATACTTGATGTCCTGGAAGAACCAGCCGAACGCTGAATTCAGGAAGTTATGGCCGAACCGATTCATGCTGTCGAGCTCAATCGTATAGAAGAAACTGAGAATCAGCGCGAGGAGCACGTTCACCACCATGCCCCCAACGCTGGTGACATACTGCACGATGGTCGCCACGCCCAGTTTAAGCTGCTCGTTCAGATTTAGGTCGTTGAGCTGCTGCAAGGCCCACTGCATCGCCTCGTTATGGTCGAACGCCGAGCTGTTATAGAAATCCGCCACGGTGTTAAACAATGTGATGCTCTGCTTGGCGATTTCGGGCACATACTGCGTCACCACGGAATACAGTCCCGCAATGATTAAGATGTAGAGCGGCACCACCACCGCGGTCGGACGAATCGGGATCAGCTTTTGAATCCACCGCACTAACCGAATGATTAGGAACGTGAAGATGAAGGTGAACAAGATGGTACTCATCATGCTGCGTGCAAGCCACAGGACTAGCGCAAGAATCCCCAGCACCATGAAGCGCCGCGGCCGCACATTACTAATAATT
Source organism: Lacticaseibacillus sharpeae JCM 1186 = DSM 20505 (assembly GCF_001436225.1). Taxonomy (GTDB): domain Bacteria; phylum Bacillota; class Bacilli; order Lactobacillales; family Lactobacillaceae; genus Lacticaseibacillus; species Lacticaseibacillus sharpeae. The sequence goes on along the minus strand of NZ_AYYO01000011.1, from coordinate 87,992 downwards.
CGGTCATATAACGACATAAACATTTCTCCCCTAGCGCCGCCCGCTCCCCGGGACGGCACGTGACCAACTGCTTGGTCTTCCATAAATTTCATTGTAATACACTCGCCCGCAAATTTCTGGTCAACTTGTAACGTATTACCCAGCTGTCACCTCCGTCGTGCTGCGCAAACACACGTTATTTAATCACGACCACATTCCGCCTTTTTCGACGGTGTTCATCACTATTAACCAAATTGCATGTTATAATGACTTCATCGTTAAGCGAAAACCGCGCACCACCCCCACACAGGAAGGAGTAATCGTGCCATGGCAACCGAATACACTCGTGAGCAGCAGGCCTTTAGTCGGGCCTGCATCCAGGAAGCATTATTCCTCCTCATGGCCGACCGTCCACTCGACGAAATCACCATTAGTGCGATTTCTGAACGGTCCGGCATTTCACGAATGGGCTTTTACCGTAACTACAAATCAAAAACTGACGTCCTCAATGACTACTTCACCACCGAATTGAACCGGGTCATCACCATGCTCGGCGATATCGAACCGCTGATTGCCGAGAACATCACCCCCGTCTATTTCCAATCCATCAAGGATGACGGCGACAAGTTCGTGCTCGCAATTAGTGCTGGCGGCGACCAGGTACTCTTCGACTGCTTCGTCGAAACGGTCGGCACCTTCTTCACCGAGAACGTGCGCCGGCCTTGGTTCACCGGGGCGTACGCGGAATACTGGAAACGCTTCGTCACCGCTGGCCTGTACGCCATCACGGTGCAGTGGATCAAAGACGATTTCCGTACCCCGATTCCAGTTCTAGTCTCCGTGACCAACCACCTGGTGGCCCAGGCACCCACGAATATTTCGAACGTGGAAATCAACTCCCGCAAATAACGCAAAAAGCCAGTTACGCAATGACGCGCAACTGGCTTTTTCATTTGCCTAACGAACCGCAATCACTGATACCCGTGCATACCGGGTCAGTTCAGCGGCAACACTACCCAAGTGGTGCTTGCTGTGGGAGCCGATGATGATCAGGTCCGGCTTGAACGACGGCACAATCTCTTCGTTAATCACGCGCGCCGGCTTGCCCTCGCCGATGATTGGCTCGGCATCTTGCACGCCGAACGCCTGCGCCTTCTCGACGTACGTGTTGAGGTGTGCTGCAATCTGACTGCGGCGGTTGCTCAGGATGTCTGGTGACAGGGACTGGTAAATGTTTAGGTCACCGGTTTCCAGAATCGACACAATGCCAAGGGGAATGTTGTACATCTTCGCAATTGTGCAAGCGTAGTTGAATGCCCGGTGACTGGATTCATCGTCATCGTCGTCGACTGCCAGCAGCAGACGGCGGAAATGCATTGTTTCAACTTCGAACTCTTCTTCAGTAGCCATAATACTCCTCCATGAATGGCGCAATTAAGCTTGCTCCGTTCGGTTCAATCAATCTGGCGCAACCATTTGCACCAGCGCTAGTCTCATTGTAACACGCGCCCATTTTACGTTGGCATCAAAAAAGGATTCGGGCCTCTCAATTCCCGAATCCTAAGGTAAAGTTGCTTGCGTTTTGGCTGGCACTATCTTGAGTTGCTTAATGCTTACACCTCTTACAATCATCTATTCAACTGTAGTGTTTCTAAACTCCGATTGTGACACCATACCGTATTACACGGTCATGTTTGACTACCATTGGGTTTAGTCCTAGAAATTGGCTACTTCACTACGGAGCGATTCTGCGCCCCCCGTGGTGCATGGAGGGATTTACTCGTTAACTTAACGGCAATCTGCTCCTTTCAAGCGTGTTCAGTGACTGAACAATTTATCTTGTGGCATCGGAACCAAATCCCTTCTAGTGATTCTGGTCTGTGTCCTTCGATACGCTTTACCGGCCATTCTCAACCTACTTGTTACCTTTGCTAATGATGCTTGGAAAACGGCCTTTGGAATTACCTTACTCATTGACCACACATCGTAATCTTGCCTACTCACGTGAAACTTACTGCTGTGAACTCTGTCGGTATTACGGTGCTTTTGTAACTTGTACCTTTAATCAAACTATTCAACTGTACTCTGTAACAAACTGTGGTACTTATATGCCTGACTGCAACTTCCAACAACTATCACCGGTGAATAACATCTGTAGCCACTCCGGAATGTCTGCAGATGCGGTTGAGAGGACCCGCCGCCATTACGCTGGTAGCGCTTCCTTTACCTTGACTAAAGCATAACACGGATTCCTACACCTGGCAACCCTCATAAAAATTTCTTAATAACTTTCGGGAATTCGGGCAAAAAAATACCAACTACCAGATCACAGTAGTTGGCATTTGGTAGCTATTTACTTACTGGTTCGATAACGTCCAGCACGAGCGGCGTTTGTTCGGGTTCATCTGCGCCAATCGTGAACGCGTGCTGGATATCCGCAGTCAGCTGACCAATCTCGGCCGTGCTGCTGTGGACAGTCACGAGCGTGTCGCCGGCAGCGACCGGCGTGCCCACCTTCTTGTGCAGCACCAATCCCACCGCCAGATCAAGGGCATCACCGGCCTGCTTACGGCCACCGCCAAGTTGCATGCTGACTAAGCCCAGCGCCTTGGCGTCGATAGCCTGCACGTAGCCGCTTGTGGTCGCCTGAACGTGAATGCGGTACTCGGCTTGCGGCAGCTTTTGCGGATTGTCGACCACCGTCGCATCCCCGCCTTGATCCGCAATGAGCTGTTTGAACGCCCGCTTAGCCCGGCCATCACGCAGCACATCACCCGCCAAGCTGGCCGCGGCCTGAATGTCGTCCGTCTTGCCCGCCATGACGAGCATGTGGCTGGCCAAAATCACGGTCAAATCGCGGACATCCTTAGGCCCGCGCCCATTCAAAACCGCGATGGTTTCGGCGACTTCCAGGCTGTTCCCAATCGTCACCCCAAGTGGCTGGCTCATGTCGGTGATGAGCGCCTTGGTGGCAACGTTGTGGGCCGTGCCAATCGCAACTAGGGCCTTGGCCAAGGCTTCTGCATCCGCCCGCTTTTGCATGAACGCACCCGAGCCGGTCTTCACGTCCAGCACCAGTGCGTTGATTCCCGAGCTGATTTTCTTGCTCATAATCGAACTGGCAATCAGCGGAATCGACTCAACCGTCGCGGTCACGTCGCGCAACGCGTACAGCTTCCGGTCTGCCGGTGCCACCTCACCGCTAGCCGAAATGATGGCGATATGGTGCTCCTGGACCTGCTTAATGAAGTCTTCCGTGGACATGTTAACGTTAAAGCCCGGAATGGCCTCGAGCTTGTCGAGTGTGCCGCCAGTAAAGCCCAAACCGCGACCACTGATCATCGGCACATCCACGCCGAGGGCGCCCATCACTGGTGACAAAATCAGGCTAATTTTATCGCCAATGCCCCCCGTACTGTGCTTGTCGATCTTAATCCCCGGGATAGCGGACAGGTCCAGGACATCCCCGGAATGCAGCATGGAATCCGCTAGTGCCGCCATTTCGTCATCTGCCATGCCGTTGAAGTAAATCGCCATGAGCAAGGCACTCATCTGGTAACTCGGAATCCGTTCGGCAACGTACTCACCAATCATCCAGTTAATCTCGTCCTTAGTTAACTGGCCCCCATCACGCTTCTTGGCAATCAAATCCACCATCCGCATATGCTCGTCCTCCTTCAAATTCACAACTGCCAAACCTAAAACTACGCAAATCAATTAATAATAGCTTAATTGTAACAGCTTACATTGCCATCATCAAAGGATTTTGCGTAAAAAAATCGTCCGCACCAAAATGCGGACGATTCCCGAGTTTACTTACTTAACCTGCCATGCGTGCAGGGCGTTTGCGGCCAGAATCAAGCTGACCACCGCGTCACTCGAAAGTGAGTCGCGCACGGTGTCGGCGTGGCCGGTAGCACTAACCGCACCAATAACTTCGAGCCCGAACTTCATGATTTCGAGGTCCTTACGTGCGTGGTACTGCCCATCTGTAAATGGTGTGTCGTGGTTGTACTTGAAATTGATTTCGTCACCAGAAACTGAACCGTCCACGTGGTTAACCATAATCCGGTCAGTCAAATCGCCAAGCCGGGACTTCTCGTCCAGGAGACTGAGCTTCTTGTCGGATTCGGAACGCAGGTAGGTTTCCTGACCCATTTCGGGGTACGAAGCTGCCGGGTTCTTGAGCACGCCCAGGTAATCAACCGCAGCGTACACCTTGTTCAGGTCCAGTACTTCCTTCTTCTCAAGCAAGGCACTGGTGTGTTCTTCAAACCAGTCGGCCAGCGTGCTAACACTGAATTCGTCCATGTTTACCTCCTGCATGCGCCGATGCGCTCATCGGCCTCTGTCCATGTATTATCGCTAATCATTGTACCACACAGAACAATCCAGGTGGAATCCTAGCTTGCGGGCACAATGTGGTCGTCAATCACGCCAACTGCCTGCAAGAAGTTGTAGGTGATGACGGGGCCGACGAACTGGCACCCATGACGCTTGAGGTCCTTGGCCACCCGCTTGGATAGTTCCGTCTGGGTCGGCGTCTGCCCCGCCGCAGTCGGCCGGTTGACGATTTGTTCGCCGTCCGTGAACGACCAGACGTAAGCGGCAAAGGAGCCATACTCGCGCTTTATCTGGAGCACAGCCTTGGCATTGGCGATTGTCGCCGCGATTTTCATCCGGTTGCGCACAATCGACGCATCGTGCATCAGGCGGTCAAAATCAGCATCCCCCATGGCTGCAATCACGTGCAGGTCGTAGTTGGCGAAGGCGCGAGCGAAATTAGCCCGCTTGTGCAGCATCATCAGCCAGTTCAGACCCGAGGAGAACACCTCCAGCACGAGCAGCTCAAAAATCTGCTGGTCGCTATGCTTGGGCACACCCCAGTCGTATAGGTAGTAATCGCGTAGTTCCTGGTTCTGATTCGCCCAGAAATCCGCCGTGGTTCCGGGAAGTAAGTCATTCATCAAATCATCCTCCTGATGCAACTTGGCAGCAACAGCCATCATTAATAGATTACGCAGATTAGTGCACAATGCCCCGAAAATATTTTGGCAAAATTTGGCCGCAAATAAAAACACCAGCAAATCCGCAGATTCACTGGTGCTTAGACGTCAGTGGTGCATTCGTGGCCACTACTTAGTCTTCACGATGAGCACGTCGCAAGGAGCAGTCCGGTTAACGTATTCCGTCACACTACCGACCAGCAAGCGTTCAACCGCATTGAGCCCGGTTGAACCGATCATAATCAAATCGGTGTGGTATTCGTGTGGAAAATCGGTTGCAATCACGTTCTTCGGGTTCCCGAAACGTACGTGAATCGCAACATCGCTGACGCCTGCATCTTCAGCTTCCTTCTGCAAGCGTTCGAGGTATTCTTGAGAGTCCTGGGTCAACTGGTAAATCGCATCTCCAGAAATCATGCCCCCATAACTACCGATAAACTGCTTCGTGTCGAGCACGTTCAGAATGTCGATGCGCGCGTGGTTTGCAATTGCCACCTTGATGGCTTTCTTGAAGGCCAATTCAGCCTCTTCCGATCCATCAACTGGGACTAACAAGCGTTCGTATTCTTGGTCCATACCAGGTCAACTCCCTTACATCTGTATTAAACGGGCTGACGGCTACGAGCCAAAATGCTTACCGCTACCCTGTTTATTTAAGAATACGTCCCTCAGCGCAAAAAAACAAGTGTAAGCGGTACCCGTGACGTAAAAACAGGGCAGATTGTCATGTGTGTAACTGATTGAACGCCTTACCATCACTGGATAGACACGGTTGTATCAATGTTTTAATAAAAAAGTTCCAAGATTTAACAATTTTCTGCCATTATTATTTGCATTTTGAGCAGCAAGTGGTTACATTATAGATAAACAAAAATATAGGAAATGTGGTGTATCATGAATATGGAAAACACAATTGGTTCAGCACTTCGTCGCATTCGGAAGAACCGCGGCGAGTCAATCGTTGAAGTTGCAAAGGCAACCCACACCTCACCCGCTAGCTTCACCAAGTGGGAAAACGAACAGAACATCCCTAGCGAACGCTCCGTGCGCAAGTTAGCTGAATACTACGACATGGAACCTCAGGAACTGCTGGCTCTGGCATACCCAGACAAGTACGCACCTAAGACCGCACCTGAAGAAAACGTTGCGGCAGATGCCATTCGCGTTGAAGACATCATCGCACCCGGCACCGAACTGAGCTACAACGGTAAGCTGGTTTCCGAAGCAGACAAGCACCTCTTCGCCGCATTCATTTCCGGCATCCTGCTTGCTAAAACTGAATAATTTAATCAGAACTGCAAAGCCCCAGAAGCGCACTCACAAACAGTGAATGCGTTTTTGGGGCTTTTACTAAACATGCACAATGCACGGTTGCCGTGTGCTATGATTGAAGTAAATAAATTTATAAGTGAGGCAGAAAACTTGGCACCGACGTTACTAAACATTCACCACGGATTTAACTTTCGCGACCTGGGCGGTTACACGAACCAAGATGGTCAGCGCATCAAAAGCCACCGCTTGATTCGTTCAGGCAAACTCGACCTGCTGTCCGACCGTGACGTCCAGTTCTTAACCGACTACGGTGTCAAGTACGACGTCGACTTCCGCTCCCCGGATGAACAAAAGGAAGCACCAGACCGCGTACCAGTTGGGGCCAGCTACCACTTCCTCCCCGTCTTCCCCGTTGACGAAACCAAAGTCACCAAGACGTGGGAAGAAGAGCAGCGCGAATTCGCTAAGGACGCGCGCGGCGGCTACAAGAACATGATTCGGACCTACGCCGAAATGGTATTACTGCCGGATGCGCAAAAGTCGTACCGGCAGTTCTTTGACCTGCTCCTCAGTAACGATGGGGATAAGTCCTCGCTGCTGTTCCACTGTTCTGCCGGTAAGGACCGCACCGGCATGGGCGCTGTGTACCTATTGTCTGCCCTGGACGTTGATCCGCAAATCATTCGCAGTGACTACATCACCACGAACGAATTCATCCAATATCCACTCCACCAGCAACTCGACGCCATCCGCGCAAACGGTGGTAACCAGAACACGCAGCAAAGCATCCGGGACCTCTGGACCGTCAAGGAGGACTACCTCGACAGCGCCCTCAGCACCATCAGTGCCCACTACGGCAGCATGCACCGGTACCTGGAACAGGCACTGCAGCTCTCTGCTAACCAGGTAGCTGACCTCAAGCAGCTATACCTCGCCGAATAATCTCGAAGGGAGACTTGTCCAATGAAGCTCTACCAAGCACTAACCCAGGTCACCATCAATCAAGTGATGGTTGACGATGCCCCTGAATTCAATATCCGCACGCAGTTGAACCAGCCTCTGCACTTCACGCCCACGGAACTCTACCACTACATTGATTCCGTCCTGAAGCCAGGCAGCCGGCACGACCAGAACAACCTGAAGTTCGTGGCCGACGCAGCCTTCATTGCGGAGAATTACGATTTCTCCGTTTTTGCGGCCCAAAACCGTTTTTACAACTTCGAAGCAAAAATGGAAGCGGCCCGCGACCTGGTGACTGACTTGAACCGCCACGTCAGCGTTAACCTGAACCTGGATACCCGGGAATACCAGCTCCTCTTCGTCGATTAGGGGGCCAAAGCAATGCAAAATAGTAGTTACCCGGCGATGAGCGGCGCCGACATGCGCCACGCCAAGGGGGAAGGCTCGACGCCTGACTGGCAGGCGCTTAGTCACCTACTTCCGGATGTCTTCGGCAAGAACATCCTCGTGCTCAACTGCGCGAACGGGTGGTTGTGCCGGCAAGTGCTGGCCAAAGGGGCCATTGGCGCGACCGGTGTGGATGCGGACAAAGACTTAATTAGCGCCGCCCGCAATCAAGCCGGTTCGGCGCGCTTACGTTACCGGCTCCTGCCCAGCGCGTTTTGGGGCAGCATCGGCGGACACTTCGACATCATCGTGGCGGCAAACGTGTCCAAGGAAGACGCATTGCACCTCGCCACCATTCCGCGCTTACTCCGCCACGGTCACGGCACGCTTGCCATCAGCGGCACGCCTGAAGCCCTAGGCGTTTTGCGCGAGGCCGTGCAGGTGACTGACCAGGAACCCGGCAGTTGGCACACCAACACCGCAACACAGCTTCCAGGCGGCAACGTGGTCCTCATCATGCACCGGCGCCGACTATATCGCGACTAAAAAAGGATGTATCGCTGGCCGATACATCCTTTTGCATTACCGCTATAAAAATGTTGCCGTGAGTAGTTCCGCCAGCCGGCCGTGCATGGCAGCGTAGTCCACGTCGCTGTCGTCTACGCTGACCTGCGCCAATTCGGCCCAGTCCTGTACCATCGCCGGCGTAACTTCCAGGTGGAACTGCAGCCCCATGATGTGCGCGTGGTACTTGAAACCCTGATTTGGCGTTTTGGTGCTCGTGTACAACTGGGTGGCCCCTGGTAGTTCACTCATGTAGTCGCTGTGCCAGTTCATCGCGGTGAACTGCGTGCCGGCAGTGATATCTGTTACCTGCCCGAACCCAAAGTCACGGTCCTTTTTAAACACCGGCGCGCCGAATGCCCGCACAATCTGCTGGGCGCCCAGGCAAATTCCGAACACGGGCCGGCCCAGCTTGTCCAGGCTGCGGATAATGATCCGTTCAGCCGCTAACCAGGTTTCATCGTCGTTCACACTGTTAAACCCGCCCAAAACGAGTAGCCCGTCCATGTCCGCGGGGTTCAGCGCCCGAATATCTTCGCCTTCATCCAGGCGGTGCACGCGCAGCTCAACATCGTTTGCCGCTGCCCAGTCGGCGATACTGCCAAGCCCCACCCGCGCGTCGTGTTGCATTACATCAATAATCATCTGTTCCGTCCTTTGCCAATTATTTGGCGTCCATGTGTTACTTATCCGCTCCAGCATACCACACATTCAGTTCCGGTTGACCACCGCTTGCGGCGACAACCCTGCATTTGCCCAGTATCCTTTCGGGAGTGCTAATTGTATTGTCAGTGTGTGCATGATAAACTAGGGGCAATCTTTTACATTGAAATGGGGAATAAAAACTATGGATAGTGGCCAAGTCGCCTCTAGTCTCTTGGTGATGGTCGTTACCTTCCTGTTCGCTGCGTTCTTCGTGGCGAGTGAGTTCGCGCTGGTGCAAAGTCGCCCAAGCGCGCTCGAGGAACTGTTAGACACCTCTTCTGGCCGGAAGCGGGGCAAGGTCAAGCTTGCCCTCAAAATGGTGCACAACCTAAATGAATATCTCTCCACCACCCAAATCGGGGTCACACTTGCGGGCTTGATTGTCGGGTGGATTGGGGAAGAAGTCGTTGAATTCTTACTGGTCGGCCTGCTCGGATTCGTCCACTTGCAGCTGCCAGGCGGCGGGCTCCACATCGTTGGGGCTGCCCTCGGGATTTTCGTTCTGACTTACCTGGAAGTGGTCCTAACCGAAATCGTGCCGAAGAACATCGCCATTGACTATTCACTGCAGGTCATGATGTTCGTCGTCACCCCGCTGCATTACTTCCACATCTTGTTCTTCCCGTTCGTCTGGTTCCTGAACACCTCATCCACCGCGTTCTTGCGCCTGTTTGGCATCAAGCCCGCCGAGGAAGGCAACGAAGCCTTCTCGCAGGCAGAAATCCTGAACCTGAGTAAGACCGCGGTCACAACTGGGGATATGGAAGAAAACGACGTGGTTTACATGGAACGCGCCTTCGACCTCAACGACAAAACAGCCCGCGACGTCATGGTTGACCGAACCCGCCTGGAAGTGGTCGACATCACTTCCACCGTCAAGGACGTCCTGCGACTGTACCTGGAAGAAGGTTACAGCCGCTTCCCCGTTGTGGCTAACGGTGATAAGGACAAGATTCTCGGTTACGTCTACGTATACGACCTCGTGCGTCAGTCCCAAGTCGACGACACGATTCGAATTTCCAAGATTATCCGCTCCATCGTCACGGTGCCCGAAAGCACGCCAATCCACGCCATTTTGCAGCAGATGATCAAGAGCCAAGCACCAATGGTTGTGGTCTCTGACGAATACGGTGGGACTTCTGGGATTGTCACGGACAAGGACATCTACGAAGAACTCTTCGGGACCGTCAAGGATGAAATCGATGATGTTTCCGATGAATACATCATCACCACTGCGGATAAAACAATTTTCCGCGTCAGTGGTAAAACCACCCTGTACGATTTCGAACGCTACTTCCACACTGACTGGGAGGACTTCGATGACGCCGACATCATCACGGTTGGTGGGGCCATTCTCGAAGACCACCCCGACCTGAAGCACGGCGACACGGTGCAACTCGGCCGGTTCAAGTTCGAAGCAGACGTTGTGGAACGCGGTTTCGTTGATTGGTTCAACGTCACCGTCGGCCCAGAACTGCCCGACCCCGACGAAGAAGAATAAACCCAAAAGGAGCAGAATCAATGCGATTCTGCTCCTTTTTGTATCCCGTGAATTCAGATGAATGATTGCCAATCCGGCGCGATGAACGCACCCACGACGCCTTCCCCAGTGTGTACACCCACCGCCGGACCAATTGTGCCGCGGTCAATGGGACATTCGGGCAGCACCTTCTTGATCTGGTTCTGCAGGGCCGCCACCGCTTCGGGGTTGTTGGCATCGATAACGTCAAACCGCACCGGCAGCTCAATTTTCTCCGCCGCCGTCAGGACGTTCACACCAATCTTCGCGTATGCCCGCCGTGCTGTTCGTTCCTTCCCCACCGGGATAATCTTGCCTTCTACCAGGCTCAAAACGGGCTTGATGGCGAGCAGATTACCGAGGAACGCCATGGAGCCACTAATCCGGCCCGTCCGCAGTAAGTGCTTGAGGTCTGCCACCACGAACCAAACAGAGACCTGCTGGTTGAAGCGCGCCAAAATCGGCAGAATCTCGGCCACCTGCAGTCCGGCATCGAGCAGCCTGGCCGCTAACTTCACCTGGTACCCCAGCCCCGCGGAGATGGACTGCGAGTCAACGACCACCACGTCGATTGGCTTGTAGTCGGCGACAAAACCGCGCAGGCTGTCCACCATCCCGCTGAGGGCCGCGCTCAGGTGAATCGAGAGCACCTGGTCATAACCGGCCGCAGCAAGGCGCCGATACTCCTGATCCAAGCGGGCAAGCGGTGCCTGCGCCGTCGTCGGTAGCGCATCTTCCGTCGCCATCCGGGTGTAAAAATCGGCGCTGCTGATGGTCTCATTCTCAAAGTACTCCTGCTGCCCAAAAATCACGGTCAGTGGGACCACCGTGATATTCATTGCGCGGGCTTCTTCTGGGCTTAAGTATGCGGAACTGTCAGTAACGATTGCGGTTTTCATTGCTTGCCTCCAATGCAAAGTCTTTAGCGCAATTGTATGTGTCTGGCGCGTCCGCCACAAGGTTGCAGCTGTCACCTACCCAAGTGCACAAAAAGTGGGAAAGGCGATTACGTATACTAAAAGTCAATTGGGCGGGAACGTAAAAACATCCCCAGAGATTGCCCAATTTACGCAATTTCTGGGGATGTTCGTTCAATTTTTTGGTCAAACATTATGAATTGGTTGCGATGAATTGTACCATGGCGTGCTGCATTCGCTGCCCACGTACACTAAAGGTGCACGCGGACAAGAACTACAGGTGCTTAGCAAAGAACTTGGTGACACGCTTGGTGTATTCCGCCGTGTGCTTGCCGTAGCTTTGTGCGTGGCCCGCGCCCGGGACAACCCACAGCTGCTTTGGTCCGCGACTGGCCGCGTAGTTCTGGTGCACCATCGTGGTCGGCACGAACTTGTCCTTAGCCCCGTGAATGAAGAACGTGGGCAACTGGTTACGGTGCAACGCGCTTACGGCGTTCGCCGCCGCGTAGTCGATTCGGGTGTGCAGGTGCGCCATGGTCAAAGTACCGGGCACCAGTGGCCAGCGCGGCAGGTTGTACATCGAGCCGGCCTGGTACGAAATTTCCGCATCCACGCTGGTGTAGCCGCAGTCCTCAACGATGGCGTGGACCTGCTTGGGTAAGTTCATCCCTGACAGATACATCACCGTCGCCCCGCCCATGGAGACGCCGAACAGGCCAATGTCGCTTTGCTGACCGTTCACCCGCACGACGCGCCGCAGCCACTTACGGTAATCAAGCCGGTCCGCCCAGCCGTAGCCAACGTAAGTTCCGTCTGAGCTACCGTGGCCGCGATCATCCGGCGCCAGCACGTTGTACCCCGCGTCGTGAAACATCCGGATGTATTCAGCCATATCCTTGTGCGTATTCATGTAGCCGTGCGCAACCACGATGGTCTTGCTTGTCTGCTTGGCCGCGGGCACATACCACGCGTTCAGCTGCCAGCTCGGTTTGCCCACCGCGGTTTCGTGCCACACGCTGTGGGGAACTTCAGCTAACCACTTAATGGCAGATTTCTTGCTGGCACTCTGTTTGGTACTCAAAAAACTCTTTTGACTAGGAATGAAGGCGACGCGGTAGAAATACTCACATGCACCAACATATGCACCGCCAATAATTACCACCAAGATGGTAAGCACGCGAATAAACGCCCGGTGCTTATGCAACCATAATTTCAAAATAACTTTACCTCACTTGCTCAATAATTAATTTATTTGTACAACTCGCCGCCGAATTACAGATTTTTGCCGCCAGCTATTGTACAATTAAAAGCATAATGTTCGATTTACAAAATGGGAGGCCTTACGAAATGGAAACCAACAAGCTGATGACTGAATTCATCGACGTGTACTTCAAGACTATGAAGGACCTCAACTTGACTCTGCAGGCATCCATGGCCCAATACCAAGTATCCTTCGAGCAATACCAAATTCTGCGTGACATCGCTAACGAGCGTGTCAGCAACCTCACCGACATCGTGCGCCTACGCGGTGTCACCAAGCCCGCGATTGCACGGCAGCTGCGCACCCTGCGCAACCTGGATTACATTAGCCAAACCACCGCTGAAGCAGACCGCCGCCGCCACGTGCTCAAATTGACGCCGGCCGGCAAGACCACTGAACGCGAAATCACGCAGACGGTCAACGCGAAGTTCAACCGCTTCGTCGAGACAATTGGTCCGGACAAAGTGGACGAACTGCGGGCGCTACTTGCGACCATTGATCAAGATTATTTGGAACCAGAAAAACGTGGCTAGTTCAGACTGGCTAAATTATAACATCAACAAGTAAGCTGAAGTAAAACCCCTAGCCGTGCAGCTGCACAGTTAGGGGTTTTTACTATTTGCGGTTAAAAAATATATTCGTAGGCCAAGCGTTCCGGCACCGGTTCGTCGAGGTAGACCGTCCCGACGTGAACAAAGCCGTTGCTCGTAACCACGTGCTGCATAATCTTGTTGTCCGGATGGGTGTCAACCCGCACATCGCGAACGCCGCGGCTGTATAGCTCACTGAGTAAAGCCGTCATGAACGGCCGGCTGAGGTGCTGACCGCGGCCATTATTCCCGATTGCAAACCGGTGGATGGCGAAATAGTCGCGGTTGGTTGACCAGCCCGCGCCCTCAATAAACCCGTAAAATGGGTCCGGCCCCGGAATGAGACTGGCAATGCCGCTAACAACGCCATCAACGCACAGCACGCGTCCTGTCCCCGCCGCGACGTCTTTTTGTACCGCCGCCGTGTTCGGGTAGGCGCCCTGCCACTGATCAATGTTCTGCCCGGCCAGGAAGGCTTTCGCGTCTGCAATCACCTGCATAATGGCCGGAATATCAGCAACTGTGGCTTTACGCACAAATATTTTTGTCATCAATAACCCCCACTATATCTTGCCTGTGGTGACATCCGTCAAGAAGTCGCCGAGACCCGCGAAGTAATCGTCCGGATTATCGAGCATCTGCCCGTGCCCCGCATCTGGGGTGATGTGCAACCGGCTGTTCGGCAATTCGGCCGCCATCCGCCGGGCGGCCGTGAGCGGCATCGTTTCGTGGCCGCCGAACGTCAGGTACGTGGGCACGGTAATCTGCTGCAGGTCGCCACGTCGATCCCAGTCCTTCAGCGCACCGACCATCACGAATTCGTTGTCCCCCTGGAAGTAGTTATAAACGGGCGTGCCCATGGTACTAATCAAGTGCCGTGGCTGCGGGTCGCTTTGGTGGTGCAGGTAATTCTCACCCAGCTGGGCCACAAGCGCAACGTAATGTGGGTCGTTGAAGTTGTGATCTGCTTCACACTGCTGCATGTACGCCACCTCGTCCGCACTGAACATTTGCTCACGGATTGCGTTGATGTTCACAATATACTCGTCAAGGTTGTCAATCATCGAGCTCAGAATCAGGCCGCGCAGGTGCTGCCCGTATTTGAGCGCGTACTCGATGGCGAGCACCCCGCCCCACGACTGCCCGAGAAGGAAGAAGTTGTCGAGACCGAGCTGTTTGCGCACTTCCTCCACTTCATCCAGGTAATAATCGATGTTCAGGAACTTCTTGCGGTTTTCGGGGTCCGTGAAGTCTGGTTGGTCAGAGAACCACGAACCGAGCTGATCGTAACGGCTCACCTGGACGCCGTATTTAGCCAGGCGCGCACCGAAGTTCTCGAACACTTCGTTGGTCCCCCCAGGTCCGCCATGTAGCGTGAGCAATTGAATATCACCCGTCCCGTTCGTCTGGGTCCAAAGGTGATAACCGTTACTCAAGGTGACAAAGCGTGTCCCCTGTGGATTTGTTTTTGGCATAGTATTCCCTCCAAGTATGTATTGTGAACATTATCGCGCACCGTCTGCGGCTGAACAAGACTTAAGTCGTGACAACCACCACTTAAGATTTCGTCTAAATCTCCGTCTCGTGTCCCTTTTCCCCCGCCAAACCAGTACAATAATAATATACAAGCAGCGCAGAAAGGGCGTGAGGAATTGACTACAAGCTCAGGATTAACTAGTGCGGAAGTGAACCAGAAAATTCAGGCGGGTCAGGTCAACACGACGTTATCGCCATTAACCCGGTCCGTCAGCCAAATCATCGCCAGCAACACGTTCACCCTCTTCAACTTGGTCAACGTCATCCTTGGCGCCCTGATTTTCACCACCGGCAGTTACACCAACTTACTCTTCCTCGGCGTGGCGATTGTGAACACTGCCATCGGGACGTTCCAGGAAATCCGGGCGAAAAAGCAATTGGATTCCTTGACCATCCTGAACCAAGCCCAAGCCCGCGTGCGCCGCAACGGTCAGGAACAAATGATTCCGCAAGACCAAATCGTTGACGGTGACGTGCTGCTTCTGCGCCGCGGCGACCAGCTTGTGGTCGACGGCACGGTGATTGGCACAAGCCACGTCGAAATCGACGAGAGCCCGCTCACCGGCGAGCCCAACGCCATCAGTAAGGTTCCGGGCGACAAGCTACTTTCCGGGAGCTTTGTCGTTGCCGGCCACACCGAGATGGTGGTAACCCGCGTCGGCCAGGAAACCTTCGCCGCCAAACTCGCACTTGAAGCCAAGGCTGAAAAGGTTGGTACCAGCCAGCTACTGGCCACCATCAACCGTATCATCCAGATTCTGACCTGGGTGCTCATCCCCCTCGGTGTCGCCCTCTTTGCCGTCTCCTTCTTCCGCCGTGGGGATTACAACCGCGCCATCTTAACCACCAGCGCCGCCATGATTGGCATGATTCCGGAAGGGCTGGTACTGCTCACGAACGTCGCTTTGGCCGTTTCGAGCCTGAACCTGGGCCGCAAACGCGTGCTGGTGCGCTCCCTGACCGCGATCGAAGCCCTCGCCCGTGTAGACACCATTTGTCTGGACAAAACCGGGACGATTACCAGCGGCAAGCTCTCGGTTAATCAGATTCAAAGTACCGGCAAGTACCAGCAACACGACGTCGAACAAATTGCGGCGGCGGTCGTATATGCACTTAATGACGATAACGAAACGGCACTGGCCATCAAAAGTAAGATTAACCAACCGACATTCGCTACAGTCACGGCCACAGTGCCGTTTAGCTCCGCGCGTAAGTGGTCGGGGGCCAGCTTCAGTGACGGCAACAACTACTTCATCGGCGCACCAGAATTCACCTTCCCGGACGGTCTACCTCAGGACATGCAAACCACCATCCACCAAGCGGCCGCCAGTGGGCTGCGGGTACTAGTGGTCGGCAAGGCCCGCGCCCTAACTACCCCGTTAACCGCGCCGGAACCAGTCGGTATCATCACCATCGCCGACGAATTGCGCCCAACCGCGATTGATACCCTTGGTTTTTTTGCCAAGCAGGACGTGTCCCTCAAAGTCATCTCGGGGGACAATCCCGTCACCGTGGCCAACGTGGCCAAACAGGCACAGATTGCGGGCGCCGACAAGTACGTGAACATGGCAACCATCCCTGACGATGCCGATTTCCACCAGCTGATGGCGAACTACACCGTCTTCGGCCGCGTCACACCCCAGCAAAAGCGTGCGCTGATTGCCGCTCACCAGGACAACGGCCACACCGTTGCCATGACCGGGGATGGGGTCAACGACGTACTCGCCATGCGCCAGGCAGACTGCGCCATCGCTATGGCCAGCGGCTCCGACGCGGCGAGTGCCATCGCGGATTTTGTCCTCCTCGACTCCAACTTCGACGCGATGACCGGCGTATTGAACGAAGGCCGGCGGGTCATCAACAACATCGAATCCGTCGCCTCCCTCTACCTGATCAAGACGATGTACTCCGCGGCACTGGCGGCAATCTTCATTTTCCTCAACATGGACTACCCCATCGTGCCCATCTACCTGACCCCCGTCTCCGCAGCAGCCGTAGCGATTCCGTCATTCTTCCTGACGCTCGAACCGAACTTCGCCCGCGTCACCGGCCAGTTCCTGCAGAAAGTCATGACCTTTGCCGCCCCGGCCGCGCTGGCGATTGTCATCTACACCCTGGGACTCACTTGGCTTGAATCACTCTGGCACATTCCGTTCGCCCAGACCGGCACCATCGTCGCGCTGCTGATTGGCTGTGTCTCGTACAACGTGCTGTTTCGTGTATCCCGACCATTTAACCGCTACAAGTTCGCCATGGTCGTCATCGTCGGCCTGGCACTGTTTGGCGTCTTCTTCGTGGTCAACCCGCTGTTCTCCCTGAGTAACCTCTGGGACTGGCACCTGTTTCTCATCTACGCGCCGTTGGCCGCTTCGACCGTGCCGGTTTACCTGGCGCTGCAAGAGTTCCTCGGTCGGCGGATTTTGGCCAAAATCAACTGGCGGCATTAACGAATTCAGTCCAAATATAAATGGGGCGTATGACATGCAACCATTGCATGTCATACGCCCCATTTTTTTATGCCCGCGTTAACGCCAGTGTCACCAGATAGATGCCCGCTTCAATCATCGCGATGAAGAAGCTCACCGGCATATCGGTCACGTATGCGAGCACCAGCGCAGACCATACGCCAAGAAGCGCAAAGAACACGGATCGACCAACCATCGCTTGCGGGCTGCCACCCCACCGCAGGGCCGCGCTCGCCGGGATGGTCATCAGGATGAAGATGAGTAGCGAGCCCACAATCTGAGCGGAAACGGCCACGGTTAAAGCCATTAACACCAAGAACACAATTCCGAGGAGATCAACATGTTTGATGGTATATTGGGCGGTCGCAAAATCAAAGGCGTAATGGCGTAGTGGCCGGAATATCAGAACGAGCAGCGCCAAAACGATGACGGACAGCCCGCACACCTGCAAGACATTTTCGTGGTCAATGCTGAAGATGGAACCGAAAAGAATGCTGGTGGCGGCACTCGCATTCTTGTGCGCCAGCGCGAGAAACGCCACACCTAGACCGATTGCGACGGAGCTGACGGTCGCAATCACAGCGTCGGCGTGGCGCTGTTTGGCCCCGAGCTGACCCACCATGGTGGCAGCTGCGGTTGTGAACAGTGCCATCCCAACTAGCGGCGACCACGACATGAACAGGCCAAACGCTGCACCAGCAAACCCGATTTCCCCCAGCACGTGCGTTAAGAACGCCATTTGCCGTGCAACCACGAACACGCCAAGTGCACCACTCACAATTGCGATTAATGTGCCAACGACAAACGCGTTTTGCATGAACGGAAAGCTAAACATGATCCGCCTCCATTCGCTTGGCGTCCGGAGCTAGATGAACCGTCACGTCGGCATACTGCTTAACAATCTCTGGGTCGTGGCTCACCATCAGCACGCTTAACTGACTACGCTTTTGCTCCTCTTGCACCAGATCCATCAATTGGAACTTCGCGTGTGTGTCCAAGTTCGCCGTGGCTTCGTCCAAAATGAGTAACTGTGGGTTGCGCAACAACGCTTGAGCCAAGTATGCGCGTTGCCGCTCACCACCAGAAGCGGTATCAATGCGGCGATTGCCAATTTTGGTCAAACCCGTTCGCCTGAGCACTGCGGCCAATCGGTCACGTTCCACTTGGCGCAGCCAGGGCAAAAGGCCGTGGTCAAAACTGAGCGCGACGAAATCCCTAATCCGCAGGCCAAAGGCATCCGCCTCGGCGCGGTACTGCGGCACGTAGCTGATTACAGGCATTCCCGCCGGCCAGATGATTTGCCCATAAGTGGGCGTCAACTGGCCCATGATGGCCCGCACAAGTGTGGTTTTACCCACCCCGTTCTCACCAGTTAATGCCAGTGTTTCACCCTGGTGCAAGGTCAAATCCACACCAGAATAGAGCAGGCGTTCACCCATGCGGATGCCAACGCCGCTCACCGTTAATATATTTCGCATCACATTATCCTAACCGCGCACCGCAGTTAGGTCCTGCGGTGCACTATTCTTCCTGCAGTCGTTTCAGTAAAACCGTCAGGAAACGACTGATTGTTGCCTGTTCCGACTCGCTGAATTCATCCAGAATCTCTGCATACGCCGCTGCCGTTTCAGCGTGACGCTGCCGGTGTGCGGCCGCATACGATTGGCCAGCATCGGTCAGCGACCAAGCCTTCACGCGCGCGTCACGGGCATCCACCGTTGCCACGGCTAATGCAGGGTCAGCCGTGCTTAAACCGCGCATTGCCTTCGTCACGGCCGCCTGCGACACACTCAGCGCTTTCGCCAGTTCACCATTGGTCATTGCGGGCGTATCTGCCAGTAGCATCAGCACATGGCCCTGCGTACCGGTTAACTGACTACCGCTACCACCAAGTAACAATTCACGGGAATTCTCCGGGAGCATCCCCCGAATATCATTGATGAATGTTGCTAATTGATTCGTGTACTGGTTATCCATCGCACTGTCCTCGCTTCAGTAATTGATAATCTCATTATAACTGAAAGACAGCTCTGCGCATGCATCCTAATCAATTAAGCGTCCGCATCACTTCCCGCAGCAGTGCCTTTTGCCAGGCAATGTACGTCGTGTGCGCGGGTTTAGTTTCAGTCACGTTGATCACCGGCACGTGGTACTTCTTAGCATCCGCGATGGCTTGCTCCACGGTTTTACTGCTGTTCTGCGGATTATTAATCACAAAGGCCACCTGCCGCTTGCGGATCAACTTGTGCCATGTCTTAATATCACTGGCGCGCGGGTCGGTTTCTTCCTCAACCGCGTTCGCGAAATCCGGCAGTTGTGACTGCGCCCCCAACCTAGTTAACGTGTTGTCGTAAACTGGTTCGGTTGTCAGGTAATGAACTCCGCGTAACTTGGTGCGCGCCAGGTGCTGCAGACTAGTTAATGATTGCAGCTTCTGTAAATATTCTTGACCGCGTCGCTCATACGCGTGCCGATGTTTAGAATCCAGGGCGCTCAACTTGTGCACCAACGCATCTGTCAGTTTGCGTGCCATGTCTGGCCGAAACCACAGATGCTCGTTGGCCCCGGTGCGGTAGTTAAGCAACTTAGCGACCGTTATCATGGGCACCTTGACCTGATGTGCGAATCGCGTGCTCCAAGTATCATAGCCGGCACCATTATTCACCACGAGGTCAGCCTCACTGAACTTGCGGGCCACGCTCGCAGTTGGTTCATAATCATGGGGATCAATCCTCGTACTGTGAATAATTGTGGTCACATCTGCATCATTACCAGCGACCGCCTGGGTGATTTCACCGTAAAAATCGAGACTTGCGACAATCTGTGGTCGTGCCTGTTTACGACTCTGCTGCTGGTGCCAGCCACAACCAATGGCTAACCCGACTAACACCAAACCCGCTGCCAGGCCAATCCAAGTTTTCTTCTTCAAAATATTTTCTCCCGTTAATTTTATTTAGTTAACCGGTTAATTAACCAGTTAAGAATAATCCGGGACTTACTTTTTGTCAACCTTCAATTTGCAATCAAAAGGAACAAAAAAGACCACTCCAGGAGAAGTGGTCAATTCGTCGATTTATTAGATGTAACGGGCGCGGTTTTCGAAGTTCAGCTTGCCGATGATGATATCACGGGCAGCGTGGTTCCCTTCGACGAGAATCCCCAGGTTGTCCAGGCACTTGAAGATGTAGTTCTGGGTTGCCAGGGTTGCGTTGCAGTTGAGGGGCAGCTTCTGGCCCTTACCTTCAGCGTATTCCACGGCGTCCATGATTGACAGCGTCACGGTGTCCTGGAAGCTCGTTTCCAGGTGCTTGTACAACTTGCCAATCTGCAGGTCGATGTATTCCTTCACGGCCAAGAAGTAGGGGCGGTTAGCGCTCTGGAGCTTCATGTACCGCTGCACGAGCTGGTTGTTATCGATTTCCATGTATAAATCCTCGTCTTTCACTTAATTCAGTTTCGTTATTGATTGCCGCCATCCGGCAATCATCCGCTGGGCCACGCCGCAGCACGAAAAACACTACTTAACAGTTTAGCTAATCCCGTCCACTTTGCATAGTAAGTTTCAGAAAAAATAATGCGTAAATGACTAAAAGCTAATGTATTTTGGCGTGCTGCCAAGATTTGCTGGCCCAAAAATTACGGTTAGGTACACAAAAGGCCCGTGCACAACGTGAATGTGCACGGGCCTTTTGCCTACGCGTTATTAGTCCTTCTTGTTGCGGGAGTATTCGCGCTTGTTACCGCCACGGTAGCCGCCCTTGCCCCCATCACGGGAGTCCCGGCCGCCACGGTGGTCTCGGTCGTCAAAACGACGCTTGCCGTCGCGATTACGGTCATTGCCGCGATCGGAGTTGCTGCGGCCGCGGTAACCACCACGGTCAGAGTTGCTCCGGTTGCCGCCACGGTAACCGCCACGACCGCCGTTCCGGTTACCACCGCGGTAGCCGCCGCGACCACGGTGACTAGGCAGAGGACGTTCTGGCGTAATCTTAACGGGTACGCTAGATGCGTCATCTGGGGCCACGGCCTTCAGGTAAGCCATCACCAGCTGTTCTGGCGTGTATTCTTCAAGCAGGTCCTTCGCGTCGTCCGCGAACCGGTCGAGGTCGTCAGCACCAAGCTGTTCCTTAACCGTTGCCAGTGCGGTTGCCATCTGGCCCTTGAAGGCTTCAGCTTCCGTTGGTGGCTTGAGGGGCAGCATCCGCTTCTTGGTGAGGTCCTCAATGGTGTGCAGGTAGTCGATTTCGTTAGGCGCAACGAAAGTGACAGACGTACCGGACTTACCGGCACGGCCCGTCCGCCCAATACGGTGGACGTAGCTGTCTGGGTCCTGCGGAATGTCGTAGTTGTATACGTGGGTGACACCGGAAATGTCCAGCCCACGGGCAGCTACGTCGGTCGCAACGAGGAAGTCGAGCTCCCCAGCCTTGAACTGACGCAGAACCTGCATCCGCTTCTGCTGGGTGAGGTCCCCGTGGATACCTTCAGCCTTGTAACCACGTGCCTGGAGGCCCTTGGTCAGTTCGTCGACACGACGCTTCGTGCGGCCGAAGATCAGTGCCAATTCAGGTGCCTGCACGTCAAAGATGCGGGTCATGATGTCGAACTTCTCGTAGTCCTTAGCGCGAACGTAGAACTGTTCAACGGTGTCAGCGGTCAGTTCCTTACTCTTAATCTTCACGGTGATTGGTTCGCGCATGAACTTCTTGGTGATGTTCATGATTGGACCAGGCATCGTTGCGGAGAAGAGCAGGGTCTGACGGTCAACTGGTGCCTGCGCCGCGATGCTTTCGATGTCTTCAACGAAGCCCATGTCGAGCATTTCGTCGGCTTCATCGAGCACCAGGGTTTTGAGTTGGCCCAACTTGACGGTGTGGCGGTTAATGTGGTCGAGCAGACGACCAGGAGTCCCAACCAGGATCTGGGGGTGGTCAGACAAGCCGCGAATCTGACGGCGAATGTCGGCCCCACCATAAACAGCCTGGACCTTGGCGTGCTTGTCGCGGCCAAGACGGTAGAGTTCTTCCTGGGTCTGAATAGCGAGTTCACGCGTTGGGGAAATAACCAGCGCCTGAATGGAACGGTCTTCGGTGTCAATGCTCTGGAGCAATGGCAAACCGAATGCGGCAGTCTTACCGGTACCCGTCTGGGCCTGACCGATAACATCCTTGCCGCTGAGTACGAGCGGAATGGTCTGGGCCTGAATTGGCGTTGCTTCTTCAAAACCGGAACGTTCAACGGCGTTCAGCAACTCCTGGTCGAGACCAAGTTCAGCAAATTTCAAAAAGATTCCTCCTGTTTGTGCACGTATCGCCTAAAATAACGCACACGTGTGTTCAGAACACAATGGTTCCGTATCGACAACGGCACCTCACAAAACAGGATGGAAACACATTTGAAAATACTGCTTTGAAAAGTGCTCAAATGATGCTTATGAAAAAAGCATTCTTACTACTTTACCATTTCCAAGAAAATATTGCAAAAACGCCCACCACAAAAAACAAACGGGCGGTGGGCGTGAAACCAGCCCCACCGCCCGTTTTGAGCGTTACTATGCAAATTATTGGCAATTGTTAACTAAAACTTTATTTACAGAAAACGGCTCAGCCACGTTCAGCGTCGAGCAACGCCTGTAAAACATTCTCGAGGTGCATTCCGTGACTGCCTTTTAGCATAACGAGATCGACGGAGCGCACATCCTCAACCAGCTTCACAATCAGGCGTTTCTGCTCACCTTCTGGGTAGTAATGCAGCTGGTCGGCTGGGTACTTGGCCGCTAGTTCATCGCGGAGTGCGGCCATTTCGTTCCCGTAAAGGTATACCTCACCGATTGCAGCCGGATCAAGGCTCTTCGCCAAACCCGCGTGCAGGTCACGACTGGCTTCACCCAGTTCCAGCATATCACCAAGAACCGCAATGCGGCGGCCCTTAGTTGGGAACCCAGAGAAGTTCGCGAGCACGGCGGCCATCGCGGTCGGGTTCGCGTTGTAGACGTCACTCAAGATTGACTCACCTGCATCGCCCACCAGCCATTCAGTCCGGTTGCTCGTGACCTTGAACGTCGCCAACGCCCGCTGGATGGATTCCGGCTTGACGTGGAAACGGCGACCGACCAGGATTGCAGCCAGCGCGTTGGTGACGTTGTATTCACCCATAATCGGAATGGTGAAGTGCAGATCAGGCCAGCGCGACAGGTCGAAGTCGGTGTGGGTTTGACTGGACACGATGTTCTTAGCGTACAGGTCATTGGTGGGATCCAGGCCGAACGTCTTTTGGTCCTGTTCGACATTCTTCGCGCGTTCCTGGAGCAGCGGTTCGTCACCATTGTAGATGAACAGACCGTCTTCCTTGAGCCCGTGCACGATTTCCATCTTCGCGTCCGCAATCCGGTCGCGGGTCTTGAAGAATTCGATGTGGGCTTCCCCAATCATGGTGATAATGGCCACGTCAGGTTCCGCCATCTTGCTCAGGAAATCCAGTTCGCCGGGGTGATCCATCCCCATTTCGACCACCAGAACTTCAGTGTTGGTCTCCATGCTGAGAATGGTCATCGGTACCCCGATGTTGTTATTGAAGTTATCCTTGGTCTTCACCACGTGGTACTGGGTCGAAAGGACGGCGGCCGTCATGTCCTTGGTCGTGGTCTTCCCGTTACTCCCGGTCACCGCGACGACCTTGGGGTTCACCTTAATCATCAGGTAGTACCGAGCGAGGTCCTGCAGCGCCGTCAGCGGGTCGTCAACAACCAGCAGTGGCAGCTTGGTGTCGACTGGTGCGTGCCCGGCGGCGAAGAAACTGGCAACGGCGCCCTTCTGTGCCGCGGTTTCGATGAAATCGTGGCCATCACGCGCCCCCGCCAGCGGTACGAACAAGTCGCCCGGTTTGATTTCGCGCGTGTCAAAGCACACACCGGTAACAGAGTACTGCTCTGCGGCCTTTGCAACGGTTGTATCCAAAACCCCTGCGATTTCCTGAAGGGTCATTTTCATGATATTACTTCTCCTAAAATCACCTGTAGATGAGCGCGATGGCAAGGACGCCAGGCAGCTCATCTACGGGTTTGCTTGTATTTGGTTACGCCCAGCTTAACTGAGCATCGAATGCCATACCCCAGTTGCCCGGTTGAGCACCAATTGGCCCACCTTCACGCTCGGCACGTCGTTGATGTCCGCATCTACGAACAACCGACGCTCCGAAATCTGGACGAGCGGGATGATGACCGTCTGGCCACTCACCTTCGCACTGTTCCAATCGAAGCCCACACCGTCGGGCAACATGTCCTGCCAGCTCTTCTGCACGGAAGATGGCAGTTGCGGCAATTTTTCGTGCCGGTGCATCCGCAGCCAGAACGCCTGCTGGTTCAGCAGGTCGCGCAGGTGGCGGTTAATCGCCGCACTGAAGACCGCTTCGAACATCTCGGGATGCCGCCAGTACGAGTTCACCAGGCCGGTCGCCATGGGCACGCGGGCATACTGATTCTGCAATTTGTAGTAGAAAGGCAGCGCCATGTGCGTTTTGCGGTGACCCAGATAAAGCAGCTCTGCAATCTCTTGGGGTAATAAATCGTTCACAAAGTCCTGCTCCCGATAGTCCAGCCAGGCAGCATTGCGTCCCGGCACACTCTCAAGAAACTGGCGGACTGCCACACCACCATCAATCACATTGAAACCAGTGTGGGCATTAATTGTTAGGTCGTCCGTAACCGGGGGCAACACAAGGATGTGCTGCGGGTTTGCGTTGGCCGTATTCAACATATCGACAGGTTCAATCCCCATCGTCACGAAGGCGGTCGAAATCGGTTCGAACCGCACGTACATCATCGAATTACGCAAGGCTATTCGTCACTTTCTGCATGGTCATAGACATTGTACACCGCTATTTTCATTGGGGCTATACGCGTGCGCAAATCTCGCGTGGTGGATTAAGGTTCCCTAATTTAACTATTTTTGATTACTGCCGCCGCAGCTTGAATGTGTCCAGCCAGCGCCGATTTTTGCGCAGCGCAAAATATCCGTATACGCCAAGAGCAACGCTACCAAGTACGTCCATCAAGAGGTCACCCATTGTGTCGTATAGCGCGGCTTGGCCAACTAGTGCGTGTCCGTGGGCCATGTAGCGCTGCATGTTCATCCCAAGCAGTGAGTCCCCCGAAAACTCATAGAATTCCCAGAAAACTCCGATGCTGATACCGAACACAGTGGCAAAGATGGCAATTAGCGCGGGATTGGTCCGGGCCAACTGGTCATCTGGCGTCAGCGCCGCGAAGATCATGTAGCCGGTCCCCGCCAAAATGCCGGCAGAAAAAATGTGCTCGATCTTGTCCCAGTACTGAATTGAATACGCCCGCATCCCGGTTCCGAGCAAGATCGCCATCAGGATGAACACTTCATACAATGCAACCAACACGTCCGGGAGCCGGCGCTTGGTCACGCGTTCAATGATTAGCGGCAGTGACGCAATGATAATGCCCGAAGCCACCTGCACCATTAACTGCATTTGGTTGGGGAACGTCTCGTGTCCCTGGGCCAGGCGCACACCACAAAATGCAATGTACGCAATTGCGCCCCCAATATTCAGCCAATAAAAAATTCGTTTCACCATCTGCATGACCGCCACCTCCTAAAATAAGTCTAACATACTGCCCAACGTATTTTGCGCCGACGATTAACTGAATGTGTGGCGGGCACGCTAAAGGCCCCGAAGACCGTCTCCATGTCCGCACGTACCCACACTGCACGATTGAATTTGGTGCGATCCGGGGCCTTATGTTCAAAAACCGTGAATATATGTTCAACATTTTGTCCAGGAATAAGTCTCTACTTACCATACGTTAAGTTTAGTCTGAAATTGTAATTCAGGGCATAAAAAAACCACCGCGGGGCGGTGGAAAGTTTGGGGGAACTTTTTTGGGGAGTGTAAGTTTAGGTTTGTATAGGGTTCATCGCCCTTGCAAAGACTATATTACCCCATCCCCATGCTTTTGCAAACACTTCCTAAACGGTTGGCGGTTCATTTATGACACCTAAAATTAGTGAATAGCATTAGTCTGCATAAGAATATC
The DNA here is from genome assembly GCF_001436225.1 of Lacticaseibacillus sharpeae JCM 1186 = DSM 20505. Classification (GTDB taxonomy): domain Bacteria; phylum Bacillota; class Bacilli; order Lactobacillales; family Lactobacillaceae; genus Lacticaseibacillus; species Lacticaseibacillus sharpeae. The sequence continues at coordinate 61,770 of NZ_AYYO01000011.1, read as the reverse complement.
GTTAGCCAGTTTTTATATCTGTGAATTCTGTTAAAAAGCCGGCACTTTAGCGTTTTGCCGCTAACTATTCCCACGTCGAGATGAAAACGGCGCCCATTAAGGATTGTTCGGTGGCGAAATTCTGTTAAAGTCGCTAAAAACAGCATTTTACACGAAAGCCGCATAGTTTTTACTAAACAATACAATAAGTATTCAATGACGAAACTTTGCGATTTTCGCCAAGCTTTTTTATAAACTTTTTTGTGACATTTGCGAGCAAATTGGGGCAAACAAAAAACGGCAAACCGAGGTCTGCCGTTCCCGTTGTTTCTAGGATTACTTGTTGAGACCGTACTTCTTGTTGAAGCGGTCAACACGGCCATCTGCCTTAGCAAACTTCTGCTTACCAGTGTAGAATGGGTGGGAATCTGAAGAAACTTCGACACGAACGAGTGGGTATTCGTTACCGTCGTCCATGGTGATGGTTTCAGAGCTGTGCTTCGTTGAACCAGCGATGAACTTGTAGCCCGTAGCTGAGTCCATGAATACAACCTGGTGGTAATCTGGGTGAATGCCTTGCTTCATTGTAATTACTCCTTTGCCCTGAGATATTGCCTACCTCAGAGATATTATTTAACCGTCTCAGTTTACCACAACTCGATTACTGAAACAAACGCAAATCGAGTTAGGGCAAATCTAACAACTCAACGTCGGCGCCAAGGGCCTTCAGCTTCATCACGACGCGGTCGTAACCACGCAGGATGTTGTCGACCTTCGAGATGACCGTGTCGCCACTTGCCATGAGGCCAGCGACCATCAAGCACGCACCGCCACGGATTTCTTCCGCAACGACGTCGGCCCCATGGAGATCTGGACTGTGGTGAATAATAATCTGATCATTTTCCACGTGGATGTCGGCACCCATCTTCACCAGTTCCGGCACGTGCCGGGTCCGCTTAGGGTAAATGGTGTCGATAATGCGGCCCTCGCCGTGCGCCGTCAACATCAGTGGCGTGAGTGGCTGCTGCAGGTCCGTTGCCAGTCCCGGATAGGTGTTGGTCTTCACCTGCACCATCTTGAGTTCGCCGGATGGGTAAACGAAGATCGAGTCTTCGCCCACTTCCATCGTCACGCCCATTTCTTCGAGCTTCGCCAGGAACGCATCTAGGTGCTCCGTAATCACGTTGCGCACCATGATGCCCTCACCCATTGCTGCGGCGAGTGACAGGTAGGTTCCGGCTTCAATCCGGTCCGGAATAATCGTATGCGCGTTGTGGGCAGCAAGCTGTTCCACGCCACTGATCCGAATAGTCTCCGTACCGGCACCACGAATGGTTGCACCCATGTTATTGAGGTAAGTCGCCAGGTCGATGATTTCGGGTTCCTTAGCGGCATTCTCAATCACAGTCTGACCCTTAGCGGTGACGGCAGCCAAAATAATGTTAATGGTCGCACCAACAGAAGCCATATCCAAAAAGATACGTGCCCCGTGGAGGCCCTCTTTAGGCGCGTTGATTTCAATCAGGCCATTGTGGTCAATGACGTGGGCACCAAGCGCTTCGAACCCATTAACGTGCTGATCAATGGGCCGTGGACCAATATCGTCGCCCCCGGGCATCCCAATAACGGCATGCCCGAAGCGACCGAGCATCGCACCCATAAAGTAGTACGAAGCCCGTAATGATTTGATTTTTCCATCCGGCAAATCGGTTTTGACAATCGCGGTTGGGTCTATTTTCAGTATGTTCCCGGTGAAATCGGACTTGACGTTCATTTCGCCCAAAATGCTCATCAGGTTGTATACATCCTGAATGTGGGGTACGCCATCCAGAACAACAGGCGTCCGGGACAGGATTGCGGCGGGGATAAGTGCCACAGTACTATTCTTTGCGCCGCCGATGACGACCTCCCCGGCGAGTCGCTTACCGCCGTGAATCAGCATTTTTTCCATTAAAACGATTCCTCACTACTCGTAATCGGTCGTGTTACGAACTTGTAATTCGCATTCATTATTCCAGTGTATAGAAGCGCCCCTCAAAAAACAAGGGGCGCTTCAATAACAGGATATGAAGTTAAACGGTTCTAATTGAAGTTTCCTGCTGCCTTAATGAATGCTTCAAACAAACCTTCTGGCTTCGTTGGCCGGGACTGGAATTCTGGGTGGTACTGGGAAGCAACGAAGAACTTGTTTTCAGGTAGTTCGATGATTTCCATCAGGCGGTTGTCAGGACTGGTACCAGAGAAGACCATGCCCTTAGCTTCCATTGCCGCGCGGTACTTGGTGTTGAATTCGTAACGGTGACGGTGACGCTTCTGGACTTCCTTGACGTTGCCGTATGCAGCGGCAGCCACGGAACCTTCCTTGAGGTCACATGGGTACAGGCCCAGACGGAGCGTGCCCCCGAGGTCGCCTTCCTTGTCCTGGTCAGGCAGGATGTCGATGATTGGGTCGGCGCAGTCTGGCTGGGTTTCGGTACTGCCGGCACCCTTAAGGCCAAGCACGTTGCGGGCGAATTCGACGGACGCCATCTGCATCCCCAGGCAAATCCCGAGGAATGGCACGTTGTTCTCACGTGCGTAACGGATTGCGGCAATCTTGCCTTCCAGACCACGGTCCCCGAACCCACCAGGAACGAGAATCCCGTCTGCATCGCCGAGAATTTCCTGAGCATTGGCGTCGGTCACGTCTTCAGCCTGGATCATGTCGATGTCCATGCCGGTGTTGAAGAAGTAGCCAGCGGCCTTCAGTGCTTCCGCAACGGAAATGTAGGCGTCTTGGAGGGCAACGTACTTCCCAACCAGGGCAATCTTAACCTTACCCTGCAGGTGCTGCACCTTGGTTTCAAGGTCGGTCAGCGCCTTGATGTCCGCATCGTGGGCCTGGATGCCGAGGAACTTGCAGACGTATTCGTCCATCCCCTGTTCGTGCAGGACGCGGATGATGGAGTAAATGGTTGGGACGTCCGGTGATTCGATGACGGCTTCGGTTGGCACGTCGGTGAAGAGCGCAATCTTTTCCTTCATGCTGTCGGTCACGGGCTTTTCGGTCCGCAGTACCAGCATGTTCGGCTGAATCCCGACGCTGCGCAGTTCCTTAACGGAGTGCTGGGTTGGCTTGGTCTTCATTTCGCCGGCCGCACGCAGGTATGGCACGAGCGTTGCGTGAATGTAGAAGACGTTGTCGGAACCAACTTCTGCCTTCATTTCCCGAATTGCTTCGAGGTATGGCAGGCTTTCGATGTCCCCAACGGTCCCCCCGATTTCGGTGATGATGACGTCGGAGTCGCTGTGCTTAGCGGCCCGCATAATCTTCTCCTTAATCATGCCGGTGATGTGCGGGATAACCTGGACGGTCGCACCGTTGTAGTCCCCGTGGCGTTCCTTAGCCAACACTTCTGAGTAAATCTTCCCCGTCGTGACGTTGCTGTACTTGTTCAGGTTGATGTCAATGAACCGTTCGTAGTGCCCAAGGTCCAAGTCGGTCTCGGCACCATCGTCAGTAACGAAAACTTCACCGTGTTGGTAAGGGTTCATCGTCCCTGGGTCGACGTTGATGTATGGATCAAACTTCTGGATGGTCACCTTGAGGCCACGGCTCTTGAGCAGACGGGCAAGGGATGCTGCAACAATCCCCTTACCGAGTGAACTGACAACCCCACCAGTGACAAAAATATACTTGGTCATTAGTATCTCCTTTTAAACCGAGCACCAAACGCGACGTACACGTCCGGTTGCTCAACAACGAGTAGCAATTAACAACAGAAATTTCGGGGTGAAACAACAAAAATAAAACAAGCCCCCCATTTCTCATCGGAACGGGGAGCTTGTAACTGAATTGACTCCTGAACAGGTGAATTACTTCACGCTGTTTCTTGGAGTGCCCAAAAAGTATCGTACCCAAAAGCCGTTCCTAAGTCAACCTGATTCACCGTGGTTTCTTGATTTGTTTCATTTTATTGTGAAACATTTGCAGAAAACTTTCACGGCCGCCGATGGCACAAAAAAACTCCGCCGCACGTGCGGGGAGCTTCTTGCAATGCTTATTCTTCGTCATCGTCATCGTCGGAGAACTCGTTGAGCTGACCTTCGATGCCGTCTGGCAAGTCGTCTTCAGTGTCATCGCCGTCATCTGGGTCGTCTTCAGCTGCATCATCGTAGCCATCGCCAGATTCGTCGTAATCTTCGTCGGTATCGAGGTCGTCGTCTTCAGGATCGTCATCGTTGTAGTCGATCACGTCATCGTCGTCGCCCGCGTCAGCAAGGAAGGCGTTAACCTTCTTGCGCTTCTTGCGGCGGTTCGTGCCCTCTTCTTCGTCGAGGTGGTTAACCTCTTCGTCGACGGATTCGTATGGGTACCAGGAGCGCAGTCCCCAGACGTTGTCGCCGAGGGAGATGAAGCTCCCATCAACGTTCAAATCCGTGTAGAACTGCGGCAGGCGTTCGCGAATTTCTTCATCGCTCTTGCCAAGGTACGTCTGGATCTCGTTGGCGAGATCGACGAAGGCCATCGTGTCGCCCTTTTCCTCCAAGATTGCATGAGCAACCTCAATCATGGATAACTCAGTTTTATCGGCGTCTTTGAATACGTCAAGTTTCAAACTAGTCGCGCCCCTTTCAACATTTTCACAGATACATCTAAATATACTTGATTAAGCAGTAAAAAGCAATCGCATGCGGTAATCGCCTAAAATTTGCCCGTTAGCTTTGAGCCGGTATTCCACGTAGACTTGCCCACCAAGTGGCTCGGTCGTGAAGACGGCATCGAGCCGCGGCGTAATTGTACTTACCGGAATAATACCATATGGCGTGCGGTAGTGGGCCACGATTTCCTTCTCCGCGATGAAATCCATGTGCATGTGGGTGTCGCCCGCACTGCTCCCGCGGCTGAGACCCACCTGCTTGTCGCCCTTAATCTTAACGGTCACCGGCAGCTTGTCGCCATCCGGTTCGGTATAGCGCACATAGACCGTGTCGCCGAGGCGAACCATTTGCCCCTGCTCGTCGAACTGATGATGTTCCTGCTGGCCATCTTGGGTGACCCAGGTTTCGAGCTGCACCCGAACAGGAATTCCTTGTGCCATATCCATTCTGCGCACCTCCACGTACGTAACTTCGACTAATAAATGTCTTCAACCGATATTATAACGCGAAACCACGCTGGAGCCGAACAAAATTACGCTCTAGATGGGAAAGAACGGGCCAGTAGGTGGATTTAATGAGAGCTTTGAATAATAATATAGATAGAACGTAACCAAGTAGGAGGCCTTCTATTGAACAGTCCAATGTTACCCCGGGAAAAAGTTTTTCGTGATCCCGTGCACAACTACATTCACGTCCAGCACCAAGTAATTCTGGACCTGATTAACACCCCGGAAATGCAGCGTCTGCGTCGCATTCACCAACTCGGTGTCTCCAACATGGTCTTCCAGGGGGCTGAACACACCCGCTTCACCCATTCACTGGGTGTTTACGAAGTTGCCCGCCAGATTTGCGACAACTTCCAGCGCAACTACCCAACCCAAAATGGTGGTGCTGATGGTCTGTGGAACGACGATGAACGCCTAGTTGCCCTGTGTGCTGCCCTCCTGCACGACATCGGCCACGGCGCCTACTCGCACACCTTCGAGCACATCTTCGGGACCGACCACGAAGAGATTACCCGGCGGATTCTGACCGACCCCAGCACCGAAGTGAACAAGGTCCTCCGCGGCGTCAGTCCTGACTTCCCCGCCAAGGTGGCCAGCGTTATCGACCATTCCTACCCGAACCCCCAAGTCGTCCAGATGATCAGCAGCCAAATTGACGCTGACCGGATGGATTACCTGCTGCGGGACGCGTACAACACCGGCACTAACTACGGCTTGTTCGATTTGACCCGGATTCTGCGGGTGATGCGGCCGTACGCTGGCGGGATTGCCTTTGAACCCAGCGGCATGCACGCGGTTGAAGATTATATCGTCAGCCGTTTCCAGATGTACCAGCAGATTTACTTCCACCCCGTTTCCCGGAGTATGGAAGTGATTTTGACGAAGCTGCTCGAACGGGCCAAGGAATTATTCGAGGCCGGCGACTTCGACGAGCGCTTCAACCCGCGGCTCCTCGCGCCATTCTTCAACAAGAACTTCACCCTGCACGATTACCTGATGCTCGATGATGGTGTGCTGAACACGTACTTCCACTACTGGCTCGACTATCCCGACCCCACCTTGAGCGATTTGGCGGCGCGCTTCCTCGACCGGCGGCCATTCAAGTCGGCGACATTCACGACCAGCTCAGCGAACCTGCTGCCCGCAATGGCGGACCTCGTCGCCGCGGCCGGTTTTGACCGCCGCTACTACACCGCAACGGATTCGAACTTCGACCTGCCATATGACCAGTACGACCCCACAAGTGCGACCCCGAAGACACAGATTGAAATCATGCAGTTGGACGATACGCTGGAAGAGCTCTCTACACTCAGTCCCCTGGTCGGCGCCATCACCGGGAAGGTCACTGGGGACGAACGGTTCTACTTCCCCAAGCAGATGCTGGCCAAACCTGGCACTCCTGGCTACACGGCAACCATCGCCCAGTTCCAGCGGTACCTGCTAAACGGTGAAGTCATCGACCCCCAGCTTTTGCAGTAAGCACTAAAAAAGGACGCAACTGCAAGTCGCGTCCTTTCGTATTACTGCTTTTGCATTTTGAGCCATTCCGCCACCGCGTACCGGTGCGTGGGCCGCTTCAGTTGTGCCAGTGCCAAGTCAATCGGCATCATCATTAGCGTGTTGAAATCCTCCAGGGGGTCGGCAACCACCTTGATGTCCTGGGCCGCATAGAAGGTTGCTGGATGGTAATAGGCCGTCTGGCGGTGATGGGAATAGAAGTACTCAGCCGCCTTGCCGAGCTTGGCGCCGATGGTGACCGCGACCCCGAATTCTTCGAGCAGTTCGCGGTTCAACGTCTCGGCATCCGTTTCGCCCGGTTCCACCCCGCCACCAGGCAGGAAAATCGCGTTGTTGGGCGCGGCCAGCACTAAAATCCGGCGCTTGGATGAATCCGGAATGACGGCGTACACCCCAACACGTTCAACATAATCATAATCAGGATTCTTGGTACCAAATACTGGATTAGTCATACAAAATGCCTCCTGGCGGCTGGTATTAGTCGAGCAGTGGTGCATTGCTCTGTGTTTTCTCATTATATCCTAACTACTCCCAAACAGAAAGGATACAAATACGTTTTGGACAATTTCGTTATTTTTCTCACCGTCCTCGCAGTACTCTGGACGTTCATCGCGGCCGTCAGCTATGCGGTGGAACCGCGGCAGCTACTCAACGGTCTGCTCATTAACCTGGCCATTGGCTTTGATGCCGTGGCGGCCGGCGCGTTAGTCATCTCAAGTGGCAGTGCGTGGCTAATGACCCCCAGCATTATCTTATTCATCATCGTGTTCGGGGTCATCTTCATCTTCTTTGCCTTCCACTTGGTCTGGTTGCTGTGGAACGCGATTGTGGTGTGGAAGAAAGAACGGCACACGCTGGGGAACATGCTCACGCTGCTGCTTGCCATCTTGATTATCGTCGTTGATCTCTTCGGGGTTTTCGGCCGCAAGTTTTTGCCCGACTACATCTACGGCGGCATCACCAGCCTGATTATCCTGCTCACCGGGTACATCGGGCTAACCCTGATGAACTTCCTCACCGCACTGGTCGCCTACAACCTGCACCGGCCTTGGCACGACCAGGATTACCTGATTGTCCTTGGCGCGGGCCTGCTCGGCGGTGAGCGCGTTGGCCGTCTGCTCGGGGCGCGCATCGATGTCGCCATCAAGTACTACAACAAGCAGAAGGCAAAGGGCCGCAAGCTGCCAACGATTATCTTCTCTGGTGGTCAGGGCCCGGATGAAAAAATTAGCGAAGCAGCGGCGATGCAACAATACGCCATCGACCACGGAATTCCGGCCGCAGACACCTTGCTGGAAGACAAGAGCCGCACCACCCTAGAGAACATGCGCTTCTCCGCCGCAATCATCAACGACATCACGGACGGCGCCAAGTACCGCGCCCAGTTCTGCACCAACAACTACCACCTGTTTCGGGCCGGGTTGTTCGCCAAGCAGGCAGGCCTCACTGCTAACGGGCTCGGGGCCCACACCGCCTTCTACTACCTGCCCAACGCAACGATTCGGGAATACGCGGCCATCATCATGATGAACAAGAAGCGGCACCTCATCACCGGCGCATTGTTATGCTTCTTCCCCATTATCAGCATCGTGGTTGGTTTATTCACCCATTTGTACTGACAAGCGCTTGGGCAACCCGTTATAATTAGGTTATAAATATAACAATAAAAATTAGGAGGGACATTATGCTTAAAGAATTCCGGGACTTCATCGCGCGCGGCAACATGTTGGATCTGGCCGTTGGGGTAATTATTGGGGGTGCCTTCACGGGACTGGTCACCTCACTGACCACCAACCTTATCTCCCCATTAATCGGGATGTTCGTGCGGTCCACCAGTATGACCAAACTGAGCTTCACCATTTTCCAGGCCAAATTCACGTACGGGGCATTCCTGAACGACATCATCAACTTCCTGATTACGGCATTCGTGGTGTTCCTGCTAATTAAGTTCATCAACAAGTTGGTCCGCAAGCCAGAACCAGAACCTGCCGCTCCGGCTGGCCCAACGCAAGAAGAACTGCTCACGGAAATCCGCGACCTGCTGAAAAAAGACAATTAGTGCCACCTAAGTACAAAAATAAGGCAACCATCCAAATCTGGATGATTGCCTTTTTTAAATGCAATGATTAATGCTTATTCAGCGTCTTTACGGAACCGGTTTTCGAACAGTGGGGAAACTGGCCGGTTTTCGTGGATGTGCTTGATGGCACGGCCGATAAGTGGGCCCACGGAAACGGTGACGAGCTTGTCCATCTTGTTCTTTTCTGGCTGCTGGATGGAGTCGGTCACAACCACCTGCTCGATGACCGAGTTGGTGAGCCGTTCAACCGCAGGACCGGAGAAGACCGCGTGCGTTGCGGCAACCATCACGGACTTAGCGCCAGCATTCTTCAATGCCGCAGCAGCCAGCGTAATCGTGCCGGCAGTGTCAATCATGTCATCGATGATGATGGCGTGCTTGCCTGCAACTGAACCGACGATGTTCATGACTTCGGCAACGTTCGGACGTGGCCGCCGCTTGTCGATGATGGCGATTGGGGACTTGAGGAATTCCGCCAGCTTGCGGGCACGGGTAACACCACCGTGGTCAGGTGACACAACGACGGTATCGTCACCGACATAGTTGTTGCTCAGGAAATAGTCGGCGAGCAGTGGTGCGCCCATCAGGTGGTCGACAGGAATGTCGAAGAAGCCCTGAATCTGAGCGGCGTGCAAGTCAAGCACGAGCGCGCGGTCAGCACCGGCACGTTCGAGCATGTTCGCAACCAACTTGGCGGTGATTGGTTCGCGGCTGCGGGCTTTACGGTCCTGACGCGCGTAACCATAGTATGGAATCACAACGTTGATGGTGTGAGCAGATGCACGCTTAAGCGCGTCGATCATGATCAGTAGTTCCATCAAGTTGTCGTTAACAGGAGCTGAGGTGGATTGAATCAGATAGATATCATCCCCCCGAATACTCTCTTCGATGTTGATTTGAATCTCACCATCGGAGAAGCGACGTACAGACGACTTACCCAGTTCAACACCAACTTCAGCGGCAATTTTTTCAGCCAGTGGTTTGTTGGAGTTCAGGGCAAAAATCTTGAGTTTCGGGTCAGCGTAATGCGCAGACATGGTGGCCTCCATTGAATACTTGTATTTTACTTCCGTATTAAAGTCTAACGGAACTTGTGAAAAAAGCAAGCGTAAACCGCGATTGCTTTTCATGAAAAGGGTTACGCCGTTCGTTATCTCGTCAAGCTCTCATTAATGCGTCATTTGGCGATTATCCCGCAATATTCGCGTCTCACTGCAGTTTACCGGTGCTGCAAATACTGGTTAACCCGGTTATTCTTCGTCATGAAAACCGCTAAAAATCCGCCAAGATAAAAAATCGCCGGCAAATGATGGTGCTGCAGTGTGGTTAGTTAATATTTGCACTTCACTGACGCAAAGAGGACACGCACTAAGCAGCACGCATCCTCAAGTTAAAGCTTATTTCCAGTCTTCTGAATCAGCCAGTGGCAGGCGGTCCCAGAAGTCTTCCTTGTTCGTCTGCCGCTCGCGGGCAATGCCCATCGCGTGGAACGGAATGTCCTTGGTGATGGTGGAACCAGCGGCAACGAAAGCGTGGTCCGCAATGTCCACGGGCGCAACGATGTTCGAGTTGCTCCCGATGAAGGCCTTGTCGCCAACGTTACTGTGGAACTTGTGCACGCCGTCGTAGTTCACGAAGACGACCCCACAACCGATGTTGATATCCTTGCCCAGTGTGGCGTCCCCAACGTAGGTCAGATGACCCACCTTAGTGTTTTCGCCGAGGGTAGCGTTCTTGATCTCGCAGAAGTTCCCGATGTGCACCCCGGCACCAATGTCACTCTTTGGCCGCAAGTGGCTGTTCGGGCCAACGTTACTGCCCTGCCGCATGATACTGTCCTCGATGGTGGAACTCAAGGTGTGGACACCGTCTTCAATCGTAGAATCAGTGATGACGGTGTTGCTGCCGATGACACAGTCGCTACCAATGACGGTCTTGCCATTAAGGTACACGCCGGGTTCGATGATGGTGTCGTTGCCAATCTTAACGTCAACATCGATGTACGTGTTCTCGGGGTCAATGATGGTGACACCATCGCGCATGTGCTGTTCGTTGATCCGCTTACGCATGACCTTGGTGGCACTAGCGAGCGCCACGCGGTCGTTAACCCCCTGGCTCTCATCGAAGTTCTTCATCTTGTAGGCCGCAATCACGTCGCCGCGCCGCTTCAAGATTTCGATGACGTCGGTCAGGTAGTATTCACCCTGGGCATTGTTGTTCGTGGTTTCGTGCAGCGCGGAGAACAACGCCTGGTTGTCGAAGCAAAAGACCCCCGTGTTGATTTCGTCAATCTTGGCTTCTTCCGGCGTGGCGTCTTTTTGTTCCACAATCTTCTGCACGGTGCCGAGTTCCCCGCGCACAATGCGGCCGTAACCAGTTGGGTCTGGTGCCTTAGCGGTCAGAATCGTGGCCTTGGCGCCCTTGTCGCGGTGGTAAGCAAAGAGCTTCTCGAAGGTCTGCGCCGTCAGCAGTGGCGTGTCCCCGTTCGCGATGAGGGTCATGCCTTCCTTGTCGCCAAGAATGGACTCAGCCTGCAATACGGCGTGGCCGGTTCCGAGTTGCTGTTCCTGCACTACAAACTGGCTGCGGTCGCCGAGTTCGGCCTCGACTGCTTCCGCACCGTGGCCGACAACCGTCACGATTGTATCTGGGTGGACTTGTTCCACCTGCGTGAGGACGTGGTCCACCATCGGCTTACCAGCAACCTCATGCAACACCTTGTACAACTTACTCTTCATGCGGGTACCCTTACCTGCTGCAAGGATAATCGTGTATTTCTTCTCTGCCATCGATTCGGCTCCTTATTCCTTGGACAATCGTCCGTAGTCTTACCTAATAATCATAGCCCAGCGCACGCAACGACGCAACAACCTGTATAGGAATTAAGAAAAGGCGCCCACGCATTTATGCGGGCGCCTTTTGACAATTGGTATAGATGTTTTTATAAGGCAGATTACTTCAGACGGATGGTTTGGCCTGGCTGCAAGTTAGCATCATCAGTCATGTGGTTGATCTGCTTCAGCTTCGCCAGCGAAATATTGTTATTCGCCGCAATGCGGTATAGGTTATCCCCATTCTTAATCGTGTACGTGGAGGGGCTGGAATTAGTAGTCACTGCCTTTTTGACGGATGAACTGGATGCGCGGCTCGAGGAGCGCGAACTACTGCTGCTGCTGCGCGAGCTTGAACTTGAACTAATCGCACTGCTCGAGGAGCTGCTAGTACTGGTCGCCGTCGAAACGCTGGCAGAACTGGATGAGGTTGAACTGCTTGCCTTACTACTGCTGCTGCTCTTCTTCGCCTTCTTGTGCTTCTTCACCTTCGCGCTGCTCATGGCGATGCTGGTCTTACTGGAACTAGATGCAGCCGATTTTTTGTTGCCGTGGTTACCGAACGTTGCCAAGACAAAGATGCACGCCGCAGCCAGCAGCAACACTCCCAGGAACTGGACGAAGACCTTGCGCGCATGCCGACTTTGCTCAACATGGAGCATACGATCAATGCGCCGCTTTACGCCGCGATTCGGTGCGCCAGTTGCGGCCGAGCGCATGATTTGCACCCGCTCGCGGTAGCTTTTACCAGCTAAACGCGAGCGAGTATGTGAAATGTAGTGTAAATCATCGTTGTCAACAGGCATAGCGCACCACCGTTCCCTTCTTCTCACAAAATTATAAGCTTATGTAAAGTTTAAGGCAAACGCAAAAAAGCCGCCACGACGCAAATTATGCGCCGCAACGGCCAAAAGATTATCAGCAAAAATTAAACTGATTTAGTTGCTTGCTGAACCGTACTAATCTGCTTGGACTTGGCCCAATCGTCATAAAACAGGCGGCCGTCACGACAAATCAGTGTCCAGATGATGTCGGCGGTGAAGAACAGTACGCCGAGGCCCAAGATTGCCAGAATGATGAAGTTGAGTTCGGTGCGCGCACTAATCTTGGTTAGCACCAGTGACAATTGGCGCCACCAGCCAGACCAGATTGGCAGGGCCACAAGGTACAGGAGTGCCTCGCGGATAGAAACGACCCGCCGCCAGGACACTTTACTATTCTCATCCGCCGGCACAATCCGAATGCGCACGAGGGCTTTGCCGAGCGTTGCCCCGTGCAACATGTGCGGCACTCCGATGAAGACAATCAGCACCGCCAGCACGTAGGTCAGTGCGGTGTTTGCCGCCAGCGACTGGGCGTTTACCAAAGCAAATGCTGTGTGAATCAGGTAACGCACAATCGGCAGGATGATCACGGCATCAGCAATCAGCGCCACGAACCGGCGCAGCCAGCTAACTTTGCGCCCCTTGGCGTAACTAACTTGGTCCATCTTCTCCCGGTTCGGAAACGCGAGTCGAAAGAGCGGTGTCAGCCAAAAACCAAGCAGCCCGCCCAGCGAGTTCACAATCAGGTCATCTACGTCAAACAGCCGGTATGGCCGCGGGTAGATGAAGTACAGGCCACTCAGTTGGGTCAATTCATAGAACAAACTGAGGCAAAATGACATGACCAGCGTCTGCTTCCAGGACTTGCGGAAATAATACCGCAGATAGAACCCAAACGGCACCGTCAGCAACATGTTGAACGCGGGCTGGAGAAAATACGAGCTCTTGAACGCTGCCAGCCACGTCCCCGGCTGGCTAACAACGAACCCGCTCTTGCCGAAGAACTCCATCACACCCGTAAACGGCACGAGCTGCATGCGCTGGGTGGTGAGCTTGGCCACCGCCTCACGCGCCGGCAGTGGCAGAATCACCATGAAGTAAGCCGTGAGCATGTAGAACACAAACGAGTACAAGACAAACGCCCGGCTGAAGGTAAAGCTACCGTAGCGGCGGTACTGAATGATCAAAAACGGTAAGGCGATGAGAAGCGCAAGGAACGGAAAGCTGATGGCCGCCATCTTGATTGGAAAGAGGTAGGTCGCCATTTTTACTTATTCAACTCCTTGAACAGGTCGGCATTACGTTCCAGGTAGTTACCAGGCGCAGCGGAGATGTTCTTGCCCTTAGCGTCGACGGTGTCAATCTGCAGCAGGGAGGTGTAATCACTGACCATCCGTTCGCCGGCGAATGAGCCTTCCGCGAAGACCGACACGCCCACGAGCTTGACGTCGAACTCTTCAATCAGACTCTTCATCCCGTTGACGGTCCCGCCGCCCTTCATGAAGTCATCGACAATCAGGACACCCGCGCCGCTCTGGAGACTACGCTTGCTCAGTTCCATCTTCTCCACCCGGTCAGAGGAACCAGAAACATAGTTAACGGACACGGTGGAACCTTCAGTAATCTTGGAGTCCCGGCGCACGATAACAAACGGCACGTTCAGGTATTGGGCGACACTCTGGGCGATGGGAATCCCCTTCGTTGCCACGGTCATCACCGCATCAACGCTGGAATCCAGGTACTGGGTCGCAATCAGCCGGCCAATCTGACGCAGCACTGCGGGGGTGCCGAGCAGGTCGGTCAGGTAAACATAACCGCCGGGCAGCAGGCGTTCGGAATCAGACATCCGCTGCGCCATTTCGCTGATGAATTCAGATGCCTCATCGGCCCCGATAGTAGGGATGTAGCGCACCCCACCGGCAGCCCCAGGGACCGTTTCCAGAATCCCCGTCTGCCGTTGGGCAAACGTCCGGCGCACGATGGCCAAGTCTTCACTGATAGAAGACTTAGCGGATTCGTAACGCTGGGAGAAAAACGTCAGCGGCACCAAGGTGTGCGGACGTTCCAACAGATAACGCGTCATGTCAATCAGACGGTCACTACGACGAACTTTCATAATTTTACTCTCCTCGGTTTTCATTACTAAGCACAAAAACGAAACCGCGAACTGGGTTTCGTTTGGCAGTACGTTCATTTACGTATTATATCTTCTAATTATACATAAGCATACGGATTTTGACCAGCTTTTCGCCAACAAATCGGAGCTTAATTCGTAAATTGCTGACGTTGAACGCGCTTTTCCCGGCAAAAAAAGTCCAACGTTCGGCTGCACACTCATTGGTGCAAGCAAACGCTGGACATTGATAGTTTAATATTGGTTGTCCGTCGAAAAATTACCACATTCAATCTGGATGGTGACGTGGTCAATCGCGCAGGTTTGGCGTAGGGCCTCCGTTAATCCATCAAGGAACGCGTCGTTGCCCTCCCGCGTCGTGCGTTCAAGGTGCACCGTGAGCGCGACGTCCGTGGTACTGATGCTCCAAATGTGCAGGTCGTGGTATGACCGCACCGTTGGGTAATCGCGAATCACTTCCGCCACCTGGGCGGGATCAAGACTGCGGGGCACGGCAGCGAGCGCCATGTTGACGGCGTCCCGGAGCAGGCCCCACGTTGCCCACAAAACGACAAAGGCAACGACCAGCGACATCACGGGATCCAGCCAGGTCCAGCCGGTAAACTGCATGAGCAGGCCCGCTAACACCACGCCGAGGGATACGCCCGCGTCCGCAGCCATGTGCAAAAATGCCCCGCGCACGTTCAAATCGCCGTGCCGGCCAGACATGAAGAGTAGCGCCGTACCACCGTTAATCAGAATCCCAATTCCGGCAACCGCCATGACCAGCCCCGCTTGCACGGGTTCGGGGTGGGCCAAGCGCCCGATTGCCTCAACGATAATTGCCCCCATGGCGACGAGCAGCAACATCGCGTTAATGAGTGCGGCCAAGATGGAGCCGCCCTTCATTCCGTATGTCCGCATCGTCGTCGGGTGCCGGTGCGTCAACTTCTCCGCAATCCACGCAACCGCCAAGCTGAGGACATCCGACAGGTTATGCACCGCGTCCGCCACAAGGGACATTGAGCCAATCATGAACCCAAACAGCAATTCAAGCACCGTGTACGCCGAATTCACAATGATGCCCAGCGAAAACGCGCGGCCCTTGCTGCCAGGAAGTGTTGCGTGCTCGTGTTTCTTGTTTTGTTCCATATCGATAACTCTTTTCTACCTCGGCGTCTTCCACATGCGCCGAAGAACCTACTTCAAGTATACCGACAATTGGCATTAAAGTCCCCTAACAAATAATCAGTTAGCGGGTGTGGACCAGATAGACCTCTTTGCAAAAGCCCTTCATGCTGTTGTAAACGTGCATGGCCCGGCTCTTCTTCTCACACAGGGCGAACACGGTTGGGCCACTACCGCTCATCTGGGCCACCTGCGCGCCGTACTTCACGAACCGCTGCTTGAGCGCCGTAATCTCCGGGTACCGAGCCGCGGTGACAGCTTCGAGAACGTTCGACATCCCCGCGGTCATCTCTTCGAAGTTGCGGTGGGCAATGCCGGCCAGCACGCGCTGGGTGTCAGGTGCTGCCCCCTTATTCGAGTCGTCCACTGCCCGCAGAATCGTGGGCGTCGAGACGGACACGCGGGGCTTAGCGAGAATCACCCAGAAGTTCGGCAAATCGCCTAGGGGCTCCACTACCTCGCCGCGGCCACGCACCAGGGCGGTTTCGGAATACACGCAGTACGGCACGTCCGAGTCCACCGTCAGGCCAATCTCCGCAAGCTGCTGTTTGCTGTAACCCAGTCCCCACAATTCATTAAGCCCACGCAAAACGGCGGCTGCGTCGGACGAACCACCGCCAAGCCCCGCCGCAACGGGAATGTGCTTTTCAATGTGAATGTGGGCACCAGCGTGAATCCCTGCCGCCGTTTGCAAAGCTCGCGCTGCTTGGTACGCCAAGTTGCGCGGATCTTCAGGCAGGAACCCGCTATCTGTTGTCACGTGAATGTGCGCGGCCGGCCGAATCCGCACGTAATCTGAGAGGTCGACGCTGGTCATCACCATTTCCCATTCGTGTTCACCGTCGGAATGGCGAAAAAGGGAGTCGAGGCTGAGATTAATTTTGGCCGGTGCTTTCTGATTTATCTCCATAAGCAACCACCAGTCGTAGCGTAATATTTACTTATCAGTATACGGTTTTTTATAAATGATGAACAGTGGCAAGTGCATGGCGCCACCGCGAACATTCGTCACCCATTGCATATTATGTAGGCACAAAAAAACACGCCGCCAGTTGGGCAACGTGCTCTAATTACGAAACTTGGGCTTCTTCATCATCAAATTCGACTTCAATTGATTTTGTCAGTAAGTCTGCGTAACTGTATGATACCCGTTCGAAGGAGTTCTCTTCCTGATCGAGATCTACAACGAAGATGGCTGGGAACGTCTCGCGAAGAGTGCCCCGACGCCGGGTGACTTTTTTACGGCCTGCTTGTGCAACAACCATAATCTTTTCCCCGATTTTGTTATCGAGTTTATGCTTGATACTTGCTAGTGTAGTTGGCATCCACTTCACCCCTTTATATCAACATTCTATCACTTATTGGTAAAAATTGCAATTATACCACGACGGGCAACCAAGGACAATATAAAAACACGCCAAATGACGAAAGATAGCGCATTCAGGCGTGCTTTTAGTGATTATGCTAAACCATTTTTTTGCAAATTTTGCTGCAATTCTGCGAACTTTTTAATGCTTAATTGTTCCGCACGTGCTTGTTGCTCGACACCGGCATCTGCCAGCGCCTTTTGAATCGCTTCTTTGGCGTCCGGACTCTTGCCGTAGAGGTGCACCAAGTTATTCCAAATCGTCTTGCGCCGGGCCGCAAACGCCCCTTTGACCAACTTATCGAAGCCAGCCTGGTCGGCAATTTCAGCCACCGGCACCTCGCGCATGTGCAGGACCACAATCGCGGAATCAACGTTTGGCGCCGGCACGAAGGAGTTGCGGTTCACCGTGAAGGCGACCTCAACTTCCGCGACGTTCTGGACGGCAATCGACAGGCTACCATAGTCCTTGCTGCGGGGCTCAGCAGTCAGCCGGCCCGCCACTTCCTTTTGCATCATGACCGTAATGCCGGCAATGTTGATGTCAGTGCCGAGCAGGTGCATCAGAATCGGTGTCGTGATGTAGTACGGCAAGTTCGCGACGACCTTGATGTTGTGCTGCCCGTCAAAGTGCTTGGCAATTAGCGCCGGCAAGTCGGCCTTGAGCACGTCCTGGTTCTCCACCGCCACGTTCGGGTACGGTGCCATGGTCTCGGCGAGCACGGGTAGCAGGCTTGCATCAATCTCCAGTGCCAGTACCTGGTGGGCACTGGCCGCGAGGAATTCGGTCAGGGCACCGATGCCGGGGCCGATTTCGATGACGTCATCGGCAGCGGTGACGTCCCCCGCCGCCACGATGCGCTTTAAAACGTCCGTGTTGGTCAGGAAGTTCTGACCGAGGTGTTTCTTCGTGTGGAAGCCGAACTCCTCCATAATCGCGCGGGTGCGGGCTGGAGATGCTACTGGTGGTAAGTTATTAGTCATGGTTAACCTCTTCGTTAATTGTCTTCAGTGCAGTGGCGAAATCCGTCTGGCTGATGCGAAATTCTTGCAGGCGACGGAGCAGCTGCTTCCCGTTCGCGTAGCCAATGCCGAGAATATCACCGAGCCGTTCCCGCCGGTGCTTGGCCGCCGGACCACCGATGAACCCAGCAGTCATCAAATCGGCTTGCGTGATCAAAGTCGGTGCCAGCGTATCCGGTGTGGCGACACTAGCCAGCGCCTTGCGCAGTGCAATCGCGTCCGCGTGTTCTACCCCCAGTGACCCGCCGCTACGTTCCGGCACGGCCGCTTTGCGGGGCAAAAACGCGTGTTGCGCATCCGGAACGTGCTGGCGGATGATGTTCCGAATTCGCTGTCCCTGAAAGTCGGGATCGGTCATCACAATCACACCGCGCACCTGCTGGGCCAGCGCAATCTTCTCAAGTGTTGCCGCGTTAATGGCACTGCCACCAGTCTCAATGGTATCCACATCGCCCAGTGCCAGCCGCAACCGCTTCGTGTCATCGCGGCCCTCGACCACGATGATTTGCTTGAATTCCGTCATCTAGTCTTCCTCATTTAAGCCAAAAATCCGGTGCGCATTGGTCCAAGTTAACGCCGCAATGCGTTCCGGCGTGTCTTCGCGCCACTTAGCCACAGCGTCCACGACGTAATGCGTGTACCCCGGCTGGTTCGGGCGACCCCGGTATGGTTCGGGGGTCAAATACGGCGCGTCGGTTTCCACCAGCAACCGGTCCGCTGGAATCACCTTAACGGATTCGTGCTCTTCGGGGGCGTTCTTGAAGCTGACAATCCCGGAATACGAAACGTACATTCCGAGGTCCAGGAACTTGCGCGCCCACTCCGCATTCCCGGTGAAGCTGTGCATAATGCCGCCAAACTCACGAATCTTGCTCCGCTGCATAATTGCATATGTGTCTTCAAAGGCATCCCGTGAGTGAATTGAAACGGGAATATTCAGTTCTGCCGCCAAATCAAGCTGGCGGGCGAACACCTGCCGCTGGACATCGCGCGGTGACGTATCCCAATGGTAATCCAAGCCAATCTCGCCCATGGCCACGGTTTTCTTAGCTGCCAGCTGTTCCAGTAAAAGCTTTTCGGCCGCGGGGGTGTAGTCCTTAGCTGACTCTGGGTGCCAGCCGACGATGGCGTACAGGTTAGGAAATTCCTGTGCCAGCCGCATTGCACCGGCGTTCAGGTTGTAGTCAGATCCGACAATCGCCATCTTGGCCACGCCGAGTTCCGCCGCCTTTTGGACGTAATCAGCTTCCTGGCCCGCGTATGGCTCGTCATTCAAGTGGGTGTGTGAATCGAAAATTTGCATTGTATGCCTCTCTTAGCTACTGGCAGGGCGTCGTGCTCGTCTTGCCTAGTTTGAACTGTCTGCACCAAGTATATACTATTTGCTGTATGCTTGAGGAATTTCCCTGGTAAAGGGTGCAGTTAGCTTTAACCGCCAAAAATATTTGATTCACAAAATTACGCTGTATTGACCAATAATCATTGTCTTGCACACAAAAAGAGCTCTTCAAATGAAGAGCTCTTTTTGAATCGTTATCCGAGCAGTGCCCCGTTCTCCAGTGCGTTGTCGACAAACGTCAAGCTAATCTTGCCCTTGCTGTCTTCAGTTGACAGCAGCATGCCTTCACTAGCGATACCCATCATCTTACGTGGCTTGAGGTTAATGACCGCCATCACCTTTTTACCCACGAGGTTCTCGTAGTCAGGGTGGAACTTCGCCATGCCGCTCAGAATCGTGCGGGTACCTTCATCGCCAGCGTCCAGGGTGAACTGGAGCAGCTTGGAAGAACCCTTCACCTTTTCAACAGCCAGAATTTCAGCGACGCGGATCTCGACCTTGTCGAAGTCGTCGAACTCAATCTGGTCCTTACGCGTTGCAGGGTCCACAATCACCTTTTCGGGCTTGCTGTTAACCGGACTCTTGGCGCGCTTGTTCTCGTGCTTCTTATCCTTGCTCTTGGCCATTTCGCCCTTGATGTAGGCTACTTCTTCGTCCATGTCGAGACGCGGGAAGATTGGCGTGCCCTTAGCGACGACCTTGATGCCAGCAGGCAGGTTGCCAAATTCAGGCTTGGTCTGTGCAGCATCATCAATGTTCATGCCCAGCTGAGCAAAGATCTGCTTGGAAGCTGATACCAGGACTGGCTGAGCGAGCAGCGCAATCACACGTAGGCTTTCCGCCAGGTGCGCCATCACGCTGTCGAGGGCCGGCTTCTTGGCTGGGTCCTTAGCCAGCGTCCATGGTTCGGTCTCGTCGATGTACTTGTTGGCCCGGGCAACTAGGCGCCAAGCAGCGTCCAGTGCGTCAGAAAACTGGAGCTTGTCCATGAACTCGCCGTACTGCTTAACTGACGTTGCGGCGGCTTCTTCCAGGCTCGCGTCGAAGTCGGTGTGGCCAGCGTCCAGCGCGGGCACAACGCCATCTTCGTACTTGTTAATCATGGCCACGGTCCGGTTGAGCAGGTTCCCGAGGTCGTTAGCAAGGTCGTAATTAATCTTCTCCACGTAGTCTTCAGGGGTGAAGATACCATCACGGCCGAACGGAATGGCCCGAATCATGTAGTAACGCAGTGCATCCAGGCCGTAACGGTTGATCAAGGTTTCTGGGTAAACCGCGTTCCCCTTGGACTTACTCATCTTGCCGTCCTTCATCAGGAGCCAGCCGTGCCCGTAGACCTTCTTCGGCAGTGGCAAACCGAGGGCCATGAGGATGATTGGCCAGTAAATGGTGTGGAAACGCACGATTTCCTTACCCACGAACTGAACGTCGGCTGGCCAGTACTTCTTGAACAAGCTGTCGTCGTCACTCATGTAACCCAGCGCGGTGATATAGTTGAGCAGCGCATCAACCCACACGTAGACCACGTGCTTCTCGTTACCAGGAACGGGTACGCCCCACTTGAAGCTGGTCCGGCTCATCGCGAGATCTTCCAGACCTGGCTTGATGAAGTTATTAATCATTTCATTCTTGCGGGATTCTGGCTGAATGAAGTCAGGGTGTTCGTCATAGTACTTCAGCAGACGGTCGGCGTACTTGCTCATCTTGAAGAAGTAGCTTTCTTCTTCAACCAGCTGCACGTCATGGCCTGATGGGGCCTTACCGCCAATCACCTTACCGTCAGCGTCGCGGTAGACTTCTGCCAACTGGGTTTCGGTGAAGTACTCTTCATCTTCAACGGAGTACCAACCAGTGTACTTGCCCAGGTAAACGTCGCCCTGGTCAATCAGCTTGGTCACAATCTTCTGCACCGCTTCAACGTGCTGCTTGTCAGTTGTCCGGATGAACTTGTCGTTGGTGATGTCTAGGGTCTTCCAGAGGGCCTTGATGTCCTTGACCATGCCGTCGACGTATTCTTGCGGCTCCATGCCCAGCTTCTCGGCCTTTTGCTCAATCTTGAGTCCGTGTTCGTCCGTCCCGGTCAGGAAGAACACATCGTAACCCATCTGGCGCTTGTAACGAGCCAGAACGTCGGACACGATTGTCGTGTACGCGTTACCGATTGTGAGCTTGCCTGATGGATAATAAATTGGCGTTGTAATGTAGTAAGTTGGTTTTGCAGCCATGAATGAAGCCTCCAGAATTCTAAGTCGGGGGATACTATCCCATAGATACCAACTAGTATAGCACAGCCCGCGCGCAATTTCGGTGAAAACTGACCGCAAAAAAATGGTGCCAACCGTTTTCGCGGCTGACACCATTGACTAGCTAATTAGATATCCTGTTTGGCTGCTTGATTTTGATCACGCATCAAGATTAAGGCCGCGGCCCCCGCGATGACCAGCACGATGGCGGACGTAATGGTGATGCCGCGCATCGAGTTGCTGTAGGCGCCCAGGACCACGTTCTGCAGTCCATGGGCGAATGGCATTTTGGTCATGCGGGCAGAAAAGGCAATACCGTGACCCGCAAACGGTCCGGCGTCAACTAGCGCCTGCTTGATTGCACTGCCAGCAGCAGCCGGCATGCCCGCAATTTTGTCCATGTGGCTGGCCAAGAAGCTTGCGTACCGGTGATCTTGCACCAGCCCGAGGCCGACCACCCCGATTGTGGTCCCGATTTGGCGGAACACGTTGATGAGACCGGAAGCCATCCCCATTTCCTTCGGGTTCACGCCTTCCATCCCCGCCGTGTTCAGCAGTGGGTTCACCATCCCGTTCGTAATCCCCATCAGGATCATCGCTGGCCACATCCGGCTGAAACTCAGGTGGACCGTCATGGCGTTCATGAAGAGCAAAAAGCCGATGCCCCCGAGAAAGAGCGAGAAACCAATCATCTTCCGCTTGCTGTACCGTGCCCCAAGAATCCCGGTGACGGGGCCGAGGATAAGCGACCAAATGCTGATGGTGAGCTGCCGCAACCCAGTCGCAAAGGCCGAGTAGCCGATGTAGTTTTGCATCAGCACGGTCAGGAACGCGTTGAAGGAGTAGATGGCCACCCCTAAGGCAAGCGCCACGATGATGGTGCCGATGAAGTGGCCGCTCTTGAACATCGTGAGGTCGACCATCGGCGCTTTGACTTTGCGTTCAGCGACGATGAAGGCGATGAATAAGATAACCGCGGCGATGAGCCAACCCGCCACGTGTAGGTTGGTCCACTGCCAGTTCGTGTGCGCCTCTTTTTGAATCAAACCGTAAATGAGGCTGAACAGCGTGGCCGCAGACAGAATCATCCCGGCAAAGTCAATCCGATCATTGGCGCCATAACTCGGCGTTTCCTGCACGTAGACAATGGTGAGCAATACCGTAATGATGCCGACGGGAACGTTGATGTAGAAAATCGAGGACCAGCCGAACTGTTCAACCAGGTAGCCCCCGATTAACGGCCCAGACGCTGTGGACATCCCAATAACCGAACCAAGGATGCCCAGCGCAAGTCCCCGTTTCTTGCCCGCGAAGTTCGACGCCACCAGCGCCATGGCCAGTGAGTTCATGCCGGCACCCCCGATGGCCTGCACGGCGCGCCCGATGTTCAAAATGAGCAGGTTTGGCGCCATCCCGTTGACGGCGGACGCGACCACGAAGATAACGATGGACGCCAGGAAGATCTTCTTGCGGCCGTACATGTCACCCATCTTGGACATGATGAGCAGACTGACCGCGAGCACCAGGGTGTAAATATTCAGCACCCACTGCAGGTTCGTGAAGGTCTCGTGAAAATGGGTGGCCATGGTTGGCAGCGCCACGTTCACCACGGTCACGTCCAAAAGCCCCATGAAGGTCCCGAGGCACATCGCGATGAGCGCGAGCCACTGCCGTTTACTATTTTGCATAATTTGATTACCCCCGCACGGATTACCCGTGCACATTCTAATTGCTAGCGTCCAGCGCGGTGTACTCCGCGTCGTCCGGCAGGTCGGCCATGGCCTGCAGTTGTGTTTGCGCCCAATTAATCTTGGTCGTCGCCAGCGCGCGTTCCAGTTCTAACGTGCGCAGCGACCACCCCGCATCCTGGCGCGTGGTTCGCCCCGCAACCTCTTGTAGATGTTGCGTCACGAATTGGTAGACTTCCATGTCCGCTGCAGTCGCGCTGATGTAGGCCCGCAGCACCAGCCGCTGAAACCCGACGTTTTCCCGGCCCAACGCGCGGAACTTGAAGCGAAAGGTGGATTCGCGCTTGGCATCCATCGGAATTGGTGTGTGCATGAGCTGGGTGAAATACGCCCGCCCCGCATCCGTAATGGTCGCGAGTTTCTGCGCCCGACCCTTAATTAGCTCGTCGCTGAGCGTAATGTACCCGGCCGCTTCCAGCTTGTGCAGGAGCGGATACATCACCCCGTTCGAAATCTGACGGCGGGGTTCAAGGTTACCCTCCAGAATCTGCCGCAGCTTGTAGCCAGTACGTGCATGCACCATGAGCGCACCAAGAATTAATAAATCATACATAGAATCATCACCATTTCGTTTGTTAACGTGTCGAACCGACATGTATCATTATAGGTCGGTGCGACATATTGTCAACATTTTCTGAAATGTAAGCCAACATTTTTGAAAAATTGTTGGGTAGCGCAAATTGAAACTGACGTGAATTTAGCGTACTTTATTTATGTAGCAATAACTTGGCGCGCAAGATTTGCAGGCGCGTCAGGGCACTATGACACATGGATAACTACATATCTGACTGGAGAAATCATGGATTCGGAAGAACTACGGAAAAATCATATCCACTTAACGCCATCTGCCAAGCACCACATGACCATTCACTGGCACAATTTCGTGCAAAGCGGCGATAAGCCCATCACTGAAAGCAGCCTGCGCGAACGGGCAACCGTGGTTGGCCGCGTTGGGCTGATTATGCTCGCTTGTGGTACCGGGGCGTGGCGGGTGCGCGAGGCAATGAACCAGATTGCCCGGCCCCTCGGCATGACCTGTGCCGCCGACGTTGGGCTCACAACCATTGAGTACTCCTGTTTCCAACGGGGACACCACTACACGCAAACCCTCGCGTTGCCCAGCAGCGGCGTGAACACCGACAAGCTAACCGACATCGTTCGCTTCGTCCGCAACTTCACCAGCGACTGCTTGACCCTCACGCCGCACGAAGTCCACAGTAAGCTGGACGTCATCGAACACAAGGCGGGTAACTACACACCCATCCAATCCGGGCTCGCATCCGCCTTTGCCTGCGGTGCCTTCGTCTTCCTGCTCGGTGGTGGGCCCATCGAAATGCTGTGTGCATGGTTCGGTGCCGGTATCGGCCAGTACTCGCGGCGCATCATGGGCAAGTACTCCGTCACGATGATGGCGGCCACGGCCGTCAGTGTGGCCCTGTCCTGCTTGGGTTACTCCCTCGCATTTGGATTGCTCGAACAATTCATCGGCGTGGCGCCCGTACACGAAGCTGGCTACATCGGGGCAATGCTGTTCGTCATCCCCGGCTTCCCGTTCATCACTAGTGGCCTGGACATCGTCAAATCGGACATGCGATCCGGGTTGGAACGCGCGACGTTCGCCATCACGGTGATCGTTATCGCCACGCTGACTGGCTGGCTCGTGGCGATGCTCGTCCACTTCCGTCCGCAAGACTTCGTGCCGCTTGGCCTTGACCCCGTGCTCAACATGGTATTGCGGCTCATCGCCAGTTTCGTCGGGGTGTTCGGCTTCTCGCTGATGTTCAATAGCCCGGTGAAAATGGCGGCGGCGGCAGGAATTGTCGGCGCGGTCGGCAACACGCTGCGGCTGGAACTTGCTGACCTCATCGGCACCCCCGCTGCTGCAGCCGCATTTGCTGGAGCGCTGGTCGCCGGACTGGGAGCATCCTGGTTTAGCAAGCGCCTCGCCTTCCCGCGGATTTCACTCACCGTGCCCAGCATCGTCATCATGGTGCCCGGCCTTTACATGTACCGCGCCGTGTACAACCTCGGCCTGAACAACTTCGACGTTGGCGGTTCGTGGCTCATTAAGGCGGCCCTGATGGTCGTCGCCCTTCCATTAGGCCTCGCAACCGCCCGGATTCTGACCGATCCGGCTTGGCGGCATTCTGGTTAAACTAAACTGCACGTCCTCCACCTTACCGTGGTGGACTTTTTTGACCCGCCAAATATTAATCGCAAAAAAAAAAATCCCCGGACACCCACCGGGGATTCGCACCGAAAACATGAAAGGAAATAACAGCCGCCTATGCTGTTAAACACGTATTGCGGATAACATGGCTCCGCAGACATAATGTACCGCACTAACGCTCTGCTGTCCGCATTTATCCGATATTTGTTAAGTCGAATTTTGCGGATAGGGCCGACACTAAATGCATGCAGAGATGAGCCAATTATTTTCCTAACGTTTCGGGGCATTAACCTCTTTTTCGCGTAATCTACTAGTAGGGCCATTAAAACACAACTAGTTCACGCACGAGAATTTTATTGACACGCCCACCCAGCTACAATGAGGGTGGCAAGGTTCGGCGTCGTGGCCACTAAGTTGACTAAGGAGGGATTACATGTTTAACAAACACCGCAAGCACCGCGTAATTGAAATGGAGCCCAAGGACTACGACGAGTTTGTTGACCGTATCAACGGCAAGCTGACGCCGGAACGCAAACGGGAACTGGAAGCAAAAGGCAAAGCCATGTTCATCAAAGTGCGCAAGCTGCAGGAGGAACGTACTAATGACCAGTAAGTGGCGTGCTGCAAGCTTAACTAGTTACTACGCGGCACCAATACCTGCTAGTAATATTAATCAGTTTTGCTGTGGCAACCCGGAAATTGATGTTTTTTTACACCAGTCTGCGGATGCCCCAAGAATTGCGAATATTTTCCTGCTCCAAGATCATTCTGAACTTTTAGGCTTTTTTACCTTACAAAATGATTCGCTCGAGCTTTCACGTAAGTTTCGCAGCTCTCACAGCTTGAAGAACCTCGGAATCAATACGTACCCAGCCATTGTCATCAATTTTTTTGCTGTTGCGAAACAACATCAAAACACGCACATTGGCTTTGAAATGATGGTCAAACTATTTGAACTTGCTTTAGCACAAAAATTCAAACTAGGCAGCTATACAATCATCTGTGTGGAATCACTTAAATCAACTAGGGCATACTATGAACAGTTTGGTTACAGTGCCATTAGCCGACCACATAGCCGTGACACAGTCATGCTGGCAATTACACTTGATGAAGTGGCCAACATCATGCAACCTTGGCAAAACAACTGAACAAGCAAAAACAGCACCAACTTCTACCTAATCCAGATAGAAGTTGGTGCTGTTTGTTAGTTCAACGCATGAACGCTAATCAGTTCGTCGCCTGCATACCGCGCTTCCAGGTGTTGCCCGGTCTTGCCCGTCATCATGTGGGGCAATACTTCCCGCACATCGGGCACGGCGCCCATGTTGTTCGGGGCACTGAGCCATTCTGGATCAAGCGCGGCCAGAATGCCCTCGCGCGTGTTTCGCGGCAGGCCCAGTTCATCACCAATTTTGGCGGTGTACAGATAAATCAAGCCGACAAGCTCGTCGTCAACGAACCAGTCCAAGACCCCTAAGTCCGTGAAGCGGTATTCCGGCAGACGCACGCCTGCTTCTTCATAGGTTTCGCGCGCTGCACCGGCCAGGTTAGTCTCGTCCGGTTCGACTTTGCCGCCAATCAGGTTCCACATCCCGCGAAATGGCTTCTTACGCCGGTTAATGGCCACAACGCCAATGGGGGTCATCAAGCTAACTAACGTGTATTTTTGCACCATAATCCAAACTCCAATCAGAGATTCTTATGTTGTTTTTGCCAAACGTGCCGTTCAATTCGCCGGTCCGGCACCGCCCACACGATGAGGTTCACGCCATCAATGATTAGCACCAGCGGCGGCCAGACGAACGCACTAGCCATGGCCACCACGTTGGCCGCCACGCTGAAGACGTTCTTGCGGAAACTACCAGCGTACAAGCGCACGGGCTCACGCAACTTGCGGTTGTCCCGCATGAGCGTCCACACCAAACAGCCATAACCCAGGTTGGCGAGCAGGTTCACCCCGCCGTAGAACATCGCGGGCACGAGCGCGGTCAGGCGCGTGCTGCCCAGCCACGCGGTCGCAAACGGGAAGAAGGACAGCGTGAGTAAATAGATCATGTTCGCCCACAGAACTGGGGTGCTGACGTGGCGCACTAACTGGAACAGGTGGTGGTGATTCACCCAGTACACGGCCAGGGCCAAATACGAGAACAAGTACACCGCGAACTCATGGCGCAAGGCCCAGAGTGCGGCAAATGAGGTTGCAGATGGCGTCTTGAACTCGAGCACCATCACCGTGATGATAATGGCAATAATCCCGTCCGTGAACGCCACTAAGCGTGATTCAGACATAATTCATGCTCCTTAGTCTCCGCCCGCAGCATCCCCCCGGCCGACATTAACGGGCAGAAAATGGCAGCTGGTACCGGCTGATGATTTCGCCCAGCGGCATCTCAATCAATTCGGCAATCAGGCCGGCTTCAAGTGTAGCCTGGTCTTCATGCAACATGAAGGCTACCTGCCCATCCGTTACCCCGGTGAAGGCAATAACCACGTCGGCGTCAAAGGCACTCTTGTATGGCGTGAGTTCGATGTTGAACAGCGCCCCGGCTGGTTGCCGCAGCTGCCGTTCAGACAGCACTGGTGGCACCACGACGAGCTGGCCGAAGCTAACCCCTTCCAGGTCGAACATGTCATCGAACGCCTTGAACATGGCGATGATGGTGCGGCGAATCCCGCGTGCATCCTGCAGGTCATTTTGCAAAATGGTAGCGTACAGCTGGCCCGCAATGGCAAAGGCTGATGGGTACTGATCCTGCCAAGCGGCAATTCCCGGGTTGTCGATGCCAGCAACAATGAGGCCGTCCAGCACGGTCAAGCCTTCACGCACCAGGTCTTCGGCTTCCTTGCCGTCATCACCTGGCGTCACGTCGGCTTCCACGCCCTTGATGATGGCCGTCCGCACGTCGCCGTCAATGAGGCCGTGCTTGCGCTGCCAGGAAGTAATGATGGCCACGTGGATTGCGTCATCAATCCCGGTTGCCACGTCGGCGACCAACTTGCCACTCGGGTCTTTTTCGAGGTCCAATTCATTGTGCACGATTGGGTAACCGCCCATGTCGATGAACAGGTGGCTCAGTTCGCGGCTGAAGGTGTATTCGATGTTGCTGGCGTTGTCGATCTGAATGTAGGCGTCATCGTTATCATCGTAGCCATAGCGCGCGTCGCTTGGCCGCAGCAAGGGGTCACTGGCATCCGCAATCGCCACGTGCAATGGGTTCGGCAGTGCTTTGTTCACCGTAGCGAGGACCTGCTGCGTTGCGGGGTTTAAGTTATCAACGTTGAATTCTGTCATAGTATCTTCTCCTTATGTATGGCACCCGGTTCTCCGGGTACGGGTAAAAAATGGTTAGCGCTGCGAGTAGCCGATGCCAAATGAATCGAGCACTTCACCCAGTGGCTTCGCGTAGAGCGCCTGGAAATATTCCGGTTTGGTCTGGTTCTTGTCCAGCTGCAACACGAATGCGGCCTGGTCATCGCTCTTACCCAGTGCAGTGTAGGCCTGCGTGTGCGGCTTGTCGCTCAAGTATTCTGAATCCGCCAAGAGGTACAGCTGGTTCATGCTGAGGCGCAACTGACGCTTGGACAACACGGGCGGCACCACGATGAAGTTAGCGAAGTCAAGGTTCAGGCCCATGACGCTCATCGTCTCGTTGAACTGCTTGAACATCTTCACAATCGCGGCACGGTAACCCCGTGGTTCGCTGAGGTCAAAGCCGGCAAGCGTGTTGAACAATTCGGTGGCAAAGCCCAGCGCCATCGGGTATTTGGTGTACCAGGCCGAAATCATGTCGCTGTCCGGACCACCGAGAACAATCAGCCCGTCCAGCAGGTTGAAAATCCGCGTGAGCACCATGCCGTCGTCTTCCTTGCTGACTTCAACCGGCGTGTCCGCTTCGATTCCGGCGCGCACGGCCTTGAGCGTATTGTTCGTCAGCAGGTTCGCTTCCGACTGCCAGCCAGCAATGAGCCGGTGTGCCACTGAAGCTTCGAGACCGCCCGCAATCGCCCGCATCTGGTCGTTGTAATCCTGGTTCTCCGTGTGCACTGCCGTTCCCGTAGATGGGAAATTCATGAGACGCAACAACACGTGCCACAATTCGTGGCTGGCCGTGTAATCAACGTCGAATGTGTTGGTAATGCGCAGGTGTCCGTGCAACTGCTCATCAACCTCGGTGTCCCCGTCCCCATTCCGTAATTCTGGCGTTGCGGGACCGTCCACGGTAATCGCAATCGGTTCATCGAAGCCCTCATTAACCTTATCGAGGAGCTCCTGCACCGCGGGATCAAATTCTGTCATCGTCGTGCCTCCCTACTTAGTATCTCCATAATAAAGGTTTGCGCGGCATAGGGAAAGGGGTTTGCGCCGCTAATTATTCAATTCGTCACACTTCGGCGCATAAGTTTCGTTGCTGACGGATAATTTCAATTGCGGACCGAAATTTACCACTTGGCCCATTTTTTTGACCGGTTACGTTAAAAGTATTTTGTTTTTTCTCTTAATGTAGTCTAATAAAGTCATAGCAATCCAGAACTAACCACTTCGTCGGAAAGGAGGCCGCCCATGAAAATTCATATTGAGATTGATGACACGCTGCAAGAGCCCGTCGTCACCATCAAGGCAGCGAGCGCGGATCCGGAACTTGGCCGCATTCAACAGCTCCTAACCACCCCGGTAGACCAGACGCTTGCGTGCTTCAAGGACACCACCGAGCATTTCATCCACCTCAGTGACATCCTGTTCATCGAAACCAGCGACCGCCTCCTCCAAGTACATACGGCCGACAACATCTACACGAACAAGCACTCGCTGCACGAACTAATTGCCGTGCTGCCGGGGTCCTTCTTGCAAATCGCCAAGTCGACGGTGGTCAACCTCAATCAAGTTGGCGCCGTCACCCACTCGATTGCCAACTGTTCGGTCGGGTTCCACCATTCCTACAAACAAGTTTATGCCTCGCGCAGGTACTACAAGCTGCTGCTCGAGCGTCTAGGCGAAATGAGGTCATTATAATGCGTAATCAAACAGTCAAAAATATCTTCTGGGGTGTCTTCTTCCTCGCTTTTGCGGGCCTCATGTTCGCCAGCGCGACGGGCAACCTCATCGGCGTCTCGTTTTGGGCTTGGGTGTTCACCATCTGCTTTGCCGGATCTGCCATCAGCAGCCTGCTTAGCCTCAGTATCACTGGCACGGTTTTCAGCCTCGCCTTTCTCGTCTACATTTGGCGTGCTAGCCTCGGGGTTGCCAGCCTGTCATTTTGGCTAACCATCGGGGTGGCCGTACTCGCATCCATCGGACTCAACATCCTGCTGGCCCCACTCCTGCGCCACCATCGCCGCACGCGCCACATTAAGATCATCACGAACGGCAAGGAATTCACGTTCAATAAGGACAAGGACCCACAGCCAGACGTTAATCCGCTCGCTACCACTGACGTCGACCTCAAAGTGAACGTCAAGATGGGCAGCGCCACCCGCTACGTGCAGTCCACCGATTTTCGCCACGCCCAAATTAAATTCATGATTGGCGAGGCCAAAATCTACTTCGACCAGGCACAAATCAAGCGCGAGCCCGCCATCATCGAAGTCGAGGGCAGTATCGGCGACCTCGACCTATACCTGCCGCACACCTGGAACGTCGACAACCAGATTGAAAGCTACCTCTGCGACATGGATACCAAAGGCAAACCTAGTGCGGACGGCCCGCAAGTCATCCTCATGGGTAACTTCAAGCTCGGCGAAATCACCATTCACTACATCTAAGCGTCAACCTAACTACATCAGTGCGTTCGCTACTTAACGCGTTCAGTCCGCAAGCACAGGTCGCTGGCGGGTGGGGGAAATTATGCGCAAAATCACACCACAAATCTTCAGAATTCTCGTCATCAAACTCGCCGGCAACTTCGGCAGCGCCATGCTGTCCTTTGCCATCGGCCTCTACATCCTCAAGCAAACCGGCTCGGCACTGGGCATGGGTATCAGCATGATTACTGGCCCGCTCGTTTCGCTTGCCATCACCCCCTTTGTTGGCTACGTGGTCGACACGAAAAAGCACAAGCCCATCATGATCATGGCGCAAATCACTACCAGCATCGCGCTGATTGTCTTCGCCATCATTTTTAAGCTTTGGCCCGCGCAGTACTACGCCGAGCTCATCGGCCTCATCATCATGCTGCAGGTCACCGACAACTTCTTAGGCACCACCATCACCGCCAGCCTCATCCAGCTGTTCAAGGGTGACGAGCTGCAACAGGTCAATTCGCTCAACCAGTCCATTCAATCCCTCGCCCAGTTCGCCGCCCCGCTGGTTGGCGCCGTTATCTACACGCTGGTTAGCCTCGACACGTTAGCCTACATCGAAGTGGCCTTCGAACTCATCGCCCTCGTCGGGATTCTGGGGCTCAAGTTCCAATACAGTCAGCACGCGGATAACCCCGCGGCGGACACGCAAAAGCCCAGCGTCCTGCAGAACTTCCGTGAAGGCCTGAGCTACCTCGTCCACGAACGGCTCCTGCTCATCCTGACCATGTCCAGCGCGTTCATCAACTTCCTGTTCGCCGCGCTGAACGTGGGGCTGCCGTTCCTGTTAGTGCAGACGTTGAAATTGAGTAACGCGCAATACGGCTTGATTGAGTCTTCCTTCCCCATCGGCATGTTCATCGGCGGCCTGCTGCTGAGTCAGATGCACCTGAAACGCCACCCGATTACGATTGCGTACCTGAACCTCTTGTACTTATCCGCCGTGCTAATCACGCTTGGTCTCCCCACACTGACCGGTTGGCCCAACTCCCTGAACACGGCGTACTTCATCGGCGTCTGCATCATCGCCGGCATCATCCTCGTATTCGTGAACGCCCCCATCGGCACCTTCATGCAGCAGGTCATCCCGCAACAAATCCAGGGCCGCGTCTTCTCGCTGGACACCACGATTTCCATCGTCCTCACGCCACTTGGTACCATCTTGTACGGCGTCTTGTTCGACCACATTGCGGTCATGCCCATCTTCGCGACCAGCGGCATCTTGCTCCTCGTCCTAACTGCAGGCATTATGCTATACCTCCACCGCGCGGATTTGGTTAAACCACTGCCAGCGGCCGCAGCAGAAAACAAATAATTCGCAAAAACGCGCGTCCACAATGCTGTGGGCGCGCGTTTGGTGAAGCACTCTTTTAACTACGGCTGGGTAAGTCCAGCGTGCTTTGGGCCAGCACGTGGCCATTCAGTGTGTGCTTCAACTCGTTCAACCAGAAACCCTCGTGCAATGGCAGCTCAGTATCCACCGCATAGACAGTCAGCGTGTACACATGCGTCTTGTCTGGCGGGGTGGGTCCGGTGTAACGCTGGTAGACATTGGGGTTGCTGCTACCGACGAACTTCGACGCGTTGGAATTGCGTCCCTGCACGAACTGCCCGGCAAGAACGCGACTCGCGTCTTCCGGAATCTCGGTCAACGCCGCCGGAATGTTCGCGGCCGTCCAGTGAATCCAGGTGAAGCCGGCAACCGGAATCGCGTCATCATCGGTCAAGCTAACGGCAAAACTTTGCGTGTCCGCGGGCGCCCCAGTGATGGTGATGGGGAAGCTGCGGACAGGATTGCCGTCCAGCATGTCACTACCTTCAGCGTACTTGCCGTATTTATCGGGCAACTGGTTAGTACTGGTAATCGGAACAGAAATTTGCATTCAGAACACGTCCTTTCACCTTCAATTATAGTCGGGTTCGCGCTCTTTTTGGGGAAAAGTCATGCTGCAATATTGCGGACCAAAATTCCCAGCTTCTGAATCGAATCGGCACGAAACGGGCAAAAAATGGCGCAAAACTGCTTGCAATTGGCGCACGGTGCTATGCTAGTTGCGTCGAAGGAATGCAGGTCCGCGTTCCCGAGACTCCCCCGTTAGAGCATTGACCGCTGCTAACGAACTAGGCATATACCTAAACCCCAACAACACAAAAGAGGAGACGCCGGAAACGCCTCCTCTTTTGTGTTTATTTTTTGTGCAGCGTGTAGGTGCGCAGCGGTGTGCCGTCCGTGAACGCGCCGTGCACTTCTTGCAGCTGCACCGGCAGCGCGAACGTGCTGGCATTCGGGTGGATCGCGGCGGTAATGCGGACTGCTGAGCCCGGCACCTTCTTTTCTGCGTTCAGCCGCACGGTCAGCAGATTGGCCCGCAGTCCCAGCTGCCGGACAATGCCGTCCTCCCGTGCCACTTCATCGAGCAGCTGCGTGTACTGCTCGATGCGCTCACGGCCCCCGTTGCGCGGTTCGAACGGCCCGGTCGCAATGACAAAGTCAAAGTCGCTGCCTCCGTTATCCTTGAACTGCTGCAGCTCATTTCGTAGTGCCGCCAGCGTGTCTGCCCGGAGCATCTGACTCACCTGCGTATCGCAGTAGCAGTTGCACATGTTGATGGCATTGGCCAAACCAACCGGCCCCGCCCAGACGTGACTGGTTGTGTTGAGCACCAGGACGTTCTCGTACATCATGATGCCGCGCGAAATCTTGTTCAACAAGCCGTTAACTGATTTTTCGTTCACGCGCCACTGCGCCGGCGTATCCGGCAGGGGTTCGCGCCAAGTCTGCCCTTGGTGATCAAAAGTGTACACGCCTAGTGGCCCCGGCTTCATCGTCATCAGCACCAGTAATTTGCCCTTGGCGGCGGGGAAAACTGGATTAATATGTACCCGCAACCAGGTCCGGTGCTTGCGCTGATCGCCACTCAAATAGAACTGCGCTTTGGCCTGCACATCGTCCCAGTACATGTCGGGGGCGTCAGGAATATCTGGTGTCATATTTGAACCACGATACAGCTTGAAGTCTTCGGTCAGTGCTTCCATCGGTCAATATCTCCTCTCGAGTATGGCCGCCTGCTGGATACGCAAAATCGGCCGGTGCATAACTGGAAATATTCCATTACGCAGACAATCCTGTTGCATTTATGCAAAAGCGCTTTTGACGCAAGGATTGTGTTTGACCGGCCGATCATTTTTTTGGATTCGTACTATAGTATACGTATATTTTCGGATAACACTTAACAGATGTCAATAGTGTGTCATGAATAAGGTACACAAATTGAGATGAATTAGGCAAATGTGTGGGAAAGTTGCGTAAATTCGATGACATTTTCCTAGGTTCTGTCTTAAACAAGCCGCGGACAAAAAAACAGGCCAATTGCTGGCCTGTATCTTGCTTAAAATAGTGAGGTAATCCAATCAATCAGGCTCTTGAAGAAGTTCGCGATGGCATCGCCAACCTTCTGCAGGAAGTTGCGGCCCTCCTCGGAGTTCAGGCCGGACTTAATCTTGCTGAAAAGGCCCTTCGCTGAATCTTGAATGGAGCTCGCGAGCTTGCTGGCCTGTTCCTTGAAGTCGGAACTCTTGAGCGCACCAGAACTCTGAATCTTCACGAGCAGGTTAATAATCTGCGTCCGCTGGTTGTTGTTGATGATGGTGCCCAAGTTGTTGTTCTTTAGCTGGGAATCGACGATGTTGCCGATTTGATTCTGGGACAGCGTCTGTTCCCCGCTGTTGGACTGGCTCGCCATCTCCTTCTTCATCCCCGCGACCGCGTTGTTCAGCAGCTTGTCGGAGTAACCGTCCTTGTCCTTGTTCGCCTGGGTAATGTCGGACAAGGTGTTCACTTCGGTTTGGGCAGCCGTAACCTGCGCGGTATTCAGCTTCTCACCGTTCGCAGCAAAGGCGGCGTACACACCGGCCAGTGCACCGGACCCATCGATGCGGGTGGCACTGGTGATGTAAATGTTGGCGTTAGCGACCCCGGCCGTGACCGCGGCGTTGCGGTACTGGTCCGCGGTGATGGTTGTGATGTTGTTGGCCCCGTTGTAATCCAGAATCTTGACGTTGATCCCGCCGTTATCGGTCTTCTGCACCATCGCGGAACTCCAAACGCCGCTGGCGCTGGTGAAGCTGCTACCACTCGGGTTCAGGTACTTGACCAGCGTGTCACCGGTCACGGTCAGGGTGCTGTAGTTGCCGCCGTTCAGGCTGGCGGTCAGGGTATTAATGGTCCCCTGCTTCTGGTCGGCGGTCAGCGATGTCCCGAGCGTGACCACGGGCTGACTCCAAGCCTCAGAACTGGACGAACTGGAGGAAGATGAATCGGTATCAGCATTAACCGCGTGCAGGCTGATGCCCGCAGCGACCGCGCCGGCGAGGGCAACGGTTAAAATAGCAGTCATGAATTTCTTCATAGTAATCACGATGAACCGCAGTGGGTCCATTCCTTTCTTACATAATGCGGGCATGCCGCACGTTATCTGCCTAAATTCTAGCAAAAAAAGTCGCCGCGTGTGCGCATGCGGCGAAACTTTATCAATTATGCAATTAATCCGGTGCCGGGGCGAAATCGGCCGCGGTCATCCAGCCCTGCTGAATCGTGTAGTCTTGCAGGTACTGGTAAGTGGCTTCAGAAAAAAGCAAGCGGGTAGTCTTGATGACTTTAGCGAACTCTGCCCGGGTTTGCGCGCTGGGCTTTGCCAACATCGCCCGCATTTTTTTAACCGTAACCAGGTTGTACTGTAAAGTCACATTCTCCGGCAACAATGCACTCATTTGCGCTGCCTGTTCAATGACCCGGTCAGCTGTTACCCACTCTCGCTCCAAGATTGCGTGTTCGCCAACACGATTAAGTCGCGACGCCATCTGCTGAATCTGGATTTTGGGTACAGCCTGCCATTTAGCCATAATTACCGCAACCGACTTCGCTAACCATGCGGCACTTAGCCTGCTTGGCACATGTTCCACAATGGCCTGAAATATGAATCCCTCAATGCGCGTAAATTCAGATAGCTGCATAAAATACTGGTTGAGCACCTGTAATTCGCTCTTGGTAAACTCCGCACTCAGACCATCGTGGATTGTTAGCAACCGTGCGGCAACCAATTCAGCAATATCGAGGAATCCGTTCACGGTCTCTGGTTGCCGCATCGCCTGTAATTCTTTAAGCAACCTACGCGTCGTCGCCTCGTCCCAATGTGTATCCGCCAGTCCGACCCATGCATCCGGATGTTCCACGCTGATTACGTGGTTCAGGGTCAAATCATCGAATGTAATGCCCAGAGCCTGCGTGAGCGGTCCAAGTCGACTACTAGTCGTCTCCACCAACCCGTTCTCGATTCGCGATAAAGTAGACACTGAAAGATCAAAATCAACCTCGTTCAAAGCAATGCCGCGAGCCGTGCGCACACGTTTGATGAAGTAACCCATGCTTGTGTCAGTCATTAACTTCACTCTCCGCCCGGTCAATTTCATTATTAATAAATTGCAGATAATTTTTGGTTTTACTCATGCCCAGCACATCAAGACTGCGGAATAGTTCCGCAACTGTCCCATCATCCTCAGTGCCATTAAGTACAGCGTCGGCCCGTGCCAACAAGTAATGCTTCATCATCGCATCATTGCCCCATAGTTCATGTGGACGCAACCGCCGTAGAAGCACGACCGGTTGGGTTAACTCTACTTTGGCCCCTCGCAACAGCAATGTCTTGACCACTTCACTCGTGACCACGGCGCGTTGATCAGTATATGCGTCTGTATACTGATCCGCTTCATTCAACATTTGGGTGAACAAGTTAAGTACAGTACGTTGCTGCAAAAAAGGGACGGCAAGCGTGAACAACGCATAATCGTATTGTAGCCAATGCGCATTGGCCTGTAGCAACTGTGTGACCTTCCGCTCAACCTCAGAGTCAAGAAACACCAATTCTTTGGTGATTAGCTGGGCGCGCACGGCCTTAAACATTAATTGATTAACATCTGCCAGTTTTCCGGTCGCAACGTGTGCACGTGTGTAAGTACGCCACAAATCGTTCAACCGGGCCAACGTCATTTCCCGCCGTTCGCGGAGAAAATCCTCGGTAAACCGAACAAATGGTGATTGATACTGAACAAACGACAACTTTAAATCGTCAATTCCAACACCGAGTCGCTGCATCACCAAGAATAAGTCTTCATTGCTGAGATTGGTCTTGCCATTTTCAAACCGGGACAGTTTGGCCACCGACCCCGGCGTGACAGCATCAATTCGAATTTTGCGTTCTGTCCGCACCCGTTTAATGTACGCACCCAGTTGATTATTGTCCAATATCTTCACCTCCAACCGAATTTATCTAAATCATGTTACTAATTTTAGCATATTCAGCTTAGAACTGAATAAAATGAAACCCCTTAGTCGTGGCTGTGAACGAATAAAACACAATTGTAACTTTAGTAACGGCACATTAATTACGTAGATAGCAAAATCACGCCTTCCTATATTTCTCTAATTAAGCATTGTTTTTGACAATAATCACCGACTATTAGATGACAATGTAATTTTATCTTATTTTTTTTATCATAATATTTGCATTGTCACTTCGCAGCTGATACATTATTTTCGTACCAAAAATACTTAGCCAACACAAAATGCCACCCCGCCGGCAAGCTTAAGGTGACATCAACGTTTAGCTATGACTAGGAGGTGCAAACATGATTACCAGCGAAGAACTCGAACTTCTCGGTGTTATCATCGACAACAACTAGTCAACTTATATAAGGTCAGTGCAATCACGCACTGGCTTTTTTTATTCTACCACTTCCGTCGCGCCGCCAATTACCTTCTGCACGCCATTGAGGTGTTCGTACAACGCCCCTTCACGCAGGCCGTTCTGGGAGAACACGAGGCGGTCGGAATCCAGGTAGCGCATCATGGTGACGACGGGGATTAACCCGCCAACGATAATATCCGCACGGTACTTGGACAAACCGGGAATCGCCTTGCGCTGCTCGAGGTCCGCATCCAGGATTTCCGCGAAAATCTTGTTCATTTCCTTGGTGTGCATCCGGTAACCGTGGATATCTTCGAAGTTCTTGAAGTGTTCCTTGCGCCGTTCAATCTTCGCGAGCGTCCGGTTGGAGCCACCCAGTGCAATGAGCGGCAGGTTCTGGGCCTTGCGCAGCCACCAGATACCGTTGAACGTGCTATTCACGTGCGCCATCAGGTTGAACAACTCGCTGGCCTTGACCGGATCACTGTGCAAGTGGCGTTCCGTCAGGTTCACGGAGCCAAACGGAATCGAAATTAGGTTCTGCATCTTCCGGTTCTGCACCAGAATCAGCTCGGTCGATGCGCCACCGGTATCAATAATCAGGGCATTCTGCACGGGCAACGTGTTGATGACGCCCATGTAATCCAGCTCAGCCTCCTTGGTACCGGGAATGACCTCGATGGTGAGCCCGACTTCTTCCTGCACCCGCTTGAGGAACAGCTTCTGGTTGCGGGCCTGCCGGGTTGCGGCCGTGGCGTAGGCCTTAATGGTCACGTCTTCGTAGCCATTAAGCGCGTCCTTGAACTTCTTGAGCGCGGCGAGTGTTCGCACGATTGCGGGTTCACGCAGAATGCGTTCATCCCCCATGTCCTCGGACAGGCGCACCATTTCCTTCATCTTCAAAACCGGCGTGGGTTCGCCGCCGTCAATCCGCCACACCGACATGCGGGCAGAGTTACTACCGAGGTCAAATACTGCAAAATGTGCCATGTTTTCTCCTAATTAGTGTACCGGGTTATGCTTCCGGGTCGTCCACGTCATCCGCATCTGGGTCTTCTGGTGCCGTCAGCGGAATGAACCGCCGGGGCCCGGCCGTCTGCTGGTCGTCGTCTGGTTCCTCGACGCCAAGCAGGTCGGTGGCCATATCGGCGGCGTGCTCAACGAAGTAGTCCTGCACGTTGAACACGGTCCGGCCGCGCCGCTCGCTGCGTTTCCACGTATCATCCGGCTGCAACTCCCGCGTCTTGGCGTTGTCGTCCCACATGAGGTTGAAGATGCTGCGGACCTGCTGGCGAATGTCTTCCTGCAGAATCGGGAACAGGATTTCCACCCGCCGCGACAGGTTACGCGTCATCAGGTCGGCCGAGGACAGGAATACCTGGTGCTCACCGTCCGCGTAGAACGCGTATATCCGGGAGTGTTCCAGGTAGCGGCCGACAATCGAGTGCACCTCGATGTTGGTCGACACGTGCGGAATGCCCACCTTAAGGTCACAGATACCACGCACGATGAGCTCGACCTTAACGCCGGCCGCCCCCGCTGCGTAGAGCTTGCGAATCATGTGCGGGTCGGACAGTGAGTTCATCTTCATGTGAATCTCCGCCGGCCGCCCCGCCTTGGCCGCCTTGATTTCGTCATCAATCCGGTCCGACAGGAAGTCACGAATGCCGTCTGGAGAAATCACCAACTTGTGGAAGTACGGTGGTTCCGAGAAGCCGGACAGCATGTTGAAGATGTTGCTGGCGTCCGCACCGATTTCGGGATTGCAGGTGAACAGGCCCATGTCAGTGTAGAACCGCGCCGTCACGTCGTTGTAGTTCCCGGTCGCCATGTGCATGTACCGGCGCATGCCGTCTTCTTCGCGGCGCACGACCAGCGCAATCTTACAGTGGGTCTTGAGGCCAACCAGCCCGTAGATAACGTGACAGCCGGCGCGCTCAAGTTCCTTGGCCCAGTGCACGTTATTTTCTTCATCGAACCGTGCCTTCAGTTCCACCAGCACCGTGACCTGCTTGCCGTTATCGGCAGCTTGCTTCAGATACTTGATGATTGGTGACTTGCTGGAAACCCGGTAGAGCGTCATCTTAACCGCGAGCACTTTGGGGTCTGTGGCTGCCTGACGAATGAATTCAACGACGGGCGTGAAGCTGTCGTAAGGCAGGTGCAAGAACAAGTCGTGCTGTTTGATGAGGTGAAAAATCGACTCATCCTTAAACTGGGGCGCCAGGAATGGCTGGGCTTCCGGATAGAACTGGTCGGGCCGCGGCGCCACACTCTTCACCAATTTGCTCAAATACTGCAGGTCGATGGGCCCGTTAATCGGGTACACATCACGCGTATCGATGTCCATGTGCTTGACGAGGTAGCGTTCCAGCGACTTGCTCATGTCGCTTTCAACTTCCAGCCGCATAACGCGTCCGCGTTCACGCTTCTTGAGCTGCTGCTGGATTTCCTTCATGAGGTCGGACGTGTCTTCTTCATCCACATCCAGCCCCATGTCCCGGGTGACCCGGAACATCGCGGATTCGCGAATACGCGCACCGACGAACAACTCGCCGACGTACTGGCGCACCACGTCTTCTAGCAGGACAAAATCATCGCCGGTACCGGGCAGGCGAATCACCCGGGGCATGCTGTCGGGAATCTGGACGGTCGCAAAGTTGCGCTTGTCGTCCTTATCTGAGGGCCGCTCGAGGCGCAGCGCCAGGTTCATGGTGTGGTCCCCGATGAACGGGAACGGCCGGGAGACGTCAACGGCCAGCGGCGTCAGGATGGGGTAGAGTTCTTGGTGGAAATAATCATCCACGAAGTCCAGCTGCTCGCCCGTCAGTTCACTTGGTTGGTGCACGTTAATCCCGATTTTGGCCAAAGCCGGCATCAGGGACCGGGACAAGGTGCTGTACTGCTTGTCCACCATCTTGTGCACGGCCTCGGCAATAGCGTTCAGCTGCTCGTTGGGTGACATCCCCGCCGCATCCGCCTTGCCGTAGCCAACCGAAACCAACTTGCGCAATGACGCCACGCGGACGTTAAAGAATTCATCCAGGTTGCTCTGGGTGATAGCTAGGAACCGGACCCGTTCCAGTAACGGGTTGGCCTTATCGCGCGCCTCATCAAGGACCCGGTCATTGAAACTAATCCAGCTCAATTCCCGGTTAGTGTAGAATTTTGGATCAGCAA
Organism: Lacticaseibacillus sharpeae JCM 1186 = DSM 20505; assembly: GCF_001436225.1. Lineage (GTDB taxonomy): Bacteria > Bacillota > Bacilli > Lactobacillales > Lactobacillaceae > Lacticaseibacillus > Lacticaseibacillus sharpeae. Next base: position 20,482 of record NZ_AYYO01000011.1, on the reverse strand, counting down.
ACGGATTTTTACTCATGATTGTGGATTCCTCCATTTCAAACGTACTGGCATCCCGAACACGGCCTCAAAGAAGTACCCCTTCTGTGCCAGGGTCCACTTCTCTAGCTCCAGCTTCTCCCGCGTGTGCGCCGTGATGGTGACCTGGCCGTTACGTGTCGACACGCTGATAGTATCAATCTTCTGCTGCCGACTGGTATCCAGCGAATCCGCCACTCGCAGCAGTGCGGATAGCTTGGCCACAATTAGGCGGTCGCCGCCCTTGAACATCTGCAGCGCGGACATATCCAGTTGTGGTGTCGCGCTGGTGTGGTAATGCGCGATGGTTGCGACAATGCGCTGCTCACGGCTACTAAGGCCCATGATGTCGGAGTTGCGGATGATGAAATCGGAACTCTCGGCGTGATCATGGGTGTCGATGTAACTACCGATGTCGGTAATCAGCGCCGCCGTTTCCAGGAGCAAACGCTCGCGTTTGCCCAGCCCGTGCAACTTGTGTAGGCGGTCGAACAGTTGCAGAGCGAACTTAACGGTGGTGTCCCGGTGCTTAGCGTCAACGTGATACCAGTTAGACAAAGTCAGCGCACTGGCGCGGGTGGTTTCAGTGGGGTCGAAGTGGACGGCGCGCGAATCGGCGTTGACCGCGGCGTTGACTTCCAGCCCGTCGATGAGCCGCAGATTGCTGCGCCAGGTGTCCTTCGCGTCGAGGCGCTGCACCAGCTGGTGAATCAACAGAATCGTTGGCAGCACCTGGCTGACCTGGCCCGGTGCGATGTTGTAGGTACTGCTGATGTACTGGTCACTAGCACGGGTCAGTTCGTGGTAGAGCTTGCGGAAGTGGTGGCGGTCAATTTTGTTCTTGTCGTCTTCCGGCCACATGTTGCCGAGCAGCCGCATGCCACTACCGGTCAGAATCATGTTCTGGTAGTCATGCTTCTGCGGCAACAGGCGCATGAACTCGAGCAGCCGACTGTCGATGTAATCGTGCATGACCTCGACGTAATTCGGCTCGCTGTTTTGCACGTCCTTCATCACTTCAAACACACGCAAAGGCCCCAGGTTCAGATTGCGGGCGAAGCTGAAGGTCCCGTTACTAAAGGCAATCAGCTCGACGGTCCCGCCACCGATATCAACCAGCACGGTCCCATCCTTAATCATTTGGTCAAAATGGGGGAAGTTCTGGCGGACCGCCGACGTGCGGTGGTACGCCTCTTCCGTGATTGCCAGGCGGTGCACCCACATCCCCGTGCGGTTAAACAGCTGGTCGCGCACGAACTCCGCGTTCTCACCCTCGAAGAACGACTGGCCGGCGTAAACCTCGTACGTGCCCACACCATAATCCCGGAACAGCTGCTTCACCGCTTGCAAGGCATTCTGCAACTCACCGGTTGTTTCTGGTGACAACACGTGATCCCCGAATATCTCTTCCCCCACCGGCACCGGATACGTCCCGCGCTCGATGGTGGTCAGATTATTCAGGTTCGTAATGGAGAACGTCACCCCTTGTGAAGTAATAACAACTAACCCGCGTTCTGGACTGCTCATTTGGCGAACCTCCCACAATTTTTCCGACAAATTTACTAACCTCATCATACCACGCAGAGCGGATTCAGGCCCTGGCACCAGTGAAAATCTGCGCAAGATTTGGCCAATTGCCGCGGCGGATTTGGCATTAAAAAACCACCCTTGTTTGTGCAAGGATGGTTTAGTCAATTGCGTCCGGTCAGCAGCCGCAATGAATCAATTAGTGGAGGCGCAAATCACCGTCGCCGGTCTCGGCAGTGAGGGCAAACGTTGGCGTCGCGCCCTTCTGTCCGCGACGGCGGTGCTTACCATGCTTAGTGAATTGCACATCGTCTTCGGCCTGGTCCACATGGCCGTCGCCGGCGTGGAGGTCGAAGGTGTAGCTGGACTGCCGGGGCAGAACCAAGTCCACATCCCCATCACCGGACTTAACGGTAATATCACCGGTCACGGCGGTGAACTGAATATCGAGGTCGCCATCGCCCGTCGTGAAACTGCCGGCCCCAGAGAGTGCCTGGAGGTCTGCATCCCCGTCACCGGTTGCCACCGCTAGCTCGCTACCCGTAACGTCGTTGAAGCTTAGGTCACCATCCGCGGTGCTGGCCGTAACTTGCTCGCCGTTCACGTTATGCAGCGTGACGTTACCATCCCCGGAGGTCGCCTTGAATGCCCCCGTTGTCCGCACGTTGGTCACGGTAACGGCGCCATCCGCCGTGTGCGCACTCAGCTGCTCCGCGTGCACGTTGGTGACTTCAATATTGCCATCCTGGGACGTGAGGGTCGCCGTTTCCACTTTACTTTCCCGTAAGTCCAAATAACCATCCGCCGTCGCGGCGGCAACGGCCTTGATGCCCAGGCCGACTAGTTCAATATTGCCGTCACTGTTCGTCGCTGACAGCACGGTTGGCTGTTCAAAATCGCGCACACTGAGGTTGCCATCATCATTCTTCAGCGTTAATTTACCTGCGAAAGTGCGCGGAATGGCAATGACAATGTGGGACCAAAAACCCAGGTGGATAGTCCCCAGCGTGAGGCTAATCCCCCCCAGCGGACGGACCCCGGAGGCAATGGTGAGGGTATCGCCGGCGCGCGTAATCCGCCCGTTGTAATCAGGCCGGTAGCGGTGGAAATATTCACTGACGGTAATCTGATCATCATCAGTGGCAATGATCTCCACGTCATCGCGCTTGTGGTCGGTGACAATCGTATTGATGTCGTCAATCGCCGCGTGCATCACGTTCTGTGCTACCCGTTCATCCACACGGTGATCGTCGCTCTTGTTAATTTTGTTCTCCGCTTCATCGGCCGTAATGTCGACGCCAACGACCTGTCCGTTCACGGAAATGCTCTGGGCGTCGCCATAAATCTGGATGCCGTCGTGGTCACCGCTTGCAGCCCGTTTCCGCGCCGCCTCTGCTCTGGCCTTGGCTGCTTCTGCCCGCGCTTTGGCCGCCGCAGCCCTTTCCTCTGCTTGCGCCTGCATCTTGGCTGCGCGCTGTTTAGCCTCTTCAGCGCGCTTGCTTGCATCCGCAGCGCGTTCCTCAGCCCGCGCCTGTTGCTCACTGGCCCGTTGTTTGGCTTCTTCCGCTCGCTGTGTCGCAATCTCGGCCCGCTCCTTGGCCTGCGCTTGCATCCGCGCCGCCTGCTTCGTTGCGCGCTCGGCTGAGGACACCGCTGCCGCCGCAATGTTCCGGGCGCGCCGGGCAATGTCATGCACGTCGGCGTCAGCGGTGTCTGCTTGATCAGCACCAGCGGCACTTTGTGGTTGCGCCGCGACCAATTCGTCCGCCAGCCCCTTGATGTCGCCGAATTCGGCAAAGGCCTGGTCAATGGCGTCCGCTTCATCTTCGCCTTGCGCCACCTTGTCAATGACTGCGGCCATCAGGTTACTCTCCACTTCAGCCGCTAACTCTGCCAACTCTGGCGTCTGCGCGTAGTCGGCCAAGATTGCTTGCAACCGCGCGTTAATTTGCTGTTCCAGCTCACTGTTTGTTTCCATTGATTAATGCCTCCAAACTCTTCTTTGCCAGTGCCCATGTTGCTCGTTCTTGCTCCAGTTGCGTTACGCCCGCTTCCGTGATGCGGTAGTACTTGCGCCGGCCGCCTTGGCTCTCATCGCCCCAGTACCCTTCGATACTGCCGGCCTTCTCCAGCCGCTTGAACACCGTGTACAACGTTGCTTCGTTGATGCTGTACGCGCCGCCGCTCATGTTGCTTACGTCCTTGGTCACCTGGTAGCCATAACTATCGCCCTGACTCAAGACGTTGAGCACGATTGCGCTCAGGTAGCCGCGTACCATATCCTTGCTTAATTCTGGTTCCAAAGTATCGCCTCGATTTCGCTTTCCGTGCCTTACCTTTCGATGCCATTATCATAGCACAAGTACTTGCTTGAAAATAGTACTTAATTCAAAAAAGTTGATAAATGTTTTGAGGTACACAAAAACCGGCCAGGAGCGGCCGGTTTGCGAGGTAAATTATTTGCGTTGCCAGGTTTCAAACGTGTGGGTTAACGCCGGGTCTGCGTTGACTACCGTGCGGGCCGTCGTGCGCGTGAAGTCCGCCCACGGCAAGGCCGCCATCTGCGTGTCACCGGCAAAAGTTCCGGCGAGGCGCGTCACGTACAGCGTGTCCACAACATCCGCGAATAGGCGGTAAATCTCCGCGCCGCCGATAATCATCAGGTGCTGCTCAGGATGAGCGGCACCAAAAGCGAGCACGGCCGCCTTGTCGTGCAGCACGTGCACTCCTGCTGGCGCCGTGAAGTTCGCCTGGCGGGTAAGCACAACGTTGACGCGCTTAGGCAAGGGCCGTTCGCCCATTCCCGTGAACGTCTTGCGGCCCATCACCACAATCTGGTCGCGAGTTTGGTCCTTGAAGAACTTGAGGTCATCAGGTAAGTGCCAGGGTAACGTGCCGTTTTTGCCAATCGTACCGCGGGCGTCTTGGGCCCAAATGTATGCAATCATGTTATCCTCCACGCTTCAGACGGCCACTGGGGCCTTAATCGCTGGTTCACTGGTGTAGCCGATAAGCTTAATGTCTTGCATCTCGAAATCCATCAGGTCGTGCTTCTCGGGGTTCAGCCACAGCTTAGGCGCTGCGTGCGGTGTCCGGCTGAGCTGCTCGTGAATTTGATCGAGGTGGTTGCTGTAGATGTGGGCATCACCCAGCGTGTGGATGAATTCGCCCACCTGCAACCCCGTCACCTGCGCCACCATCGCCAGCAGCAGTGCGTAACTGGCAATGTTAAACGGTACGCCGAGGAAAACGTCCCCGGAACGTTGGTACAGCTGCAGTGACAACTTGCCGTCGTTCACGTAGAACTGGAACATCGTGTGGCACGGTGGCAGCGCCATGGTCGGCACGTCTTCGGGGTTCCACGCCGAAACAATCAGGCGCCGTGAATTGGGGTTACGCTTGATTTCTTTAATCACGTCGCCAAGCTGGTCGATTGTCTCCCCCGTGCTCGTGCGCCAAGCCCGCCACTGACTACCATAAACGAGGCCGAGGTCGCCATACTTGGCCGCAAAGTCGTCATCAGCCAAAATCCGCTGGTCAAACAGCTGCTTTTGCTGCTGATAGGCCACAGCGAACTCGGTGTCGACCAAACTCCGGCGGCCAAAGTCAGTCATATCAGGTCCCGTGTATTCCGCCGACTCCACCCACTTCTTGAACGCCCATTCGTCCCAAATGTGATTCTTGTGCTGGAGCAGGAAGCGAATATTGGTGTCCCCGCGCAGGAACCAAAGTAACTCGCTCTTGATCAACCCGAACGGCACCTTCTTGGTCGTCAAGATTGGGAACCCTTCGCTTAAGTCAAAGCGCATCTGGTACCCGAAAATGCTGTAGGTCCCCGTCCCCGTGCGGTCGCCCTTGAAGTGGCCGGTGTCGAGAATGGTTTGCGCTAGGTTTAAGTATGTTTGTTCAAGCATAATTGCCTCCGTTAAGCAGATTTTGGGTGTCAGCCGCGCCGACAGTACTACAAGTAGTATACCAGCCTGCGTGCGGGCGTGAACATGAAAGCTAAGTTATTTGGCGAATGTCCGCCACTACCGCGATTGTAAACACTGATGACAATTAACTGGGTAAATTAGCTGATACTTTGTCCATGTTTATCACCGCGAATATAAGGGTAACGGTTGACGCAACGTTTGGGTCAAGGGAGAAAATCATTTTAGCGTGGATTTGTCTCCTATTACACTCTAAATCGAGTTATAATGAATCCAAGAGGTGATAATAATGGCAGAAGATACCACTCGCATTCAAATCTACGTTGACTCAAATAGGTTACGTGAGGCCGATTCAACAATCAACCGTCTGGGCTTGACCAAGTCTGCAGTCATCAACGCACTATTGGCTAGAATTGCCGCAACTGGCTCAATTCCGTTCAGTCTGACCCTAACAACCGAGGAAATGGCAATGGAAAAAGCAACGCGACTGGGACTCACTAACACCGGTGGCAAAATCCTCGCGACGAATGCAGAAATTAATGCAGCATTACCCGAACCAGACAATGATGATCTCTACACTGATGACGACTTTCATAAATAAGTAGGTGCGCTAGTGATTAACGATGAGCTCAGCAGAATGGTTGTGCAATTTCGGGTTCCCGATGAAGTTACGGGCGCAACCGCCAAGTACAGACCAGTTCTACTACTCTGGGATTCAACACGCGTGGTGTTGTTCCCGATTACCACTAAGTATAAAAATAAAAGTCCACAAATTAAGCGCCAATACGTAAAAATCGACCACTGGCAGAAATGTGGACTTAAACGTGAATCATGGGTTGATACCGGCAATCCCGTTCAGATTACATTTTCCCAGCTTAACGAACTACACTCCGCCAGAATTGGTGCGTTAGTTCCTTCCGATTTGCACAAAATCATCATGCACCTCTATCACGCGAATATATAACCAAAATGGCAGCCAGGATTATGAACGAAGTCCTGGCTGCCATTAATTTACTCGATTTTCTCCGCGTCCGCCGCACCAGCCCGTGCAAGCTCCTGCTGGCGTTCCTTCTCCTTCAACTTCTTCATCGTGTGGAAGTAGGAGGTAATCAATACGGCAACGGAGCCGATCCACGCCAGCGGGTTAGCCATCGAGGCCCCCGTGAAGCCGAGCAGCGGCACGAGCCCCAGGCCGGCAATCACCCGCATGACCAACTCGAACATCCCCGCCAGCATTGGCACCCCGGTCTGGCCGAGGCCCTGCAAGGTGTAACGGGTCGTGAATAGAATCGCGAGGAACCAGTACATGCTGGAATTGAAGTGGAAATACGTCTGCGCCATGCTGATGACGTGCGTCTGGCTGGATGAAACAAACAGCCCGATGAGCGGCTTGCTGAAGATGATGATCAGCGCGCCCAAGATGGCCGACACGGCGCAGTTGAGCGCCATGGTCTGGTGCACGCCCTGCCGAATGCGGGCGTATTCCCGCGCACCCAAGTTCTGCGCAACGTACGTGGCCATGGTGACCCCGAAGCTGGCCGCGGGCATCGTCGCCAGTTGGTCAATCCGTCCCGCCGCAGTGTACGCCGCCACAGCATCGGTGCCCAGAGTGTTCAGCATCACCTGCAAAATCACGGCCCCAATGGCGATAATGGACATTTGAAAACCCATAGGCAGGCTGATGGTCAGTTGCTTCTTGATTTCCGGCCAGTCGAACGTCATGTCTTCCTTACGCAGGTGCAGGTACGGGATTTTCTTCCCGATGTACCACACACAACAGAGCGAAGAGAAGACCTGGGCGGTGACGGTGGCCCAGCCGGCGCCGGCAACCCCCATCTTGAAGACCAGGATGAACAGGAAGTCGAGCGCAATGTTCACGATGCAGGCGATGATGAGGAAAATCAGCGGCGTGCGCGAATCGCCCAGCGCCCGAATCTGGTTACTGAGCATGTTGAACGCCATCGAGGCACTGAACCCGAGGAAAATCACGCGGACGAACGCCGCGGAATCCTGCAAGATGGCCGCGGGCGTCTGCATAATCTTCAGCATCGGCATCGTCAGCCCCGCAGTCAGTGCCGTCAGGATCACGCTAATCATGATGGCAATCCAGATGCTGGCGACAAAACTGCGACGAACCCCGCGTTCATCACGCGCCCCGAATGCCTGCGCGGTCGGAATCGCGAGCCCAGAACTTGCCCCTTGTGCGAACCCGATAATCAGGAACGTGAGGCTCCCGGTCGCCCCAACCGCGGCCAGCGCGTTCAACCCGATGAAGCGGCCCACGAACAGCGCGTCCATGAAGCTGTATAGCTGCTGGAACATGTTCCCGATGAGCAGTGGCACGGTGAACCAGATGACCAGCTTCATTGGATTCCCAGATGTTAATGACTTCATATCAGTCCCCCATTTCTCGTGCAAATATGTATTAAATAACTACCTCACGTCACAATAGCGAAATTCAGCATTGGCCGCAACATACAAATTCGGCTTTCCGTCCGCAATTACCAACTTTTCGCAAAATTGGCCCCACCACGGCCGCAAATGAGAACGAAAGCGGTATGATGATGGTAACTAATTCGCATTCGTTCACGGACTGCGGATAACTTATTGCCATTATCGCGCCCGCACGCGCAAACCATCGTGCGGCAATACGGAGGTTTAGCATGACCCAAACAACAAGACGGTCTGCGCGGCGCAAACCAGCGCGCACGTCATATTCATCAAGCAAGAAGAAGCACCCTTACCGTGTCCAACGGTGGTTTGCGACGTTCTTCCTCGCCCTGGTCGCAACCATCGGGCTTGGCATCTACGGAGCGAATAAGACCGTTCTTAATTCAGATTTTACGACTAAAACGCTGACGACAGGTGACAATTTGAACACAATTACCACCCAGGTGCAAAAAAACGTCGGCGTCCAAACGGGCAAGGCGGCAAACGTCTCGACCCTCGTCTCCCGCGCCATTAGCACCGCCACCGCGAAGGCCGTCGTCACTACCGCCGTGGCTGACGTGTACACGAACACGACCAACCAGATCGACTTTACCGACATGGATAGCGCGGTCAAAAATGCCCTTAGTCCTACGTCCACGGGCCTGAGTAGCACCATCACCACGCTGCTAGCCTCTGAAATCCTGTCGCGTCTGCATGATTACTTCAACAACGAGCTGGCTAACCGCACCGCCACCGCGCGCGCCGAGTACCAAGAAGTGGCGAAGGGAATCCACTCCCTGATCATTCCGCTGATTGTCATCGCCGTCGTGCTGGCCGTCTGGCTGTTCCTGGTTGCCGGCTTCTCCGGCTTCCTGCACAACCTCGGCTGGGTCGGCCTGGTTGCCGGGCTCCTGGGCCTCGGCGTCATGCAGCTGGGCCAGAAGCTGCCAATGGTCGACACCCTGACCGCCAAGTTTGGCGACTTCCAACTGGTGGCCGCTGACTACATCGCCCAGACGGTGAACCACATGAGCGGCTACTACATCATCGCCGCTGTCGCCGGGCTCATCGTCCTGCTGGTAACCATTCCGTTCGTGCGGCGGGCAAACCGGTAACACAACAAACCACCTCAACTATGCCGTTGGGGTGGTTTTGTTTTGCCCAAATTATTGCAGTCTAAAGTACTGATTGCTGATGCCGCCGTTCAGCGTCGGCGACAACGAGTTCATGTAGTTCAAGACGCTGGTCGCCTCGCTGCCGGTGTACGGCGTCGGCTGGTAATCATTGTACGCACTCGTGGAGGAAATGCGCGTCGGGATGACCTTGAACTGACTGCCGGCCACCTTGCCATCCTGCACGTTCAGTGACGCCTGCAAGATGAACGAGCGCATGTCGCTGGGGTGACTGTTGCCCCCGAAGCAGAAGTTGCTCATGGAATAAGCAATCAGCTTGCCCTTGTACTGCTCCATGGACTCGATGACGTGCGGGTGCGAGCCGATGACCATGTCCGCCCCGGCGTCAATCGCCGCGTGTGCCAGCGTCGTCTGGGTCGCATTCGGCCGCGGCGCCTTCTCGATGCCCCAGTGGAAGTACGGAATCACAATCTGACAACCAGCGGCGCGCAACTCCTTGATGTCCGTCTTGATTTTGGTCAAATCCGCAGTCGTAGCCGTCCAGCCTTGGTAGCCGAGCATGCCAATCTTCACGCCCTTGACCGTGGTCGTGTACTTGTAGCCTTCACCGAAGTAGCCGACGCCGGCGCCCTTCAACGTGGCAATCGTGTCATCGAAGCCCTGCTGACCATAATCGTAAATGTGGTTATTCGCCACCGTCACCGCCTCAATGCCGGACGCCGTCAAGGTTTTGACAATCGCCGGATTGCCCTTGAAGTGGAACACGGTGCCCGTCCCCTTGAACTTCTGCGTGCTCGTATTCGTGAGCGTGGTCTCCAGGTTGGCAATCGTCAGGTCGTCGTTTTGAAAATACCGCGCGACGTTCTGAAAGAAATACGTCGGGCTGTTGCCGTGCTGGGCCCAGACCGTGGGCAGTGATGTCGCCGCGTTGAATTTCGGGTCGGTTCCCATCGTGTTGTCACCCATAAAGGTCAATAGCAGGTGCGCGTTGGTCTGGTCCGTTTTGGCGGTACTGCTACTCTTAGTGGCCGTGCTACTGGTCCGCGCCCGCTTCTTGCTCGATGCAACTGTCTTACTGCTGCGCGTACTGCTAGTTTTGTCCGCACCCTTGCTGCTGGTGCCGGAACAACCCGCCAGCACCATGACGCTAAGCAGGGTCATGAGCCCCAGCCCCGTCCGTTTTAATTTGCCCATTTTGTAACCCCCATCGCTATAAATCTTTTAATATACTATGTGAATTTTACTACATAGCGCTCACGAAAACGGTTTCTGAGCAATTTGTGATGTAGATGAAATGTTCCCGGGTAATACAAAAGGAGCGGACCCCAGTCGGAATCCGCCCCTATCTATACTAATCATTTAATTAAACGCTGGCGCCACCGCCACCGGAGGACCCGCCGCCGAAACCGCCGCCCCCGAAGCCGCCGCCATCGCCGAAGCCACCACCGCCAAAACCGCCGAAATGGTCATCATCGTCGCGGAAGCTGCCGCGGCCGCCAAAGCCAGAACCGAGCATGTTGCCCAGCAGGAACCAGAGCCAACCATTCCCGCCACCACCGCCGTGGCCGCCCCGGCCATTACCGCCAGAGCCACCAAGCACAACAACGAGAATTACCAGCAGGATGATGATGGAGACAATACCCTTGATCAATTTGGCCAGCGTACTGCTGCCCGTGCGCGTCTGCGTGCGGCCACGGTACTCGTTGTACTTGGCGGACGTCAGGGTATTGCTGTCGGACTTGTACTTGTAGTGCTTATCCACCATCGTCGCCACGGCGTTGAACACGTTGCGCAGGCCGGTGTTCACCTCGGCGTCATCGTTGCTCTTGAGGTCGTCCAGGTTGTCCTGAAGAATCCGGCCAGAAATCGCATCGGTCATGTAGCTTTCGGCGCCATAACCGACTTCGATACGCACATTGTTGTCACCGTCGTTGCGGGCGAAGAGGATGAGAATCCCGTTGTCCTTGCCCTTTTGACCCACGCCCCACTTGCTGAAGAGGTCGGGGGCATAGCTGTCGATACTGTCGCCGCCCGTGGACTTGATGGCGGCCAGCACGACCTGGGGCTTTTGCTTCGTGGACTGGTAGAACTGGTTCTTATCTTCGACCAGCTGCCGGGTGGTGTCATCCAGCAAGCTAATGCCGTCGTAGTAGTCAGCATCCGGTTTGGCGGGCATGGTCGCCGCGTGTGCGTTGACCGGCGCAATTCCAATCAGTAACAGAACCGCCGCTACGAGTGCGAATGCCCATGCATGTAGTTTGCGCATGCGCTCACCTACTCTCACTTGTCAGTGTCGAGATCCACAGTTGGGGCCTTCGCCGCGTTGGCATCAGCCTTGAAGTAATCCTTCTGGCCCATCCCCATCATGTTCGCGAAGATGTTCTTCGGGAAGGAAACCACGTCCTTGTTGTAATCTTCGACGGATTCGTTGTACCGCTTGCGTTCAACCGCAATCCGGTTTTCGGAGCCTTCCAGCTGGGTCATCAGGGTCTGCACCTGCTTGTTGCTGTTCAGGTCCGGGTAGTCTTCCTTGATGACGTTAATCAGGGTGCCCACGCTGGAATCCAGCTTGGCGTTCGCGTTAGCCTTAGACTTGGTGGAACCGGCATTGCCGTAAGCCTTGCGCGCATCCGCGATGGCAGTGAAGACTTTTTGTTCCTGCTTCATGCTACCCTTAACCGCGTTGACCAGGTTGGGGATGAGGTCGTAACGCCGCTGCATCACGTTTTCAACCTGACTCCACTTCGCCTCAACGGTTTGGTTCTCCTTGGCCAGTGAGTTATACGTGCCGATACCGCTGATTGCCAGGATGACCACGACGACCGCCGCGATGATACCCGCAATGAGCCCAGAATTATTTTTGCGCATAATTTTCTCTCCTTAATCCGTCATGTTGCCGGATATTATCTATAATTCAATTGTACCGTGTTGGCGATTAAAAGACTCAGTCCCAAGTCGCATATTGCGCAAAATTCGCATGCAGACGGTGCGAATGTGGCATACAATAATGGTTAACTATTGCACATGGGGGCAAAATTATGACGGACGCAGTAAGCAACCAAAGTCTCGGCACCTGGTTCCATGATTACCGGGAAAATCTCGGGTTATCGCTGCGCGCAGCCGCCGGCGACTCGATGTCTGCAGCGCGCCTGTCGCGCTTCGAACGCGGGCAAAGCGAAATCAGCACGGAGGCGGCAGTCACCTTGATGTTCAATCTGGGCATGAACCGGACGGAGATTCGCAACCTGAACGCACAAAATCCGTATTCGTTCCCGCTGAACCTCATCGAACTGCTACTGACGGACGACCGGGCGGCCATTCAGACAGCGGCCAACCGCTTCCTGAGCGCCCACATTAGCGATCCGGATACCTATCTGAAGGCAGTGGAACAGTTAATTTTCCAATGCGCCACTACCGAAGTAACGAGCGACTTCCAGCTCAGCATGCGGGATGAAATCCAGTTGCACAAATTCCTCGCGTACCCGCAAAGTTGGGGCACCATCGAAGCCACGGCCATCTTCACCGTCCTGCCCTTTGCCAGCACGGAATTCCGCAACTTCTGTCGGGTGGGGATTGCGGCCGCCGGCGGTTCTTTGCCGCTGCAGACCACCGTTGGCCTGGCTATCGCGCTGGCCGCGGCCAAGTTCGGTGACCGCCCAGCGCTCAGTCAGAGTCTGCAAGACCTTGACGACATCGTCCAGCCGCGCTGGAACTCGATTGCGGTGCGCCAAATTCGGCCGGCGCTGAACATGTTGCAACTGGTGGCGAACAGTACTAGCACACCAGCCGCGACGCCCACATTTACCCTGCTACTTGCAAACCTCGAAACCGTTGGTGCTGGCGCCATGCTCCCCTGGTTGCAGCGTTACTGGCAGTTGAGCTGGCACCCGCACGCGTCCGTGCACTCGGGTGCCAAGTTCATGGTTGCCCACCAGCAGGAAGCGCCCGCCGCCGAGATTGGCCCGCACCTGCGGATGATTCGCCACCAGCGGGGCCTGAACCTTACCGACGTGTGCCTGCACTGGTCCACCGCCGCCCAGTCGCGGTTTGAAAACGGGGCGAGTCAGCTCAGTTTCAACCGTACCCAGCAGCTCAACGACTTCCTGTTAACGGAATGGTCGCAGCTGGGTCGCCGTGAATTCTCCATTAACGCCGCCGCCTTTAACGCCATCACCGCGCTCAAGGCCCGCGACCACAACCTGTCGCAGGCGACCGCGGCCCCCGTCATCGCGCACCTGGAAGCCCAGATGGCCCAGGTGCCCGCCACCGTCCGGACGTTGCGCGTGCTGCCGGTGCGCATCTACAGCTATGCGTTTAATTACGACCACGTACCTGAAGCCCTCATCGCGCAGGCAGGCACCATTTTACTTGACGCTAAACGCTGGAACCAAGCGTATTACACCCTATTCACCTGTGCGAGCGGCAATATGGACTACCAGTTGGCGTACAAAATCTGGCGGGGCCTGATTGGGGCGGATGCCGGCTACCATAGCGCCGTCGAGTACCGGGACCTTCTGGACTTCTACATTGCGCTGACGGTCATCGAATCCGGCGATACAGAAATTGCGGCAGCCATGCTAGCGGACATGCAACGTGCTGCCGCGCCGAAGATTATCAGCGTGCAAACCATGTTCACCAAACTGGCAAAGCTGCTCTGCCAGGCAACCATCACCCCTGGCCGCGCGGTGGAAGATCAAATTGAGACTTTCCTGCGCACGATGATCGAGCTGGGCTATTTGACCGAGGTGCAGGAACAGATCCCGAACTTCGCCAATTTCTTAAACCGGCCCGACTTCATGGCCGACGTAACAGCTGAATAAGTTATCTCAATGCGGCGCTGCCATCCCCGGCGCCGCATTTTTGCGCAAAAAAATAGCCGACCGTTAAGTCAGCTACCTTGCCAGCGCGTGCCGAATGGCCTGTGCGGTGGCGAATATCACACTATCAATCTTTTACATTGGGGTGTTAGCAAGCGTCCAAGTCAGGTCGGACGTGTAGTCAGCGGCAACGTTCCCGGATGGAATGTCCAGGCTCACTTCGGTGTTCGCGAAGCTGGTGTCGTAAGCACCAACGCCAGTACCGGCAGCAGCGTTAACCAACGTCTGGCTATCAGAACCGGCCTGAACGGTGGTTGGCTGAACGGTAGGTACGGTAGAAACGTTACCAGCTGCAGTTGCCTTAACGGAACCATTGGTGAACTTGATTGCGGCACCAGCAAGACTGACGGACTTGTCAGAAGTGGTAAAGTTGCTTGCTGCTACATCAACGTGCCAGCCAGTTGCGAAACCTGGGTTGTCGATGGACAGAGGTGCGTCAATGTTCTTCGCCTGAATGTCCTGACCACTGGTGTTAACCTGTTCAGACCCAAAGTCGATGTTTGGCATGGACGTGATTTCGATTTTGCTGTCTTCTGGCAGCGTGAACGTAACCGTTGCATGCGTTGTTGTATCAGCCTTTGCGGACTGTGTGTTCCCAGTGATGCCAAGAACGATGGCTGCAGCTGCGACGGCAACTACCCCAAGAAAAGATTGTTTGATCATATGCGTTTCCCCCGAACCGAGTATGACAAGTGTGCTATTTAATTTCCTAAACTTCCCCTAAATAACTGTCTTATTTATAACACAGAAAAAGCGCCCATACTAGTACCCATGCGGGGTCACTAGCAGAACGCAAACTTAAAATTCGTTATTTAATTAGCAGCCACTGGTCCGTGACATACTGGTGGATAAAATTTTATCCTGAATAACGCACGGGGGATTGTGTTATTCATTACATTTATATTTCATTACTGATATGCTCTCTATATAACTCTTAAATGATATGAATTTGGTCATTTAAGTAAATAAACCCGCACGCATCGCGGAGTTCGCATGCGCACGGGTCGTCTTACTCTGCCCGAACCGGGACTTACTAAGCAAGTGAGCAATGTTCAGTTTTTGTTTACAAGGAATAAGATACGCCCTATTTATTAATAATGCAATAGGTATGGACAAAAAAATCGCGGGAAGATTAACTTCGCCGCGATCATTACATTAGTTCCCTGATGGGGTTTGTTCCAAAGTCCAAGTAATCGTCCCTGTGTAGGTACCTTCCACGTTACCAGCCGGCACGTTAAGCACTGGCTTAAAGGCTGTCTGCCAAACACCAACACCGCCGCCCTGCACTGCGGAGAACACAGTTGCTGCAGTTCCAGGCGTCAATGTTGGACTAGATGCTTTAGGAAACATATCAATAGCTGACGCGTTGTCCTTTGTTGTTGTTACACCGTTGAGCACAGCGCCATTAGGTAAGTAAGCAACACCAGAATCACCTGCATAATCAGTATTGTTGATCATGTCAATACTTGCACCCATAAGCTGTAGACCACTTGCTGTTTCTAACTTGCTCATCTCGGCAGTGACATTCCATCCAGTGTCGTTACCAGGGTTGGTCACTTGAATTGGACTTTTATCACCAGTAATTGCATCATAATGCTGCAGTGACTGCTTAGCGTCGTGCGTGTCGAAGTCATACATCGCAGGAACTGCATCCAATGTGATTGGGCCGCCAGAAGTTAACTCAACATTAGCCTTGGTTGTTGTACTGGAGGCTGCGTCAACACTAAGAGTACCATTGATTACCAGAGCAACGATAACTGCCACAACTGATGTCACAATTTTCTTAAGCATATTCCCAGCCTCCTTTCTGACTAAATAAAAATGACCCGTTACACAACGGGTGAAGTTCCCTTGTGAACGGGTCGTCCCAAACTCTTTAACAGTTCAGGTGAGCAATTTCGATTTAAATATCTTCCAGTATTATATCGAATTTAGTGCATGGTTTCAATGGAAATCATGCATATAGCGTGCGAAATGTGACAAAATATTTGAA
The DNA here is from genome assembly GCF_001436225.1 of Lacticaseibacillus sharpeae JCM 1186 = DSM 20505. Lineage (GTDB taxonomy): Bacteria > Bacillota > Bacilli > Lactobacillales > Lactobacillaceae > Lacticaseibacillus > Lacticaseibacillus sharpeae. Next base: position 4,575 of record NZ_AYYO01000011.1, on the reverse strand, counting down.
AGCAATCACGGCGCGTCCGTTAAAGTCCAGGTCAGTTCCCCAGAATATGAACCAGCCTTAGCATTACCGAAAATATCCAAGAAGATGCCTGGTTTCGCCCCAGCTTCAGCATCGGTTGTTGCCCACTTTGAGGTCACGTTGACGCTCCCATTTAAATCGTTGTTTGCAGGTACTCCGGTATCAATATCAACCGATGACCGGTCTACCGTGCCGTCGGTTGAGCTTGATAAGTCTGTGTACTGATCGCCAGAACCAGTATAATACATCAGGTTAGCCGCCAGTGTTTTGCCAGTTGCATCATTCGTAATAGCTGTGGTTTGGCTAACACTCAGCTTCCATTCGAGCAAAGCAGTGTTCGTAATCGAAACATTGGCAGATGTCGGTGCAATTGACTTCTCTCTGCCATTCAACTGGGTCTTAAACTCAATGTCAGCAGCGTTAAGCTTAAGCTGGCCTGGCTGAACGTAGACCGTCTGCGCATCCGTTGCCGCACTACCGTCATTCATGACAGCTTGAATCTTGATTGTATTAACCTTATCTGGTTCCAAGTACCCCAGCGTAATTGGCACAACACTGTGTGTAAATGAGCTGGCCGCATTTAGACTTGACTGAATGTTGCCATCCCAGGTCTGTTCCTTACCAGGTTTAATAAACTTAAAGCTGAAAGCAGAATCGTTCAAACTTTTCGCGGGCAACTGAACCTTCAGCGTCCGATCACCATTTACCGTAATCAGATACGTAATTAAACCACTTGGATTATTCGTACTTGAGCCTTCTACCGTAACATTACCATTAATAATGAATCCGTTGCTGTCTTCATTATAGTTTGTGTAGCTTCCGTCATCACTAGTCACTGCCTTGACGGAAATATTCCCATTACTATCAAACGTAAGATTTTTACCTAACTGATAGCCGTTACTTGCCGTAGTTCCCTTCGGATTGCTGATAAATAAGTTCATCTTGGTGTTATCAACCTTGAACGGCTCAGGAATCACTGTATAGCTACCAGTCGTCATCGTTTCCGCATGCTTGGGTGAGTCCGAACTCAACGTCGCTGTTGTCGTGCCCACCGATTTCGCACCCGAGTTGACAGTACCCTCAACAATTATGTGGACTGTCTGGTTATTAGCGTTCAAAGCATGCTGCAACTTATGGCCAGAAACAACATCCGAAGCATCACTACTTTCGCTTGAACCATCACTGTACTTAATTGTGTACGTTTTTGGCGTAAAACCACTTGGTGTGCTGATTTTAGCTAACACATCTGACCATGAAGCAACCGAACTAGACTTATCATAGGTAGCACTGTAGTCGTAGGTGAGTGAATCACCTGCAAGAACAGTAGAACCGTTTACGAGTGTCTTGCCGCCATCTTTGCTTTCCCAGTCATTGTCAACGACACTAACTTTGGATGAGGTCTTCAGGGCAGGAAGAATAGTGAATTTAGGGGTCTGAGATAAATTAGACGGGAAACTAAAACTGGATGTGGAAGAATTCAACTTTGATAACGGGTCTGCATCCATGTATGACTCAGCGCCACCATTAAAGAAGCGATACGTTTGGGCTGCAACAGCGGTTGGTTCCGTTACATCATCAGCCTTACCATTCATCGAGATTTCAATTGTATCGCCAGGCTGCAGCGAACCAAATACATCGTCCTTGTTATCCGTAATATCAGTTAAGCTCACATTATCCTTAACCGGTGTAGAACTGCCCGTCGGATTACCACTACCATCTAAGCCAGAATACTTAGTGACTGTAGCATTTTCCCAAGTAACATGGTCAATCTGGCTCGCTTCAAATTCCATATTGTCAATCGTGGTGCTCAAAGTATCCTTCGACAAAAAGCTAAAACGATATGTCAAAGACAGATTGTCGCCACTGTATACGTTACTTGTAGTGGTATTCGTCGAAACAAAAGTTGCTCCCGTACCAAATTGACTAGAACTTGATCTAGAATCACGAACCTGCATGTTTTGATCTGTGTCAACAAGTGCAACTTCCGCACTAGTAGTGGCATAACTACTAAAGGAGTTCATTACAACATAACTACCGGAACTAGTGGTATGAATGCCATACATATAGCTGCCACCGGCAGAGCGATCAACCAGTATTTTGGTATTATTGTTCCCGGCAGTACCACCATTTGCATCTGGAACACCATTCATATCACGATCATTGTACCGATAAAAAATCGCTCCGTGTTCAGAACTTGTTGGTGTGTAGAAAATCGTCACGTGTGTCCATTTTCCGACAGTTCCATTTAAATCAAGCGGTTTGGTTTCTGATGCTTTAGCAGGATTTTCAATCAAATCCTTTTTGTTACCATCAGTGATTGAGAACGTTGCCGTACCCATTACCCACAGACTCATTGACCATTTAGTATCAAGAGTTACTGCACCAGCTGAAGAATAACTATCACCGTTAACTAACGCTGCATGAGTTTCCTCATCTGTTAACGCACCATTTTCCCAAATTTGGATAGGCGCATTCATCATATAACCAGGGATTGAATCCTTCTGAGGCTGTGAGGCGTCACTGCGCCCGGTTCCCGCCGTAATACCAAACACTACCCCAATGCTAACTACGAGGAAGACAAGCAGATACACTATTTTGTTTTTTCGCATAATTGTGTTACCTCCCAGTTATCAGGGCCTACTTCTTAGCGTTATCCTCGTCGTCATCCTTCTTCCGCCGCTTAAGCAACAGAATAATGATGAGCAGCAGAATCAGGAAAATCAGAATTGCCAGGGCAATCAGAATGTACATCAGCCAATTGGTCTTCGGCTTCTTCTGATCCACGGCCGTCTTGTTCAACTTGTTGGCTTCGGCACCAGTAATGACGAAGCTCTTGGAGAAGTGCCAGTGGTACTTGCCGTTTTCTGCCCACGCGTCACCGACCAGCTTGTAGTTGCCGGCCTCCAGTGGGTATTCGTTGGCATTGATTGGGAAGGCAAAGACAGAGTTTGGCGCCATCTTCATGTCGGACTTGTCGGTCTTGACGAACACATCGTTGCTGCCGTCCTTGTAGACCTTCGCCTTCACGCGCACGGTGGTCATCATGGTCGGCTGCGTGTTTTCCAGGTAGGCCGAAATGTAGTTCCGGTTGTTGATCTGGGTCGCGCCCACCTTGTTCAAGCGCATGTCAGGTTTGATGTTGCTGACATTCTTGGTTTCCCGCAGCTGCAGACCGAGCACGTAGGCGAACTTGTTCGTCAGTGTCAGGCCCTTGCTCTTCTTCGCGGTTGAGGTCGTGTCCAGTTCTTCCACACGAATCCCCCCGAGAACAACCCCGGTGAAACTCTTGGTTGGCACGCTCAGCTTCATGGTCACCGTCTTAGCACTCTTAGCGGGCACCTTCACCTTGGTTGGTGCAGGCATCATGTCTTCGATGTTTGCCTGCAGGGATGCGGGCTTGGTCTTGTTATGCTTGTTGTAGTCAATGACCCCGTTCGTGTTGGTTTCGGAACGGTTCGTGGCCACGCTGTAGTTGTGGGCCTTGCTATCGCTGTTAGTGATCACGATGCTCAGGTTCTGCGTAGAACCCGGCTTCACCAACAGATCGAAGTATGACGCTGAGGTGTCGAGCTGGTTGTTCGGCAGGTTAGCAGAGATAGTGTAGTGCAGCGATTCGGCGTGGGCCGTCAGACCTGGGATAAACAGGAGTGCAGCAACGAATGCGAGCAGACTTGAGACTAGTTTCTTCATTAGAGTGTTCTCCCCAAATGTTTTTAAACAAAGAGGGCGTTAACCCGCGCATCTGAACTCGGGTTCAGATTTGCTGACAGCTAACGCCCCCATGCGCTTTATTCACCTTTAGTGTACCAGTGGAGCTGAAGAAAGCCAATTGTTATGAATGAAATTTGTTATTATTTGTTCGTGCCGTCTGCAGGTGTTTCAGTTGCAGGATCTGCTGTAAGCGTCCAGGTGATGGTAGAAGAGTAATCACCAGTTACGTTACCAGCAGGAACGCTGATGTGCGCTTTTGCGGTAGAGTTAGAAGTACCAACACCAACATAACCGTCTGAGTTCTTACGTGCACCAAAAGTTGCGTTTAAGACCGTGCTACCATCTTTAGAAATATCTGCGCTCGTTGCACCTTCTGCTTCAGTCTTAGCGTCGCGGGTGGTGGTAAGAGAAAGAACTGCACCGGACAGCTTGCCGCTAGCACCAGTGAATTCAGTTGCCTTAGCAGTAACGCCCCAACCCTCAGCAAGCCCTGGGTTCAAAACAGAAAGGGTAGTGTCTCCGTCTGCATCAGCGGTAGTGTCAGTGTCTGCCTTAAGCTCAACAGAGCCAAAATCAAATCCTGGTGCGCTAACAAGTTGCAAGTCGCCAGATTTGTCACCAGATGTTTTGTCTGCAGTGAGAGTAATCTTCGCTGTCGTGTCCTTAGTTGCAGCGGAAACCTTGTTCCCAGCAACAGCGGAAAGTGAAAGTGCTGCAAGAGCAGCGGTAGCAAACATCAAAACGGTCTTCTTCATGGTAAGTTCCTCCAGGGAAAGTAGTTTAGGATAAGAAAGGGTCTACACTTTCTGGTGTTGGAGATTTTTCTCCAACTCAGAGGTGTAGGCC
>NZ_AYYO01000010.1 GCF_001436225.1 Lacticaseibacillus sharpeae JCM 1186 = DSM 20505 | reverse complement strand
ATAGAAAAAGGAGCTGACAGACAAGATGTCTATCAACTCCAAATATCGTAGCGCCAAAACTACCTTAAAACGACCGTCTCACGGCCGTTTTTTTGTTTCTGCAGTCATAATTGCTTTTTTATCGCCGTGTGCACCCCAAGCCCCCACACCATCTGTGGTAAAATATCCGTAATACTGAAAACAAATACTGGAGGCAAACTGTGAAAACCACGACCAACATGCTTGATTACATCGGCGACAAAATGGACGCGCTCGACTTTGACGGCGACTTGAACCTGAACTGGGACAAGGAAGCCCACGTGATTGAACTCGAATACACGATGACCGTCATCACCGACAAGGATTACACAATCGAAGACCAGGATGGCAAGGACGCCGAATCTGGTGAAGTGAGCTACGACGATGCCGTGCTCTTCTACGACAAGACCAAGATTGACGGCAATGAATACGCGGAAGACTACCTGACCGTGATTCCGTTCGCCGGCAAGAAAGGGATTGACCAGCAGACCGTGGACGGCTTCTTTGCCTACTTCCAGCAAGTACTGGACGATGGCGAAAGCGACCTCTTGGACTTTGTTGACGGAACGAGTGAAGGCGACGAATTCGCTGTGGCTTTTGACCCGGAAGAACTGGCCAAGGCGATTGCGGCGGAACCCGCCAAAAAGGCAGACACGTTCTTCGCTTACCCTAAGTACTAGGAGCCGCCCATGGAATGGCAAATGATTACTGCCGACACGCTGGCAGAAGCAATCGAACCAATCAGTAACCTGATGCTCGAGCACGACGCTGAGGGCATTCAAATTGCGGATCAGGATACCGACCCCACATTGGCGGACGGGCACGTGCGCGTTACGGGCTATTTCCCGCCCGACGTTGCCGTGCCTGAGCGCGTGGCTGACATTCAGCAGCGCGTATCCGGCCTCACCGCCTTTGGCATCAACATCGGCGCCGGGACCGTCTCCGCAGATAAAGTCGCCGATGCCAGCTGGGCGCACACGTGGGAGCAGTACTACCACGCCGAACGGGTCACACGCTACCTCACCGTGGTGCCGCAGTGGGAAGACTACGTACCAAGTCAGGCCGGTGAAATTCCGCTGATTCTCGATCCCGGTCAAGCATTCGGGACGGGGACGCACCCGACGACGCGGTTGACTCTGGGCCTGCTCGAAACCGTGCTGCGCGGCGGCGAAGAAGTCATTGACGTTGGTACCGGCTCTGGAGTGCTCGCCATTGCCGCCATGCGCATGGGCGCGAAGCACGTGCTCGCAACCGATATTGATGACGTGGCGGTTGCCAGCGCGCAGAAGAATATCGCACTCAATCCCGTTGACAACATTGACGTTATCGCATCCGACCTACTGAACGGCGTCCAAGCCCAAGCTGATCTGGTACTCGCCAACATGTTGCCAGTGGTACTGGTGCCGCTCATGGCGCAGATTCCGGCCGTGCTGAAACCACACGGCCACTTACTACTGTCCGGAATCATCACGGAACAAGAGGCAAACATCAACGCCGCGTTGACCGCCAATGGTCTCACGGTGGTCGAACGCCGCCAAGAAGGGGACTGGCTGGGGTTGCACGTGATGCGAAAGCAGGTGGACTAGATGCAACGCTACTTCACAGATGCACCGTTAACCCGCGGCGCACAGGTCACCTTGGACAAAGACATTGAGCACCACGCCGTAACCGTCTTGCGCATGGACATCGGCGCCGAGTTCGAACTCGCCAGTGCGGGCCAAGCCTTCCGCGTGCGTATCGATGCCGTTAAGCCGCTGACCGTGACCGTCATTGAACCAATCGACCGCAACGTCGAATTGCCCGTAGCGGTTACCTTGGTCTGCGGACTCAGCAAAGCGCAAAAGCCTGAATGGATTGTCCAAAAAGGCACGGAATTGGGCGCGACCACCATCTACTTCACGGGCAGTCAGTGGGCAACGGTCCGCTGGCAGCAGGACAAGGTGGGCAAGAAACTCGCCCGCCTGCAGCAAGTTGCCGCCAGCGCCGCCGAACAGAGCCACCGCAACGTGATCCCAACCGTCGCGTTCTTGCCGCAGCTGACCGATGCCACCAAGCTTGCCGCCGACGCGAAACTCGTAGCGTACGAGGAAAGCGCGAAGGAAGGCGAAACCGGAGCACTCGTGCAGACGTTGCACGCAAACCCGAAGCGCCTCGTTGCGGTCTTTGGTCCCGAGGGGGGCATTGCGCCCGCCGAAATCACGGCGTTAACGGCGGGGGGCTTTGTGCTTGCGGGCCTCGGACCCCGGATTTTGCGCACCGAAACGGCACCACTGTATTTGCTTAGTGCAATCTCCACCTTAACGGAATTGTTGGGTTGAAAAATTTGGCTTAGTTTTCTAATCAGGGTATAATCGATGAATCAGAATTAATGCGGAGGCGCTTATGCAAAAACTCAACTCATGGTGGCAACGACCACTCAATTTAGCAATTCTTTTTAGTGCGGTTATGGCTGTGCTGGCACCACTATTCTTTAAGCTCGTCCACATTTCGACCGCACACCGGGTTGGGCTTCTTTTCGTAATCATTAACACCGTCTTTGCATGGTGGCTGGGTCGATACGTCAAGAAGCACCGTCTTTTCTGGGCAGTGCTCTTAGTTTTTCCCATCCTTTTTGCCGGGATGGTATTCTGGCGGTACGCAAAATATGACTACTGGTTTGCAGGCCTGTACCTCATCACGAGCCTACTCGCCGTCGCCAAGGACTAGTACCAGGCAGATACTGGGCTGTTTGAACTATATGGAGATGTTGATATGGCAGAAGAACCAGAACTGACACAAGATGAAGTCTACGCAATCTGCGCGGGCTATATGAACGAGGAACACCTCGATTTCGTCAAGAAGGCGTACGACTTCGCGGCGTACGTACATAAGGATCAGGCCCGCAAGAGTGGCGAACCATACATTATCCACCCAATCCAGGTCGCGGGGATTCTCGCCAAGCTGAAGATGGACCCCGAAACGGTTGCTTCCGGCTATTTGCATGACGTTGTGGAAGACACGAACATCACGCTGGGCGACATTAACGAGCTGTTCGGCCACGACGTTGCGGTGATTGTTGACGGTTTGACCAAGTTAAGCAAGGTCACATACGTTGCCCACAAGGACGAGCTGGCTGAAAACCACCGGAAAATGTTGATTGAGATGGCCAAGGACTTACGGGTCATCATGGTTAAGCTCGCCGACCGGTTGCACAACATGCGCACGCTCATGCACTTGCGCCCCGACAAGCAGCGCCGGATTGCCAGTGAAACCCTGGACATTTTCGCACCACTGGCGGACCGCTTGGGGATTAGCACCATCAAGTGGGAATTGGAAGACCTGTCGCTGCGTTACCTCAATCCGCAGCAATATCACCGAATTGCTTCATTAATGAACTCGAAGCGGACCGAACGCGAACAGTACATCCAATCCGCCATCGTCGACATCAAGAAGTCGCTGGCCGATTTGCACATTGAATACGAAATCTACGGGCGGCCGAAGCACATCTACTCGATTTACAAGAAGATGCGCGACAAGCACAAGCAGTTCGACGAGCTGTACGATCTGCTCGCGATTCGGGTGGTCACCAAGTCGATTAAGGATTGTTATGCGGTGCTGGGGGCCATTCACACCCAGTGGCGGCCAATGCCTGGTCGGTTCAAGGACTACATCGCGATGCCAAAGGCGAACCTGTACCAGAGTATTCACACGACGGTTATTGGTCCGGAAGGCAAGCCACTAGAAGTCCAGATTCGCACCGAGGAGATGCACCACGTGGCTGAATACGGGGTTGCGGCGCACTGGGCATATAAGGAAGGCCAGACAAGCAAGGTTCAATACGACAACGACGGCAAGAAGCTCGACATGTTCCGCGAAATCCTCGAAATCCAGGACGAAACGAATGACGCGGCCGACTTCATGGAAAGTGTCAAGGGCGACGTCTTTGGCGACCGCGTGTACGTCTTCACGCCGCGCGGAGATGTGTTCGAATTGCCAAAGGGCGCCAACACACTCGACTTTGCCTACCTCGTCCACACCGAAGTCGGGAACCATACCGTCGGCGCCAAGGTCAACGGCAAGATTGTGCCGCTGAATTACCAGCTGAAGAATGGGGACATCATCGAGATGCTCACCTCCAGCAGCAGCACCCCCAGCCGGGACTGGGTCAACCTGGTTTTCACTTCCCGGTCGCGGAACAAGATTCGCCGCTACTTCAAGCAGGAAGATAAGGAAGACAACGCCATCAAGGGCCGCGAAATGCTGGAACACCAGCTGCACGAGATGGACCTGCACCCGAACGACTTCATGGGCAAAGAACCCATGCAAGAGCTCCTGAAGCGCCTCAACTACGCCACGGAAGACGAATTGCTGAGTGCCATTGGCTACGGCGAACTAACGCCGATGGTGGTGGCTAACCGGCTGACGGAAAAATACCGTCACGATAAGGAAGCCGCCGAGCAGCACGAACGCGAAGCCGCCATCTTGAGTCAGAACAAGAAGGTCACGACCGTTTCGAAGACGAAGAAGGTCAGCCCCGGCGCCAAACCCAACAAGGGTGGCAGTGGGGAAGGCGTCATCATCGAAGGCGTTGATAACCTGCTTGTGCACCTGGCCAAGTGCTGCTCACCAGTGCCGGGCGACCCCATCGTTGGGTACGTCACGAAGGGCCGCGGGGTGACGATTCACCGCGCTGATTGCCCGAACGTCACGAACAACCCGCAGGAAGCTTCCCGGTTAATCGACGTGTCCTGGCAGCAGAAGAGCGACAATACGCAATCCTTCAACGCTGACCTCGAAATCTACGGCTTTAACCGCAACGGGCTGCTGAATGAAGTGCTCCAGGTGCTGAACGCGCAGACCAAGAACTTGAATAACATTAATGGCCGCGTGGATCACGACAAAATGGCCGACATTCACGTCACGGTCGGCATCAGCAACTTGGCGCACCTCGACCGCATGATTGAAGCCATCAAGAATATTCCTGATGTTTATGAAGTCAAGCGTTCGAACGGCTAAGCACCGGCATTCGGTCCTGTCTGCACACAGCGGTGCGGGCGGGACTTTTTTTAACTAACCAACTGAAAGGACAATATTATGAAAATCGTTGCACAAAGAGTCACAGACGCATCCGTTAGCGTCGATGGCAAAGTCATCGGCGCCATTGACCAGGGCTACATGGTCTTGGTTGGTGTTGGGCAAAAGGACACGGCAATTGAAGCCGCTAAGCTCGCCAAGAAGCTGGCCAAATTGCGCGTCTTCAGCGACGAGAACGGGAAGATGAACCGCTCCGTGCTGGACGTCGGTGGCAGCATCCTGTCGATTTCCCAATTCACGCTCTACGCGGACACCACGCAGGGTAACCGCCCCGGCTTCACGTTAGCGGGGGCCCCAGACATGGCCAAGCAACTGTACTTCGCGTTCAACTCGGAGCTGCGCAGTCTCGGTGTGCCCGTTGAAACGGGCGAGTTCGGTGCCGACATGGCGGTGAAGCTGACCAACGACGGCCCCGTCACGATTATTCTTGATACGGCGGAGATGAAATAATGGCAACAGTAATCTGGGACTTTGACGGCACGCTCTATGACACTTATCCAGGCATGATTCGGGCGCTGGTGGCCACACTCACGGCTCACAATCTGCCCGCAGAACCACACGAACTGCTGCTGGCAACTAAGTACGATTCCATGAAGCGCGTGCTTGATGACGCAGCGAGTCAGCACCATCTGGACCGCCAGCAGCTGCAAAGCGAATACAACGCCCACGAATTGGTACTGAACCAGGACCCAATGCCATATCCAGGTGCGCTGGCGGCCTTGTCGACGGTTCACGTTGAGGGCGCGACCAATTTGCTTTGGACCCACCGCGACCAGAAGGCATGGCGCCTTTTACGCCAGCACCAGATGAGTGGCCTGTTTGCGGGCGGCACCACGATTGACATGCACTTCAAGCGCAAACCCGACCCCGAATCGATTAACTACCTGTTGACCAAATTCGGGGCCAAACCGGAAACCACACTGGTTGTTGGCGACCGGCAGCTCGATGTGGCAGCGGGGAAGGCGGCCGGTTGCCACACCCTCTACATCGACGTCGATGGGCTCCACGATGCAGCGGCCGAATTCACGGCGCCAACATTAACCGCGGCGCTGCCCACCATCCGCCAGTTCGTTGCTGACCAGAATTAGCACGAAAAGCCAAACTTTTCCGCACAATTTGCCCGGAATGGTTGCAATATCCAGCGTTAGCGCATATAGTAATTACAACATCAAATCCTTTAACAACAGTCCCGCGAGGCTGTAAAGGAGTCGACGACTGGTTGCGACCGGTAAGCACTTAGACTTCCACTTGCGGGTGGGAGTCTTTTTTTACGGTTAGACACGTCATGGAGGGACAATTTTGGCAAAAGAATTAGTTGATGCAGTGGGCATGCGCCGCGTGCTGACGCGGATCTCATACGAAATCATCGAAAAGAACAAGGGCCTCAGCGACATCGTCATTGTCGGCATCAAAACCCGGGGCATTTACCTGGCGCAGCGGATTGCCAAGCGGATTGACCAGCTGGAAGGCGTGAGCGTCCCTGTCGGCGAGCTCGACATCTCGCTGTACCGGGATGACCGGCACGAGATGGGCACCGACTTGGCGCAGGTCAACGGCTCAACCTTGCCCGTTGATATCAACGGCAAGCACGTGGTCCTGGTCGATGACGTCCTGTTCACGGGTCGCACCACCCGTGCCGCCATGGAGGCTTTGATCAAGCTCGGCCGGCCCCGGAAGATTTCCCTGGCCGTTCTGGTTGACCGGGGCCACCGCGAGCTGCCAATTCGCGCTGATTTCGTCGGGAAGAACATCCCCACCTCGCTCAAGGAACAGATTCGGGTCTCCGTTGCGGAAGTTGACGGCAAGGACGCCATTGACATTGAAGACTTATAACTGAATAGCAAATACACCAAACGATTTAATTGACTCCAGAGAGGGCAAAATGTGATTGGGTTGGCTATCTTTGCGTAGCCATGAGCCACAACGCCTCGACTTTGGACGTTGTGGCTTTTTTTGTGCATACGGCTTGTATGCAGACGGGAGGACAAAATGTTGGCATATCAAACTAAAAATGATCTGGGCAACCTGGTAAGCATGGCCGATTTAAGCACCAACGCAATTGGCAACTTGCTTGACCGCGCGGAAGAATTCAAGCACGGCGCGGGCAGTCGGTTCACCCAGCCGGTCTACGCGGTCAACTTATTCTTCGAAAACAGCACGCGGACGCACACCAGCTTCGAAATGGCCGAGCGCAAACTGGGCCTAAATATCTTACCCTTCGACCCCAGCACCAGTTCGGTGACGAAGGGGGAAACCCTGCACGATACGTTGCTGACGCTGGATGCAATTGGCGCGAACATCGCGGTCATTCGGCACAAGCAAAACCGCTACTATGAACCACTGATTGCTGGCTGCGACCTGAATCTTGGCATCATCAACGCCGGGGATGGTTCAGGTGAGCACCCATCCCAAAGCCTGCTGGACCTCATGACCATCCGCGAAGAGTTCGGTCGCTTCACCGGTTTGCGCATCCTCATTTGCGGCGACATCCGCCACTCCCGGGTTGCCCGTTCAAACGCGGAAGCACTCGGCAAGCTCGGCGCCAAGGTACTTTTCGCCGGTCCCCAGGAATGGTTCGATGATTCGCTCAGTGACCTTGGGGAGTACGGCGACTGGGATGAACTGCTGCCCACCGCCGACGTGGTGATGATGCTGCGGATTCAGCACGAACGGGGCGTGTCCAACGATCATTTCGACCCTGAAGCCTACGCGGCCAAGTACGGCTTGACCGTGCAGCGGGCACTGCACATGAAGCAGGGCGCCATCATCATGCACCCGGGCCCGATTAACCGCGGAGTGGAACTAGCCAGTGAACTGGTGCAGGCGCCAAATTCCCGCTTCGTTAAACAAATGCAAAATGGCGTGTACGTCCGTATGGCCATGATCGAGCGGATCTGTCTTGACCGCCACTTAGGAGGATTATCATGACGCAAACATTACTCACCGGCGGCACCGTGAACCTGAACGGCGACTTAATTCACGCCGACGTCCTAATCGCAAACGGTAAAATTGCCGCAATCGGCAGCAAGCTTGCAGCCCCCGACGCCGAGGTCATTGACGTGCACGGCATGCTGGTCACCGCCGGGCTGGTCGATATTCACGTTCACCTACGCGACCCGGGCCAAACGGATAAGGAAACCATCGCCACTGGCAGTGCGGCGGCCGCACGCGGAGGCTTCACCACCATCTGCGCAATGCCAAACGTTGACCCGGTACCAGATACCCCAGCCAGGATTCAGCAGATGTGCGCGCGCAATGCCGCTGAAGGACTGGTACACATCAAACAGTACTCCAGTATTACTGCCGGACGCGCTGCCGGGCCAACCGTTGATTTTGCGGGTGTTAAACAAGCCGGTGCCATCGCAGTCTCAAACGACGGCAACGGCATCCAAAGCGCCGACACCATGTACCAGGCGCTGCTCGGAGCCAAGCAGGCCGGCCTGCCGCTGGCCGAACACGTCGAAGAAGACAGTCTCAAACACGGCGGCGTCATCAGCGCCGGCGCTAAGGCTACCGAATTGGGCGTGCCCGGGCTGGTGCCAGCAGTGGAGACCAGCCAGCTGGCCCGCGACCTGGCTTTAGCCCAAGCCACAGACGCGCCATACCACGTCTGCCACGTGTCCACCGCGGTGAGCGTCGCGATGATTCGCCAGGCCAAGGCGGCGGGCATCAAGGTGACAGCGGAAGCAACACCACACCACATTTTGCTCAGCGACAGCGACATCCCTGGCAACGATGCGAACTACAAGATGAACCCACCGCTGCGGGGTAAGGCTGACTGTGCCGCGCTCGTGCAAGGACTGTTAGATGGCACCATCGACTGCATCGCCACCGACCACGCACCGCACACGAATGCCGAAAAGGCCGCGGGCTTATGCGGAGCACCCAACGGCATCACGGGTAGCGAGACCGCCTTTGCTGCACTGTACACGGCGCTCGTGCGCGGAAAGCAGGCAAAATGGACGCTCACACAGCTGCTCAACTGGTTGAGTGCGGCGCCAGCCAAGCTGTTCAACCTGCAGGCAGGTAAACTGCTGCCAGGCGGTCCGGCCGACATTGCCGTTTTCGATCTCGACCACGGCCAGGTCGTTACGAAGGACGAATTTGCGTCCAAGGGTCAGAACACGCCATTTGTGGGCCGCAAGTTATACGGCAACACGATGTACACGTTTGTGGACGGCAAGTGTGTCTACAAGCAAGGCGAACAATTTTAGGAGGCAATCATGCAACGGTACTTGGTATTAGCAGACGGCACGATTTTTGCCGGGGAAGGCTTCGGCGCGGAAACAGAAACCACCGGGGAAGTCGTATTTAACACGGGGATGACGGGTTACCAAGAGACCATCACCGATGAATCTTACTGTAATCAAATCATCACCTTCACGTACCCGCTGATTGGCAACTACGGCATCAGCGCGGGGGCGAACGAATCAATCATTCCCAGCTGCAGCGGCGTCATTGTCCACGAATTGGCGCGCCGGGCCAGCAACTGGACCAGTGAGATGAGCCTCGATGAATTCCTCAAGCTGCATCAAATTCCCGGCATTACCGGCATTGACACCCGCAAGTTAACCCGGCATCTGCGGGATAACGGGGTCATGCGCGGGGTCATCACCAATAACCCAGATACGGCCGCCGCCATCTTGGCCCAGCCGGCCCGGGTAGACCAGGTTGCCCAGGTCGCCACCCCGCGGCCATTCCCGAGTGCTGGCACCGGTCTGCGCGTGGTGCTCGTTGACTTCGGGCTGAAGCACAGCATCCTCGCCGAACTGTCCCGCCGCGCCTGCAACGTGACGGTGGTTCCGTACAATACCTCCTTTACGCAAATCGCCGCCTTACACCCAGATGGCATCCTGCTGTCAAACGGCCCAGGTAACCCCGAAGACGTCCCGACGGCCTTACCCCTCATTCGTGAGCTGCAGGCGCATTACCCAATCATGGGTATCTGTCTGGGCCACCAGCTGTTCGCGCTGGCCAACGGCGCCCAGACGGTCAAGATGCAGTTTGGCCACCGCGGCTTCAACCACGCAGTCCGCGAGATTGCGACGGGCAACACCTTCTTCACGGCCCAGAACCACGGATACGCCGTTGACCCGGACTCAATCCAAGGCACCGACCTGCTGGTAACCCACGTTGAGATCAACGATGGCACGGTTGAAGGACTCCGCCACCGCAACCACCCAGCAATCTCAGTGCAGTTTCACCCCGACGCCACCCCGGGCCCCCACGACGCAACCGGGATTTTCGATGATTTTTGCGCCATGATGGAAGCGGCGCGCAGTCAGCAAAAGGAGAATAGTCATGCCTAAACGTACTGATATTCACAAAATTTTGGTCATTGGTTCCGGCCCCATCATCATCGGCCAGGCCGCTGAATTCGACTACTCCGGGACCCAAGCGTGCCTCGCCTTGCGCGAAGAGGGTTACGCGACCGTCCTCATCAATTCCAATCCGGCAACCATCATGACCGACCGTGAAATTGCCGACACCGTTTACCTCGAGCCGTTAACCTTACCGTTCGTGACGCGGGTGCTGCGCAAAGAACGACCGGACGCTATCTTGCCAACACTTGGCGGCCAGCAGGGATTGAACATGGCGCTCGAGTTGGCCCAAAACGGCATTCTTGATGAACTGAGCATCGAACTGCTCGGCACCAAGCTCAGCGCCATCAACCAGGCGGAAGACCGCGAAGAGTTCAAGGAGCTGATGCAGAGCCTGCACGAACCAATCCCGGCCTCCCAGAGCGTGAACACTACTGAGGAAGCCATCCAGTTCGCCGCCAGCATCGGTTACCCCGTCATCGTCCGCCCCGCATTTACCATGGGGGGCACCGGTGGGGGAATGTGTGCCAGCGTGCAGGAACTACGCACGATTTGCAGTAACGCCCTGAAGCTATCGCCAATCACCCAGGCGTTGATTGAGCAAAGCATCGCTGGGTTTAAGGAAATCGAGTACGAAGTTATGCGTGACCATGCCGGCAACGCCATGGTTGTCTGCAACATGGAAAACTTCGACCCCGTGGGTATCCACACCGGGGACTCCATTGTGACTGCCCCCGTCCAGACGCTGACCGACCACCAAGCCCAAATGCTGCGGGACAGCTCCCTGCGGATCATCCGCGCGCTCAAGATTGAGGGTGGCTGTAACGTGCAACTCGCACTTGATCCAAATAGTGACCAGTACTACATCATTGAGGTCAATCCGCGAGTTTCCCGCTCCAGCGCACTGGCATCGAAGGCAACCGGCTATCCGATTGCCAAGATTGCCGCGAAAATTGCGGTTGGCCTCAACCTGGACGAAATCAAGAATCCAATCACCCAAGTCACTTACGCCCAGTTTGAACCAATGCTGGACTACGTGGTGGTTAAGATTCCGCGCTGGCCGTTTGACAAATTCACGAATGGGAACCGCGAGCTCGGCACGCAGATGAAGGCAACCGGGGAGGTCATGGCTATCGGCCGTAACTTCGAAGAGGCACTGCTCAAGGCGGTACGGTCGCTTGAAATCGACCACGATTACCTATATGACCCCGAAGCGCAGCAAGCCGATGAAGACACGCTGGTACAAAACGTGGTTAAGGCCCGTGACGACCGGCTATTCTACCTCGCCGCCGCAATGCGCCGAGGCTATTCCGTGGACGATTTGGCCAAGCTAACCGGCATTAACGTGTTCTTCCTCGACAAGATTCTGCACATCCTGGAGATTGAGACGCAGCTTAAGACCAGCACCAACGACTTGGCGGTGCTCAAGCTAGCCAAGCAAAACGGCTTCAGTGATGTCACCATCGCCAAGTTCTGGCACACCACGCCGCAGCAAGTGCGCGCCTGCCGCCAGCAAAACAAGCTGCTGCCAGTCTACAAGATGGTCGACACCTGTGCGGCCGAATTCACTGCGGCCACCCCGTATTTCTACGCCACCTACGACGAAGAAAACGAGAGCGTGCCGCTGCAGCAAAAGTCCGTCATCGTTTTGGGTTCCGGCCCCATTCGGATCGGGCAGGGGGTCGAGTTCGACTACGCCACCGTCCACGCGGTCAAGGCGCTGCAGCAGGCGGGTTACGCCGCGATTGTCATCAACAACAATCCCGAAACCGTCTCGACCGACTTCACCATCGCCGACAAGCTGTACTTCGAGCCGCTGACCGTCGAGGACGTCCTGAACGTTATCGACCTGGAACAACCACTGGGGGTCATCGCCCAGTTTGGCGGGCAGACCGCCGTTAACCTTGCAGGGCCCCTGGCCAAGGCGGGGATTAAGATTCTCGGCACGACGGTTGCGGATTTGAACCGCGCTGAAGACCGCGACGCCTTCAACCAGATTGTCCGGCAGCTGGGCATTCCGCAGCCCGTGGGTGCCACCGCCACCAACCTGGAAGGCGCACTCACCGCTGCCAACAAGGTGGGCTACCCCGCACTCCTGCGGCCAAGTTATGTGCTTGGGGGCCGCGCCATGACCATCATTTACAACGACGACGAGCTGCGCGAATATGTGGCCACCGCTGTCCACGTGTCTGAGGGGCATCCAGTGCTCATCGATCACTACCTGGAAGGCAAGGAATGCGAAGTGGACGTCATCAGTGATGGCACCGACGTTCTGTTGCCCGGCATCATGGAACACGTTGAACGTTCCGGGGTGCACTCAGGGGACTCCATGGCGATGTATCCGCCGCAGACCTTCTCGGCCGCCGTGCGCGCCCAGATTGTGGACTACGCGCAAAAACTTGCCCTGGCCTTAAACACGGTCGGCATGATGAATATCCAGTTCATCGTGAGTCACGAGCAGGTGTACGTCATCGAAGTTAACCCCCGGGCCAGCCGCACCGTGCCGTTTTTGAGCAAGGTCACGGGTATCCCCATGGCCCAGCTGGCAACCAAGGTCATCATGGGGGCGAAGATTCCAGCACTGGGCTACAAGCCTGGGCTGGCCCCAGAACCACGGATGGTTCACGTCAAGGCGCCAGTGTTCTCCTTCGCCAAGCTTGCCGACGTTGACAGTCTGCTCGGACCCGAAATGAAGTCCACCGGGGAAGTCATGGGTAGCGACACGACCTTACCGAAGGCCCTCTACAAGGCCTTCGCCGCGGCGAAGCTCTCGATGCCCGACCACGGTAACGTGTTAGTGACGGTGGCGGATGCGCAGAAAGCTGACGTCTTGCCCATCGCCGGCCAGCTTGCCGACCTTGGGTACCAGCTGACCGCCACTGCCGGTACCGCCAAAGCGATGCGGGCTGCGGGTTTGCGCTGCAGTGTGGTCGCGAAGGTGGGTTCTGCGCAGCCAGACATTATTGATCAGATTAACACCGGCAAAATTCAGGCCGTCATCAACACGGTCGATCAGGACCACGACGCTAACGGTGACGCCATGCAGATTCGCCAAGCAGCCATCATGCACGGGGTTCCACTGTTCACCGCACTCGACACCGCAGCGGCAATGGTGCAGGCGATTAGTGATCGCAGCTTTGGTGCGGTCCCACTAGCATAATTTGTGAAAGAAGGTAACAATATGCGGCAACAAGTACGGCCCATTATCGCGCTCGATTTTCCGGATGCAGCCACCACCCGGCAGTTTTTAGCCCAATTTGGTCAAGATAGCCACCTGTTCGTGAAGGTGGGGATGGAGTTATTCTACGCGGCGGGACCTGACATTGTGCGGGAAATCACCGCGGCGGGCCACGACGTTTTCCTCGACCTCAAACTGCACGATATTCCGCACACCGTCGAGATGGGGATGCGCAGTATTGCGCGGCTGGGAGTCACCATGACGACCACCCATATCAGTGGGGGCAGCGCCATGATGCAAGCCGCGCGGGCAGGCCTAGACGCGGGCGCCGGCAGCAAGCGCCCCTTGCTACTGGGTATCACGCAGCTGACCTCGACGTCTGAAGACCAGATGCATAGTGAACAGCACATTCCTGGCAGCTTGCAGGCAGACGTGCTGCACCGGGCGCAGTTGGCTCAAGCATCCGGCTGTGACGGCGTGGTGTGTTCAGCGATGGAAGCAAGCGCCGTGCTCGGAGCCACAAATCCCGATTTCTTGCGCATCACGCCCGGCATTCGACCGGCAAACGCCGCGGCGAATGACCAGGTGCGCGTGGTCACCCCAGCACAGGCGGGGCAGTTGGGCAGCTCGGGAATTGTGGTCGGGCGCCCAATCACCCAGGCTGCGGATCCGGTTGCCGCATACGCACAAATTAAACGTTCATGGAATGGAGATACGAATGACATTGACTAAAGACGAATACGCAAACACAATTGCCCGCGACCTGCTCGCAATTAAGGCGGTGACCCTGCGTCCACGCGCACCGTTCACGTGGGCAAGCGGCCTGAAGAGTCCCATTTATACCGACAACCGCCTCACCATCAGCTACCCGCTGGTGCGCAAACACATCATCCAGGGACTGTGCGCACTGATTTCCGCGCGCTTTCCCCAGGTCGAAGTGATTGCTGGCACTGCCACGGCGGGGATCCCGCACGCAGCGTGGGTGGCCGAGGAACTGGGACTGCCCCTGGTGTACATTCGCAGTAAGCCCAAGGACCACGGGCAGGGTCGGCAAATCGAAGGGCACCTGACCCCAGGAGCGAACACCGTGGTCATCGACGATTTGCTGTCGACTGGTGGCAGTGTGCTGCAGGCCGCAGCCGCAGCCACGCGCGAAGGGGCGAATGTCGTGGGGGTTGCCGGGATTTTCAGTTACGAGTTACCAGCCGCCACTACGAATTTCGCGCAGGCGGGCATTCCGTTCGCCACGCTAACGGGGTACTCGACGTTGGTTAAAAACGCCGCCGCAATTGGCGCCATTGCCGAAGAGGACGTTGCCACTCTGCACGAATGGCGCAAGGATCCCGCCCAGTGGGCAGCGCAGTTTGCACCCGAGGCATAAACACAGGGATATTCAGCCAAAAAATGCAAATAGAAATGCAAAAACATTGCGCGAGAACTTATCGTGCAATGTTTTTTCGTCTGGATTTTGGTATAATTTCATTTGTATGAAATACGGAGGCAACGCACATGAAGAAGTCTTTACACCTCAAAAAATTGCCATTATTCATCGTCACGGTTGCGCTCCTGGGCATCAGCTTGGCGACGACCACCGTTCTTGCCGGCACCAAGACGCTCACGGTGAACGCGAGCGTCTTGAACATCCGGCGGGGGCCTGGTTTGGCGTACGACGTGATGGGCCAATCCCAATCAGGCGCCAAGCTGAACGTGATTGCGGAACGGAATTCGTGGTACGAGGTGCGGCTGGCCGGCAACAAAGTCGGGTGGGTTGCGAGTTGGCTGGTGAATAGCGACGACGCAAACACCAACGCAGCGAAGGTAGCGCGCGTCACCAGTCGGGTCAACGTGCGCAAGTATGCCAGCACCAGCGCCACGCTACTCGGTGCGCTCAATCCTGGCGCCAGCGTCAAAGTCGTGTACAGTCAGGGCGATTGGAGCCAGATTGTCTACAGTGACACCGCCGCCTGGGTCAGCACCAAGTACCTCGAACTGACCGGTCAAACGACAACGGTCACCAGCACGCAGACCGCCGTCAGCAAGGCCAACACTGCCACCCAGATTAAGGTGAAGACAAATACGAATACTCACCTGCGCCAAGCGGGGGGGATTAATGCGGCCATCGTTGAAAATTTGAGTAAGGGTGCCGAACTTACCGTCCTCAACCAGGATGGCGACTGGTTCCACGTCCGCGCCGCTGATGGCAAGACCGGCTACATCGCCAACTGGGTCGTTTCTACGCCAAGTGACGGCAAGTCCAGCAAGGCCGCAACCAGTCTGAACGAAGCCACCATCGTGCTGGACGCCGGCCATGGGGGCAGTGACCCTGGGGCCAGCTCCACTGCGGGTGAAAAAGAAAAGACCTACACCCTGGAAACCGTCGACGCCATTGCCACGCAGCTGCGGGCAGCCGGGGCGAATGTCGTCCTGACCCGTAGCAGCGACCAGTACGTCGATCTGGCACAGCGGCCGGTGATTGCGGCGAACGTCAATGCGGATGCGTTCATCAGTATCCACTTTGATTCCTCACCGGAAAGCAACACGGCTGAGGGCCACACGACGTACTACTACACCAAGTCGAAGGATTACACCCTGGCCACCTACCTCAGTACCAGCCTGGCTAACCTGTCCACGGCTTCCCGCGGCACCTCATTTGGGAACTTCGAAGTTATCCGCGACAACAAGCAGCCGTCAGTGCTGATTGAGCTGGGCTACATCAACGATGACGATGACTTCCAGAAGCTTTCCTCGTCGACGTACCAGCACCAAGCCGCCATCGACATCGTCAACGGGCTCACCAAGTACTTCGCGGCGGGGAACCACCGTTAGGATTTTCAGTAAATATCCCGCTAATACTTGACCTACACGAAAATTGCAAGTAGTATTGGGTTAAATAATTCCAGTGCCAATGATGAAGCAGAAGAGATCAACTTAAGCGACCCGGGACGGTGTAAGCCGGGAACGATTGACAAGACACTTCAGAGGCAGACGTGCTCCGGTAACCACCGTTATGGTTTGAGTTAAACAGTAAGGTGGTACCGTGTGCTTGCACCCTTCGCAATTGTCGCGAGGGGTGTTTTTTTATGCCCCGCGTCTAGTTACGTCTGGAAGAAAGGATGATCAAAATGAGTAGTTACCAACGTCCAAAGGGGACCGCAGATATTCTGCCCGGCACCACTGAAATCTGGCAGTACGTTGAAGATACCGCCCGCTCCGTGTTCAAGCGGTACCAGTACCACGAAATTCGCACGCCAATCTTTGAAAGCGCCGATGTGTTCGCCCGCACTAGCGGTGAAACCTCCGATGTCGTGTCCAAGGAAATGTACGCATTCGAGGACAAGGGGGGCCGCATGATGGCCCTGCGTCCAGAAGGAACTGCCGGCGTTGTCCGCGCCTACATCGAAAACAAGCTGTACGGACCAGAATTCAGCAAGCCCTACAAGGTTTACTACGCTGGACCAATGTTCCGTTACGAGCGGCCACAATCCGGCCGGCAGCGGCAGTTCACCCAACTCGGGGTTGAAGCATTCGGCAGTGATTCACCGGCACTTGATGCTGAAACCATCGCGCTGGCCCGCGAACTCATCGCCTCCTTTGGGGCTAAGGGTCTGAAGATTGTCATCAACACACTTGGTGATCCAGAAACCCGGAAGGCATACCACGAAGCGCTGGTTAACTACCTCAAGTCCTTCGAATCCGAACTCTCAAATGATTCCAAGATTCGTCTAGAGAAGAACCCGCTCCGTGTGCTCGATAGTAAGGATAAGCACGACCAAGAAATCGTAGCGAACGCACCATCAATCCTCGACTACCTGACGCCCGCTGCTCAAGATCACTTCAATCAAGTGCAGGGCTTCCTGACCGCCCTTGGCATTGACTTCGAAATCGACGCCACCATGGTGCGTGGACTTGATTACTACAACCACACCATTTTCGAAGTCATGACGAACGACCCCGCATTTGGCGGCGGCTACACAACCGTCATTGGTGGGGGCCGCTACAACGGCCTCGCCGAAGAACTTGGCGGACCCGAAACACCTGGGGTTGGCTTCGGTCTCGGTCTCGAACGGCTGATGATGCTTGTCGCTGATAAGAAGTTCGACACGCCACTGCCACTGTACATCGTAGCGATTGACGCGGCCGCACAGAAGACCGCTTTGTCCCTGGCAACCGCTATTCGCCACCAGGGCACCGCGGTGAACCTCGACTTCATGAACCGCAAAGCTAAGGCCCAGTTCAAGACGGCCAACAAGGAAGATGCGCAGTTCGTGGCAACCATCGGCGACAACGAACTCGCTGACGGCACCGTCCAGGTCAAGAAGATGGCCACCGGCGAGCAAAAGACGTTCAAGCAGGCGGACCTGCTGAACGACTTTGACGCCGTGAAGGCCAACTTCGACTAATTCTAAGGTCACAATACATCTGGGTTAGCGGCAACACGCTACCCGGTAAAGGAGATTTGCAACATGAAAAAACGTACCATGTACGCTGGCGACGTCACTGCCGCCAATGTTAACCAGACCGTCACGTTGATGGGCTGGGTCAAGAAGCGTCGCAGCCTCGGGAACCTGATTTTCGTTGACCTGCGCGACCGGGCCGGCATCGTTCAGCTCGTGTTCTCCGCTGACTTCGACCAGGCCGCACTCGACCAGGCGAACAGTCTGCGCAGCGAATACGTCATTGAAGCAACCGGGGTGGTTAAGGCTCGTAAGCCTGAAGCCATCAACAAGAACATGAAGACTGGTGAAATCGAAGTTGAAGTCACCGAACTGAACGTCTTGAACAAGGCGAAGACCCCAGTCTTTGACATCGACGACAACATCACCGCTTCTGAAGACACCAAGTTGAAGTACCGCTTCCTCGACCTGCGCCGGCCAGAGATGCAAAAGGCACTGATGCTCCGGTCTAAGATTACGATGGCCGCCAACCGCTACTTTGATGAACAGGGCTTCATCTACATCGAAACCCCAGATTTGACCAAGAGCACGCCTGAAGGGGCCCGCGACTACCTGGTACCTTCCCGTGTTTACCCCGGCTCATTTTACGCACTGCCTCAGTCCCCACAGTTGTTCAAGCAGCTGCTGATGGGCGCTGGCTACGACCGCTACTTCCAGATTGCCAAGTGTTTCCGTGACGAAGACCTGCGTGGTGACCGGCAGCCAGAATTCACCCAGATTGACATGGAAACCAGTTTCCTGTCTGCGGAAGAGATTCAGGACCTCACTGAAGGCCTCATCGTCCGCGTAATGAAAGATGTTTTGAACATTGACGTTCCGCGCCCATTCAAGCGGATTGAATGGCAGGACGCCATGGACCGCTTCGGCTCCGACAAGCCTGACCTGCGCTTCGGGATGGAACTGCAGGACGCAGCGCCATTCGTTAAGGACGCCGGCTTCAAGGTGTTCGACAACGCGCTGGCAAACGGCGGCCAGGTCAAGGCCATCGTGCTGCCAGGTGCGGCGCAGAAGTACTCCCGCAAGATGATCGATAAGCAAGCCGAATACATCAAGCGGTTCGGTGCGCACGGTTTGGCATGGCTCAAGGTTGAGGACGACAAGGTTGCCGGCCCAATTGCGAAGTTCTTCGCCGACAGCAAGGAATTGACTGACGGCCTTGGCGCCAAGTCCGGTGACATGATTATGTTCATCGCTGACCGGGCCAAGGTAGTGGCGGACACGCTCGGCTACCTGCGCACTTACTACGGGAAAGACCTGGACCTCATCGACCAGTCCCAGTACAAGTTCGCTTGGGTCGTTAACTGGCCTCTGTTTGAATACGATGAAGGGGACGAACGCTGGGTACCAGCGCACCACCCATTCACGATGCCAAACGAAGAAGACGTCCACTTGCTGGACACCGACCCACACAAGGCACACGCGCAGTCTTACGACATCATCCTGAACGGTTACGAACTCGGTGGGGGCTCCATCCGTATCCACACCCGCGAGATTCAGGAGAAGATGCTGAAGGCCCTGGACTTCACGCCAGAGCGGGCCGAAGAACAGTTCGGCTTCCTGCTGAACGCGCTGGAATTCGGCTTCCCACCTCATGGCGGCCTGGCAATCGGTCTTGACCGGTTCGCTATGCTGCTGGCAGGCAAGGACAACATCCGCGACGTGATTGCGTTCCCGAAGAACTCCAATGCCACCGAGCCAATGACGCACGCGCCACAGCCGGTTGAAGCAAGCCAGCTGCTCCCACTGGGCATCGAAGTCACCCCTGAAGCCGAGGCTGAACAAGAAGCTGAAGCAGACGCGCAGACTGAAGAATAACAACTGTTCCAAACGCAAAAACGGTAATTCCTGGTCGGGAATTACCGTTTTTTGCGTACACATCACCAATGCAGTGCGGATGATAAATATATTTCTTACCGGACATCGAGCTGACACAGGGGCATGAGGAACCGATTAGTTGGCAGTCAAGGCCGCAAACGTGAAGTGAGTTCATTATTAGATTAATAGTTTTTCCGGTCCGCCCAATCATTGCACCGTGTTATACTGTTTGTACCATAGTGGGAGGGAATATTTTGCAGGAACTTGATAAACTCATCCGGCGGCACCAGAATATGAGCCGGTTATCGGCCGCGTTCCTTTACGGGATTTGCGTGACCCTCGCGTTGAACCTGTTTTGGGAACCAGGTGGAATCTACGCGTCCGGGATCACGGGGGCGGCGCAACTGGTTTCGACCATTGTCGGCCGCTGGTTTAACGTGGTCGTGAACACGCCATTTGGCAAAGTCTCCACGGCTAACATCCTATCGACTGGGACCATGCTGTTCGTGCTGAACGTACCCCTGTTCGTATTGGCCTGGCGCCGCATCGGGCACCGCTTCACGATTTTCACGTTCCTTGCCGTTGCATTCTCCACGATTATGCTGCGCTTGCTGTCATTTCCACCTCTGACCAAGGACCCCATCATCTGCGGGATTTTCGGGGCGGTCATCAACGGATTCGGGACCGGGTTTGCCCTGCGCAACAACATTTCGACTGGGGGGCTGGACATCCTTGGCATCGTCATCCGCAAAAAGACGGGGAAGTCGATTGGCCAGATTAACATTTTCTTCAACGCCTTCATCATTTTGCTCGCCGGCTTCATCTACAGCTGGCCACACGCGCTGATTTCCGCTTTGTCCATCTTCATCAACGGGAAAATGATTGATTCGATGTACACCCGGCAGCAGCGGATGCAGGTCATGATTGTGACCGCGCACCCGAAGGAAGTCACGGCCGCAATTCAAAATGGATTACGCCGCGGGATTACCATTGTCCACGACGTTGAAGGGGCATTCCGACACGAGGAAATGACCATTTTGTTCACGGTCATCAGCCGCGCCGAGATGTACGACCTCGAAGTTGCCATGAAGAACTCAGATCCGTACGCGTTCGTTTCGATTACCGACTCGGTTAAAATCCTGGGCCGCTTCTATGAACCGAAGATTGGCTGACAATTAGCCACCAAAAAAGCTCGGCCAAAGTTGGCCGAGCTTTTGCTTACTGCTATTTAGTCCGAAACATCCAGTCCCATGTGTTCCAAAATGAGGGCGGCGGTTTCTTCGATGGAGCGGTGCGCGGTGTTGATCACCATGCAGCCGAGCTGCGCGTACAGTTTGTTGGCGTATTCCAACTCGTCCATGACCTGAGCACGGGCGGAGTAGTTGTTGTCCGGATTGAGGCCGTACGCAATCATGCGCTGGCGCCGGAACTCCATTAGTACTTGCGGGTCAGTAGTCAAGCCGATAATCTTCTTCGGGTCCACCTTGAAGATTTCAGCAGGCACTTTGGCGGCGGGTACGAGCGGCAGGTTGGCCACTTTGAGGTTGCGGTTGGCCAAGAAGAGGGATAGCGGGGTCTTGCTGGTGCGGGAAACCCCGAGAAGCACGATGTCCGCCTCGAGGAAGCCCTTAGGATCTTTGCCGTCGTCGTAGGTCACGGCGAACTCAATGGCCCCGATGCGGTCGAAGTACTTCTCGTTCAAGTCGTGGACGGAGCCGGCAATACCAGTTGGTTCTTCGTCATACTGCTTGCTAATGGCCCGCACGACGGGGGTGAAGACATCGACACACGGCACGCCAATTTGCTTCGAATACTCGTCGGCGATGTCGGCTAAGTCAGCGATGGCAAGCGTGTTAATCACGATACCGTTATCCTTCTTAGCGGCATCCAGCGCTTCGATTAATTTTTCCTTCGTTTGAATGAAGGGGTACCGGCGGTAACGCGCGACCAGCCGCGGGAACTGGGCCGCAACCGCACGTGCCAGCTGCAGGGCCGTGTCGCCAACGGCATCAGACACGATGAATAGATTAAGTTCATTCGCCATAACTTTTTCCTCACTTAATTACGTATTGTTAGCGTTCTCACAATTTATAATAACACGAAAGCGCAGTTGAGGCGAGACCCGTTAACGGAATTGCAGCCGGATAAATTTGCGGCAAACGTTGAAAAGTTTCACAAAATCTGTGGTTTTTTGCCGCTGGTGCATTGACGATTAGTTTCAGCTTAGATATAATGTTAAAGAATTGCTGGCAGGATACTGTTCAGCGGTTACATCGTTTCGGAGGGAGGGATAACACATGGCAAAGACACTTGTTAAGAAAAACGAATCTCTCGACGATGCACTCCGCCGTTTCAAGCGGACCGTATCCAAGGCAGGCACACTGGCTGAATACCGTAAGCGTGAGTTCTACGAAAAGCCTAGCGTAAAGCGCAAGCTCAAGTCTGAGGCAGCTCGTAAGCGTAAGAAGTACTAATCAAAGGACTGATTTTTAATGGCATTAGCCACAGAACTGAATCAGGATTTGAAGAGTGCAATGAAGGAACACGACAAAGTTGCACTGAACACGATCCGCGCAATCAAGACGGCGATAACCAACGCTCAGATTGCTTCTGGTAAGGACCTCAGTGAGGACGAAGAGCGTTCCGTTCTTGCCACACAGCTTAAGCAGCGGAAGGATTCGCTCGAACAGTTCAAGGCGGGGAATCGGGAAGACTTGGCGGAAGAAACCAAGGCCGAGATTGCCATCGTTGAGAAATATCTGCCATCCCAACTGGATGAAGCAGAAATCGGCAAGCTGGTCGATGAAGCAATTGCTACTAGCGGTGCCACTAACGTTAAGCAGTTTGGCCTCGTAATGAAGTCACTCATGCCTAAGGTTAAGGGTCGCGCTGACGGCGCAGTTGTTAGTCAGATCGTTAAATCAAAATTAAATGCTTAACCGAATGGAGCCCGTGTTCATGCACGGGCTCTTTTTTTGCCAAAAATTCATTCATAAACCCGCGTTTAACCGCCCGAAATAACGGTTTTTGCCGCAACCTGTGCTAAAATAAAGTGCAGAATACTCGGGAGGGCTTTTTTTGACTGAAGAAACAGTAACTAAGCGTTTGCTCATCAGCGACGTGGATGAAATGCTCAATCTAATCGGCGTGGAGAACGCCAATCTCGACATTGTCGGGGAGGCGCTGAACGTCACTGTCACCGCGGTGGGGCAGGAAATTCGGATTACCGGTGCCCGCGAGGCTGGCAGCTTGGCGTACGCCATTTTGCAAAAACTCGACATATTACTCAAGCAAGGCATCAAAATTGCCGGTGCCGACGTGGTTTCTGCGGTCAAGATGGCGCAGAAGGGCACGCTGGATTATTTCACCGACATGTATAACGAAACGCTGATTAAGGACATGAAGGGGCAGCCCATTCGGGTCAAGAACTTCGGCCAGCGGCAGTACGTGAACTCAATCAAGCACAACACCATCACGTTCGGTGTCGGGCCAGCCGGGACGGGGAAGACGTTCCTCGCGGTGGTCATGGCCGTCGCTGCCCTCAAGGCTGGGGAAGTGGAGCGGATCATCGTGACCCGGCCGGCCGTGGAAGCCGGGGAGAACCTCGGCTTTCTGCCCGGGGACCTCAAGGACAAGGTCGACCCGTACCTGCGCCCAATTTACGACGCCCTGCACGCGGTCATCGGGACCGAGCACACGAACCGGTTGCTGGAACGCGGCGTGATTGAAATCGCGCCGCTGGCCTACATGCGCGGGCGGACGCTCGATGGGGCCTTCGCCATCCTGGATGAAGCACAAAACACGACACAGGCTCAGATGAAGATGTTCCTGACCCGTCTCGGATTTAACTCCCGGATGATTGTGAACGGTGACATCTCCCA
Source organism: Lacticaseibacillus sharpeae JCM 1186 = DSM 20505 (assembly GCF_001436225.1). GTDB lineage: Bacteria > Bacillota > Bacilli > Lactobacillales > Lactobacillaceae > Lacticaseibacillus > Lacticaseibacillus sharpeae. The sequence continues at coordinate 165,572 of NZ_AYYO01000010.1, read as the reverse complement.
AATCGACCTACCAAGTAAGGGCAAAAGCGGGCTGGTCCAAGCCGAACGGATTCTGCAGAAGGTGCCCCACATCAACTTTGTGTACTTCGATTCCGGCGACGTAGTGCGTAACCCCGTTGTTGCCGCCATTATCGACGCCTACGAACACGGCACGAATTCGCCCCAGCTGCACAACCAGTCAGTAACTGCTAAGCCAAACGAAATCAAGAAAGAGGACTAATCATGGACCTAACTCTGTACGACGACGACAACCTGCTCAGTCAGGAGCACCAAGAGCTCGCAACCAAGCTTGTGGACTTTGCGGCGAACGAGCTTAAATCCGCACCAGACACCGAGATGTCCATCACGATTGTTGACGACGCTGAAATTCAGCGGATTAACCGGGAATACCGGAACACGGACCGCGTCACGGACGTCATTAGTTTTGCCATCGAGGACGGCGAGTCGGACGACGATGAATTCGCCGTCTTTGAGGGCATTCCCGAAAACATCGGCGATTTGTTCATCGACCCATTCAAGGTGGCGGACCAAGCGAAGGACTATGGGCACAGCTTCGAACGCGAGCTGGGTTACACCGTCGTGCACGGATTCTTGCACCTGAACGGTTACGATCACATCAAGCCTGAAGACGAAGCCGTCATGATTCCGCTCCAGGAGAAGATTCTGTCCGCATTTGGTTTGGAACGCTAATAAGGGGATTACAATGAACAAAGAAGATTTGATGGCAGAAGCTATTTCTGCGCGCGAAAATGCCTACGTACCATACTCCCACTTCAAGGTGGGCGCGGCCGCAATCGCTGCAAGTGGCGAACACTTCCACGGGGCCAACATTGAGAACGCCTCGTTTGGAATCACCATGTGTGCCGAACGCAACGCCATTTTTGCGGCGGCCTGCGCGGGCGAACGCAAGATTACGGCGCTGGCCGTGGTCGCCGACACTGACGGCGGGGTTTCACCATGTGGGGCCTGCCGCCAAGCGATGACCGAATTCATGAGCGCGAACACACCCGTATTCTTGGGCAACCTGCACGGCGTGATTGAAGAAACAACTGTCGGCGCATTGTTGCCCGGCGCATTTAACAAGGAGGACATGCACAATGCCTAACCACCGTTCCGGATTCGTTGCCATTATCGGCCGGCCCAATGTCGGTAAGTCTACCTTCATGAACCGGATTCTGGGGGAAAAGGTGGCCATCATGTCGCCCAAGGCTCAGACCACGCGGAACAAGATTAACGGGATTTACACCACCGACGACGCCCAGATTGTCTTCGTTGACACACCTGGGATTCACAAGCCCCAAAACGAGCTGGATGAATACATGGACCAGGCCGCACTGTCCACGCTGAACCAGGTCGACGCCGTGATGTTCATGGTTGCCGCCGACGAACAGCCTGGCCGCGGCGATAAGTGGATTTTGCAGGAACTGGAGAAGGTTACCAAGCCCGTCTTCCTGCTCGTCAACAAGATTGACCTGGTCCACCCCGACGACTTGCTGCCGCTCATCGATCAGTACAGCCGGATGCGTAATTTCGACCAGATTTTCCCCATTTCTGCAACGGAAGGGAACAACGTCGAAGAACTGCTCCACTCGCTGACTGAAACCCTGCCAGAGGGACCCCAGTACTACCCTGACGACGAACTGACTGACCACCCCGAATACTTCGTGGTGGGTGAGTTGATTCGCGAGAAGATTCTGGAACTTAGTCATGACGAGGTTCCGCACGCGGTCGCCGTCGTGGTTGAGCGCATGAAGGACTACCAGGGCGGCAAGTTGCAGATTGAGGCCAACATCTTCGTCGAACGGGACGGACAGAAGGCCATCATTATCGGCAAGGGCGGCTCGATGCTCAAGCAGATTGGGATTCGCGCCCGTCGCGACATCGAAAACTTGCTGGGCGAGAAGGTCAACTTGAAGCTCTGGGTTAAGGTGCAGAAGAACTGGCGTGACAACAACGCCTACCTGCGCACCCTGGGCTACAACAAGAAGGACTTGCGCTAATGGCCGGCGCGCAAGTCGAGTTCTCCGGGCTGGTACTTGTGCGCAAAAACTACCGTGAAGCGGACATGATTGTCAAAATCCTGACCGATAAATTCGGCAAACGATCCTTCCTGTTCCACCGGGCCCGCAAACCGGGATTCCAGTTTTCAGGGGGGATTTTGCCGTTTACGCAGTCCAAATACACGGGGACGCTGCGTGATCCCGGCTTTTCGTACATCACCACCGTCCGGGGCACCACCAACTACCAGCACATTGCCGAAGACCTAATGAAGAACGCCTACGCAACGTATATTCTCGGCCTCATTGATTTAGCCTTCCCCGACAACGAGCCGATTCCCGACTGGTTTCAGTTTGCCGCCGAAGCGTTGACCAAAATCGATGCGGGCGTGGATGCGCAAATCGTCGGTCACATTGCGGAAATCCAGCTGCTCGGCGCGTATGGGGTAGCCCCGCACTGGGCCAATTGCGTCGTTTGTGGCCGCGACGATTTACCGCTCGATTTTTCCGAAGAGTACGGCGGCCTGCTTTGCAGCAACCACTGGGACCTAGACGTGCACCGGTACCATGCGTCCCGGCGCAGCATTTACTACTTGCGGCTATTTTCCACCGTGAACCTCAGCCAGCTCGGAACCGTTAAGGTGGCGCCCGCGACCAAAATCGAATTACGCACCATCATTGACCGGCTGTACGAAGACATGGTCGGCGTCACGCCGCGAGCCAAGCGGTTCCTTGACCAAATGCTGGGGGGCACGCGCAAATTGAAGCCGTTGAAGCCCCGCACGCGCGATTAGGCCCCGTTTGCCGCGGCTGTGTTTGCACAATTGCGCTTAACAAATACGACTAGCTGTGTTAGAATTCAAAACAGTTGAACAGGCGATGAGAAAAAGAGTTGTTAGGTAAGCCCTCAGCGAGTTCGGGACCGTGGAAGCCGAATGGGTGCACTGACAACTGGCGTTTTTGAGCCATTACTGAAAGAGCGTGGGGTCACACCCGCGAAGTAGGGTGGAACCGCGCGCGAGCGTCCCTATGCCATGATTTGGCATAGAGGCGCTTTTTTCGTTCGTCTAGTTGATTCAATATCAAGATATCTAAAGGAGAGTACATCGTGGTCAAGAAAATGAATGTTCAAACCATGATCCAAACGCTGCAGAACTTCTGGGCAAGCAAGGGCTGCATGCTCATGCAAGCTTACGACACCGAAAAGGGTGCGGGGACGATGAGCCCATACACCTTCCTGCGTGCAATCGGACCAGAACCGTGGAACGCTGCCTACGTAGAACCATCACGGCGGCCAGCTGACGGCCGTTATGGGGACAACCCTAACCGGCTGTACCAGCACCACCAGTTCCAGGTTGTGATGAAGCCATCACCAAAGAACATCCAGGAATACTACCTGGATTCTCTGCGTGCACTCGGCATTGACCCCCTCGAACACGATATTCGGTTCGTTGAAGACAACTGGGAGAACCCATCCATGGGTTGCGCCGGTGTTGGTTGGGAAGTCTGGCTCGACGGCATGGAAGTTAGTCAATTCACGTACTTCCAGGTGGTCGGTGGTCTAGAAGTTTCCCCAGTCACCAGTGAAATCACGTACGGGGTTGAACGGCTGGCTAGCTACATTCAGGATGTGAACTCGGTTTACGACCTCGAATGGGGCGATGGCGTCTACTACGGCGATATTTTCAAGGAACCAGAATACGAACACTCCAAGTACTCCTTTGAAGAAAGCGACCAGGACATGCTGCTGCGGTTCTTCAACGACTACGAGAAGGAAGCATGGCGCCTGATGGATCTCGGTTTGGTCCACCCAGCCTACGACTACATTCTGAAGTGCAGCCACACCTTCAACCTGCTGGATGCCCGCGGTGCCGTGTCCGTGACCGAACGTGCCGGCTACCTCAGCCGCATCCGCAAGATGGCGCACAAGGTCGCGCGCTCCTTCGTTGAGGAACGCAAGAAGCTTGGTTTCCCACTGTTGCACGACGACCAAGTAACGGAGGACAAATAACATGCAGTATTTACTCGAAATTGGCCTAGAAGACATGCCTGCCCACGTGGTAACGCCTAGCTTGAACCAGCTGGCGGACAAGACCGCTAAGTACCTCAAGGATGCTAAGCTTGGTTTTGGCACCATCAGCAAGTACGCAACGCCCCGGCGTCTGGCGCTCATCATTGATGATGTGGCCGCTAAGCAAGATGATATTTCTGAAGACGTTAAGGGTCCCGCTAAGAAAATCGCCCTCGATAAGGAAGGCAATTGGTCCAAGGCCGCAATGGGGTTCACCCGCGGCCAGGGCATGACCGTCGATGACATCACCTTTAAGGACATTAAGGGCACCGAATACGTCTACCTGCACAAGGAAATCGCCGGCAAGCCTGCCGCCGAAATCCTGAGCGGTCTGATTGACGTCGTTAAGAGTTTGACCTTCCCAACCTGGATGCACTGGGGCAAGTACGACTTCGAATTCATTCGGCCCGTGCACTGGATTGTGAGCCTGCTTGATGACCAAGTTGTCCCAATGCAGCTGCTGGACGTAAAGGCCGGCAACAAGACGGCGGGACACCGCTTCTTGGGTCAGGACACAACCATTAGCACCCCCGCAGACTACGTTGAAGCTCTGCGCGCCCAGAAAGTCATCGTTGACCCCGCTGAACGCAAGGACCTGATTCGCAACCAGATTGCGGCCATTGCTGACGCCAACAACTGGCAGGTTGATCCTGATGCCGACTTGCTGGAAGAAGTGAACAACCTGGTTGAATGGCCAACTGCCTTCACCGGTAAGTTTGACGCTAAGTACCTGCAGATTCCGGAAGAAGTCCTGATTACCTCCATGAAGGATAACCAGCGTTACTTCTATGCCCGCGACAACGCCGGCAAGCTGGTGAACGTCTTTATCGGGGTGCGCAATGGTAACTCCGAGCACATGGACAACGTTATTCGCGGGAACGAAAAGGTACTTACCGCTCGTCTCGAAGACGCCGCATTCTTCTACGCTGAAGACCAGAAGAAGAGCATCGAAGAATACGTGGCTAAGCTCCAGAACGTTTCCTTCCACGAAAAGCTCGGCTCATTGGCGGCCAAGATGTCCCGCGTCCAGACCATCAGTGCCATCCTCGCGCCTAGTTTTGACCTCACCGAAGCCGAGAAGAAGGATCTGCAGCGCGCTGCTTCCATCTACAAGTTCGACCTGGTAACCGGCATGGTCGGCGAATTCGCCGAATTGCAGGGGACCATGGCTGCACACTACGCAACCATCAAGGGTGAAGATGCCACCGTCGCTCAGGCGCTCGGCGAACAGTACATGCCAATCTCCGCAGAAGGTGACCTGCCAGCAAGCAAGGTGGGGACCGTCCTCGCCATGGCCGACAAGCTGGACACTTTGCTGTCATTCTTTGCCGTCGACATGATTCCTAGTGGGAGCAACGACCCATACGCACTGCGGCGCCAGGCTTACGGGATTGTGCGCATGCTCGACCACGCGCACGTTTCCTTGCCACTGGACCTCCTCCAGATGCTCATTGCCACCCAGCTCAAGGCCGCTCAGCAAGACGCTGGCCTCGATTACACGAAGAACGCAGCGCAAGTGACCGCCTTCATTCAGGACCGGGTCCGGCAGCTCCTGCAGCTGCGCCACGTGCGGCACGACATTATTGACGCGGTCACCACAATGGGTGCCGCTGACGTGACGGCTGAAGTTGCCGCAGCCGCAACGCTCACCGCAAATGCGGACAAGGCAGACTTCAAGGACCACATGGAAGCCCTCACGCGGGTTGTGCGGATTGCCGCCAAGAACCCAGTTGACGCAACCGTTAACCCCGACCTGTTCGACAACGACAGCGAAGGCGCCTTGCACGCAGCAATCGACGCGGTAGACGCGCAGGCCGACCTGGACAGTCTCTTCGGTCAGCTCAGCAACTTGACCGGCACCATCAACGCCTACTTTGACGCCACGATGGTCATGGCTGATGACGAAGCTGTGCGCACGAACCGTTTGGCTGAGTTGAACCGGCTGGCCAACATTACCCGCCGCTTCGGTGATCTGACCGTGGTTATTGCTAAGTAAACTGCGCATATAAAAAGTTTTGTCAATATGTGCGTGAAAATTTGAAAAGAACCAGCTGTGGCGCTATAATATAAGTTGCGCTTTTACGCAGTTTGGTGTGCAAAAGTGTATCCAGAAATGGGTACACTTTTTGCTTACCGTCCGGATTGGAGGTGTGTTTCGTGGCGAGAGTATCAGAGGAGAAAATTGACGAGATTCGTAATGCCGTCAACATTGCCGATTACATCGGGCAATACGTGGCGCTGGAAAAACGTGGTCAAAACTTATTCGGTCTGTGTCCATTTGTCCCCGAAAACACGCCGTCGTTCACCGTGACGGAATCAAAACAGCTGTTCAAGTGCTTTTCTTGTTCCCGCGGTGGGGACGTGTTCGGGTTCGTCATGGAGTATGATCACCTCGACTTCATCCACGCGGTGAAAAAAGTCGCTGATTACGCCGGCATTCCGGTTGCAATCGATGACAATAACGCACCACGGGAGAATCCGGCAGCGCGCAAGCAGAAGCAAATCTTGGCGCAGGTGACCGAATTTTGCCACCACTTGCTGGTAAACACCGATAGTGGCCAAGAAGCACTGGCCTACCTGCACAAGCGGGGGCTGACGGATGACACGATTAACGCCTACAATCTCGGCTTTGCCCCAGATGACGGTGCTGTGCTCGTGAACTTCCTGACTGGCCAAGATGTTTCGCGGGAAGACCAGCGGCTAACTGGCCTCTTCACGGATCACAGCCGGGGGCAGCTGTACGCGCGCTTCACCAACCGCGTGATGTTTCCGTTAACCAATGAACGCGGGGAGACGATTGGCTTTTCGGGCCGCACAATGAGTGCCGACAAAACGACGGCAAAATACCTAAACAGTCCCGAAACCATCATTTTCAACAAGAGCAACGTCCTGTTCAACCTGGACAAGGCGCTGACTGCACCAGAGGTTAACGATAAGTCCCTGATTCTCTTTGAAGGCTACATGGACGTTATCGCAGCCTACCAAGCTGGCGTCCATAACGGGATTGCCTCGATGGGTACGTCGCTGACGGCCAAGCAGGTTGCTAGTATCGCGCGTCATGCCGACAAGGTCACCATCTGTTACGATGGGGATGCGCCTGGGCAAAAGGCGATTGAGCGGGCACTCGGCATGTTTGCCGGCACCAAGCTCGACGTCGGCGTGACGTTCTTACCCGACAATCTGGACCCGGACGAGTTTATCCAGGCCCGGGGCGCCGACGCTTTCAGCAAGCAGCTCAAAGTAGTGCTCACGCCAACGGCTTTCCGCCTGCACCATCTGGCTTCCGGGGTGGACATGAACAATGACCACGCGAAGTTGCAGTACGTCAGTGATGCACTGCAGGTGGTCAACGGGGAACAAGACGCGGTCGCCCGGACGGTGTACTTACAGCAAATCGCGGAGCAAACCGCAATTCCGCTAGACGCGTTGAACCAGCAGCTGGCTAACCTCCCGGCACCGGCGCATGACCGGATTGATTACACCGCAGATTACGGCGGCGCACCAGTTAATCCGGCAGACGCCAATTGGCCAGGGGACGCGGATATTCCGCCCGCCAGTGCCGAAGAGCCGCCAGTCGGTGATAATGGCCTCTGGAACGCGCCAGAAACCGCCGCGCCGGCCCGACTGTCCCGTTATGACCGTGCTGAACGGGCGCTGCTCCATTACGCGTTCACGGACGCGGAAACCGCGCTGCAGTTGCAGGATGCCTCAGTCACGTTCCTGAGCACTGGGTGCCAGCAACTTGCTGATGCTTGGCGCACATACCTGCAGGCAAACCCCGTAACCGTGGGGATGATGCCCGACTACCAAGGGTTTGTCAGTGGCCTAACCGCCGACATGGCAGATTTGGCCACCACCATCATCGCGCTGGCGTTGCCGCCGCTGAACGACTTCACGGTTAATGAGTTAATCCAGGTGATTAACCTCGGCGACGTGTCCGTGCGGCTGGAAGCAGTAAAGGCCCAGATGAACCAAGCTAAACGGCTCGGAGATAAAGCGAAACAAACCGCACTGGCAACACAGTACATTGTGCTGATGCGCCAGAAGCAGGATGAAAACAATTAATTCAGTCCCACTAGAAATCGGAGGAATTAAAATGGCAGCAAAAGATCAAGAAAAAGAATTTACGTCTGCACTCAAGGCATTGATTAAGGAATACAAGCCCGCAAAGCAGATTTCCACCGATGACCTGGCGAACAAAATGGTTAAGCCATTTGAACTAAAGAGTGAAGCGGTCGATTCTCTGATGCAGCACCTTGAAGACCAGGGCATCAGTATTGTCGACGAGAAGGGTGAACCAGCCGAAGCCGCAATCGCCAAGACGAAGAAGGTTTCCAAGAAGGAACTCAGCGACATGTCCGCCCCAAGCGGCGTGAAGATTAACGACCCCGTGCGCATGTACCTGAAGGAAATCGGACGGGTTTCCCTGCTGACCGCGGACGAAGAAGTTGCCCTCGCCCTCAAGATTGAGCAGGGTGACCAAGAAGCCAAGCAGCGCCTCGCCGAAGCCAACCTCCGTCTGGTTGTGTCCATCGCCAAGCGTTACGTTGGTCGCGGGATGCAGTTCCTGGACCTGATTCAGGAAGGGAACATGGGGCTGATGAAGGCCGTCGAGAAGTTCGACTACCGGAAAGGGTTCAAGTTCTCCACGTACGCAACCTGGTGGATTCGTCAGGCGATTACGCGTGCCATCGCGGACCAGGCTCGGACAATCCGGATTCCCGTCCACATGGTTGAAACCATCAACAAGTTGATTCGCATTCAGCGGCAGCTCCTCCAAGATCTCGGGCGTGAACCTACACCTGAAGAAATTGGGGCCGAAATGGACATCCCAACCGAAAAGGTCCGGGAAATCCTGAAGATTGCTCAAGAACCAGTTTCCCTGGAAACGCCTATCGGGGAAGAGGATGACTCGCACCTCGGTGACTTCATTGAAGACGCCGACGCTACGAGCCCCGAAGACCACGCCAGCTACCAGTTGCTCAAGGAACAGCTCGAATCTGTGCTCGATACGCTGACCGAACGTGAAGAAAACGTTCTGCGGCTGCGCTTCGGCCTGGATGACGGCCGGACCCGGACCCTGGAAGAAGTGGGGAAGGTCTTCGGTGTGACCCGTGAACGGATTCGCCAGATTGAAGCCAAGGCGCTGCGGAAGTTGCGCCACCCAAGTCGCTCCAAGCAGCTTAAGGACTTCTTGGAATAACTAAGTCCAGATAGCAACACAAAATCCGCGCAGCGAGCATGCTGCGCGGATTTTTTTGCGGCAAAAAAGTGAAATCATCGCGAGTGTGTGACACTTGATTCAAGCAGAAAATTGCATTTCCATGTATAATTGGCCCTAGGTGCAACATTTCAAGGAGGACAAACATGGAAATCACTTTAAAGCCGCTCACACACGACGAGCTACCCGAATTTTGGCAGCTCGCTTTCAGTAACCCCAAGGCTGAGTGGGCCCAATGGAATGGTCCGTACTTCCACGACCAAATGCCCACCAGACGTGAATTTCTAACGGAACTCGGCGTGGATAAGTACCAAGATAACCCCAATCGGCAGGTCATCTGGGTAGACGACCACATGGTGGGAATGGTTTCCGCCTACTTCGACGACGGGGCGCTGCTGCGGTGGCTCGACGTCGGTATCACCGTGTACGACGAAAACTACTGGGGCCAGGGTATCGGCCGTGCCGCACTCAAGCTCTGGATTACCCACCTCTTCAACCACATTAACCTGCCCCACATCGGGCTCACAACCTGGTCCGGCAACAAGCGCATGATTGGTCTGGCGGAACACCTCGGCTTGCAGCAAGAAGCCCGGGTGCGCCAGGTGCGCTACTGGCAGGGCAAGTACTGGGATTCAGTGAAGTACGGTGTTTTGCGCGACGAATGGTTCGCGCAGAACAACTAGAAACGGAGATCATCATGGCATCTATTCATTTAAGCAAACGGCTGCAAGCAATCGCGGACTACGTTGATGCGGGCGAACGCGTTGCGGACATCGGGACCGACCACGCCTTTTTGCCCATGGCTTTAGCCCAAGCAGGCAAAATCGACTTCGCGCTGGCCGCGGACGTCGGCGTTGGCCCCCTGAACATCGCCAAGCAGAACATTGCGGAAAATGGCCTGAGTGACAAAATTACAACGCGCCTGGCAGATGGACTCGAAGGCATCAAGCCGGAAGACAGCATCAGCACGGTCGTGATTGCCGGCATGGGTGGTGAGCTCATCGCCAAGATTCTGGAACGGGGGAGTGACCATCTGGATGGCACCGAAACGCTAGTCTTAAGCCCCCACCGCGACGTGCCCATGGTGCGTCAGTGGCTGAGCACCAACGACTACGGGATTGTGGCGGAAACCATGCTTGAAGATGAAGGGCATGTATATACCGTCATGGTTGCGGGCCGCACCAAACCCGATGTGCCGTACACCAAGGCTGACATCGAATTTGGTCCCATCTTGCGTAAGCAGCGGTCAGCGATTTTCATCAGTGAACTGCACCGCCAGCAGCAAGCCCTCACGCGGACATTAGCTGGCTTGCAATCAGCCCAGAGTAACCAGGACAGCAAAATGGCGGCGGTTAAGGCTGAACTCAAATTAGTGGAAGAAGAACTGGCCCATGACTAACGCATTAACGATTGTGTCTGCCGTGACCGATTACGCGCCGGCCGCACTGGCAGTGCCCGGCGATCCAATCGGCTGGCAGCTGGGCAACCCGGACAACCCGGTTCACCGCGTTCTGGTCACCCTCGACGTGCGCCCAGCCGTGGTCGAGGAAGCAATTGCGGGCAACTACGATCTGATTGTTGCCCACCATCCACTGGTCTTTCGCCCGGCGAAGAACCTCGACGAACGCAACCCGCAAAACGCCATGTACGCCCAACTGCTGCGGCACAACATTGGCGTTTTTGGCGCGCACACGAACCTGGACAACGCCAATCCGGGCATGAACGATTGGCTCGCCGCAGATTTGCACCTGCAAAACGTCGTCCCCTTTATTGATGCCGGCGAACTGCAGGGGATGGGCCGCATCGGCAATTTGCCGGCGCCAATGACCATTCGCGAATTGGCCGCAGCGTGCAAGGCCACCTGGAATCTCCACGGAGTGCGGGCGATTACCAAGGACCCCGATCAAAGCGTCAGCACCATCGCAATTCTGGGGGGCTCTGGCGCCGACGCGTATGTCGATGCGCAAAAGGCGGGCGCGGATGTCTACATCACCGGCGATGTTAGCTACCACACCGGCCACGACATCCTGGAGAGTAACGTGGCTGTCCTTGATGTGGGCCACCACGTCGAACACGTGATGAAGACTCACCTCGCCGCCATCCTGGAGGCCCGCAACCGTACTGATAACTGGCAGGTTGAAATCGATGTTTCCCAATTAGACACCGATCCATTCACTTATTTATAAACCAAACAGGGCCAGACGCGTAAACGTCTGACCCTGTTTAGTTACTTTAGTAGTGGGGCAATCCAGTTCGTCCACGCCCACGAAAGCGGCATGACGAGCACCATCGCCGGAATCATGTCGGCAGTGGGGAACATCTTAACCTTAATCATCCGGAACCCGGTGGCGAGCATCAGGAATCCGCCAGCAGCCTTGAAATCGAAAATCATTGTTGGTGTGGTGAGGGGGAAGATGACCCCGGCCAGCAAGAACAAGATGTACAAAATAATGAACTGCGGCACGGCAATCAGTGCCACCACGTACCCCAAGTTGATGGCAAAGATGGCTGCGGTGAAGAAATCAAGAATGGACTTAGAAATCAAAATCGTCGCATCCCCGGTCATCCCGTTGGTCAGCGCGCCGTAAATCCCGGTGCCGCTAGCACAAAATAGCACGATGATGGTGACCAGCGTTGCCGTGAATTCCTTTTCCGGCATGTCCGGCTTCGTCTTGATGATGTGGCCAATTCCTTTTTGCATCAGGCGCGCACCGTCGTCAATCCGGTCGCCGAGGTGAATCAGCAGGCCGAATGCCGTCCCGATGATGACGGCGAAGATGACCACCGGCATGTTCTTCATCGGGGCGATAGCGTAAATCCCCATCCCCATAGAACAGGCACCGAAGATCATGTTGATTTTGTCCTTAAAATCCTCTGAAAAAAGGTGACCCCCGAGCGCGCCGAAGATTCCTCCGAGCAGGGTGGCAAGTGCGTTAACAATCACACCAGTTGGCATTATAATTTCCTCCGTCTTCAGTCACACGCTTGTACGTGTTCAACATGTTGGTAGTTTACGGGAAACAAACCCGGGTCGCAATTCACATGCCTCATTTTGATATTCCAAATAGGCATAAATGGTATATAATAACAGCAATCATTCCCGCAAATACTGGAGGCACCCAATGGATACTAGTAAAATCACCACGTTCGTCGACCTGGCCGCAACGCTCAGTTTCACGACCACCGCGGAAAATCTGTACCTGACCCAGGCAACCGTCTCAAAGCACATCCAGTCCCTGGAAAAAGAACTCGGGGTCAAGTTGTTCGCCCGCACCCAGCACAGCGTGGAGCTGACCGCGGCGGGGCAGGCAATGCTGAATCCGGCGCGCAACCTGGTGGCCGACGACCGGGGCATTCGCAACGCAATTGAGGTTGCCCAGAACCAAGATGAGCGTAAATTGCGGGTCAGCACGATTCCAACAATTGCCAACTACCACGCACTGGCGGCCCTGACCAGTTTCCACCAGCTGCACCCGGAATTGCAGCTGCAGATTCAGGACGAGGAGAGCAACAATCTGCGCGGCAAACTTGACCGCGGCGCCACCGACATCATCTTCACGCGCACGTTTAGTGGGGAAGATAGCGACCTCGAACAGATTCCCACCGAAACCGACGCCTTCGTGGCAATTATGCCGCGCGACCACCCGCTGGCCAAAGCAAAGGCCATCGATTTCGGCCAACTTGCCAGCGACAACCTCCTGGTACTCGGCGAAACTTCCAATATGTACCGCCCGTTTTTAGCCCTCACCCAGCTTGCCGGCTTTCGGCCAGAGATTACGTACAACGGCGAACGCATTGACCTGATCCTTGACCTGGTGAATTCCGGTATGGGTATCGGTGTCCTAATGGCTAAAAGTGCGAGTCTGCAAAATCACCCTGCACTGGTGAAGGTGCCGCTGCGGCAACAAGTCACCAGCCAGCTAGTCTTTGCCCGCAAGCCGGGCCACCACGCTCCCGCCAGCGAGCAGCTGTGGCAGTTCCTCGCGCACAAATTTGCCTAAACCTTCACCTGACCGCACGCACCCATTATTCCAACTCCGAATAATAGGCGCGTGTTTTTGAATTTCCGCCCAAATCTTGGCGCTGCATAATGAATTCGTAAGTTAATTTTGAACGGAGGAATTCACATGGTTGAAACGAAATACGACCTGCGCAGTGTTATTGAAGAACTCAAAGCAATGCCCGGGCAATACCACGAAACCGACCTGGAAATCGACCCGGAAGCCGACCTGTCCGGTGTTTACCGCTACATCGGTGCTGGAGGCACGGTCAAGCGGCCAACCCAGGAAGGGCCCGCAATGATGTTCAACAACGTTAAGGGGTTCAAGGGCTCCCGCGTGCTCATTGGCGCACTGGCCAGCCGGCAGCGCGTCGGGGCCATCATGCACCACGACTGGCACACACTGGGGCAATACCTGAACGAAGCGGTGCAGACACCAATCAAGCCGGTCATCGTGGACCGGAAAGATGCGCCCGCACAGGAAGTTGTGCACCTGGCGACCGACGCCGACTTTGACATCCGCAAGCTGCTCGCGGCGCCAACCAACACGCCCGATGATGCTGGTCCCTACATCACGATGGGGGTCGTCCGCGGTTCCAGCCCCGACAACAAGATGCACGACGTCACCATTCACCGCATGGTCCTGGAAGATGCGGACACCATTGGCATGTACATCATGCCTGGTGGTCGCCACATCGGTGCGTTCTTGAAGGAATACGAATCCATCGACAAGCCAATGCCAATTACTATCAACATCGGCATGGACCCCGTCATTCCGGTCGCCGTCACCTTCGAGCCACCGACGACACCACTTGGCTACGACGAACTCGACATTGCCGGCTCAATCCGCAACACGCCCGTTGAACTGGTTAAGGGTGTCGCCGTGAACGAGACCGGGATTGCCCGCGCCGAATGGATTATCGAAGCGGAAATCATGCCGAACACGTCCATGCAGGAAGACATTAACACGAACTCCGGTTTTGCCATGCCCGAATTTCCTGGCTACAACGGGACGGCGAACCCCGCAGTCCACGTGGTTAAGATTAAGGCGGTGACCCACCGTCAGGACAACCCGATTGTCCAAACGACGATTGGCCCCTCTGAAGAACACGTCTCCATGGCCGGAATTCCCACTGAAGCTTCAATTATGAGCCTGGTGGAACGCGCCATCCCCGGGAAGGTCAAGAACGTTTACAACCCACCAGCTGGTGGCGGTAAGCTCATGACCATCATGCAGATTCACAAGGACGATATCAACGACGAGGGGATTCAGCGCCAAGCAGCCCTGCTGGCGTTCTCCGCGTTCAAGGAACTCAAGACCGTCATCCTGGTTGATGAAGACGTCGATATTTTCGACATGAACGACGTGATGTGGACCCTGAACACGCGGTTCCAGGCCGACAAGGACATCATGGTGCTTGAAGGTTTGCGGAACCACCCCTTGGATCCGTCCGAACGGCCAGAATACGACCCGGCACGGATTCGCCAACGCGGGATGAGTTCCAAGCTCGTTCTGGACGGCACCTTCCCGTACGACATGAAGGACCAGTTCGTGCGGGCGCCATTTAAGGAAATGCCTAACTGGCGCGACTACTTGAAGTAATCCGCGCCCTGAGCAAAAGCGGCCCGCTGCATGCGGTGCGCTTTTGCCATACATAGTGAAGATTAGGAGGCAACGATGAAAAAAATTGTGATTGGGATTACCGGCGCGTCCGGCACGATTTACGCACTAGCACTACTCAAAGCTTTGGCGGATAATCCGGAAGTGGAGACCCACCTGGTGATGAGCAAGTGGGCGAAGGAAAACTTGGCGCTCGAGGCCACCGGCTACACATTAGCGGATGTGCGGGCCCTGGCCGACTACACGTACGATGAACGCGATATGGGTGCGCGCATCGCCAGTGGTTCGTTCCGGCACGACGGCATGGTTGTCGTGCCCGCCAGCATGAAGTCCATTGCGAGCATCGCCACGGGGATGGGTGACACCTTAGTCGGCCGCGCCGCCGACGTAACGCTCAAAGAACGGCGACCGCTCATCGTGGTTCCGCGGGAGTCACCGTTTAACCAGATCCATCTCCGCAACATGTTGACGCTCGCGGAGATGGGCGTGGAAATCATTCCGCCGATTCCCGCGTTCTACAACCGGCCCAAGACGATTGCGGACATCGTGAACCACACCACCGAAAAACTGCTCGACCACCTCGGTATCGACAACGAACTCAGCCCCCGCTGGGACGGCATGGCCAGTGCAAAGGTGGCTGCCCGTAATGACTGAAAATGCTGAATTTGCGGTGACGCAGGCAGGCTACACGATTACCGCCCGCGTCACCAGGGAAAGCCGCGACCTGCTAATTGAAATCATTGGTGGGGACGTGCCGCACTATGGCGTCGTGACCACGGTGCAGGCTAATGGGGATGAGCAGACCATCGCGCTGCCGAGCCGGCCAGGACACCACCACGAAGAAGGCGCCTTGACGCGCAGTATCGCCAAAATCATCAAACCGGTGCTGGAAAACAACGCCATCATCGTCAGCGGCATGCACGTGAACGCAATCACGCCGGTGCAGATGCGGGCGGCGGGTAAGATGACCCGGCAGCTCGGCGAACAGATTCGGGCCTGGATTACTGCGCACCCGACCGCCGAAATTACGGAACGGTTTGCACCCGGGAAAAACCACAATCACTAATACAAAAAAATGGCCGCGACTCTGTTCGCGACCATTTTTTGCATTCAACTTGAGTTACAGGTTCGGATCCATCTTAAACGTTAATTTGCCCAGTGCGGTGGACTGCTCCAGGATCTTCATGCGCAGCTTGTTCCAGGCCTCATCTGCCGTTTTAGCCGCGCTGAAAGTAGCTTTCGTTGCTAGTTGCGCCAGGTCGTCTGCAGCCGTCAACGTCCGCGCCTTGGCATCCGTTGCTGCCACCAGCGCCACGAGCTTAGCGTGCACATCGTCTTGGGTGTTCCCCAGCAGATTATCGAAGCGCAGGGGGTGCGCGTCAACCAAAACGGAGGTCAACTTGTACTGCCAGTATGCCGAATCCAGACTGGCTGGCAGCGCGCCCACCTTGTAGTTCGCCGGGGTATCGGTGAGGCCGGCGAAGAACGGCACGTACTGACTCTGGGACGGCACGCCCATTGCCAGCCAGTGAATGTTGGCAATTGCGGCCGGCAAGTTCGGACGCAGCTGCAGCACGTGGCTTTCCTGGGTCGCGGTCACGCTGATGGGACGGAAACTGTGGCTGAGCTTCGCGTCTGGCATCCGCCCAGCTGGATCATACGGTGTGTCCTGGTAGTGCCGGGACAAAAAGCGCATCGCGTCTTCCACCTGCAGTGGGCGATCGGGCCGCATGATAAATGGCAGGTCAGAATCAATGGGCGTTTCCGCCGCTGCCGTTTGCTTGGACAGCAGCTGGTGCCCATCCCAAACCCGAGGCGTGTTGTAAATCCGGTCGGAAGGGTCATCCGTACCGAAAATGCGGCGAATGGAGAACGGGGTGCCGGGGCGCCAGAGGTGGTTTTCCTCCGCAAAGGTGCGCAACCCCGCGTCAACGATGAAGTCGGGGCTGTCGAAGTCCACGGCTTCAATGCTGAGCTGGTTGGCCACCACGGCGTATCCGTCGTCTGGAATCCGCTGGGCCAACCAGTGGTGCCCAGAAACGACTTCCATGTACCACGCTTCATCATGGTCCGCAAATAAAATCCCGTTAGCTTCACCAGTCCCGTGGGTTTCAATCAACTGGCCGAGCCTCCGCACGCCTTCGCGCGCAGACTTGACGTAGGGGAGCACCACCGTAATCATGCATTCTTCGATGATACCGTGCTCCACGAACGGGTCAAAACCCTGCACGCGCGCATTCGCATAGGCACTTTCGGTCGCGCTCATCGCCACACCGGCGCTATTAATCCCGTCCTCTTCGAACAAGCCGTACTTGTCCGTCCATTCAGGGGTCGCGGTGTACTGCAAACTGTCCTTAGGCAGCGCGAATTCGACCTCGGTGTCCTTCGACTTAAACATTGGCGCTTCGTCGTGGTGCGCAGCAGGGTGCACCACCGCCGTTTTCGGCCAGGACGAGCGGGAATCTTCATTGCGGCCAATAATGACGGAGCCGTCTGCACTGGCGGCCTTACCAATCAGGATGCTGGTACATGATGAGCGAAAGTGTTCCATAATTAATCCTCCATAACTTCCCGGGCGGTTTGCATGCCCAAGATAGCGGTATGTAAAATGCTTAAGCCAATTATACCGTGAATGGGGCCAAATGGGCGGGGCGGACTGCATGTTTGGACAGTTTTACGATTGTGTTCAGGGTCAATTTAATTCACGACCAATGATTTACGGCCGCCTAAGCCTACCGAACCCGCTGTTTTTATGCGATAATAAAACCACTTGTCCCGGCGCGTGTGCCGGAAACAACCAACTTACATCAAGGGAGATATTATTATGCCACTTGTCCACATCGAACTAATCGCCGGCCGCAGCCAGGAACAGCTCAGCCAGCTCTGCAAGGACGTCACTGCTGCCATCGTGAAGAACACCGGTGCCCCTGCAGAACACGTGCACGTTATCTTGAGCGAAATGGCTAAGGATCGCTACGCAGTTGGTGGTACCCTGAAGTCCGAAGAAAAGTAATCAATTAGCAAGCCTTCAACCGCCAACCAGGCGCTTGGGGGCTTGATTTTTTGTGCTTTCTTTAATCACGTGCGTAAATTCGAGTGTCTAGAGCATCTCGTGGTATAATTTTATTCAGGATACATGTAAACGAAAGGCGGCGACAACACGATGCACTATTGGGAACGCATAACCAGCTTAGGCGACAAGTACCACGCACTACCGGCAGTCAGTGCCCAGATGACGGCGGTGACGGCTGCCCGTGCTGCAATTGTCGCTAAGCACTTGCCCAAACAGCAGCTGCCACGGCTTGGACTTGATCTAACCACCATCGCCATGGCCGGCACCGTCCCGGACGGCAAAATTGAAGAGCTCATCGCCCTGGACCACATGCTCGGCAACTTCCGCTGGTACGTTGCTTATCACTACGGCGTCTGGGCCTACATCACGGAAGAACTCATCGCTAAGTGGGTGACGCTTTACCCTAATCGCCGCTACTTAGAGGTCGCCGCGGGCAACGGGCTGCTTAGCTATGGCTTGCGGGCGGCCGGCCAACAGGTGATTTGTACCGACGCGCTGACCTGGGTGGACGAAAACGGGACCGGCAAAACGCCGTGGACCCAGGTAACTGCTAGCACCGCCACGAGTGCGCTGTGGACGTATGGTGACCAGGTTGACGCCGTCATCATGGCTTGGAGTCCCGACCGCGACCTAAGTGACGCGCACCTGCTGAACACCATGCGCACCCACTTCCCGCACCTCGAACTGTTCGTCATCGGTGATCGTTTCGGCATCACCAACAGCAACTTATTCTGGCGGGAAGCGCGCCTTGTACCCGACAAGAAGTTATTACAATTAAACCAAGCGTTTCGCAAGTTCGACGCGGTGGGCGACCATATTTACCTAATGCACTAACCTGCCCGTGCACCATCGTCGATTAAGGAGGAACCCGTGCTTAAACACACATTTGTCAGTATCTTGGGGCTCATCATCGCCATCTTGGCTGGGTTAGCCCTAAGCAAAGCTGACCAGACGCAATACGCAAACGTTTTGAACCACGCCGGCATTGCCGATGATGCCTTCGTGTACCACACCAAAAGCACCAAGAAGGTCAATCAGGCGGTAACCCAGCTTGAACAAACGGGGCTGAAGGATTACCAGGTGCAGTTCGCGCTGGATAAAACCACGTCCATGGTCTTCGCGGAGGGGGAGTACACCTCACTGCCGATTGACAGTGGGCACTTCTTCACCTCGGCCGACTTCAAATCGAGCCTCCCCGTAGCCGTCGTCGGGGCCAATGCCGCGGCCAATTTGTACCAAGCAGGCGACCAATCCTACTTGCCCCTCAAAGGCCATTACGTGGCGGTCGTAGGCACGGTCAAAACCAACCAGGGCAGCCGCCTCAATGACCATATTTTCCTCAACGCCTCAACTGACAGCAAATTAGTGAACCCGCAACTGAAGGACGTCGAAATCTTTGTGGACGGCATCGATGAAAGTGACGTGCACACCTTCACGCGCATCTTCGGAGCCAAACCGCACCACATGACGGTCGCAACTACGCAGAGCCACCGGTCCTGGACGGCGCTCTATGGCGTTTGGGTACTCGCAATCGTCGGCACCGCCATCTTGATGGTCGCCGTGGCGCTGCTGGCCACGCTGGTCAGTCCCCACGCACAGGTGGGTGGGCTGGATTCACCATTGCGTAACCGCTACGTCTGGGGCATGGGCACCAGTTTCCTGCCCGGCATGGGCATCGCCATCGTGCTCGGGGCGGTGATTGCTTGGTGGCAGTTCTACATCAATAACTACTTCCGTCTGATTCTGGTAGAGGCGGGCTTACTGGGTGTCTTCATCCTTGCCACCCAAATCTTCATGCACCTGCGTTTAAGAAAAGAGGAACAATAGTGGCACTACCTGCAGCATTCGTTGAAAAATACACCAAACTATTAGGCGCCGAGGCCCCGGCATTCTTCGCCAGCTACAACGAGGCGGCCGGCGCGGGGTTTCGCGTTAACCCATTGCGCCCCGCAGTCGCCCTCAACCTGGACTTAACCGACCCCATCAGCTACTCCAAATGGGGCTACCGCGGCCAGGTGAACGGTAACGCCATCGACCACGTCAGCGGCTACGTCTACAGTCAGGAACCTAGCGCCCAGGTCGTTGGCGCCGTCGCAGATGCCAAGCCAAACACTAAGGTCCTAGATTTGTGCGCCGCACCGGGCGGAAAGTCGACCCATCTGGCTAGTTCCATGGGCAACACCGGCCTGCTGGTCGCCAACGAAATTCACCCGACGCGCGTGAAGGTACTCGCTAGCAACCTTGAACGTTTCGGCACCACAAACACCATCGTCACCAACTCCGATCCCGACAGTCTAGCCGCAGTGCTGCCCGAATTTTTCGACCTCGTTTTAGTTGACGCGCCCTGCTCGGGTGAGGGGATGTTCCGCAAAGACCCCGATGCCACGCAGTACTGGCACGAAGGCTACGCACAGGAGTGTGCCCAGCGCCAACGCGAAATCCTGGATGCCGCGCTGCTGATGCTGCGGCCCGGCGGCAAACTGGTGTATTCCACTTGCACCTTCGCGCCCGAAGAAGACGAACAGATTGTTTCGTGGCTCGTCAGTGAACACGGGATGCAGATTGATCCCATCGTGAAAACAGATGACATGCGTTCGGGTCGCCCCGAGTGGAGTGATGGCAACCCCGATTTGGCCGGCACCGTCCGCATGTGGCCCCACGTGCAAATGGGAGAGGGTCATTTTTGCGCCCGCCTGATTAAACCGGGTACGCCCGATGCGCCGGTCACGACCAAGAAGGGGAAAAAGGGGAAGAAGCAGCACCAAAACAACAGCATCACCAGCGCCCAAAAGCAGCTCTGGGCTGACTGGCAGCAAGCTAACTTGCAGGTGACACTGCCTGGCTTCCCCGTTGTCTACGGTGACCAGCTGTACATGCAACCGGCTGGAGCGCCGAAGTTCGGCAAGGTGCGCGTATTGCGCCCCGGGCTACACCTTGGCACCTTCAAGAAGAACCGCTTTGCCCCCAGCCACAGTTTGGCCACCGCGCTCAAACCAGCAGACTTCAAGTGCACCGTCGACGTATCCGCTGCGGAGTACCAGGACGTGCGCCACGGCTTAACCATTAGCCGGCCAGAACTAACGGGCAAGTGCCACGTACTCCTGACCAACCACGGCATGGGCTTTGCCATCGGCCATTTGGTCGGCGGCACCATCAAGAATCTGTATCCTAAAGGTTTACGTGTTTAAAAAAAGTGCCAGTACCGCGACAATTGCGGTACTGGCACTTTTTTACTTTGGCACCCGCAAGCCGCGCGCGCGGGCGTAATCTGCGAGGTGGGTGGTCACAATGGGCACGGTACGTAATTCAGCGATGGAGGTGCAACCCAAAAGCGCCATAATCACGCGCATCTCTTCAATGAACGCCGCTAGTTTGGCCTGTGCAGTTGCCTCGTCAGTTTTCAGCAACCAGTGCAAAACCAGTCCGGCTAAACCCACGGCGCTGGCCCCGAGCCGCAGAGCAGCAACCGCGGCCAGCGGCGTCCGGATGCCACCGGTCGCAATCAGCGGAACGGTACTATCCTGACCCTCGATGAGTGATTCGGCCGTGGTCTGGCCAAAGTCGAAGAGGTCGGAATAGTCAGCATCGTGGCGCCGGGCGTTTTCAATCTTGGCAAAATTCGTCCCGCCGCGACCACCAACATCGATTGCGCTGGCGCCCACCGCAGCAATTGCCGCAAAGTCATCGTGACGCATGCCGAAGCCGACTTCCTTGACCAGCACGGGGACAGAGCTTGCGGCAATAATTGCCGCCAGGTTAGCTCGCCAGTGGTAGTCCCGACCACCCTCGGGCATCACGGCTTCTTGAACCGCGTTCAGGTGCACCTGCAGCATGTCGGCTTGCAGCATTGCCACCACGCTCGCTGCCTGCTTAGGGGATTTATCCGCCCCAATGTTCACCAAGACAAAGCCGTCCGGATTTTCGGCCCGAATGACGGTAAACGTCGGCGCAAGTTCTGGTTCACTCAGCACCACCGACGCTGAGCCGCTCGCCATTGGCAGGTGCAAGTTGCGGGCAATCCGTGCGAGCTGGGCGTTAATCTTGCCCGTGCTGGGGGAACCACCCGTCATGGCGTTAATCATGACTGGAACCTGCCAACCAAAGATGCCGGGCGTCAAATCCACATCCGCCACCGCCGTTTCGGGCAGCGCGCTGCGAATGAAGCGCACGTCATCGAGCCCCGAGTCCGCTTCCGTGTAGAACTTTTCGGCGAGGAAAAAATGTTCGTCTTTGCGGTGCGACGCGATTGATTGTTTAGGCATCGACTTCTTCCTCCTTGATAATCTGGGCATCCGGTCCGGGGGCGCAGACGGTGATGGGCGCGTTCAGCGCTGCCGCCAATTGGTCCTGCACCTGCAAGACGGCATCGGCAGTGGTCAACACCTTGACGTTCGGGCCCGCATCCATGGTGGCGTATACGGGGAGCCCCTTTGCCCGCATATCCTGCACTAGCTGCAAGGTCGCGAGCGTTTCGGGCTGAAAATACGTGAAGGGCGGGTTGGCGGCCAGTGTCGTCGCGTGCATCATCAGGGCAGAACGCTCAACCATCGCGCCGATTTCGGCAAAATCGCTGCCGGTTAGGGCGCGCACCATCGCGTGACTAGCTGCTTCTGCGGCATCCGCCCAAGCGGGGAAGTAAGGGGAGGTGGCGACTGTTTCAGCCATGCCTTGCCGGGAAGAAACCCGCTTTTGCCGGTGATCCAAAACCACCGCCAGCATCCGCAAGTTGAGGTTCGGGTTCACCTGCACCGGTTCGGCGAAGCTACTGGCATCATCGTGGCCGCGGTGCCAAATTACGAACCCGCCGTTGATTGACCGGCTCGCTGAACCGGAACCGCGCCGGGCCAGTCGGGTCAGCTCTTGCTGGGTTAAGTTGAGCCCCGCTGCGGTACTGGCCGCCAGCGCGAGGGCCGCGAAGGCGGAGGCCGAGCTTGCCAGACCGGCCGCCGTTGGCACGTGGTTCACCGATTCAACGTGCGCAAAACTGGCAGTGTTCGCCAAAGCACGGACAATGTCCAAGAAGCGCGTAATCTTGGTCGTTGCCAGGAAATCTTGGCGCACACCGTCAAGCACAAAACTGTCCGCGGTCGCGTCCGCATCGAAGGTGACCGTCGTCTCCGTGTAAAACTGGTCGAGCGTCATCGAGACACTGCTGTTTGCTGGCAACATTAGCTCAGAATCAGCTTTCCCCCAATATTTAATTAACGCAATATTCGTGTGCGCACGTGCTGTGACTGCTAACATATTTTCTCCGTCCGTTCCTCATTAATTCTGCGGTTAATCTGCTTCTGCGGTGCTAAAATCGTGCTGCCAAATCTGAATCGCACCGGCGCGGGCCATGGCGGCTGCCACTTTCTGGGCCGTCGCACCATCAGGCGTTAGGGCAATAACGCAGCCGCCCATGCCAGAACCCGTGAGCTTCACGCCGAGGGCATCGGCTTTGAGCCCGGCCTGGACCATCGCGTCAATCTGGGGCGTGCTAACCCCGAGGGCCACCAAGTTTTGCTGGTCACTGTTCATACACCGACCGAGGGTCACCAAATCATTCTCGGCCATTGCGACTGCTGCTTGGCGGGTGACCACACCAATCCGGGCGATTTCTTGCCGTGCCTGCACATCGGCGTGGTAGCGTGCCGCCACCGCCTGGACGGCCAGCTTGGTCTGCCCCTGAACGCCGGTATCAGCAATGACGAGCACCCCGTTTTTGGGCATCGCGAGGTTTTGCGGCTGGTTGCCCCGAATGAGCCACTGCGGCCGCGTCGCACTCACGGTTGCCGCGTCGATGCCACTGGGGTTGCCGTGAATCTGGCGTTCAGATACGTCCGCCCAGCGGAGCAGGACGGCGTGGGGTAAGTCGGTGGCAAACGCATTGTAGAAGGCGCGCACAATGGCCACCGCGGTGGCAGCACTGGAGCCCATCCCGCGTTCTGGCGGGAGGTCACTAATGATGTTCAAGTTGAAGCCTTGGTCCTGGGCATCGAAGGTTACAAGCAGCTGGCGAATGAGCGTGGCCACGCCCGCGAAGTTCGTGTGCGCCGCCGCGGCGAGGGCGCCGTTGTAGAAGGCGGAGGTCACGGTCTGCTGCCCACCTGGTTGCGGCGTAATTTCGGCGCGCAGGCGAATTGTGGAGATGGGAATCGCGATTGCGGGTTCACCATAAACCACGGCGTGTTCGCCGAGCAAAATTGTTTTGGCGTGACTAGTGCCAATTGCTGCCAACATGGCTAATCCTTCTTTCAAATTAGAAATTCTTCAACCATTATACCAAAACCACTATGGTAGAATTGACGCTAGAGTAATATTGTCTAAAAACAAAGGATTGTCAACGGGCAGAACTTCACGGAGGCGGCATAATGGGACTCAACTTCATTCTTGGCGACGCAGCAAAAGATCACGAACAGGTACTCACGCGCAAGATGGTGCAAACCCTGCAGCAGGACCCGGCGGCCCAAATTCTCTACTTGGTGCCCAACCACCTGAAATTCGAATCTGAAATTGACGTACTGGGCAACTTAAAGCAGGCGCTAGCCCCTGAGGCCAAGTATTTTGCCGCCGCAAACGTCCAAATCATGAGTTTTACGCGTCTAGCCTGGTACTTCCTGAACGGGACGGCCCTGTTCCAACAGCCCCGCTTAACGCCCGCCGCCAGTGCGATGCAACTGGCCAAAATCATGGCCGACCACCACGATGAACTGCGGATTTTTGCCGGTCAAGTCGACAATCCGGGCTTCACGGCCAAGCTGCAGCGGCAGCTCGACCAGCTGACCCTTGGGGGCGTGACCGCCGCTGACCTGCGGGGGGCCATTGCCGCCCTGGTGCAGGTGGACGCCCCCGATGCGGACACCGACATGACCGCGTGGCGCCAGCAAATTCTGCGCAGTGCCGATGGCGACCGGCACTTACCCAAGCTGCTTGATTTGGCCACGATTTTGGCGGCGTACGAACGCGACACCAGCAGTCTGCTCAGTACGCCGGAATTGCTACTGGCCCTCGATGAATTCCTGCAGCGCCAAGACTTAAGCCACACCTACATCTTCATCAACCATTTCAACGTCTTCGCGGCGCGGGAACAAAACATCGTGAGCACGCTGTTGCACCGGGCCGCCGAGTGCTACGTCGCGCTGGTCACCGATCAGCCCAGTCGTGAAGCGCCGTCGATTCCGGATTTGTTCTACCCAGCCAAACGCCTGTACCACCGGCTATATAGCTTAGCCAAAATGCCCGAAAATGAACTGCCACCCGTGCCGATTCGCCCAGATAGTTATGCGCCCGCCCGCAAGCAGGCACCCGCACTGGTTAATTTTGGCCGGCAGTTCAAAGCGGCTACGGCACTGCGGGACAGTCTATTCCCCGGCGACCAGTACCTGCTTGATGCCCGCACGGGGTTACCAAACTGGCAGGGGATTCGGCTCGCCAAGGCCAGCACCACCTACACCGAACTGCGCACCGTGGCTCGCGACATCCGCCAGCACGTGCAAAAAGATGGCGCCCGCCTGCGTGACTTTCTCGTGCTCACGCGCCACCTTAATCCGTACAGCACCAAGATTCAGGCGGTCTTCAATGAATTCGACCTGCCCATTTTTGTGGACCGCGAGCGGCAGATGAACAGTCACCCGCTCGTTGCCTTCCTGGATAACCTGTTTGCGACCGTCAGTCACAACTTCGATTACCGCAGCGTCTTTGGCTTGCTGCGCACCGAGCTACTCGTGCCGCTTGGCATGCCTATCGCGGACTTCCGCAGCGCGGTCGACGCCACCGAAAACTTCGTGCTCGCCACGGGCGTGCGGGGCAAGAATCGCTGGTTGGAAGCAGACGACTGGGTTGATTTTCGCCTGCAACAGCAGCAGGCAAATGACCAGCTGACGGCCACGGACGATCAAACCGGCACCACGCAAATCAACCAGATTCACGGTCTAATCCGTAATGTGTTCACGCCATTTCTGCCGGCCCTCAAGGCAGCTACTAGTGGCCAGGAGCTGGCCACCGTTTTGTACAACCTGCTCATCAATGCGGGGGTCAAGGACCAGCTTGCTGCCTGGCGCGACCGGGCAAGTGACCGCGGAGATTTGAACACGGCCCAAGGGGAGGAACAGGCATGGCAGACACTGTGCACCCTCCTGGACGATTTCGTCAGTGTCTGGGGTGATCGCGAAATCAGCTCGGAACAGTTTTTGAGCCTGCTAGATGCCGGTTTTGCCAGTGCCACGTACACCCAGATTCCCTCGACTCTGGACCAGGTGGTGGTGTCCGAAACCGGCTTAACCCGCATTGCGCGGGCCAAGTACGTTTACATCATCGGCGCAACCAGCACCGTGATGCCCGACGCGACGGATGACACCGACATTCTCACTAGTGACGACCGCCACGTGCTCACCCCCGTGCTGCCGGAGGGGTGCTTTTTGCCCGATGCCGGCGCCGACGCCGCCTTAACCGAGCCGTTTTTGAACTACCTAGCGTTCCTGAGCCCAAGTCAGCAGCTGACGGTGAGCTTCCCGGCACGCACAGATGGGGAAAACGAACCATCCCCGTACATTGATAACCTGCGCCAAACCATCGGCTGTGACTGGGAAATCTGGAATGACCCAACGCCCGCGGATGCAATTAGTAGCGTAATTGGGACGGCGCGCAGCTTACTGAGCGACCGCCTGAACATTTTGCGCACCCTCAAGGACACGACCACGCCGATTGGGCCCGCTTGGCAAACCGTCGCCACCAGTTTGCGGCAAACCACCTTGGCGCCGCTCATGCGCACACTGGATGCGAGTCTGGATTACACCAATACCGCGGGCCACTTGCAGAAGGTGCTCGCAGAGGAACTCTACGGCCGTCACTTAGCCGTCTCGATTTCCCGGCTTGAGACCTTCTTCCGCAATCCGTTTGAATACTTCGTTAAATATGGGCTGGCCCTCACGCCCCGGCGCGAGTTCACCTTGACCCCCGCAGATACCGGCACGCTGTACCACGCGGTGATGCAGCAGCTGCTCAGCCAGGCCGCCGCACGTGGCGGCATTGGCGCCATGAGCAAGGATGAGGTGACCGCAGCCATCAACACCATCGTGGACGCCTTAACCAAGCAGCCCGAATTTGCCGTACTCGAAAGCTCGGCGCGCATGCAGTTCATCACGCAGCTGTTAAAGGACGTATTGCACCAGTCCGCGTGGGCGGTGCGCCGGGAGCAACAGCAATCTGGCTTCAAGGTCGCGGCCCAGGAACTGGACTTCGGGATGGGCAAGAACGGCTTGCCCGCCCTGGACGTGCCGATTGACCCCCAGGGCAACCAGCACGTGCTCGTGCGGGGGCGGATTGATCGGCTCGACGAATTGCAGCTGCCCGGCCAAACCGAATATATGGTCGTGGACTACAAATCAAGTGCCAAGAGCTTTTCGCCCCAGGACGCTTATTTTGGCCTGGGTATGCAAATGCTCACCTACATCGCCGCGGTCCAAAATGCCGGCGTGACCCAAAATCGCAGCCTCGTACCCGCGGGGGGCGTGTTCATGCACCTGTTCAACCCGCGCCTGCCGTACCAGCTGGGCATCACCCCAGATAACAAAGACGAGGCCATCTTGCCGATGCTGCAAATGCAGGGCATCATCGTCGCGACGCCGAACTTCACGACCCTTGATCAGACCATCACCGATGATGACGGTGAACCTAAGGGCAGCACCAGCTCGCCATTTTTCCCCATCAAGCTTAAAAAGGACGCCACGCCGACTAGCAGTACCCCAATTGTGACGCCGCAGCAAATCGACCTGCTACTGGACAATAATGAGGAGCTCATTCGCCTGGCTGCCGACCGCATTCTGGCGGGGGTCATCGAACTGGCGCCCGCGCGTTACGACCAGTCAGCAAGTACCATCACCATGTCTGATTACACGGCCATCATGCAGTTTGACCCAGCACTATCCGGCAACCGGTACCGCGATTTGCCCAAACTGGCGCTCAAGGAAGTACTGGCGCGGCTGCAGGCCGGTACCAGCGCGTACACCAATTCTGACTTCAAATAAGGAGGAGTCCCAACATGACAGACGAACCAAATTACACCAAGGCCCAAGAGCAGGCCATCATGGACGGCACTCCCGACTTTACTCAGGAACCGGCCACCGGCAGCCACAACGTGCTGGTTTCCGCATCCGCGGGGTCCGGCAAGACGGCGGTGCTGGTCGAACGCATCCGCCGGCAGATTCTGGCGGGTGGGGATGTCACGCGCATGCTGGTGGTGACCTTCACTAACGCCGCCGCGGCAGAAATGAAAGCCAAAATCGACACGGCACTCAAGCAATACCTCACCGAGAAGCGCAACGTGATGTCGCCGGCGCAGCGCCAGCACCTGACGCAGCAGATCGGACTGGTGGCCAGTGCGCCAATCAGTACCCTCGACGCATTTGCCCTACAAGTGGTCCAGCAGTACTACTATGTGGCGAACCTCGACCCGAACTTCCGCATCCTTGCCGACCAAACCGAAGCGCTGATGATTGAGGAGCAGGTCTGGGACGACTTGCGGGAAGAGTTTTACACCACCGACGCCACTGAATTCAACCGGCTGACCCGCAACTTCGCCACTGGTTGGCACGACGACATTCTGGGCGACCTCATCATGCGCCTATACACGTACGCCATGACGACCACCGACCCTAAGTCTTGGGTTGACCACCTGCCTGATACCTATACGGCGGACCTCAACGCGGGGTCGCCGTTTGTAAACCAGCTGGCCATGGCCATTGAGCCCGCGTTGCGGGAAATCACGACGCTATTGCACAAAGCGCGCACTAACACTGCAGGTGACGAGCTGGCAAAGTGGGACGGCATTTTGGCCGCGGACGAGCAGCGCATCGACGCCATCGTGGATCAGTTGGGCAATGATTATCACTATCTGTTTACTGCCACAAACGACAACCAGAAGTGGCCGAGCTGGTCCACTGCCCGCGTCAAGGATGAGGTGCTGAAGGAACAGAAGGATACCGCGAAGAACCTGCGTGATAATGCGCACAAAATTTTCACTAAGCACGTCTTACCCCTGTTGCAACTGCCCGCAACTGACCTAACGCAGACGCTGACGGGTGCCGGCGCGGTTGTGCGCGAACTCAGCAAGGTTGCGGGGGCGTTCCTTACCGCGTACGCGAGTGAAAAGCGTCGCCGTCACACCATGGACTTTGGCGACATTGAGCAGGCCGCACTGACAATTCTGACGACCAAGGACCCCGACACCGGCGTGCGGGTGGGGGATGCGTACCGTGACAGCTTCGACGTGGTGCTGGTCGACGAGTACCAGGACACCAATCCGCTGCAGGAAGCACTGCTGAATGCGGTCAGTCAGCCTAAACCCGGCAACCGGTTTATGGTGGGGGACGTCAAGCAGAGCATTTACGGTTTCCGTTTAGCTGACCCGTCAATGTTCATGGATAAGTATGATGCCTACGCGGAAGTGGACACGGGCGTTCAAGAAGCATTTAAGCAACGCGGCGAGCACATCACCCTGGCCGATAACTTCCGCTCCAGCCAGAATATTCTGGAGTTCACCAACCTGATTTTCACCCAAATCATGGATCAGCAGGTGGGCGCAATCAGCTATACTGGCGCCGAAAAACTGCAGTACGGTGCGACCGACTACGGCACTTACCGGCCCGCAACGGAAGTCTTGCTGTACGCACCGGACAAGGACGCAGAAGACGACGGCCCTGCAGTGGATAAGGATGAGGCCCAAGTGCGCATCGTTGCCGAACGCATTAACCAGCTGGTTGGCAGCGCCAGCCAGATTTTCGACCGCAAAACGGGGACCATGCGCCCAATTGAATACCGGGACATTACGTTACTGGAACCAACCCGTAGCCAAAACCTCGTCTTGCAGCAAGTCTTCGCGGACGCGGGCATCCCGATTGTCATCACCAATGCGCAGAATTACTTCAAGACAACCGAGCTGCAGGTAATGCTGTCCTTGCTGCGCGTCATCGACAACCCGCAACAGGAAATCCCGCTGGTCGCGGTTTTGCGTTCACCCATCGTCGACATGAACGCCGACGAACTGGCCGTGATTCGGCTCAAGGACAAGTCCGCACCTTACTATACCGCCTTCACGGAATTTTGCCGGGACTTCGATGCGAACACCGCCACTCCGCTGGCAAGTCGCACGTACGCCAAGGCCGCACGCTTTGCCAGTCAGCTCAACTCTTGGCGTGATTTGGCCCAGACCAACCAACTGGTAGATTTAATCTGGGCGATTTACCACGACACCGGCTACCTCGATTTTGTCGGCGGCCTGCCGGGGGGCAAACAGCGCCAGGCCAACCTGCACGCCTTGTACGAACGGGCGCACACGTACGAAGAGGGGGGCTTTCGCGGTGTGTTCGCGTTTGTCCACTTCATCGAGCTCATGATGAATCGTGACCAAGACCTCGCAACGCCCGTCGTCCTCGACCCGAATACCAACGCCGTCAACCTCATGACCATTCACGGGAGCAAGGGCCTGCAGTTCCCGATTGTCTTCTTAATGAACACCAGCCGCCATTTTCGTGGGGGCCACGGAGACAATGGGGTGGTTCTAAGCAAAAACGGGATTGGCATCAACTGGTTTGACGAAGACCGGCAGCTGACCATCCCCACGCCGCAGCTCACTTTGGAGCAAGCCGCCAAGCAACAGAGTGAACAGGCCGAGAACATGCGGGTGCTGTACGTGGCGTTAACCCGCGCTGAGCAACGGCTCTTTGTGGTGGGCAATACCGGCGCAGCTGCCGAAACCGTGGCCAAGTGGAATGCCTTGGCCGCCACGGACGAGCTCGTTTTGCCACTTGCCAGCCGCCTCGACGCCACCTCCGAACTGGACCTGATTGGCGCCAGTCTGGTGCGCCACCCAAGTTTTCCAGAGGCGGTGAACATCAATGCGGCCCTAACCACCGACCAAACCGAATTTAGCGTGCAGTTCTTCACGGAGGCGCCCGACGTGCGCGGCAAGCACACTGGGTCCCAGATTGCCCAGCCAGCTCTCGACGTCGACGTTGACCAGTGGCTGCAGTACAAGTACCCATTCGCAGCAGCAACGACCACCACTGGTTTCCAGTCGGTGTCTGAAATCAAGAGTGCCTTCAGCAGCGACCCGTCGCTGCAGGAACTCGCCGACCGGAATGGGGCCAAGAACCTGTGGCGTAACCGGGTCAACGCCGAATTGGCGACCCCGCAGTTCATGCAGGACAAAACGGCCGCTGATGGCGCCGCAATCGGGACCGCCACCCACGCACTGCTGCACGAACTGGATCTAAGGCAGCCGGTGACGAGTCAAGTAATGGAAGCCAAACTAGCCGACCTGGTTGCGCGGGGCGTGACGACCGCAGACGCCGCTAGTCACGTCAACTTAGCCAACGTTGCCCGTTTTTACGCAACGGACTTGGGGCAAGCGCTGCAGGCCAATGCGGCAGCAGTCAAGCGGGAAGTACCATTTGCCATGCTCGTACCGGCGGACCGCTTGTTCCCGGAGATGGCGGGGGATGCGGCGCAAATTCTCATTCACGGGATTATCGACGGTTATTTACCCGCGGCAGACGGCATCGTTTTGTTTGATTACAAGACTGACCACGTTAAAAACGGCAACGTCCAGGCAGTTGCGGACCGCTATTCGGGCCAACTGGCACTGTACGCCCGCGCGCTGCATTCCATCACCGGCCAAACCATCCATCCCCGGTTAGTTTTGCTCGAAACCGGCGATGTATTGGCGCTGAACGACTATCCAGAGTAAAATGATTTAAGTATGTTTATTGCGGGGGCCAAAACTCCCGCTCAATTCGGAGACCACAGGTGTTTCCACTATTTAAGGGTGAGTATTAAATGAATCAAGACACCGTTTATGCGGTAATTGACCTCGAAACAACCGGACCAGACTTAAAAAACGGCGGTCGCATCATCCAATTCGGGTGTGCACTAGTTCGGCGCGGGCATATTATTCAAACCGTGTCCCAGCTCATCAATCCAGACACTGAAGTTCCCCAGGCCATTCAGGACCTCACCGGCATCACACCAGACATGCTCGTCAGTGCGCCGTACTTCGACGAGGTCGCTGGCGCGCTAGCGGGGCTCATCGGGGACAGCGTGATTGTGGCCCACAACGTCAACTTCGATTATCCCTTCCTGAGTGCCGAGCTGCAGCGGGTGGGGCAGCCGCCACTAACGAATGAGGCCATCGACACGGTGCAGCTGGCGCAAATTTTATTACCCAACGAAGCTAGCTACCGGCTGTCGGATTTGACGAAGGTGCTCGAAATCAAACACGATAATCCGCACCAAGCCGACAGTGACGCCATCAGTACTGCAACCATGCTCACCAAGCTGACCCGCAAGTTCACGAAGCTGCCCGGACCGACGCAGCGCCTCATTGCCGAGCGCAGTGACTTTCTGGTCCGTGAAACGGGGGCTTACATTAAATTCCTCGCCCGCAACGCACCCGCGGTCTCAAAACGCTACACGCAGGTGCAGGGGCTGACCGTCGTTAATCCGACTGCGCCCGTAACGACCACGATCCAGCCAGATTACCCCGCAACCGACAAGGCTAAGCGGCACGCGATGAAAAGCGCCAAGTTGCGGTTCCGGTTCGGCCAAGCGAAGATGATGGACATGATTTACGCCAACGCTAAGGGCCAGCAGCTGCCATTGCTGATTGAGGCCGGCACGGGGCTGGGGAAGTCGCTGGGCTACCTGACGCCACTAGCGGCCATCGCGACGCCGGAACACAAGGTCGTAGTCGCGACCTCAACCACGGTTTTGCAGGAGCAGCTGGCAACCACCACGTTCCGTGAGTTGGGCCTCCTGTACGGCGCCAAATTCGACGCGGTCGTCCTGAAGAGTGCACGCCACTTCATCGACCTGAACAAGTTTGCGACGACACTCCAAACCACCGACGACTTCAACCGGGCCGACCAGCTTTTGCAGCTCCGGCTAATCGTGTGGCTCACCCAAACGCAAACGGGGGACCTCGACAATCTGCACCTGACCGGCGACCAGTCGCTACTCATGCGGCGGATTCGACACACGGGTGATTTCGGTTCCAGTCATAGCAATCCGTTCTATCAACTGGACTTCTACCGCCGCCTCCTGGAACGGGCGGATAACGCCACCTTCGTGATTACCAACCACGCATTCCTCGCGCGCCATTACGAAGACTCACCATTCGCGCACAAACCGTACCTCGTCGTGGATGAGGCCCACCGCTTTGCCGATAACGTCGCACCGGGCCTCGGGGTGCACTTCAACCTCACCCAACTGCGGCGCCTGCTGAGTAGTTTGAACAGTATCGTGAACTATCCGGAGCACACCAGCCTCAGCACCATCTACGCGGACAACGAAATGGTGACGTACCAAATTAGTCAGATGCAGCAAAACGAAGCGGCAGCGCTCAAGACGGTGGCCACCATTCAAACGCAGCTGTTCCACCATTACTTCAGCCACCGCGAGCGGCCCCACACCGGGTCGATTAACCAGGTGCTGACGCCCGTTGAGGTGCGCGCCTTCTTCGACCGGTTCGCCGATGCGGCCCGCGGCCTCGAACGCAACCTGCAGCAAATCATCCAGATTGCGACCAGCATGCGGACCGATTACCTGCGCTCCCGTTCCCGTTTTCTGACCAGTGACGTGCAGGTTTTCCAGCGTCTCGATGAAGTCAGCAGCGCACTGGCCAATCAGTTGCAGGCCGTTCACGATGTCGCCACGGCCTCGCCGCGGTTGCAGACGGCCGAACTGACCATCCCGCTGGTGCAGCTGAAACACCCAGATGACCTCACCAGCCTCACGTTGCGCTGGCGGTCCGTCGATACCGGGGCCCGCATTCAGGAGCTCCTCAGCAATTTCACCGCGCCCGTCTTCACCGGCGCCACGCTGACCGTCCGGCGGCGGTCGAACTTCCTGGCCCACGAACTTGGCTACGGTTCGTTTAAACCCGAACAGGTGCTAGTGACCCGCAGTCCGTTCAAATTCCGCGACCAGGCACACATCTTGCTGGCCACCGACGCGCCGGAAGCGCCAGCCACGCTCACGCCGGAATACGTGCGCTACCTGGCCGACAGCATCGCCCAATTAGCCGACAATGAACACCAAACGCTGGTGTTGTTCACGTCTTTGAATACCATCAAGGCGGTATATAATGAACTGTGCACCCGGCACTTGTCGGTGAACAAAGAAATTCTGGCGCAGGGCGTCACGGGGACGGCCGCCAAAATCGCGCGCCGGTTTGCCGTTTCGACCAACGCCGTGCTACTGGGAGCAGCCAGCTTCTTTGAAGGGGTCGATTACCCCAGCAAGCAGCTGGAATCAGTCATCGTGACCCGCTTGCCCTTTGCCAATCCGAATGATCCGGTGGTAGAGGCGCGCGGCAAGGCCATCACGGAAAAGGGGCTGGACCCATTCAAGGTGGACGCGCTGCCGCGGGCCACGCTCCAATTACGGCAAGCCTTCGGCCGGTTAATCCGGCGGGAAGATGACCGCGGAGTATTCATCGTTTTGGATCCGCGCTTCACCAAGACCCAGTTCGGCCGCGGGATGCAAAAGGCCCTGCCGCACGTGGACACGGACATCATGCCGACCGCAGAGATTCCGGCCGCCATCGAGCAGTGGTTAGCGCCACTTTCAGAACATGTCGCAAAGAATAAGAAGGGAACCAAGCATGCGTAGTAAAACAATTTCCTGGCAACGCTGGGCCATTTCCGGTGTGATTCTAGTCGTAATCTTCGCGATTGGTTTCGTCCTCTGGTCAGCAATGCACCCGTATTCGAAGGTGCGGAGCGAGGCCGAGAATATCGCGCGCACCTCCGCGAAAACCACGAACATCAATGGTTTCTGGTGGGACACGCGCGACAAGAGTTACCTCACTGTGAGCGGCGAACGCGGCGGTGCGCCGGTTTACGTCGTGATTGCGAAGAAGACGGGAAAGGTCAACGTTCTGCACAAGAACAACGGCACGACGCGGAACAAAATCCTGCGTAAAGTGTGGGCAGATTTCACCCCCAAGCGTGTTTTGAACGCTTCTTTGCGAAAAACCGGAAAAGATTTCGTTTGGGATGTTGGATTCATGGGTAAAAATGGTACGCTAGGTTATGTAACCTATGATTTCGCAACTGGACAACAGCTCAAGGTTATTCGTGATTTATAAAAACTGACAACACCGAAAGAGAGGCAGTATTATGCATATTGCAAAAAGACTTGCACAGGTTAACCCCAGTGCAACCCTCGCCGTTAGTCAAAAAACCGCACAAATGAAAGCTGCGGGCGCGGATGTCATCGACCTGTCCGTTGGTCAACCCGACTTCACCACGCCTAAGGACATTGCAGACGCCGCAATCGCGTCCATTAATAGTGGCGCGGCCAGCTTCTACACCGCAGCAGCAGGGTTGCCGGCACTGCGCCAGGCAATCGCGGATCATGTCGCCACCAAAACCGGCTACAAGTACGACCCGAAACAAATTGTGGTGACTGACGGTGCGAAGTTTGCTCTCTACGGCATTTTTAGTGCCATCCTTGATCCCGGTGACGGGGTGCTGATTCCAATCCCCGGCTGGGTGTCCTATGTTGAACAAGTTCGCCTTGCTGGTGGGGTACCCCAGGCAGTTAAGGCCGCAAACGGGTTCAAGGTCACCGTCGACGATTTGGACGCGGTCGCTAATGCGAAGACCCGTGCCATCGTCATCAATAGTCCGCAGAACCCAAGCGGGGCGATCTACACCAAACAGGAACTAACATTAATTGGTAACTGGGCGGTGCGGCATGATATTCTTATTGTCGCGGATGAAATCTACAGTGACCTCGTATATAATGGGGCAGAATGCACATCGATGCTGGAACTCGACCACTCGATTGCGGAAAACACGGTTCTTGTCGGCGGGGTATCTAAGTCCTACGCCATGACTGGCTGGCGGATTGGTTTCATTGCCGGGCCGAAGAAGCTCGCGCAGGCCATGTCCACCATCGTGAGTCACGCGACCGGTAACCCGGCTGCGGCCAGCCAGTACGCAGCGATTGCCGCGTACACCGGCGACCAGAAGTCCGTGGAATCCATGCGCCAAGCCTTCGAGGAGCGCCTCAACACAATCTATCCACTGCTCCAGGCAATTCCTGGCTTCGAGTTTGACAGCAAGCCAGCCGGTGCCTTCTACCTGTTCCCGAAGGTTTCTGGAGCGGTGCGCGCGCTGGGCTATGACTCAACCGACACGTTTGTCTCCGCACTGCTTGAAGACACGGGCGTTGCTGTAGTTGCCGGCCGTGCATTCGGGATGCCAGACCACATCCGGCTCAGCTATGCCAAGAGCCTTGAGGATTTGGTTGAAGCTGTTGCGCGCATCAATGCATTCGTCACATCCAGTATTTAAATTATAATTGCTAAGGCATGAAGCCAGTGCATAACACACGGAGCGGTCCGGATTATCCGGGCGCTCATTTGTGTTCTTAATAGGCCGGGGCCAGTCCCCGGACCTACATATTTCCCCGGATGACGGGATAGAAGGAGTAGTATTCAATGGCACAACGTATCAGCATTATCGATGCCAAAGACCACGTTGGCGAAGAAGTCAAGATTGGTGTTTGGCTCACCGACAAGCGGAGCAGCGGTAAAATCGCGTTCCTCCAGTTGCGTGACGGTTCCGCATTTTTCCAGGGGGTTGTCCGGAAAAATGATGTGAGCGAAGAAGTTTTCGAAACGGCAAAGGGCCTGCGTCAGGAAACCAGTTTCTGGGTAACCGGGGTCATCAATGAAGATACCCGGAGCCACTTTGGTTACGAAATTCAGGTAAGCGATATTGAGGTTGTCGGCGAAAGTGAAGACTTCCCAATCACGCCTAAGGAACACGGGATTGAATTCCTGCTTGACCACCGCCACCTGTGGCTGCGCAGTCGGCGGCCATACGCCATCATGCACGTGCGTAACGAAATTATCCGGGCCACCTACGAATTCTTCAACAACGAAGGCTTCATTAAGATGGATTCCCCAATTCTGACCGGTTCCGCACCTGAAGGGACGACGGAATTGTTCCAGACGGACTACTTCGACCACGATGCTTACCTGAGCCAGAGTGGCCAGCTGTACGCCGAAGCAGGCGCCATGGCTTACGGCAAGGTCTTCACGTTCGGCCCAACTTTCCGTGCCGAAAAGAGTAAGACGCGCCGGCACCTGACCGAATTCTGGATGATTGAACCAGAAATGGCCTTCACCAACCAGGATGAAAGCCTCAAGGTCCAGGAACGCTACATTGCTTACCTCGTGCAGAACGTCATTGACCACTGTGAATACGACCTCAAGCTGCTGGACCGCGATGTCGACCAGCTGCGGAAGTACACCCAGTTGCCTTACCCACGTATTAGTTACGACGAAGCAATCGAAATGCTGCAAAAGGGCGGTTTCGATTCCAAGTGGGGCGATGATTTCGGTGCGCCAGAAGAAACCTACATCTCTGACCAGTTCGAACAGCCCGTCTTCATCATGAACTACCCGAAGACCATCAAGCCATTCTACATGAAGCCACACCCAGACCGCGACGATGTCTACCTCTGTGCTGACCTGCTGGCACCAGAAGGCTACGGGGAAATCATCGGTGGTTCCGAACGTGAAACCGACTACGATGCCCTCAAGGAAGCCGTTTTGGCCAAGGGTCTCGACCTCAGCGAATACGAATGGTACTTGGATCTGCGCAAGTACGGCAGTGTGCCGCACTCTGGTTTCGGTCTCGGTCTCGAACGCGCTATCACGTGGATCTGCAAGCTGGATCACCTGCGTGAGGCCATTCCGTTCCCACGGATGATCAACCGCATCAAGCCTTAATGAAGAGGGGGCACCGATATGCGTAATTTTGGTGCTTACATCAATGCCGGCAGCAGTTCCTTCTCCAACCTGCTGTTCACGCACTTCACGAACACGGATTTAACCGCATCAGAACTACTGGTTTACCTGTTTCTCAGTCAATACGTGCAGACCCACGCGGACGCACCAGATTTAGAGCAGCTCGCCAGCAACGCCAAGATGCAGCAGACCACGTTCATGAACGCCCTGAACAGTTTGTGTGCGAAGGGGGCCGTACTGCTCCAAACCAGCACGGATGCTTCCGGTAAGCTCGTTGACCACTACGACGTTTCGCCACTGCTGGAGCGGCTGACGACTGCGCCAGCGGAAGACGAAAGCGCGCCGAGTGCGCGCACCCAGTCGCCGTTTCGCACGGTTGCTGGACAGGTCGAAACCGAATTCGGCCGGCTGCTGACGCCAATTGAGCAGCAGACAATTCGTGACTGGCTCAACGTTGACCATTACTCAGTCGAGCTCATTACGCTCGCACTGCGCGAGGCCGTGCTAAACCAGGCGTACTCGCTCAAGTATATCGACCGCGTCCTCATTCGGTGGGAGAAGCAAAAGCTGACCACTCCTGAGGCCGTCCGCCGGCACCAGCAAAAATACGAATCACTTTAAACCAAGAAGAGGAAGTAGCCACTGGCTGCTTCCTCTTCTTGTGAATTGGGCGTAAAAAAACACCTCCGCATCATTTGCGAAGGTGTTTTGTCCTTACTGCCGCGCGGACGAGGACGCTGCGGAATGTGTCGATGCAGATTCCGAGCTGGTCGAAGTCGACTTGCTGGAGGCAGTGCTTTGCTCATCTGCATTATCGTCGCTGCTGAGTGAACTTGAGTAATCCGAACTGTTGTCGGCAGCGGAAGATTCCGAATTTGACGAAGATTCGCTGGATTCAGAACTGCTGTCCGAACTGGAGTCACTGGACGAACTGCTCGAGTCATCGGCAATGTTAGCGGCCGCACTGCCCTTGACGAACAATTCACGCTGGCCGTTAACCTGCTTAGCAATCACGGTGCTTGGCATTACCCAGTCTTCGTTGGTTTCGTTTTCCGAGACGTAAGACATCAGGTTGCGGTAAATGAGGAGCGCAATCTTCTGGCTCACTGCGCCCAGCCCGTTCTCGAGCGGCTTATCGTACCCGGTCCAGACGGAAATGACGTTCTTACGGGTATAACCGGTGAACCACTCGTCCTTGTTCAGGCCCTTGAGGCTCGGGTTCTTCTTGATTTCGGCATCCCCGTAGTTAACACTCCCGGTCTTCCCGGCTTCGTACAGGTTACCGGACTTGGCGGACGTCCCAGTCCCGCTGAGCATGACGTCCTTGAGCATATCCGTAATCATGTAGGCGGTGCTGCTCTTCA
The DNA here is from genome assembly GCF_001436225.1 of Lacticaseibacillus sharpeae JCM 1186 = DSM 20505. Taxonomy (GTDB): domain Bacteria; phylum Bacillota; class Bacilli; order Lactobacillales; family Lactobacillaceae; genus Lacticaseibacillus; species Lacticaseibacillus sharpeae. The sequence goes on along the minus strand of NZ_AYYO01000010.1, from coordinate 126,424 downwards.
TCGCGCGAGTTGGGGAAGAGGAGTAACTGGTGCTGACGCCATCAGCCGTCGTGATCTTGCGGACGTAATATGGCTTGTAGTACTGCCCGCCGTTGGCAAATGCCCCGTACGCTGCAGCTTCCTGTTCGGTTGAAACGCCGGCACCAATCCCAGAAGAATAGGCCGTACGTTCCGCCTTGGTGAGCTTAAGGCCCAAACCTTTCACGAAGGAGTTGGCGCGGGACAAGCCCGTTGCCGCCAGCATCTTGATGGCGGGAATATTCCGCGACAGCTTGAGGGCGGTGCGCATACTGATATCGCCCATGTACTTGTTATCCCAGTCGTGCAATTCAACGTCAGAGTCGGGGTAGTAGTACTTCTCATCAGCTATCGTCAGGCCCGTATTGGCACTAAGGTACTCAATCGCGGGCGCGTAGTCCATCATCGGCTTCATGGTCGACCCGTTCGAACGACTGGTTTGGGTCGCACGGTTCAGAGAGCGCTGGACATCACCCGTCTTGCGGCCCCCAATCTGCGCAGTGACCTGACCCGTTTCCGGATTAGTCATCGTGACCGCTGTCTGGAAGGTGTCGCCGGGGAACTGCACGTACTTGTCGGAATTAACAATCTTGTACAGCCGTTTTTGAGCGCTGAGATCCAGGTTGGTGTAAATCTTCATCCCCGCGGTGTACGGGTTAAGCCCGGTCCGCTTCTTCACTTCCTTAATGACAGAGGTGAGGTAACTATCCGTGACCTTCGCCTCGTCGGCGTTGTTCTTAGCGGTCTTTTGCTTGACGAGCCCACTCGTAATCGGGGTGGCCTTGGCCTCCGCCGCCTGGGTCGCCGTAATCTTCTTGTTCTTGAGCATCGCGTTAATCACGGTGTCACGACGCTTAGTCGCCGCTTCCGGGTGGGTGTACGGGTTATAGCCCACTGGTGATTGGCCGAGGCCGGCAATGAAGGCGGTCTGGGCGAGGGTCAGCTTGCTGAGGGACTTACCATAGTAATACTTGGCCCCCGTCTGCATCCCGTACTGGCCGAAGTTCATGTAGACCTTGTTGATGTAGAATTCGAGAATCTGTTCCTTGCTGTACTTCTGTTCCACCTTGAAGGCGAGGACCGCTTCTTGGGCCTTACGCTTTAGGGTCTGGTCAGACGCCTTGGTGGAGAACACGGACAGCTTCACGACCTGCTGGGTGAGGGTACTTGCCCCTTGCAGTCCGCCGCGGTGCAGCACGTTACTGATGGTGGCCGTCACAATCCGAATCGGGTTAATCCCGAACGGTTCGTTGTAGAAATGACTGTCTTCAACGGAAACCACCGCATCCTTGAGCTGCTGGGGAATCTTCTGGGCCGTGATGTACTCCCGGTTTTCCAGCCCCAACTGCGTAATCTGCTTGTTGTTCATCGCGTAGATAGTCGAACTACCGTCTTTTTGTAAATCTGATTGCGTAATTTCGGGCGCGTCCTTGGCGTAGTAAGCAAATAGCGCGACCCCGAACAAAAACGCCGCCAGGATGACAATGCCCACCCACTTAAAGAATTTGCGGATTGGGTGGTGCTGAACATTGCCACCGTTGCCGCCACGCTGCTTGCGTTTAGCTGGTTGCCGTTTTGCTTGCCGCTTCTTGGCCATCCGGGAATCAGTTGCGTTCGAACTTGTTGCCACTTGAGGCACCTACTTTCTTCTTAATCAACCAGTCCACACCATCGAGGTAGGGGACAGTTGGTTCCAGTTGCGGAGTTAGTTCAAAACCCGCATCAATAATCGTTGCTAAAGTGATGGACTTGCGGCTGTTTTGCTGGTTGTCCCACGCCACAATCACCATGCTGGCGGGAACGACGAACAAACGGTGGAGCACCGCAAAGCGCATCACCACAAAGCACAAGCCATCCTGCACCAAGCACGCCCGCATGTGGTCGATTTGGTGTTGGTGGAAGTTCTTGAGCGGGAAGCTGGCCTTGTTCTTGGTTTCCTTGGCTTCAAAATCTAGGTACCAGCCGCGGTAGACCCCATTGTAGTCGGTCGTCGACGGCGTCTTAAAATAGCCCTCGCGGATGACCGCCTTGCTCCGGGCGGGGTAGTCAACCTTCACAATCTGGATTGGCGTCGGTTTCTTGTGGACAACCGCACGCCCAATTTGTAAATAATACGCGTTGGCCGCGTTCAGTTCATCTTCTAGCGTCATCCCGCGACCACCGTAAATCGTTTCGTGGTGCTGTTTTGCGGTCGTGGATTGCTTTGATGCTGTGTATGAACTACCATTTGGGTAGTGGAATACCATCTTCATCACGCTCCTGTGTTTTATTATAACAACAATAGTGAGCAAGCGCATAAAAACAGCTTAACAACCGCCTTAAATTGCGGATGGTTAATAGGGGGAGTTTCAGTGCTAAAACGCCTTTGGGTAACGGGATACCGCGCATACGAGCTGAACGTGCACGGCCAGAAAGACCCGCACATCCCGGTAATTAAAGATTCACTAAAAAATATTCTTGGTGACTATCTGGACGACGGGCTCGAATGGCTGATCACCGGGGGCCAGCAGGGGACAGAGCAATGGGCCGCCGAAGTTGCGCTCGAACTCAAAAAAGACTACCCCGATTTGCAGGTGGCGATAATGTTGCCGTACCAGAACTTTGGCGAGCGGTGGCAAGAAAGTAGTCAAGAAGCGCTGGCCCAACTGCGCACGCGCGTCGATTTTTCTGCCAGCATTAGCAACGACCCTTATAAGGGCGGGTACCAGCTGGCACAATACGGTCAGTTCATGACGGACCATACGGATGGGGCGCTGTTTGTTTACGACCCAGACTTCCCCGGCAAACCCGACTACGACTACCGCCGCGTGCAGAACTTGCCGGCCCGCCGTGAGTATGATTTTCGCAATATTTCGATGGATGATCTAGAAGAAACGGCGCGGGCACTGGCAGAAGCCGAAGCCGAACGAAATAATGATTTTCAAAACTAATAATTTATGCTAAAATATATTTATCCCCGCGTGGGAATTTCCGAGGTGTTTAATATGGATTCAGAAAACGAACAGCAATTCAGTGTCCAATACGGACCAAAAGATATTCTCAATAAACAGTTTAAGACCAAAATGCGGGGCTACGATCCTGATGAAGTCGACGAGTATCTCGACTCAATCATCAAGGACTACGAAGCCTACACCGCAGAGATTGACCGTCTCAATGAGGAACACGCACGGCTGGTTAGCCGCGTCGACGAACTCAACAAGCAACTCACTGTTGCTAAGGGCACGGCCAGCACAGCAGCACCTACCAGTACTGCTGCAACAAATTACGACATTCTGAAACGTCTGTCGAATCTTGAGCGGCACGTGTTTGGCAGCAAGCTCGCCGGAGACAACTCCGCCGCTAGCGACCCACGTGAACGTGGCCAATATTAATTTGTTACTAAACCTGTAAACCACGAGTAATTGCGCCCTATGTATGTAGGGTGAGGAAGGTCCATGCCCGCACAGGCTGCGATGCCTGTAGTGATTGCGCCAGGCCCAATAAGCCTGGGTACCGAGTTATCGGTAACGGCGACCAAACGCGCTAAGGCTTATGCTATGCGCCAGTAGGTCTGAACAGTGCCACAGAGACGATGCGCATCGGAAACGGTGCGCCTGGAACGGGTAAACCCCGCAAGCGAGTAACCCAAACTTTGGTAGGGGCGTTTCGCCATGGTAACTGAACTAACGGCGAAATAGTGCATTGCACTAAGATAGATGATTACTAATGGTCGGTTGTGCCTGACTTCCGACCGGAACAAAACATGGCCTATAGAGGTTTACAGGCAGGCACAGCTTGGGGCAACCCAAGCTGTTTTAGTATACAATGGTAAATGCAAAACCAGTTAATTCGTAATTGCTTAAACGCACACACCAGCACCAACCACAGAGAGGAATAATATGAAATATCAACTAGTCGCAACGATGGCTGCGGGCTTCGAGTCCGTTACTGCCCGCGAACTGCAGGATATGGGCTACAAGACCCGCACCGAAAACGGGAAGGTTTATTTTGAGGGCGACGAACGTGACATCGCGTACACGAACGTCTGGCTCCGTTCCGCCGACCGGATTAAGATCATCGTCACCCAGTTCAAGGCCCTATCTTTCGAGGAACTGTTCGAAGGAGTCCGCGCAATTGCCTGGGCCGATTACCTGCCACTTGACGCGCAGTTCCCCGTTGCGGGCCGCGCCGTCCGCAGCAAGCTGCACTCCGAGCCTGACGTCCAGGCCATCACCAAGAAGGCCATCGTTGACAGTCTGAGTGCCACTTACCACCGTCACTCCCGACTGCCGGAAACAGGGGACAAGTACCCGCTGGAAGTGTCCATCCTGAAGGACATCGCCACCATCACCATTGATTCGACGGGGAGCTCACTGTTCAAGCGCGGTTACCGCGTTGCCAAGGGCCCTGCACCACTGAAGGAAAACTTCGCGGCGGCACTGGTCATGCTGACGAACTGGCACCCGAACATGCCGTTCTACGACCCCACGACTGGTTCCGGGACGATTGCCATTGAAGCTGCCCTGATCGGCCGCAACATTGCCCCCGGCATCAAGCGTGACTTCGCATTCAGCAACTTCCACTTCATGAAGCCCAGCATTCTCGCTGACGTGCGCGAAGAAGCAGACAGCCTGATTAACAACAATGAGTTGACCATCATCGGTGGTGATATCAACCAAGAAATGATTGAAATCGCGAACGTCAACGCCCAAAACGCCGGCGTCTTGCACAATATTCGTTTCCGTCAGGTCGCCGTCAAGGACTTCCACACTGACCTTGAGGACGGGGTCATCATCGCCAACCCACCATACGGGAAGCGGATGAACGACGTCGAAGCTGCCCGCCGCGTTGCCACCGAAATGGGGGACGTCTACCGCACCATGCCAACCTGGAGCAAATACATTCTGACCGGGGACCTCGAGTTCGAACGGTTCTACGGCCAGAAGGCAACTAAGCGCCGCAAGCTATATAACGGGGCCATTCGCACGGACCTTTTCCAGTACTGGGGAAAGCGACCAGCCAAGCACTAACATTAAGAAATTAATAGAAAATCTAAACCGCTTCATTATCTGCGCCGCACGCGTTATAATGTAGTTGTAACCGATTTCAAGCTACTGGAAGAGGAGGACAACGCATGAGCGAAAGCATGATTGACATTCTTAAGCGGTTAAGCGAGGCCAGAATTAAGGGGCAGCAGGTGACCGTTGCCACGATGGACAAGCAAAAGTGCAAGGGGACGGTGAAGGAGATTATTCCCGGCCAGGTGAAGCCGTTCGCCGACCGTTCCGTGATTCTGGTGCAAACCAAAAAGGGGATTAAACGCATCCCCGGCTATGCAATCACTCGTGTTGCGTACAACTAAAAATTGAATAAACCGAAAAATAGCCCGCAAATTGAGGGCTATTTTTCGTCTGCGGACACAAATTGACGCTTGTACGGGCCAAAATGGGATTCTTAGCTTTAACTTTCATCATTTTTTGAGTACAATGAACGAGGTATTAGAAGAAGATTAACTACATATTTTTACTGAGGAGGAATTATTGCATGGCAGATACACAACCACGTGTGCAAGATGATTTGTACGCAGCAGTCAACGGTGAATGGGCCGCAACTGCTGTTATTCCCGACGATAAGGTCGCAACTGGGGGCTTCCAAGACCTAGCTGACGACGTTGAAAAGACACTGATGGCCGACTTCGAGGCGTTCGCGGCTGGCACCAAGCAGTCCGATAGCGATGACCTCAATGAAGCAATCACGTTATACAAGCAGGCCACCGATTTCGCTAAGCGTGACGCCGATGGCATTCAGCCCGCCCTTGACCGCCTGCAGGAATTGCAAGCAATCACCACTATCGATGAATTCAACGCACACGCTGGCCAGCTGGCCACAAACGGTTTCCCAATGCCCGTTAGTGTCGACGTTGACGCCGACATGAAAGACACGAGCCATAACTCCGTAGTCATCTCGGGTCCAAGCACCATCTTGCCTGACACAACTTACTACGCAAAGGACAATGAGCAGGGGCCAAAGCTGCTCGCTAAGTGGCGGGAAACGGCGGCAGTAGTACTAGCCAAGACGGATTTGTCCGCCGCTGACCAGAATGCCTACTTGGATGGCGCACTGGCATTTGATGCTGCCGTTGCTAAGCGGGTCAAGAGCTCTGAAGAATGGGCCGACTACCCAGCATGCTACAACCCAATCTCCGTCACGGAAGCAGCCAAGAAGACTGACAGTTTCGACCTCATCAACTTCCTGAACGAAACCATGCCGGCTTTGCCAGAACAGGTCATCGCCTACGATCCCCGGTTCCTGGATGAGGCTGCAACCTTGTTCAACGCGGATACATTCGCAGATTACAAGGCTTGGGCGTACGTCAAGGATTTGCTCAGCGACACCCCATTCCTCAGCGACGAACTGCGGATTGCCGGTGGCGCCTTCAACCGGGCCCTGCGTGGTCTGCCAGCAGCACCAGCAAAGGAAAAGGGTGCTTACCGTTTGACCAACACCTTCTTCTCCGAACCAATCGGGGTCTACTATGGCCGCACATACTTCGGTGAGGCAGCCAAGACGGACGTCATCAAGATGGTTGAACGCATGATTGCGACCTACAAGGACCGGCTGCAAAAGAACGCTTGGCTGTCAAAGGAAACAAGTGAAAAGGCCATCGTCAAGTTGGACAAGATGGTTCTGAAGATGGGCTACCCCGACAAGGTGGACGCAATGTATGCGGCCTTCAAGGTTGACCCAAGTGCCACCTTGCTCGCCAATGCTGCCGGCATCGCGGCAGCCCGCAAGAAGTGGCAGTTCGCTAAGCTGACCAAGCCGGTTGACCGTTCCGAATGGGCAATGCCTGGCCACTTGGTCAACGCTTGCTACGACCCATCCCGTAACGACATCACGTTCCCAGCCGCAATCTTGCAGGCACCATTCTACTCACTGAAGCAGACGCCATCCGAGAACTTCGGGGGCATCGGGGCCGTTATCGCCCACGAAATCTCCCACGGCTTCGACAACAACGGGGCCCAGTTCGACGAGTACGGGAACCTCAAGAAGTGGTGGCAGGACGCCGACTACAAGAAGTTCAACGAGTTGACCCAGGACATGATTGCCGAGTTCGACGGCATTGACTACGCGGGCGGCAAGGTGAACGGGAAGCTCATCGTCAGTGAAAACATCGCCGATGCCGGCGGGATTTCCGCCGCTTTGACCACGGCAAAGCAGGAAGACGACGTTGATTTGCACGCCTTCTTCACTAACTGGGCCCGGATCTGGCGCATGAAGGAACGCCCAGAATACGCCCAGCTGCTTCTGGCAACTGACGTCCACGCGCCAGGTTACCTGCGTGCTAACATCCAGCCACGCAACCTGGACGACTGGTACAGCACCTTCGATGTTCAGGAGGGCGACGGCATGTACTTGGCACCTGACAAGCGCATCACTATTTGGTAAGAACCACCAACAGACACACGCACGTTTTTAACGGGCCGTGTGTCTGTTTTTTTGTTGGCGGCCCAGAATCATAATGGCCAGCTTTTAAATAACGAATATAGTGCTTATTTACAAGTGCATATATGCAATTTATGCAGATATTTGTTAAGTGATTTGTAACGTTACACGTGAAATGGCAAAAAAGTTACCCCCCTTTTCCCAAACAGGTCTTGTCACCCTGTATAATCTAAAGTATGGGAATTGTCGCTAAGCAAACCGGGATGAGGGTGACAGAATTATGTATACGTATCAATTGTTTTTAGGCCATAACGACCAAAGCCGACTGGAATTCTACCAACAGTACATTGATCTACCACGCGAGTACCAAAATGCGGAAACCGTTGCTAAATTACGCGGCGTGAGCACAACTAGCGTCTACCGCATGATTCAAATCATCGGGGACGAGCTGAATGAACTGCGCGTGAGCAAGGGCGCAGCGCCCGTCGCCCACACCGAACCCATTAGTCGCCGCTTCAACATCCCCGCACCATGTTACGCGGTCTATTTAATGCGGCAATCGATTGTCGGCGAATTCCTCTGTGCCGTCATGCAACACCCCGACTGGACCGTCAAAGAATTCGCGGACGCACAGGGCACCAGCACGGCAACTGTTTTTCGGCGCACCAAGGCGCTCAGCGAGATGCTGAAGCAATATGATCTCCGCCTGAACTACAATCCGATCAGCATCAACGGTAACGAGATGGTCGTCCGGATTACCCTCAGCGAGATACTCTGGCAGATTTGCCAGGATGGGGTCGACCTGTTTCCCGAACTGGGGGACTTGCCCGAACAAACGGCGCTCCGGCTGGAAAAAGCCCAGCTGGTGATGCCAAACTTCAACCATCGCCGCCTCCGCCTGATTTGTGCGGTCAACATTATTCGGGCTAATTCGAAGCACCCACTCAATTCGTTGCGGCCACTAGATGAAATAATCACCATCACGGGGTTCAAACCGGCGCTGAACCACATGCCGGACTTTGTCAGTGATTTCCCGAACACCATTGCACTCATTCACCTGGAGACGATGCTCTGTGCCGGCTTCCACACCCACGATGACGAACTACTGTCGCGCTTCATCGGCTACCACGCCCGGCTGAACACTGCGGATTGGCAGCTCGTTTCACTGATTCAGCGACGGATGCACACGGTGGCGGGCGTTAATGCACACATGCTGGACAACCAGGTGTTAGTCGGGAATATCCTCTCGGTCACCGTGGCCATGAAAATTCTCGGGGTAGGCGTACCCGTATTAGAACCGGTCGTCGTTCCCGTGGGTTCGGCCAGTCCGAGCTCGCTGGAGAACATGCTCAAGCAAATCTTCGCGACCCTGCCTGGCCACCTGCAGGGTTTCCGTAAGATCCAAACGCCACTGACCCGGCGCATCACGCCGCTGCTCGCGACCGCCCTGCCTGACGCCAAGCGCCACGTGCGCATCTACATCGACGAGACAATGGACCATCAAGAATACGCGGCGATTGAGGCCTCACTCACCCAAATGCCCGCCGTGCAGCTGGTGCACTCTGAATCGGTAGCGCGGCTGATTATCACCGCGGACATGACCAAGGTATCCGACCCGCGGGTGGACAAGTCCAAGTATTTCTACTTCAGCATCAGTAGCTACAGTTCATGGTTATCACTGGAACACTACATTCACTACCTGGCCGTCCACGAGAAGGGAATTAAGACTGGTTCGGGGATTGATTACACCTACATCGATGAGGATCTAGCTGTCGCCGAAGATTAACGCCGCAGCAACATGAATTAGCGGTAAAATATAGTTGAGGTGACGGAAATAATGAAACGCAATCGTAAAAAGGACGAAGCGGCTGCAATTGACATGAACGACACGCTGGTCGCCACGGCTGAACGCCGGCTGAAGGACCACCACGTTGCCAGCAAGCTTGCCGCAGCAATCGACAACTGGCCAGATGCCATTGACGAAATGCTCCATGATGGGGGAGCCGCCACAAGTGACTACCGGGCCATCGCGGAAGGCTATTTACGGGATGCTTATTCGCTAACGGACGCCGAACTGGATACCGCTGTTGATCAGCTAGTAGCCGCGGCACACAGTGAACTCAAGGCCAACCAGAAGCGTTTTGATGATATTTAACCTAAAAACGAACCATTACCAACGCAGGTAATGGCTCGTTTTTTTGCTTTAATCCGCGCGCTTTGCGTGCAGACCCCGCAGCGCTAACTGGTGGGCGCGGTGATTCTGCTTTTCATTTTGCCACGTCGGAATTACAAGCGGGAAGGGGGCGGCGGCTTGCACCAATTCGGCATAAAGCGCACCATAATGCTTAGTGTAACCCTTGTTCAGCGCGTCAATGACTAGTTCGCTGTCCGAAATCAGCTGCACGTTTTGGCCAGCCAGGCCCGCATGCACCAATTCGTTGAACCCGTGAATCGCCGCGACGAACTCAGCTTCGTGGTTGGTCATGGGCGCAATGGGCGCTGATTTTTCGATGGGAGTATTTAATCCAACAATAAGAATGCCAATTCCCGCTGGCCCTGGGTTGCCTTTTACGGCCGCGTCTGTGTACAATTTGAGCATGTTCTAAATTTTCCTAGGATGGTGATAGATTTGCGCCAAAGATTTTCGTACCAGCCCGCAATTATGGACGCAGTTATTTTTTGGGGCCTCATTATTGCCGGTTACGGACTAGCGGTGACACTGCAGATGGAAACTAGCAATGTATCGCTGCTTGCAATCATTGTAGCATTAGTCACTAGCCTAGTGGTGATTTTACAAGTAGTTCGCTATCATGGCACCATCAGCGCGCAGCACCTCACGCTTAGGCGGGTGCTGCCCAGTAACACCCTGACCATTCCGGTTAAGGACCTAAACATCAGCGTCATTGGTAAACACCGGCTGCTATTGCAGGGCACCCCATACGGCGACCTGCAAATTGGCACCTGGCGTAAGGCATCGTTAATTGCACAGTTATTGAACAACCATAATTAGGGGGCAACCATGTCAGACATTGATATCGCACAAGCAAACGAGAAAAATGAAATGCAGCCAATCGCCCAGGTAGCAAGCGCTGCGGGACTGCAGGCCGACGAAATTGAGCAGTACGGCCCGTACAAGGCGAAAATCACCTTTGCGGCCCAAAAGCGCTTGGCGCAAAAACCGCAGGGCAAGCTGGTCCTGGTGACCGCCATTAACCCAACACCAGCGGGGGAGGGGAAGTCCACCATCGTGGTCGGCCTCGGGGACGCACTGCGTAAAATTGGCAAAAAAGCCGTGCTCGCACTCCGCGAACCGTCACTTGGTCCCGTCATGGGGATGAAGGGTGGGGCCACAGGTGGTGGTTACGCCCAAGTGGTGCCAATGGAAGACATCAACTTGCATTTCACCGGTGACATGCACGCATTAACCTGTGCGGTGGACACGCTGGCAGCCCTGATTGACAACCACATGCAACAGGGGAACCAGCTGAACCTGGACCCCCGGCGCATTAGCTGGAAGCGCGGGCTGGACATCAACGACCGCGCACTACGCAACATCGTGATCGGCATGGGTGGGCCGTACCAAGGGGTGCCGCGCGAAGATGGCTTTGACATCACCGTCGCCAGTGAACTCATGGCGGTCTTGTGCTTAGCCAGCGACTTGCACGACCTCAAGGAACGCATCGGCCGGATTGTCATCGGCTTTTCTTACGACCGCAAACCCGTAACGGTGGCCCAGCTTGGTGTGACCGGCGCGATTGCGGCCCTGCTGAAGGACGCGGCCAAGCCCAACCTCGTGCAGACCTTGGAACACACCCCAACCATCATTCACGGCGGTCCGTTTGCCAACATCGCGCATGGTTGTAATTCCGTCCTCGCAACCCGCGCCGCACTGGCACTCGGAGACATCGCGGTGACCGAAGCGGGCTTTGGGGCCGACCTTGGCGCCGAGAAGTTCATGGACATCAAGGCACCAGTGCTCGGCAAGACGCCGGACGCCGTTGTCATTGTGGCTACGGTCCGTGCGCTCAAGTACAACGGTGGCGTACCCCTTAAGGAACTTGGCACGGAGAACTTGGCCGCATTGCGCGCCGGTTTTGCCAACCTGAACCGCCACATCGACAACATGCAGCATTACGGTGTGCCGGTTGTGGTCGCAATTAACGCATTCACTAAGGACACTGACGCCGAAATCAAGCTCGTCCAGGAATTGTGCGCGGCTAAGGGCGTCCAGGCGGTCAACACGACAGTCTGGGCCGATGGTAGCGCAGGCGGCCTAGAACTCGCGCAGGCGGTCGTAACGGCCACTGAGCAGCCATCCACGTTCAAGCCACTGTACGCGCTCGACACCTCGCTCCAGGACAAACTGGCAACCATCGTTCAGAACGTCTACGGGGGCAGTAAGGTCGAATTCAGCCACCAGGCCAGCATCAATTTGAAGGTCATCAAGAAGAACGGCTGGGACAAGTTACCGGTCTGCGTTGCTAAGACCCAGTACTCCTTCAGTGATGACGCCACCAAACTTGGTGCGCCCACTGACTTCACCATCCACGTCAGCGAAATCGTGCCGAAGCTCGGCGCAGGTTTTCTCGTCGTCAAGACGGGGGCCATCCTGACCATGCCGGGCCTGCCTAAGGTGCCCGCTGCGCAAAATATCGACGTTGACGACGACGGGGTTATTTCCGGCCTCTTCTAACGCAACAGAAACGGAAGTCTAATTTTGATTATTTATCTCATCATCACCGCGGTCATGATTGCCGCCGACCAGCTGGTTAAGTTCTGGGTGGCCAGCAACATTGCCTTAAACACCAGCCACGAACTGATTCCTGGCATTCTTAGCCTGACCAACATCCGCAACACCGGGGCCGCCTGGAGCATGTTCGAGGGCCAGCAATGGTTCTTCTACATCGTCACCGTCATCGCGCTCGCCGTTGTGGCCTTCATGTGGCGCGACAGTAAAAACAAACCGATTTACCGGCTCGGCCTGGCGCTGATTCTCGCCGGCGCACTCGGCAATTTCATCGATCGGGTGCACCAGCAGTACGTCACGGACATGTTCCAGACCGACTTCATCAACTTTCCCATCTTCAACGTCGCCGATATGTGCCTGACGGTCGGGGTAATCTGCGTCGCCATCTACATCATCTTCTTTGATGGGAGGCAGGACTAATGCCTAGTCTCACCATTACCAGCGAGTCCGGGCGGATTGACAAGGTGCTCGCGGACCACTTCGCCGACTACACCCGGTCACAGATTCACCAGTGGTTAGGTGATCAGCGCATTACCGTCAACGGCAAATACGTGCGTGCATCGTATAAGGTTGTCCAGGGGGATGTCATCGACATTAACCCGCCAGCGCCAACCGTGCTGGACGCCGTGCCCCAGGATATTCCGGTCGACATCGTGTATGAAGACGACGACGTGATTGTGGTCAACAAGCCGCAGGGAATGGTCGTGCACCCCGCACCAGGCCACCCCGATGGCACCCTCGTCAACGGGCTCTTGTACCACACCCACCTGGCCGCCATTAATGACGTGATTCGGCCCGGCATCGTCCACCGCATTGACCGGGATACGTCCGGGCTGCTGATGGTGGCCAAAAGTCAGTTAGCGATGACTAGTCTTTCTGCCCAGCTGCACGCCAAGTCTAACCGTCGGGAATACCTGGCGATTGTGCACGGCAACATTCCGGAAGATAAGGGCACCGTCGATGCACCCCTGGCCCGCGACCCCCGCGACCGCAAGAAGATTGCGGTGCAGCAGGGCGGGCGGCACGCGGTGACCCACTTTGCCGTTGAAGAACGCTTCGGCAACTACACGCTGGTACGCTGCATCCTCGAAACCGGGCGCACGCACCAGATTCGCGTGCACATGGCGTACATCGGCCACCCCGTTGCGGGTGACCCACTGTACGGCCCCAAGAAGACGTTGCCGGGGCACGGACAATTCCTGCACGCCGCCGTCTTGGGCTTCAAACACCCACGGACCGGCGACGAAATGAACTTCAGCATTGATGTCCCGCCAATCTTCGCCCAAACTCTAGCCGATTTGCGCGCCGGCATTGACAAGACGCGGCGAGTTCGGTAAGCTATTCAGTAATTTAAATACCTTTAATCAAGTCCAGAGAGGCTTAGAAGGAACTCGGCACCCGCAAGTGATTACTTGCGGCCAAAACCATGCCTCCCGTCTAACTCTGGACGGGAGGTATTTTTTTGGAAAGGGAGTTAACATGGCACAAACAAAATTTCACAATGACGCAGCAGTTCTTGATATCGGTGACCGCCCCGGATTCATGCAGTGGATTGGGCTGTCCATCCAGCACTTATTCGCCATGTTCGGCTCAACCGTGCTCGTGCCCATCTTGGTCGGCCTGGATCCTTCCATCGCCCTGATGAGTAGTGGGGTGGGGACCCTGATGTATATCCTGATTACCAAGGGCAAGATTCCCGCGTACATGGGCTCCTCCTTTAGCTTCATCACCGTCATGCAGGCGCTGATGAAGGGCGCCGGTTACCCCGCCATCGCGCAGGGAACCATGGCCGTCGGGATTGTCTACCTGATTGTTGCACTGATTGTGAACTTCATCGGTAGTGACTGGATTGACAAGGCACTGCCCCCAGTAGTGGTTGGGCCCATCGTCATGGTCATCGGCTTGTCACTGGCCGGCACCGCCGCTACTGACGCCACCATGCGCACGCTGGCAAACGGCAGTTCCGTCTACGACCTGCGCTACTTCGCGGTGGCCATGTTAACCCTGATTTTGACCATCATCTACAACATGTACCTGAAGAAATTCATCAGTTTACTGCCAATTTTGCTCGGTATCGTGAGCGGGTACCTGATTGCCCTGGCTTTTGGCATCGTTGATTTTTCCGGCGTCATCGCCGCTAAGTGGTTCAGCCTGCCTGACTTCCAGATTCCGTTCGTCACCTACGCCCCGAAGTTCTACTGGGGGGCCATCTTGTCCATGGCGCCAATCGCCTTCGTCACCATGACCGAACACATGGGCCACATCATGGTGCTGGATAAGCTGACCAACCGCAACTTCTTCAAGGATCCCGGTTTGAACCACACGCTGGCGGGGGACGGGACCGCGTCCATCATCGCCAGTCTGATTGGGGGCCCAGCGGTTACGTCTTACGGGGAAAACATCGGCGTGCTCGCCATGACGCGTGTGCACTCCATCTACGTCCTCGGTGGCGCCGGCTTCTTCGCCATCGTCTTCGCCTTCATCGGTAAGCTCGCCGCACTCATCCGTTCCATCCCCAGCCCCGTCATCGGTGGCATCAGCTTCCTGCTCTTTGGGGTGATTGCCAGTAACGGCCTGCGCGTCTTGATTGACAACAAGATTGACTTCAACAAGAAGCGCAACCTGATGATTGCTTCGACCATCCTCGTAATCGGAATTGGGAACGCCAGCTTGCAGTTCTCCGGCTACACGTTCTCTGGTCTGGCTCTGGCCACGGTCATCGGAATTCTCATGAACTTAATTCTGCCGCAAAAGGCGGCCAACGAAGACTAACAAAAACCGCACAGCTTGCGTCCTTGGGGGCGGCAACTGGGCGGTTTTTTTGCCGGCGCCACCGCGACCACCGCAACGGATAATGGCGTTTGTAGGTAGTAAAACTTGGCAAAAGCACATATAATTGAAAGCGTGACAAATATTCTTTTGGCCGCCAAAGCAAACGGCCAACGCGCTTTACATATAGAGAGGGTGGTTACATGCGCCGCTACTTAATTCTCGACGATGGCACATCATATGCCGGCACTGGCTTCGGCGCCCCAATCGTCAGCACCGGGGAACTGGTCATTCAAACCGGGATGACCGGCTACCAGGCAACAATCACGGACAAGGTGAATACAGGCAAGATTATCGTCTTCACGGCGCCGCTCGTCGGCACGGTGGGGATTAATCGTGATGACTACGAAAGCATCGACCCCGCACTCAAGGGGGTCGTGGTTGCTGGCCTGGCAGATGTTCCGGGCCACGTTGCCAGCAAGATGACGCTGGACGAATACTTAACCCGGCAGCGCATTCCCGCCATTTACGGGATTGATACCCGTGCCCTCATGCGCCACGTGAACGCAGCGGGCCACCCATTTAAGGCCAGTATCGTCGACGCTGACGACGAGCACGCCTACGACCAACTGCGGGCGCTCGTTTTGCCCCACAACCAGGTGCAGCAGGTATCAACGGAAAAACCATATCCATCCCCAGCCACGGGGCGGAACGTCGTGGTAGTCGACTTCGGCCTGAAGCACAGCTTGCTGCGGGCACTAGCTGTCCGCGACTGCAACTTGACCATCGTGCCCGCACCCACGAAGGCGGAGAGCATCCTGAGCCTCAGTCCCGATGGCGTCGTGCTGTCAGATGGCCCCGGTAACCCGGGCGACGTCGCGTATGCCGAACAGATGATTCGTGATATTCAGGGCAAAGTACCGCTGCTTGCGATTGGCCTGGGCCATGAGTTATTTGCCCGGGCGAACGGCGCCGAAATCGTGCGCTTAGCAAACGAGCACCACGGGATTAACTTCCCCGTGCGTGAAGTTGCGACCGGCCGCGTGGACATTACCACCCAAAACCACAGCTACGGTGTCCGCAGCGATAGCATTCAACCCGACAAACTGCTCGTGACGCACGTAAACGTCGTGGACGGGTCCATCGAAGGGCTGCGGCACCGCTTGTTCCCCGCATTTTCCGTGCAGTTCCAACCAGAAGGTGCGCCGGGCAGTGGGGACGCGGATCACGTAATCACCGAGTTCATGGAATTAATGGACGCAACGGATACCGGGTACTAGCCCAAGGAAAGGATGACTTCTTTGTCAACATTCAACACAGTCCTTGTTATTGGTTCAGGGCCCGTCAGTTCCGCCCAGCCCGCAACGTCTGCGGCCGACACCGATTTGAGCTGTCGGGCGCTCGTCGCGGCGGGTAAAACCGTCATTCTGGTCACGTCCGACCCCAACGTCTTCCGTGACGAGCGCATGGCGGCCCGCTTTTACGTTGCTCCGCTGACCACCGAATTCGTCAGCCAGGTGCTGCGGCGAGAAAAGCCGGACGCAGTACTCGCTAGCGCCGGGGGCCAAATCGCGCTCGATATTGTGCAAAAAGTCGCGGCAAACGGCTTGCTGGCCGCATTAGGCGTGCAAGTACTTGGCAGTCCCCTCAGCGCAATTAGCCAAACCGAAAATGGTGAGGCGCTGCGCAACTTGCTCGCGGACCTGCAAATTCCACTTCCGGAATCCACCTACACGGACAACCAGGAACAGGCACTGGCGATTGCCAACGACATCGGCTACCCAGTCATGATGCGGCGGGGGCAAACCCGGGGCATCGCGCGCAACAGTGTGGAGCTGATTCGCCTGATTACGGACAGTATCGGTGGCGGCAAAATCCTGATTGAACGCGCCATTCGTAGTTATAAGGCCGTTGAACTCGTAGTCATGCGTGATGCGGCCGACAATTGCGTTCTCCTCGGCACCCTGGAGAACTTCGATCCGGTGGGGGTAAACCCGGTCAACACCACAACCATTACGCCCGCACAATCGCTCACCGATAGCGACCGCAGCGCTCTGCGTAGCGCCTGCTTCAAGGTGGCCCGTGCGCTGGACTTGCAGGGGGTAGCAACCGTTTCGTTTGCCATCGACCCGAACAGTCCGACCTGGTACATGCTCAAATTCCGCTTGGGACTTGCCTGGGCAACCGACCTGGTTGAACGCGCCACCGGTTACCCTGTGGCTACCGTCAACACGGCCGTAGCGCTCGGTAAGAACCTGCCAGACATCAACATCAACGCCGAGGCCCCGGATGCGCCCAAAATGGTGGCCGACATTGAACCCGGTATCGACGCCATCGTCGCGCGGTTCCCGCAGTTCCCACAATCTGGGCTCAGTGGGGCCAAACTCGGGCCACAATTGGCCGCTGGCGGGGCCATCATCACCGCTGGCCGCATGCTGGAATCGGTGCTGCTTCAGGGAATCTACTCGTTGCGCCAAGCGCCAACAACCGTCATCCCCGCCAGCATGCGGGCTTGGGATGAAGACGAGCTGACCCAGCACATCATTCATCCTAGTGATTTGCGCCTAGCAGCCTTCTGGGTCGCCCTGGAACGCGATTACACCGTCGCCGAATTGGCCGAACTGGCCCACGTCAACCGAATCTTCATCGCGGCGGTGGCCACTTTGGTGCGGACGGTGAAAGAATTACGGGCCAACCCGCTGGACACCGACCTGTTGCACACGGCTAAGCGGTACGGGTTCCTGGACACCACCGTCGCTAACATCTGGCAGACCAAGGAGGACGCGGTGCACCAGCTGCGCCAAGAGGCAGGAATTCTGCCCACCTTCAAGTCGCTGGACGGCATGGGGCTGATTGAACAACCAACCGCAACGTTCTATGCGACCTACGAGCAGGAAAACGAAAGCGTTGCTGAAGGCATTAAACGGGTCATTGTGCTGGCGCCAAATGCAGCGGCGCCATGGCTCAACTTGGCCCACGAGTCCATCAGTACGAAGATGCTCACGGCGATTCACGATGCGGGCTACACCCCAATTTTGGTCGGCAGCAGTCCGCGCCCGCTGATTTGCCCAGGCGCCAAGCACTACATCAGTAACGTGGCCCCCGAACTGATTCGCGACATTGTCGCCATCGAGCAGCCCGTCGGTGTGATTTGCCAAACTGCCGGTCGCGAGGGGAGTAGTGTGGCCCGGATGCTCAGTAAGCTCGACATTCCCGTTCTCGGCTCGACTGTCGGGGCAACG
This sequence comes from Lacticaseibacillus sharpeae JCM 1186 = DSM 20505, assembly GCF_001436225.1. Taxonomy (GTDB): domain Bacteria; phylum Bacillota; class Bacilli; order Lactobacillales; family Lactobacillaceae; genus Lacticaseibacillus; species Lacticaseibacillus sharpeae. The sequence goes on along the minus strand of NZ_AYYO01000010.1, from coordinate 108,223 downwards.
CGCAAAGTTCCGCACGCACAGCTAGACGCCGTTCTGGACGGCCTGAGCGATGCAGAATGGCGGGTAGAGCAGAACCGAAATGTGGAAACAACCATCGAGGCTACCCACCTGGCCGTTGACGCCATTGCGGACGGGGAAACCGTTGCGGTGCTCGGTGTCATCAACAGTCTTGAGCAGAATGAAAGTCGCGCCGGCACCGTTTTGGCCGTGACCCCACCGCGCAAGAAGGCCGCACCGCTCACCGATAAGGCCATCGAAATCACCGTGACCATGAGCCAGATGATGGGCCTGATTGGCTTCGTGCACGCGGATATGGTCGTCGAAAATGGCACAATCACCGTCACTTTCATCGGTCCTAGCGCCAGTGCCACCGTGCCATTTTTGGCCAAAACTTTGCGTTCAGACGCCATTTCGCTGGCCTGCCGGGTCTTGCTCGGCCAAAAGCTGGCGGATTGCGGCGTTGAATCGGGGCAGCTTGCCCAGGCTCCCGGCGTCCACGTCCTGCTGCCAGTATTGCGCAGCGGGCTGATCGCACCCGGTAAAACCATCCCCGAAATGGTCCAAACTGGTCTGGTCATGGGTACCGACCTCAGCCTGGGGAAGGCACTCATCAAGGCCTTTGCCGCCGCCCACGAGCCGTTGCCCGACCACGGCACCGTGCTGCTGGAAGAGGGGACAACTGACCGCGAAAACTTAGCGCCACGGCTCGCCAGCCTCGGCTTCCAGATTGTCGGGCCTGAACACGCCAAGCACCTCAACAGTGTTCAACTAATCGTGATGAACGAACCAGACGATGAGTTGCGGCGCCGAGCCACGGCCCACACCGTGCCAATTCTGAACACGGTTGCCGCCGACGCGATTTTACAGGTGTTCGAAGCCCGCGCATTCTCGCTGGCCCCACTGATTAACACCCGTACCGATGCTTAGTTGAACATAAAACAAGCGCGTCAGCCGTGAATGGTTGACGCGCTTGTTTGTGTGCAGGGAAAGGGAAGTTGACATAAGAAAAATTATTTACAGTTGCGTACTAGCGGCAATTTTTGGCAAAGAAAAACCAGCAGGTCGGCTGCCTGCTGGTTCTCTGCTTTAAATTGTGGGTTTGATCCGCAACTTATCGACTAATTCCTTGGTTGGTGTGACCGCCATCGTCTTTTGCCCGGTGTAAATCACATAGCCGGGCTTGGCCCCGTTAGGCTTCTTGATGCGTTTGACCTGAATGTAATCGACCTGCACGTTCCCGGAATTCTGGGAGCGTGAGTAGTACGCGGCCAGCTTGGCGGCTTCCACCAGTGTCTGGTCCGAGGGGTGGTTGCTGTCGATGATGACGTGGGAGCCAGGAACGTCCTTGGCGTGGAGCCAGATATCGTCCTTCGCGGCCGTCTTGAGCGTCAGCTGGTCGTTTTGCAAATTATTCTTGCCGACCAGAATCTTGGTGCCGTCGCTGGCCCAGAAGGTGTCGGGCTTAGCCACCTTCACGCGGGCCTTCTTCTTGCCCTTGCTCTTCGTCTGGCGAATGTAGCCGGCTTGGGTCAGCTCGGTCTTAATATCCTCAAGGTCCTTAGGCGCGGCCAAATCCACCAGGGCACTGATGCTCTGCAGGTAGTTCAACTCATCCGTGGCCACGGCAATCTGTTCGTGGACGTGGGAGACCGAGTTGCGCAGCTTCTGGTACCGCGTGAAGTACTTCTGGGCGTTCTGGTTTGGACCTAGTTCCGGGGCCAGCGCAATCTTGAGTGGCTGCATGTCGTCGTAGAAGTTAGGCAAGGTAACGCTTGTGGCCCCGCGCGGTACTTGCCCGAGGTACGTGGTCAAAATTTCGCCACGAATACGCAGCCGGTCAGCCTTGGCGCTTTCTTCCAGCGAACGATTCAACTTCTTGAGCTTCGAGGTTACACGGTCGGTGTTGTTCTTCAGCACCCGGATTACGGTGGCCCCGACCTGGTTCACCCGTGCCCGTTCAGCCTTTTGCGCGTAGAACGCATCCAGCATCTCCGAGAGGGTGGGGAAGACTTGGCGCTCGCCCGCAAGCGTCACGTAGCCGGTGGCGGTGAAGTATTCCTTCTTGTCCGTCGTAATCGTCGCGGTCGGATGATCGAGTGCGTCAAAGAAGCCGCTCCAGGCCGCCCCTGGCAGCCCGCTAGTCATCCGCGTGGCCAGCTCAACAGCGGAGTCCCGGGCCAGGCCTTGGAAACGTCCCTGGAGCAGCTTAGCCAAGTCCGCCGCATTGTCGGCTTGTTCGACAAGTGGTACCCAGTCAGAGCTCTGCGCCGTAAAGGGATCGAGCTTGTCCTGGTGGGGTGGCTCCACGTAATCGGCCCCCGGCATCAGCAAGCGGTAGCGGTTTTCGTCCGCCGGCACGTGGCGAATCAGATCGATGATGCGGTTCGTGCCCACATTCAAGAGGGTAATGTTAGAATGCCGGCCCATCAGTTCGACGACCAGGCGCAACTTGATGTCGTCACCAAGTTCATCCCGACTCGCGAAATCAAGGTGCAGCACACGGTCAGCACCGACCTGGGTCAGGCTGGTCAAAGTGGCCGCGGCCAGGTACTTGCGCAGCGCCATCGTGAAGTTCGACGGAACCGCGGGGTTGGCGAACGGAATCGCGGTAATCTGCACGCGCGCGTACTGCGGGTTCGCCGACAGCAGCAATGGCCGGTTTTTCCCGTTCGCACGAATGGTCAGCACAATTTCGTTCTGGTACGGTTGTTGGACCTTGGTGACCCGACCGCCAGTGAGTAACCCCGCTAGTTCGCCGGTCATAGCGTGGGTAAACATGCCGTCAAATGACATAATATCTCTCCTTATTCATGGTTGCTTGGATGTTGCCGCGACAAACAGTCTTTTGCGCGGACTTACTTATTAGTTCAACGTGATTCGATACTAAATAATTGTACCGTTTTGCCGATTACGACGCAAAGCAAAGCGGACCGCTGGTTAGTGCAATCGCAGGTAGATGTCCGCCCGCAGCCGAAAATTTAGCAATTCGCATAAGATTGCCAATGAATGCGAATACAGCAACACTTTGGCACATTCGTGGTTCGCCAGCGGCCTAGTAAATGTGGTATATTCTATAATGATTATTGTGAAGGAGCTGAGAAAGTGACGAAGATTGCGATTGTTACTGACAGTACAGCGTACTTAACCAAAGAACAAGCGGCAGCGGCCAACATCACCGTTGTCCCAATCCCGGTCATCCTCGACGGAACCGTCTACGATGAAGGGGTCGACATTACGCCCGCTGAATTCTACGGCAAACTAAAAACGGCCAAAACTTTCCCTAGCACCAGTCAGCCCCCACTGGGTGAGATGCTCAAGTTGTACGAGAATCTCAAGAACGAGGGCTACGACGAGGTCATCAGTATCCACCTGGCCAGCACGATTTCTGGATTCCAGCAAACCCTGCGTTCAACCGTCTCCGAACTGGAAGGCGTCCACGTCACGGTTTACGATTCGCAGATTACCGTGAAGCTGATGGGTTGGCTCGCGCTCGAAGCCGCCAAGATGGCCAAAGCCGGCAACTCCGTGGCGGAAATCATCGCGCGGTTGGATGATTTGCGCAGCACCATTGACGAGTACTTCATCGTCAACGACATCCAGAACCTGGTGCGCGGTGGTCGCCTCTCCAACGCGGCTGGTTTTGTGGCCGGCATGTTGCGGATTAAGCCACTCTTGACGTTCGATCCGGTCAGCAACAAGATTGTTGCCATCGAGAAGATTCGCTCGCTCAAAAAAGCTTACGCCCGCGTCGAGACACTCTTCAACGAGGCACTCACCAAGGTTGACTACCCAGTGCGTGGTCTCATCATTCACGCCAACGACCCAGAGGCCGCAGCGGCGTGGAAGGCAGAGCTCGAACAGCAGCACCCTGATATTGAATTCGAAACGTCATTTTTCGGTCCCGTTATTGGTACCCACCTAGGGGAGAAAGCAATTGCGCTCGCCTGGATGAAGGATTTTACGAAGGCATAAATATAGATTCATTGTTAGTGGGGTAGGGCATCCGTCCTATCCCTTTTTTTGTGGCCATTCACGCCAATTAAACCACCACTTACCGGCGACTTACGCTGTAAAGTGCGTTAAAATCGTCATGAACGTAAATCACAAAGAACACCATGAATATTGAACAACATTTCACAAAGTAACGATACAAGATTGAGAGGAACTGAGCATGATTAATTTCGAACCGACTCCAGGTAAAGTTCTAAGCAGCAGCACCGCGTATGAGGGCCCAATTTTTTCCGTCCAGAAACAAAAGATTGCGACTCCCGACGGCTTAACAGTCAATCGTGACCTCATCGACCACGCAGCAGCAGTTGTAATTCTTGCGCTAACAGCCGACCACAAGCAGGCACTTATCGGTCGTGAATACCGGGTTGGTGTTAACCGTGAGGCCATTGCGCTACCTGCTGGACTGATAAACCCCGGTGAGGACCCCGAAACTGCTGCACGTCGCGAGCTGGCAGAAGAAACGGGCTATGAGGTGCAGTCGCTCAAGCCGCTGCTGACAATCACCGCCAGTGAAGGCATGACCAACGAATTGCAGCACTGTTTCGTTGCGACAATCGATTCAGCGAAGCGAACCAGCAAACACTTTGATGCAGATGAATTCGTGACCACCAGTCTGGTCGACGTTGCTGATATCATCACCGCAATTAACCAGGGACAAATTACATCAGCCCAAACGATTGCCACGGTGATGTACTGGTTACACAGCGCAAAATAAGTAGATGCTGTATCAGGCGAAGAGAGGGGAGACCCTCTTTTTTTGTGTGCCGGTTTTTAAAAAAGCGTCTGATTTCGTTATTTAAAACCAGTCGTGAGGGTAATTGAGCCGCCGTTCAGCACCATAACGATGACTGACGCCAAAAAGTTCAGCAGAATCGTCAACCCCGTAGTGACGGCTTTGACGGCAAATGCTACAATAGTTCTATGAATATAAAACAATCAATTAGCAACGACGAATTACGGGTCAAAATCTTTAAAGCCCTAGCTGACGAGAACCGACTCCGGATAGTGCGTCTGTTGCGCGACAACCACAACCAAATGGACTACAGTAAACTGGCTGACGCTCTTGAAATAGGTAAATCTACCGTTTCTTACCACTTCAAAATCATGCGTGAGGCCGGTTTAATCACAATCACACGCCACGGTCAGGCTAAAGAGATCACGCTGAATATTGTCGTGTTTAATGGAGTGTTGCCGGGATTTTTAACGTCCTTATAGGTGCTTCGATATGTATAGAACTTTCAAATATAACGCCTTTCAAGTAAGATTAGCCCGTTCAAGGTGGTTGCGTAAAAAAATACCGCAGTTTGCCGTTCAAATCACACTTTTGCGTTAAATTTGGCTGATTTCGGCGTACGGTCACGTTATCTTTCATTCATCCTAGGAGCCAACAACTATGCAAATGCCCAGTGAAATCACCATCAGCACCAACATTATTCTGCGCGTGCCTACAGCAAGTGATGCACCAGAATTGTTCGCGGTCATTAATCGCAATCGTACGTACCTGAGCCATTATCTAACTTAGTTACCACAAGTACGCTCGTTAGCAAATGAACTGGACGCTCTGAAACGTGCCCAACCAATTTCTAACCGTCAGGCACGCTACGTCATTTGTGCTGGTGGCCACATCATTTGGAGCATCGATTTACGGCACACGGATACAGCAAACGCTGGGGAAATTGGCTACTGGCTTGCTGAAGACGCTCAGGGTCATGGATACATGACTCAGGCTGTTCACGCACTAATCGTGGCTGCATTTACAAACTCATGCTACAGCCAATTGATGATCCACGCCGCCGCTACCAACCGCGGCAGCAACGCCCTTGCAAAGCGGACCGGGTTTTCGCTGCGACGGCGCATTCCCAATCTAGAACACCTGGCAACGGGCATTGAAGACGGTAATGAGTGGCTGCTCGAAAAAACGCCCGTAAACTGAGTGTTTGAAAACTGAGTGTTTAAACTGTAATTTAGTGCTAATGGGGGACCTGAAAGCACGGTGCGGTTTATTTACTTTTTCTAGTTTACATAATATATATTATACGCAGAAGACGCGTCAGATATAATTAGTGCACACACTAATTAATCATTTAAGCCGCATAAATCCCGGCCCGCCGACATTTGTCGGCACTTTGGCGCATGGTCCCCGCTGGATTATGGCCAATCCGCTGCCACTAACTGAACTGTGCACGCCACGTTTATGTGCGCGCCAGTAAATTGGCCAGCGGTAAATTGGTGCTGGCATTGATTGCGTTCCTGTATGCCGTAGTTAGTCAGTTGACCGCCTCAAACCCGCAACTTGGCCTTAGAATCGTCGTCAGCGACATTCAATTTTCGCACGTCGCAGCAACTGCCGCCACAATGACTGGCACCCATGGATTTTCGCCGCAGTCAACCGATGCTCACACAATATTCATAATTTCATGATAAAGTTAATCTATTGTACTTTTTCTATCCACGTAAGACCACGGATTGTACATATCTGGGCGTTTTCTTTTTTTGCGAACAAATGTTTGCAGTGCTTGTTTTAGCACCCACCCACCAAAAATTTCATATGAAGGAAGAGATTTTGCTTGCATAATGCACCAGTGGACGTTAATGGACGCCCATATAACCGGATACTGATGGTACTAACGTTGCTGACTGGGACGTTCACAACGTTTTTGACCCAAACCATCCTGACCACTGCTTTCCCAACCCTGATGGCGACCTTCCACATTGGTGCCAGCGCGGTTCAGTGGCTGACAACCGGATTCATGCTGGTCATGGGGATCATGATTCCCGTTTCCGCATGGTTACTGGCGAAATTTAACGTCAAATACCTATATATTAGTGCCATCAGCCTGTTTCTGTTCGGGACGATTATCTGTCGGTTCGCCGTCAGTTTTCCCATGTTGCTTGCTGGCCGGCTGATTCAGGCCGCAGGGGTCGGTATGTCCGCCCCAACGTTCCAAAACGTAATGTACTCCATCTTCCCACCTGAAAAGCGTGGGAGCGCGATGGGTCTGGCCGGGATTGTTATCGGGTTGGCTCCAGCCATCGGCCCAACACTTTCGGGCTGGGTGCTGCTACACCACAGCTGGCGGTCGCTTTTTTCCATCATCATTCCCATCGCCATCCTGGTCATCGTTGCTGCCAGCTTCACGATGCGCAAGGTGCTCACCACCACCGACCCGAAGATTGATTCAGTCTCCGTCGTGATGTCCACGATTGGATTCGGGAGCGTGCTGTACGGCTTCTCCACGGTCGGCGATCAGGGCTGGGGTAGCCCCGTTGTTCTGGGGGCCCTCGCACTCGGGGTCATCTTCGTAATCCTGTTCGTCTACCGCCAGCTGCATATGGAGACTCCCCTGCTCGAATTGCGCGTCTTCACCTCCCCCATCTACACCCTCTCCGTCATCTTGACGGCCGTGGCGTTCATGTCCATGGTTGGGGTCGAGATGGTGCTGCCAATGTACATTCAAACCATTCGGGGCGAAAGTGCGTTTAACTCGGGGCTGATTCTGCTGCCGGGGGCCGTCATGATGGGGATCATGAGTCCCATCACCGGGCGGATTTTCGACCATTTAGGCGCCAAGCGGCTCTCCAATACCGGTTTGTTCCTGCTCCTAGTGGGCACCATCCCGCTGATTGCGGTTGGTGAAGACACGCCAATTGTCATCATCACCGTCCTGTACGCCGTGCGGATGTTCGGGATTACCATGGTGACCATGCCCGTGACGACTGCCGGGATGAACGCCTTGCCCGCAAACCTGATTAGTCACGGGACGGCCGTCAACAACACCGTCCGGCAAATCGCGGCGTCAATCGGGACCGCAATCCTGGTTTCCGTGCTCTCCGTAGTCACCAAGGCCAACATGCCTGGTGCGGGTGTTTCTGCCGCGGCCGCGTTAGCCCAAACCCTCGCCGCAACCGTTAGTGGTTACCGCGCCGCATTCATCGTTTCAACCGTCTTCGCCATCATCGGTTACGTTCTCGCAACCCGCTTGCCGCAAGACCGCATAGATCAACAATAATCCCAGCGTCTGCTGGACACATATCTGGAGGAAACAACATGATTCTTATCGTATTTGGCGTTCTCGCCGTCGCATTCTTCGCCTGCATGATTTTCTTGAAGCGCAGCCGGCTGCGCAAGGCCCTGGTAGCAACTACAGGCGCGCTCCTGGCCGTCTGTGCCGTTTTACTAACGCTCACCATGCTGAATGGCTTCGGCTTCCAAAAGACGACCAAGACCACCCAAACCGCCTTTGCGGAATCAACTAAGGTAACCAAGAACGGTAGCGGCAAGACCTTCAGTGTCACCGTTAAAGACCCCAGCGGCCGCAAAACCACCTACAAGAATGACGGCGGCAACCTGATTGTTAAACTGCACAAGGGCAACGTGGCGATGATGGAATCTAAAATCACCACGCAAAAGGCCGAGAACAGTTTCGTCAAGTTCATGTACATGTTCACCGGCATGGACGGCAAGACCACCAAGAGCTACGCGGATATCTCCATTCCGACCTGGACCACTAAGTAGGCACACAAAAAGACCAGCCCGGCAATATTGCCGAGCTGGTCTTTTAATTTGCTTTAGTTTTAAAAAGCAGCGGTCAATTGTGGGACAACCTGCTTCTTCCGGGAAACAACGCCTGGCAAGTCCATCCGCTTGTTCGCGTCGAACTGCTTGCCAAATGCTGCTTCAACCTTGTCCGTAGCCCCGAGTGCAATCCCGACAGAGTTGCTGTTCAGGATGTCGGTGGCAACAGTCAGGAACAAACCGTAGCCGTCAGCGTCAACTTCGGCCTGCATTGCAGCCTCGATGGCGTCCTGACGTGCGTAGATTTCGTTCAGGTCAACGGTGTTGATCTGGGCAACACGAACCTTGGTGCCGTTCATGTCGAACGTCTTGGCGTCGCCGTCAATGAGGTCCTTGTCCGTGCGGGCAGCCAGGTTGGTGCCGGCCTTCAGCATATTCAGACCGTATTCGGACAGGTCGATACCCGCAATCTGCTGGAGTTCAGCGAAGATCTGCTTGTCGCGGGCAGTGGTTGTTGGGCTCTTCAGCAGCAAGGTGTCAGAGATCAGACCGGAAGCCATCAAACCAGCAGTTGTTGGGGTAATTTCAAAACCTGCGTCCTGGTACATGCCGTAGATGATGGACTGGCAGCTACCCAGAGGCTGGATGTTCATGTACAGTGGTGCTGCTGTTTCGAAGTTGGCAACCCGGTGGTGGTCAATGACCTTCGCGATGGTGACTTCGGCGCGGTCGTCAACGGACTGCTGGGCTTCGTTGTGGTCAACCAGTTCAACGGTATCTGTTTCAGGAGCAGCCTTCGTGATGACCCGTGGTGCTTCAACCTTGAAGAAGTCGAGGGCGTACTTGGTCTCGTCGTTTGGCGTACCCAGTGCAACACCTTCAACGTCGGTGTTGCCGCTAAGCTTTTCGTACTGCGCAAAGGTAATTGCGGAAGTAATTGCATCTGTATCTGGGCTCTTGTGCCCGAAAATCAAAGTAGACATGAACAAATCTCCTTAAACGTATTTAGATTAATTGTGAGCGCAACGTCGGCCACGGTCAAGTTTAAAATGGCAAATCGCACAAAATTTCTGCTCCTGCCCCAATATTATCCCGCTTAATGGCCCTGAACGCAAAAAATCGACCCGGGGCCGATTTTTATGCGTAGTTTACTTGTTTGAATCTGCGAGCATCCGGCCACTGTCCTTAACGATGCGGGACAGGTAGTCTTCTTCAGCCAGGTATGCATCCAGTTCATCCAGGAAGTTGGCAATACGTGGAATCTGGTCCTTACCCTTACGGAAGACGAAGCTGAGCTCGAAGTTAATCGCAGGCTCGAAGCTCGCTGCTTCCGCCGTGATTTCGTTCTTGTGGGCCACGTAGAAACTAGCTGGCAGTGCCGTGTCCACATTCGTCCGGTTGGAGAATTCCGCAATCTGGAACGGCGTAGTGAACTGCGCAACGGGCTTAGGCAGCGTCACGAGCTGGTTCTTGTACATTTCCCGCATCAGGTGCGCCAGGAAGTAATCGTCCGGGTAGGAAACCCATGGGCGGTTGTCCACGGTTTCGTTGAAGGAAACCGTGTCGCGGCCCGCGAGCACGTCATCGTGGTGCAAGAACATCAGCTGTTCGTTGAAGATGGTCCGGGATTCGTATGGCTTCCAGTTCTTGATGGAGTCATCTGGCAGGTACATTACGGCCAGGTCGATTTGGTTGTTTTCGAGGCGTTCCCAGATTTCGCGCCGAGTCATCATCCGGAAGTTCACGTTGATGTCTGGGTGCATCTTGTAGTACTTCGCAATGAACGCGTTGAAGACAGAATCCTCGATGGAAGCCAGGAACCCAACGGAAATCGCACCAGAAGTAGCACTAGTTGACCGCTGAATTTCGTCGGTCGCCTGGTTGAGCACTTCATAGATTTCCTGCGTTGCGGCGAGCATCGTTGCCCCAGCATCGGATAAGTGCAGCTTCTTGCCGACGGAGAAGAACAGTGGTGCCCCAACCGTCCGTTCGAGCTTCTTAATCTGCTGCGTCAGTGCTGGTTGCGTAATCCCCAGAATCTGCGCCGCCTGCGTGTAGTTCATGGTTTCAGCGAGCTGGAGGAAATAGCTGAGCGTCTTTGAAGAAAAGATGTTTTCCTGCTTGGTTTTCATCGTTATGCTCCTTTGGCTGATGATTTTGCACCGCAATGTCGGTGCCCCGAATGCCAACCTTTTAACAATAACTATAAGATAATCGTTAACATTTAGCAAGCGTGCCGCACAAAAAGTTTATGCAAATGTGCAAGTTTCTCGGGTGCACATTAAGCCAGTCATTAGCGCGGCCTGCAGAATCATCTGTGGCCGGTTTGGGCCAGCAAAAAAGGTGGCATGCATCGCTGCACGCCACCTTAAGCTCGGCTAAAAGCCTTTTATAACAATGTTTCGCACTGCCGCACGTGCACGTATTGGGGTTCACCCACCGTGTCCGTGTCGAGGACAAACGAACCATTCCCGAATCGATCACCAGTTGGGTGATTGGCTGGATTGATGGTTGTAATCGTGCTATCTGCCGTCAAAACATCCAAGACCGTTCCATCTGTCACGGACCGGGCCGCAACAATTCGGTGCGGACTCTTCTTCAGTTCACGCAGAATCTGCAGACCGCGCTTGGCCCGACTCGTCGGCATGACTTCGCTGATTGGCATCTGCTTGAACGCCCCGCGCTGGGTAACAATCGCGACCACCTGATCGGTATTGTCTGCCAGCACGAAGTCAGCAACCGTATCGTCGTCCTTGAGGTTAATCATCTTCACCCCACCGGCACGCGCACCGGTCACTGGCACTTCACTGGCGCTGAACGTCAATCCGTAACCCTTGGTCGTAGCCGCAAAAATCAGCTGGTCAGCGGCGCTTTCAGTGTAGTAGACGTCCGTCACGTGGGCATCCCCCTTCACCTTCATCGCCATCATCGGCTTGCTGCGGTAGGTTCGGGTCGGCTGCAGGTCAGCCAGACTGGTCTGCTTAATCATCCCGTCGCTGGTCCCCAGAACGAAGGTGCCGGGCAGCGTCAGGTCCTTGAACGCGTACACGGCGAGCACCGTTTCCGCACTCCCGAGTCCCACTGTCTGGCTCAGATGTTCACCGGAGTCTTTCCAGCGCGCATCAGTCAGTTCGTGCACTGGCCGGTAAATAACGTTCCCGAGGCTGGTGAAGATGTACAGGTGATCCAGCGTCGACTGGGCGCCTTCGAACATCACGAAGTCCTCGTCCTTCAGCCCGTTTTGTGCGGCGTCGACGGCCTGGTAACTCCGCAAACTGCTACGCTTAACGTAACCGTCGCGGGAAACCAGTACCATCACCTGTTCGTCCGGCACAACCACGGTCGTGTCGACTTCCAGGGTTTCGACCTCGTTTTCAATCACACTCTTGCGGGGCGTGCTGTATTCCTGGCCAATCCGCTGTAGTTCCTTGCGAATCACCCGGTCGCGGACAGTGGGGTCACTCAGGATTTCCTGGTATTCAGCAATTGCCTGCGCCAGTTCCGCCGCTTCCTTTTGGAGGGCGGTGATATCCGTGTTGGTCAAACGGTACAGCTGCAAGGACACGATGGCTTCGGCCTGTTCAACCGTGAAGTCGTACTGGGCAACCAAGTTGTTCTTGGCATCCCCCTTATCCTTGCTGGCGCGAATCGTCTTGATGACCTGATCCAGAATCGACAGGGCCTTCATCAGCCCTTGCACGATGTGTTCCCGCGCCTGGGCCTTTTTCAGGTCGAACTGGGCACGCTTGGTCACGATGTCGCGCCGGTGCGCCAAGTAAGCTTCCAGCATCGGCTTGAGGCCGAGCTGCTTCGGCTGCAAGTCGGCGATGGCGACCATGTTGAAGTTGTAGGTAACCTGTAAGTCCGTGTTCTTGAACAGGTAGGTCAAAATACCTTCAGCGTTGGCGTCCTTCTTCAGCTCAATGACCACGGACAGACCGAACCGATCACTTTCATCCCGCACTTCACTGATGCCGTCAACCTTCTTCGCCAAACGCAGGTCGTCAATCCGCTTAATCATGGCGGCCTTGTTCACTTCGTATGGTAATTCAGAGACGACAATCTGCTGGCGGTGACCGCGCACATCAACAATCTTGGTCTTGGAGCGAACCACAATGCGGCCACGACCAGTCTGGTAGGCCTTCTTGATGCCATCTAGGCCCTGAATAATCCCGCCAGTGGGAAAGTCTGGCCCCTTCACGGCGGTCATCAGTTCATCGAGCGTGGCGTCCGGGTTGTCCATCAGCAGTTGCAGTGCCTCGATGACTTCACCCAGGTTGTGCGGCGGAATTTCCGTTGCGTACCCGGCCGAAATCCCGGTCGCACCATTGACGAGCAGGTTCGGAAACGCCGCGGGCAGCACAGTTGGTTCCTGCAGGGTGTCATCGAAGTTGAGGACCATATCCACGGTCTCTTTGTCGATGTCCTTCAGCATTTCCCCCGAAATCTTAGACAAACGGGCTTCCGTGTACCGCATTGCGGCAGGCGGATCCCCGTCCATCGACCCGTTGTTCCCGTGCATCTCAATCAACGGCAGGCGCAACTTCCAGTCTTGGGACAGACGCACCATTGCTTCATAGATGGAACTATCACCGTGGGGGTGGAAGTTACCCATGACGTTCCCAACCGACTTAGCGGACTTGCGGAACCCCTTATCGTAGGTGTTCCCGTCCCGGTTCATCGCGTACAGAATCCGCCGCTGCACGGGTTTGAGCCCGTCGCGCACGTCAGGCAGGGCCCGTTCTTGAATGATATATTTCGAATAACGGCCGAAACGGTCACCCATGACCTCTTCAAGCGTTAATTCTTGAACTTGATTTGCCATCGATTACTTTCCTTTCCGCTTGAGCTGCTTCTTCAGGGTTTGCGCGCCAAACTGAATGTTCTCGTGGTCACTCGTGCCGGTTTCCAGAATTGAGCCTTCTTCATCGAGCGTAAACTGGACGTTCTTCTCAATCCATTCCCGCCGGGGTTCAACCTTGTCGCCCATGAGCGTCGTCACGCGGCGTTCAGCCAGCTGGGCATCATCAATCCGCACCCGAATCAGAGTCCGAGTCTCCGGGTTCATGGTCGTTTCCCACAACTGGTCCGCGTTCATTTCCCCCAGCCCCTTGAACCGGGTCAAGGTGTAGCCACGGCCCATGGCCTTAACTTCCTTCTCGAGCTCCGCATCCGTCCAGGCGTAGCGAATCTCGGTCTTCGCACCTGCGCCCTTAGACAGCCGGTACAGTGGGGGCAAGGCAATGTAGACCTTGCCGGCATCAATGAGCGGCCGCATGTAGCGGTAGAAGAAAGTCAGCAGCAGAATCTGAATGTGCGCCCCGTCGGTATCCGCATCGGTCATGATGATGACTTTATCGTAGTTACAGCTCTTAATGTCAAAGTCGCTGCCGACGCCCGCACCAATCGTGTAGATCATAGTGTTGATTTCTTCGTTCTTCACGATGTCCTGCAACTTGGCCTTCTGCGTGTTCAGCACCTTCCCGCGCAAAGGCAGGATGGCCTGGAACTTCCGGTCACGCCCCTGCTTAGCAGAACCGCCGGCGGAGTCCCCTTCGACCAGGTACAGTTCGTTCTTCGCGGCATTCTTACTCTGGGCCGGCGTTAATTTGCCTGAAAGAACGCCCTGGTCCTTCTTCTTCTTCTTCCCGGTGCGGGATTCATCGCGCGCTTTACGGGCCGCTTCCCGGGCTTCCCGGGCGCGCAGGGCCTTCTTCACGAGCTCTTGCGCTGCATCCCCAGCCTCCATGAGCCAGAAGGACAGCTGCTCGTACACGACGCTGTCGACCACGGGCCGGGCCTGCTGCGTGCCGAGCTTGCCCTTAGTTTGGCCTTCGAACTGGAGCAGCTCTTCTGGAATGCGCACTGACAGCACCCCAGCAAGGCCTTCGCGGACGTCGCTACCCTCGAGGTTCTTGTCACGATCCTTGAGCAGGTTAACCTTGCGCGCGAAATCGTTGAATGCGCGGGTAATCCCGCTGCGCAACCCAGTTTCGTGGGTCCCACCATCACCAGTCCGGACGTTGTTGACGAACGAGATGATGTTTTCGGAATAGCCGTCATTGTATTGGCCGGCAAAATCGACGACAATCCCGTCTTTTTCGCCCTCGAACTGCATGACTTCCGACATGGCGTCCTTACCTTCGTTCAGGTAAGCCACGAAGCTCTTGAGGCCGTCTGGATAGTGGTAAGTCTCAGCGCGTCCTTCGCCCCGTTCGTCGGTTAAGGTAATCGTGATGTCCTTGAGTAAGAACGCCGATTCACGCAGACGTTCAGCGAGCGTGTCGAAGTTGTAGACGGTGGTGGAGAAAATTGTGGGGTCGGGCTTGAACGTCAGCGTGGTCCCATTGGGTTCGCGCACCTTACCCAACTTTTGCAGGCCCCCATCTGGATGCCCCCCATTAATGAAGTTCTCCATGTAGGCTTGTCCGTCACGAACAACGCGCACGGTGAGGGATTCACTGAGCGCGTTGACCACAGACGAGCCAACCCCGTGCAGCCCCCCAGACGTCTTGTAGGAGTTCTGGCTGAACTTCCCGCCGGCGTGCAGCACCGTGAGGATGACCTCAATGGTCGGCTTACCGCTGGCGTGCATCCCGGTCGGCATTCCCCGCCCGTGGTCGACAACGGTAATTGAATTATCTTTATGAATCGTTACGGCAATGACATCCCCGTAACCCGCGAGTGCTTCATCGACAGCATTATCGACGATTTCGTAAACCAGGTGGTGCAGACCGCGGCCGTCGGTGGACCCGATGTACATCCCGGGCCGTTTGCGGACCGCTTCAAGTCCTTCCAGAACCTGAATGGACGAGTCTGTATATGTTTCGCTTGACTTAGCCATCATCTAACCTCTCTTCAACAGCAATACTTTAACTTTACACCATGGTCGCGCCTTAGTGAATTTATTTTTGATGACAAAAACGGCGCGTAAGTCGCGTAACGCTTTTCGCAGCAGGCGAAAATACGTTCGTAAGCCAAGCCAGTTTACCGCTTTTGCCGCCGCTATGTCAAAAATACCCGTTAGCTTGGGCTGCCAGAGCCGGCTATGCATAACTTGCAAACTCAAGTCCAAGATAATGCAAAACACACTACTGCTACGGCGCAAAAAATGCTAAACTGAAGGTCTTGGAAAGGAGTGGCAGCATGCTACTAGCGCTATCATTTGTGCTCGCATATCTTATTGGATCAATCCCGTCCGGAGTTTGGGTTGGTAGAGTATTCTGCCACAAGGACCCGCGGGATGCCGGTAGTCACAACATCGGCACCACGAACGCTTACCGGGTGCTCGGCGCCAAAGCCGGCACCGTCGTCCTCGCCATGGACATCCTGAAGGGCACGCTCGGCGCCAGCTTACCAGCCATGTTCGGTTACCACCAGCACTGGCTCGTTCTGGTCTGCGGGGTTGCGGCCGTGATTGGGCACACCATGAGCATCTTCATTCACTTCAAGGGCGGCAAGGCCGTGGCCACCAGCGCCGGCATCCTGCTCGCGTACAACCCCATCTTGTTCTTAGTGGCATCCGGGCTGTTCGTTTCCCTTATCTTCCTCACGTCGATGGTTAGTTTCGCCAGCATCTTCGCGATTGCCATCTTCACCGTGATTGCAGCCGTGCTGCAGGACTGGGTGCTCACAGCCATCGCCGGCGCCCTCACCATTGTCTTCATCGTGCGTCACATTCCGAACATCAAACGGATGCTGCAACACAACGAGAACATGGTGCCGTTCGGCCTGGGGTACTGGCACAAGCATAAAGCAAAATAGATTATTCATCGGACTGACCACTGCGGCCAGTCCTTTTATTTTGGCCAGCCACGTAAAAACGACCCGCACATTGCATTGCTGCACTGCATCGGGTCGTTTCTGCTTGAAGCGTTAATCTAGAATGCCGAAATCTTGAAGCCGGCGTCAAAACTGGCACCACCGGCAAGCTTGTTGATGCCGCGCTTGGTCTTGAAGTTGCCGTCCGTAGTGGTGTCATCCGCAACGCCCCACCATGGTTCGATGCAGCAGAATGCACCTGGGGTTGGGTAGTTGGACCACACACCCACGTAAGGCGCACCGGTAACGCTCAGGGTGACCCCGTGCTGGTCCTTAGGGGATGACAGCGTCATGTCGGTCTGATCGCCGTCCAGCACGTAGATGAGGGCGTCGTCCTTGAACAGTTCCAGGCTCAGTGGCAGCTTGTTTTCGTTGACGGTCTTGCCGTTAGCGAAGTCAGCGTACTTGCCTTCGAGGCCCACGCGTGTGCGCTGCTTTTCGGGCTTGAAGCTGAAGTTGTAGTCGTCAAACTTGAGCCCCGATGTCAGTGGAATGTTGAACGCTGGGTGGGCACCAATACTGAAGTACATCTCACCCGTCGCCGGGTTCTCCACGTGGTAGGCAACAGTCAAATCGTGTCCGTCCAGCGTGTAGGTCAAAACCAGCCGGAACGCGTATGGGTACTTGGCGTGGGTGGTCTCGTTGTCGGTCAGCTCCAGCGATACCGTGGAATCTTCGTGCTTAATGACGGTGAAATCGAGGTCGCGGGCAAAGCCGTGACGGGTCATGTGGTAGGTCTTGCCGTCAACGGTGTACTCATCATCCTTAAGTGCCCCGACGATTGGGAACAGCACTGGTGCGTGCCGCGCCCAAACCTTGGGGTCCGCCTGCCACATGTATTCCGTGCCGTCCGTCTTGTTCACGAGTGATGCGAGTTCGGCACCGTGCAGGTTGATTTCTGCCGCCAAGAACTCATTTTCAATTTTGACCATGTTGAATGTGCCTCCAGTAAGTAAATTGATTCAAAACATTACTTCCATTGTAGCGCATACAATGCCCAGGCGCAGGCTTTTTTCACAATTGGTCCGTTTTACCCCCCCTTTTGCGGCCACAATAAAACCGCACTGGTGGTGACCAGTGCGGTTCGCAGTTCAATTCAGAGTTACAGAATGTACTTACTCATGTCGGTATCATCAGCAATCTTGCCGACCTTGTCGTCCACGTACTGCTCAGTGATGGTGATGTCACCCATCTGCATGTCTGGGCCTTCGTAGAGGATGTCCTCTAGCAGTTTTTCGAGGATGGTCGCCAGCCGCCGAGCCCCGATGTTCTCCTGGGTCGTGTTGACGGTTGCCGCGATGTGGGCAATCTTGGCGACAGCTTCCTGGGTGAAGGTAATCTTCACGCCATCCGCGCCGATAAGGGCCATGTACTGCTTGGTCAGGGCGTTGTCGGGCTCGGTGAGAATCCGGACAAAGTCAGATTCGGTCAGGTCCTTTAGTTCCACCCGGATGGGGAAACGTCCTTGGAGTTCAGCAATCAGATCACTCGGTTTTGCCTCCGCGAACGCCCCGGAACCGATGAACAACATGTGGTCGGTGTTGACCGCCCCATATTTGGTGTTCACCTGGGAGCCTTCAACGATTGGCAGGATGTCCCGCTGCACCCCTTCACGGGAAACTTCACCGGAGCCACTTTGCTTACGGCCAGTGGCAATCTTGTCAATTTCGTCGATGAAGATAATCCCGGAGTTCTCGGCCCGGGTAATGGCCGCGTGGTTAATGTCGGCGGTGTTGACGAGCTTGGCGGATTCTTCCTTGATGAAGACCTCCCGCGCCTCCGCAACGGTCATCGTCCGTTCAACCATCTTCTGCGGCATCATGGAACCGAGCGTGGCCGACAGGTCGATGCCCATCTGGCCGTACGTATCGCCCATCCCCCCAGCTGGCTTTTCTTCAGCCACCCGGACGGTGAGCTCACGGTCTTCGAGCAGACCCTTGGCTAGCTGTTCAGCCACGGTCAGGCGCTGGTTGCGAATCTCGTCATTCACTTCATCGGGTTCTTCGGTCTTTGGTTCCTCGCCCTTCTGGATGGCGTTAAACATGTTCATCATGTCGGCCATCGTGTTCTGGCGCTTTTCCTTCTTGATACCAGGCACAAGCAGCTTCACCAGCCGCTTGTCGGCCGCCTGACTCGCCCGCGCGCGGACGGTCTTGTACTGATCGTCTTCTTCCATCTTCACCGCCACGTCGAGCAGGTCGCGGACCATGGATTCCACATCCCGGCCGACATAACCGACCTCGGTGAACTTGGTCGCTTCGACCTTCACGAACGGCGCGTTGACAATCTTGGCCAGCCGCCGGGCAATTTCGGTTTTCCCGACCCCGGTAGGCCCAATCATGAGCAGATTCTTCGGGGTAATGTCCTGCTGCATCTTCGCGCTCAGTTGCATCCGGCGCCAGCGGTTGTACAGTGCAACCGCAACGGCCTTTTTGGCCTCGTCTTGGCCGATGACGTACTTGTCCAGTTCGCCAACGATTTCTTTAGGTGTTTGCATAGAGTTCCTCCGCTTCGTCTAGAAAGATTCGACCTTGATGTTCTCGTTCGTGAAAATGTCAATGGTGCTGGCAATCTTCACGGCTTCCTGCGCGATGGCGGAAGCATCCATGTCGTCGGTGTGGCGAATCATCGCGACCGCGGCGGCCTGGGCGAAGTTACCACCAGAACCAATGGCCACCACGTCTTCGTCTGGGGCAATGACTTCCCCGCTCCCGGAAATCAGGAGCAGCTCGTGTTCGTCCATCGCAATCAGCATGGCTTCCAGCTTCTGGAGCGATGGGTCTTTGCGCCAGTCTTGGGCCAAGGCAACGGCACTACGGCGCAGGTTACCCTGGAACAATTCCAGCTTCTTTTCAAGCCATTCCTGGAGGGTGATGGCGTCGGCGACCCCACCAGCAAACCCGATGACGACCTTACCGTCATAAATCCGGCGAATCTTCTGGGCCGTGCCCTTCATGATGACCTTCTCACCCATTGTGACCTGGCCATCACCCGCGATGGCGGTGTGCCCATTTTTGCGTACAGCTGCAATTGTTGTCATTGTAATCCTTCTTTCTCGTGGTTAACGGCGCATATCGCTGCGCCAGTGCGTACTAATTATCCTACGCATGATTTTATCGGAAAACATCGTTCTTTAGTCTGAATGTGACGGCGTGTCATCGTGGTGGCCCGGGAAGTACTTCATGTAGTCATTCACCAAATGCTCGGTGGTCACGTGCGTGTAGATCTGCGTGGTGGACAGACTGCTGTGACCAAGCAACTCCTGCACGGTACGCAAATCGGCGCCGTGGTCGAGCATGTGGGTGGCAAAACTGTGCCGCAGCATGTGGGGATGAATCTTAGCGGTCAGGCTCGTTTGCTTAATGACCTGGTCCAAAATATACTCAATTCCGCGCGGCGTCAGTGGCTTACCGTGCTGGTTCAAGAATACGTGGGGCTCAACCAACCCGCGCACCCCGGCTAGTTCCATCCGGACCGTATCCAGATACCGGTGCAACGCCTTGGCGCACCGCTGCCCGAACACGACGTAGCGATCCTTGTCCCCCTTCCCGTGAATCAGCATGGCCCCGACATTGAAGTCAATCTGCTTCAAGGTGAGGTTCGCGCATTCGGATACCCGGATGCCAGTGTCGTACAACACTTCAAGTAGGGCCCGGTTGCGAATCGTCAGTGGTTCATCCCCGCTGACCGCCTTAAATAAGGCCTCAATCTCCGGCTCAAAGAAGAACTGCGGCAGGTGGTTGTGCACCTTCTTGGTCTCCACGAGCGCAAATGGGTCTTCCTTGGCCGCGCCGATTTTCATCAAAAACTTGTACAACCCGCGCAGACTGCTTAGCTTCCGCGAAGTAGTGGCCGGGCTGTACTGTTTCTCGTTCATGTACGAAACGTAACTGGAAACCGCCACGGCGTCCACCTGAGCGAACCCGTTAAAACCGCCGCTATCTTCCATGAAGTCAACGAAGGCCTGAATGTCGCGCCGGTACGCTTTTTGCGTTTGCACGGAGTACTGACGCTCCGTGCGCAGATACTGAATGAATTGATCTAGTTCCTTAATTTCTTCCATGGCATTATTTTAACACAAAGCGCATACATTGCCCGTCCTGTCCGGTTTCGGCGCCGGTTAAATTTGCTTAACGCTGAATACAAAAAGCCGCGTGCTCTGGGCACACGGCTAAACGCAAAACGTACGGGTTTACTTTTGAATTGGTTCCTTGTAGTCGCCGTTCGGGCATGACACTTGGATGCCGGCCTTGCTGCGCTTTTCGATGAGGAAATGCTGGCAGACGGGGCAATCGCGCCCAACCGGTTTGTCCCAGGAAACAAAGTCACATTCTGGGTAGCGGTCACAACCGTAAAAGACCCGGTTGCGCTTGCTCTTGCGTTCGACAATCTGGCCCTTGTGGCACTTGGGGCAAACCACGCCAATTTCCTTGACGATGGCCTTCGTGTTGCGGCAATCTGGAAAACGGGAGCAGGCGTAAAACTTACCGTAGCGGCCCATCTTGATGACCATTGGCGCCCCGCAGATGTCACAGTTAAATCCAGCGGGCTCGTCCTTAAGCTGAACCTTCTCAATCCCGGTTTCAGCACTAGCAACTTCCTTGGCGAATGGCTTGTAGAAGCGGTCGATGACCTTGACCCACTCTTCCTTGCCGGCTTCGATGCTGTCGAGGTCGCTTTCGACCGTCGCCGTGAACTTGATGTCCACGATGTCGGGGAAGAATTCAACAATCAGGTCGTTGACGATTTCGCCAAGCTCAGTTGGTTCAAACCGGCGGGCAGCAATCTTCACGTAGTAACGCTTCTTCAGCGTTTCGATGGTTGGCGCGTACGTTGATGGCCGACCCACACCGTTTTCTTCCAGCGCCTTAACCAGGTTAGCTTCGGAATAGCGTGCTGGTGGCTGTGTGAAGTGCTGTGCGGGATCCGTCTTGGCGAGGGTGAGCTGGTCACCTTCCGCCAGTTCGGGCAATTCCTTGTCGCCGTTGTCCGTATCCCGGGAGGACACGTACAGCTTCGTGAACCCTTCGAACTTGGTGTGACTCCCGTTCGCACGGAACTGCACGCCATTTTGTTCGATACGCACTGAAACCGTGTCGACCACGGCCGGCGTCATCTCGCTCGCAACGAAGCGGGACCAGATTAGGCGGTAGAGCTTCATCTGGTCTTTGTCGAGCACCGCTTCCAGGCTCCCTGGGGTGCGCTTGGTGGAAGATGGGCGGATAGCTTCGTGGGCGTCCTGAGCGCCTTCTTGCAGCTTACCCTGCTTAATCTTCACTGCTGCGTACTCGGCGCCATATTCATTGTGAATGAACTCACTGGTTTCAGCCTTAGCGACACTCGAGACACGGGTACTGTCGGTACGCATGTAGGTAATCAGCCCCACGGTCCCGAGCTTCCCACCGAGGTTAATCCCTTCATACAGCTGCTGGGCCAGCATCATGGTCTTCCGGGCGGGGAAACCAAGCTTGCGGTTTGCTTCCTGCTGCAGGGAACTAGTGGTGAATGGCTGGGCAGGCGTCCGGCGCCGTTCTTTGCGGACAACGCTCGTGACGTTAAAGGACTGGTTCTTGTCAATGCGCTGCATGATGTCGACCACGGCGTCATTGTTTGGCAGTGGCAACTTCTTGCCGTCCACGCCGTAGAAGGAGCTGGCAAAAGCCTTGCCGCGACCCTTCTTGAACTGACCGTCAATCGTCCAGTATTCTTCCGGCTGGAACGCGTTGATTTCCTTTTCCCGGTCAATAATCAGCTTGAGCGCAACGGACTGCACGCGCCCAGCGGACAGCCCCTTCTTGACCTTCTTCCAGAGCAGCGGACTGATGGAGTAACCCACAATTCGGTCCAGCACCCGGCGTGCCTGCTGGGCATCCACCAGGTTCATGTCGATACTGCGGGGGGTCTTGAAGGCGTTCTTAACGGCGTCCTTAGTGATTTCGTTGAAGACCACCCGGTTGTTGTCCTTGGTGTCTAAGCCGAGGATATGGCAAACATGCCAAGCGATTGCTTCCCCTTCACGGTCCGGGTCAGCTGCGAGGTAGACGTGTTCTACCTTGTTTGCTTGACGCTTTAATTCTTTGATGACATCTCCCTTACCCCGAATGGAGATGTAGCGTGGTTCATAATTATTATCGAAGTCAATCCCCATCTGACTCTTGGGGAGGTCGCGAATGTGTCCAAGGCTGGCAACAACCTTGTAATTACGGCCTAAATATTTTTCAATTGTTTTTGCTTTAGCAGGGGATTCCACGATAACCAAGTTCTTGGCGGGCATGGTTGTCCTCCTTTCATTATTTACAACGAAAATGCACGCCTATCTTATGGTAGAAACGCGTTTCTGTCAAATGCTAATCGCAAAAATGTCAGCAAAATGTTCGGTTTTGGCGGTGCAAAAGCGGCGTAAAAACGCATGGTGGCGCGGTTTAAGACCCAGCTAATCGAAATAATGAATATTTGTCCAATCTGTCTTCGGTGAGACCGGGGTCGCACCATCTTCAATCAATTTGTTGGTCCCAATTCCAAGTGGATTGCGGTACTGGTTCGGGACAGCTAAAACATCCCGGCCAGATTCCAGTGCCATCGTTGCAGTAATCAGGCTGCCACTTTTTTCCGCTGCCTCCGTCACGAGTAACGTGTGGCTCAACCCGGCGATGATCCGGTTCCGGGCCACGAAGCGATACTGTTTCGGCCGCTCCCCCGGCGGATATTCGGACAGAAGCAAACCGTTAGTGGCGATTTGCTCCTGCAGCTGACGGTGTTCTGCCGGATAGTACACATCAACCCCATTAGCAATCACGGCAATCGTGCCCAGCCCGTTTTTAAGTGCCTGCCGGTGGCCCATCGAATCTGCACCGCGCGCCAGACCGGATACAATCACCGTATCGCGCTGCACCGAACCGAGTGCTTCTTCAATAACCCCAGCACTGTAGTCGGTGGCCAGCCGCGCGCCAACAATGCCCAGGCTGGGCCGCTTAAGCAAGGTCAAATCGCCCCGATAAAAGAGCACAATCGGTGGTTGGGTCAACTCGCGCAACCGTTCGGGATACGCATCATCGGTGTAAACAATATGCGCCGTCGCGTTGGCACGTGCGACCTTCTGCTGGGTTTTACTGTCCGCAAACCACGCTGCCAGCTGCCGCCGCACCTTGGGGCTGGCACATTCGATGATGGTCGCCGGTGTCAGCGGCATTTTGTTCGCCACCGCCGTCATGATTCGCCGCACCATTGCCGGGCTTGCCCCGCTTGCCATGTGCGCCCACAATAAAAAATCGCGTATTTCCATAGTGCACCTCGTCTTTCTCAGCTACACATATAGATTGCGCGATTTAGGGGCAAAACCCCCGAAACTATTTTATTTTTTTGCCAATGCATCTTGCACTGGGGCAAATGACCGCCGGTGAATCGGCGTCACGCCCAGTTTGGCCAAGCCTTCCAGGTGTGCCTTGGTCCCGTAACCCGCATTTTGCGCGAACCCGTAACCCGGATACACTTGATCGTACATCTCCATAAGCCGGTCCCGGACCACCTTAGCGACGATGCTGGCGGCCCCGATGGAAATGCTGCGGGCATCCCCTTTAATCAACTTACTCTGGGGGATGTCAACGGGCACGTGCATCGCGTCCACCAGCAGGTAGTCCGGCTGCAGGCGCAAATTGTGCACCGCATCTGCCATCGCCAGTTCGGTCGCGTGGTAAATGTTGTAGCGGTCGATTTCCGTGTTGTCGCGCACGCCAATGGCCACGGCGCGCGCATTCGTGATGATATCGGCGAACAGGGCATCCCGCCGGTGCGCAGTCAACTGCTTACTGTCATTGACAGGCACGTCAAAATTTTCGTCCAAAATCACCGCGGCGGTAATCACGGGTCCCGCCAGCGGTCCCCGCCCCACTTCATCGATGCCGGCAATGATTGGGTACGCCGGCCACAAGGAGCGTTCTAGTTTGCGGTGCTCCTCCAGCATCATCTCCTGTTGCCGCCGGTGCATCAGCTTGCGGTTGTACGCCCCCAGGAGCTTCTGCGCCCCCGCGCGCGCATCTGCGGCTAGTTCATCCAGCAGTGCTTGCGGAACCGAGTCGGCCTGTAGGAGTTGCTTGTACTCCGCCAGCGTGGTCATGCGCGGTCCTCAGGCACTTCCAGCGTGTAGCGACCCAGTTCGCCCTTACGCACGTCATTGATGAAGCGCACCGCCGTCCGGTCGAACTCCTCACCGTACGCGAACTTCTTGGTCAGCAGCTGCACGATGTCGGCCGGCCTTGACTGCATCTGCTCGTCCGTTAAACCGTAATGCTTACGCAGCACTTCTGCATAGTTTTTCTGAAAATAGCCTACGCCCCACAGTGCGACTTCATCGGCGGTGAACACCTTGTCCGCAATCGCACCGGTCAGCGCCAGCTTCATCCCAATTTCCTGGTCGTCAAATTTGGGCCACAAAATTCCGGGGGTGTCGAGCAGTTCCAGGTTGCCACTAGCCTTTAGCCACTGCTGGTTCTTGGTCACCCCGGGCCGGTTGCCAGTGATGGCGATGTTCTTTTGCACCAGCCGGTTGAGAATCGTCGACTTGCCGACGTTCGGAATCCCAATGCACATTGCGCGCACGTGCGGGTTGCGAATGCCGCGCGCACGCTTGCGGGCCAGCTTCTCGGCCAGCACCTTCTCGGCCATCTGGGGCAGTTGCTGGAGCCGTTTAGCGTGCTGGGCGTCGATGGCGATGGCTTCCCGTCCTTCCGCCTGGTACGCCGCCACCCACGCCTTGGTGCGGGCAGAATCGGCCAGGTCAGCCTTGTTCAGGATGGAAATAATCGGCTTTTGCTGCAGCATTTCCAGCAGCATTGGGTTGCGGGAAGATTCCGGTGAACGCGCATCGACCACTTCAAAGACGATGTCGACCTGCTTAATCTTTTCTGCAACCTCTCGGCGTGCTTTTTGCATATGACCGGGGAACCATTGAATATTGGGCATGAAGAGTGACCTCTGCTTTCGTTATTTGCTAGTTATTATTGTACAGGTTTTTGGGGAGGGTGTAAAAGCAAGGCCGGAAGAATGACTATTCCCGCAACTGCCACACCACCACCGCTGCGCACACAACCATCCCGCTGCCGGCAACCACAAACCAGTGATTCACACCAATCAAGTTCGCCACTGGACTGGCCAAAACAAGACCCACTGGCATGGTCGCCCCGTTGATCATGGTTTGCACCGCCAGCGTTCGCCCAAGTTCGACGGTCGGCACACTGGTTTGGATATAGGTTGTAAAGGGGATGCTGTGCACATTCCCGGCGGCACCGAGCAGCAGACAGCCCAGGGCAAAACCGCACCAGCCAAGAAGTGTTGCTGGCATTAGGCCGTCCCAAATTGCACAAATACCCATGAGCGCAATACCCATTCCAGCCAGCAGTAAGTGGTGCCGTACCTTCAACTTAGTCGCGAAAATAGCCGCACTTACGAGCATTCCCACCGCAAAACAAAATTCGATTGCACTACCGAAGCCGGCACTTAGTTTGAAATAGCCACTAGTCATGAGCGGATACAGACTCGCAAGCGGCGCGTACAGCCCCATAGTGCACGCATCCGCAATAAGCATCACCCGTAGTGAACGGTCACGCCGGTACACTTTGAGTCCCGCACGCCAATCTCGTAGCTGGAGCCTCTCTGGGTTGCGGTTCTCAGATTCAATCTGCTTTTCTTGGGGTACTTGTACCATCAACAGTGCTGCACTCGCAATTAACGCGCCAATCAGGTCACTCATTAACACCCATGGTAACGGCAATGTCGCGTACAGTGCCGCCCCAATCATCGGGCCAAACATGAACGCCCCACCACGCAGCAGTTGCAACCAGCCGTTAGTATGCAGCAACTGATCTTGCGGCACTAATTGCGGCAAAAGTGACTGAATCGCCGGCTCTTGAAATGTATCCCCGACGCCGCGAACCAAGAGCATAAGTAGCACGGTCCAGTTTGGTAGGGCAAAATTTGCCAGTAACAACGCGTAGACTAGCGCAAGCAGGCCCATCACTGTGTCCGCGGTCACAGACACCAGTCGCCTATCGAAACGGTCGCTGGCGAGCCCAGCCATTGGTCCTAAAAGCACCTGGGGAATATAGGCAACTAAACCCGCCAACCCCAGCATCAAGGCTGAATTAGTCCGCACAGCTAGCCACCAGATGAGGGCAAACTGAACCCCATGACTACCAAGCAGTGAAACAGCCTGCCCACCAGCTACCAAAACGAATTGCCGGTGCCAATTACGATTAATCTTTTTATCCATGTAGATATCCTTTACAAGTCACAGACCGACCCGTTTCAGGACAACGAAAAACGGACCACCCGTCTGTCAGGGTGATCCGCCGCCAATTCAAGCGACGCTAGCGTGCAAGATTGGTCAACAAAGAGGCCCACAATGGGTTGTCTCCGTTGTCCTAATACTGCATCGCTGGCATCGCCACCTACTTTCCGTTTATGTCTGTCAAAACTTTACCACGCATGGCTCATACGTGCAAATTCAGGCTACACGCCCAGAATCACGCGAATATCGTCGTTACTCAGCATACCCTTATCTTGCGTACCTGTGAGCACCTGATTAACAAAGTCACGTTTCTTGTCTTGAAGCTTCACAATCTGCTCCTCAATCGTGCCCTTAGTAATCATCCGGTACACATCAACCTCGTTTTGTTGGCCAATTCGGTGCGCGCGGGCAATGGCCTGATCTTCAACGGCGGGGTTCCACCATAAGTCAACCAGAATTACCATATCCGCACCCGTCAGGTTGAGGCCGGTCCCCCCCGCTTTCAGGGAAATGAGGAAGAACGACTTCTCGCCTCGGTTAAATGCATCAACCATCGCCAGTCGGTCCTTGGGTTTCGTGCTCCCTCTGAGCATGAAGCTGTCCAGACCCATCACCTTCAACCGGGTTTCAATCTGTGCCAACATGTGGGTGAATTGGGAGAAAATGAGCACATGACGGCCGCTATCTTCCGCCTGCTGGACTAATTCTGCCAGTTGCTCAAGTTTCCCGGAGTCACCGGTATAATCGTCCATGAACAACGCCGGCGTGTCGCACACCTGCCGCAGACGGGTTAGGCCAGCCAAAATGGCAATTTTGTTCTTCACCAGACCAGCATCAGACATGCCTTGGACCTGCACACGCATCTGCTGCAGCTGGGCCAGGTAGACCGTCTTCTGCTCCGTGGTCATCTCATTTTCGATGTTTGTTTCAACCATCGGCGGCAAATCTTTCAGCACGCCCTTCTTTTCCCGCCGCATAATAAACGGCTTGACGCGCAACGCGATTTCGTCGGCGCTCATCTTCTTGAACACAGTCTTGTTCGGCAACAAACCCGGTAAAACGAGGGCAAAGATGGACCACAGTTCCTCGGCTCGGTTCTCGATTGGGGTCCCGGACAACGCGAACGTTGCCCGGGGCTCGAGCTTGCGCAGGCTCTGATTGGTCTTGGCGCTGCCGTTTTTGACCATCTGCGCTTCATCGAGCACCAAATACTGAATCTCGCGTGCGTAATACTCATTGATGTCACGTAAAGCCATGTTGTAGCTAGTAATCAGCAAGTCATAGTCGTACTCGTAAATCAGTTCACGCCGGGCTTCCTTGGTGCCGTCCACCACGGCCACGCGAATGTCGGGGGCAAATTTCGCGCATTCAGCCTGCCAGTTGTACAGCAGCGATGCCGGGGCAACCACCAAGCTAACGTGCTGGTGATCAATATGGTCATTCAAGAACGTCAACATTTGCAGCGTCTTCCCGAGGCCCATTTCGTCAGCCAAAATACCACCGAAGCCGTGGCTGTTGAGCATTTCCAGCCACTGCACCCCAGCTTGCTGGTACGGCCGCAGTTGCGCGTGGACCGGTTTAACCGTCACCGGGAATTGTTCCGGATGGGCCAGATCT
Organism: Lacticaseibacillus sharpeae JCM 1186 = DSM 20505; assembly: GCF_001436225.1. Lineage (GTDB taxonomy): Bacteria > Bacillota > Bacilli > Lactobacillales > Lactobacillaceae > Lacticaseibacillus > Lacticaseibacillus sharpeae. The sequence continues at coordinate 79,976 of NZ_AYYO01000010.1, read as the reverse complement.
ATGGCCAGCTGCTTGAATTTCGCGTCAAACTGGGCCGTATCACCAAGTAATGACTGCAGGGCAAATGCCCGCGCCGCAGATACATGCACCTGACCGTGCGCAAGTTTACCGTCGCGGCGAATCTGCGTCAGGGCCGAAGCTACCTTCTTCAGTTGGTCGTCCACTATGTAGAGCGTCCCGTCAGACTTCTGCACGTACGGCTGATTGTCATCGAGCTGCTTCAGGACCGAGTCAACTTCATCGGCGTCGATTCCGGCAAAGGAGAACGATACGGAAAGCAAGCCATCGTTTTCAGCCACCTGCACGTCCGTTTGCAGTGCCGCTCCTTCCTGCACCATGTCCTGCAGGTTGGCAGCGACCGTTACCGCACCGTTCGCCCGCAAGTTGGGCAGTTCACGGGTGAAGAAATGGTAAAGTGCATCCGCATCGGGAAAATCTTTTTGCCACGCTTGAACGCCGCGCGTAAAGCCCAGGCTAGTCAAGTAGTCAGCAGCCTGTTCCTCTTTGGCGTAATTGCGCGGCATATCCGCAGCAACCGGTGCATCATCTTGCACCACCGTGTCCCCGTAGTCAAAACTTAGGTCAAGCGTGATGGCCCGGTCTTGCCGCTGCAAGTCAAAATGTGGCGTCATGGCAATCTGTCCGAGTGCATCCGGTACTTCTACCGTCCCAATTTGCCGTAAATAATCCAGTAACTCCTGAAGCGGCTCCACATCTGCAGCCGCAAAATCCAGTGATTGGTCCGCATCAATGGCGCCAGTCAGGACGTTTGCCCGCATCAACAAACGGTCATAAGCATCAAACTGGTCAATCGTCGCGGTGTAACAAATATTTTTGCTTACCAAGACCCGCCCATTTGGCACCGCGTTAGTCACGTGGTTGTGCACCCACAAATGGTATCCTGCATCATCAGCGGTAACCGTCGCAGTGACCAGACCAGCATCCGGCTGAAATGGCTCAACCTGCACGCTGTCGTACTCTACGCTCTCATCAACGGGCCGGAACACAACCTTACTTAATTTTGGCAATAATGGCAGCAACCGGGTAAAACTAGCAAAATCAAGACGCGCATACCGTTGATACCGACTATCATCGTCCGTCATCTCGTGAATGCCAACCGTATCACTGTTATCCAGCAAATCTAGAAGCGCGCGTTCAGCCGGCGTAAACGCAGCCGCGGATAGGTCGAAATTAGCCTTCCCACTAGTGTAGTAACGCGATTCCGTCCGGTAATCATCCAAAAAGGCGGTGATATCGCGCACCAAATAGAATTTGTGCACGCTCGCATCCGCCACCCGCAACCAAGCAACAAACTCCATTTCGGCCAAGCCAAAATTACCCTCGAATTCCTTAATTTCGAGGTTTAGTTCAAGCTCCGGTCCGTGATCTGCGTTCTCATCCAGCCCGTGAAAATAGCGAACCGGTGTCAGGCCCAGATTATCGACAAAGCGACTACCAGCACTTGTGTCCTGAGCATCACCCGCTAACAATTCTGCATCATCCGTCGGCACAACCGTTGCTGACATCAGTACGTCGTCAATCGTTTGCCCCTGCGCCTTGTAATACAAAATCACCGCGGCAATGTGCTTACAGTAGCCATGACTAGGGAAGTACGGGCAAGAGCAATAGTCATCCTGCTCTTCACGGGCCAGCTCGACGGTGTACGCCTCCGTGCCGTAAACGGTCGCCGCAATTTTGTCAGCATGTTCATAATCGATTTCGACGTCGCCCCGCGCCAAAATCTCCCGGCCCCGGGTCCACATCTTACTCAGCAACAAGCGGTTCGCCATTTTTTACCTCCGATAACATTACTATGCCTCAGTTTACTCGCTTTAAGGCCCGCGTGGTAGCCAAAACCACCGGACAACAAGATAAAAAAGAACGCAGAATCAATCCTGATTCTGCGTTCTTCCTGCATCTCGGCCGTGCTATTTCAGTTCAGCCTCGGCCTTCTTCATCGCGTTGTCATTGTCGCCAATCTTGGTGCTCAGCTGCATTTCCATCTTGGCAAGTGTCTTGGCATCGGCGGTGCCGGTTGCGCTCAGTCCGTTCTTGCTCTGGAACTGCTTAACCGCGGCACTCGTGTCGCTGCCGTAGTAGCCATTAACCGTCTGCACCTTGTAGCCCAGGGCCACCAGCATCTTCTGCATCGACTTCACATCGGTGCTGACCTGGTTTGGCTGCAGGCTGGTTGCCGAGATGGCCTTAATGTAGGCGTAGCTCGGGTAATCTTCCGTAATGGTTGGCTTAATCCCCTTGTGGTGAATCCAGCTCCCATCAGGGGTGAGCCACTTAGCAATCGTCAGCTTCAGTTCGGACGTGTTGCTAATCTGGGCAACCGTCTGCACGGTGCCCTTCCCGTAACTCTTCGTCCCAATCAGCTTGATGCCCGCACTCTGGTTGAGCGCAGCCGCAGTGATTTCAGCGGCCGACGCTGAGTTGCCGTCAATCAGAACCACGGTTGGCTCAGTAATCTTAAAGCCGTTGTCGTACTTAGCTCCCGCCTTGTAGACCTCAGTCTCACCCTTACCCTTCCGTGGCTGCAACTTAACGATCGTCTGACCATCCTTCAGGAACATCGAGTCGATGGCCAGTGCTTGATCGAGGACCCCACCAGGATTGCCGCGCAGGTCGAGGACAAACTTCTTGGCCCCCTTGCTCCGCAGCTTCTTGACTGTCTTCTTAATCTGCTGGGCCGAGGTTTCGGTGAAGGTAGTGAAGGTGATAATCCCAATCTGCTTGTTGCTGGAGTCAATCTTACCACTGACACTTGGCATGCTGACCTTGGCGCGCTTCATGGTGAAACTAAGCTGCTTGCCCGAACGGTCCACGACAATCGTGACCGTGGTGCCAATCTTGCCGCGTACCTTGGCCACGACCTTGTTGATGTCCTTTTTGACCATCGACTTGCCGTTAACCTTCACAATCTTGTCCCCCGCCTTGATGCCGGCCTTCTGGGCAGCACTGCCGGAGTTGACGGAATCAACCTTGACGCCGTCGGAAGTCTGCATCATGGTGGCGCCAATGCCCCCGAATGACCCGGAAATCTGGGTATTCAGGCTGGTTGCGTCCGTGTTTTGCAGGTAGTTCGAGAATGGATCGTCAAGTGAGTTGACCATCCCCGTAATCGCGCCGTCCGCCAATTTTTTGGTGGCTGATGGGGTGACGTAGTTGTTCTTAATGGTGCTGTACACCTGCAGGACTTTCTGGAAGTTCTCGGGGATGGACTTGCTATCAATCGTCACCGTTTGGGTCGTGGGTTTGGCGATGTAACCAGCGGCGCCCCCAACGCCCAGGCCAACAACCGTAAGCAGCACTGCCGCCCAGACTGGGACGCGGTGTTTCTTCTTCGGTGTTGGTGTCTGCGCTGGCGTTTCTGTCTGTGCATCCGCAGCCGCTGTCTTTGCTGCCGCGTCGTTTTCTTCGTTATCTGCCAAGTGCTAGTCCTCCGTCATTTATGTAAGTTGCACGCAGCGGGCGAACCCCTGCGCGCGGATGCTATTAACTACGCGTACGCGCTTCTTGGTACATTGCGTACGCTTCGTCAAAAATACTCATGCTGGGCAAATACCCCGCATTCAATTCCAAATATTCAGATAATTCATGGTAATCCGTGGCCTGCTTGGGAAATGCGTGGTCGTGGAAGGCGTTGTTGGCGAAATTCGCCACCGTTCCGTGATCTTCAGGGTTCCGCAGGGTCATGAGGTACCGGTAAAAAGGTTCGGTCATACTTGCCTCCGCACGTTAATTCCAGTGCTGGTCCCCAAATTCAGAACGCTGCACATGTTCTTCTGCATACCGCCGTGGGTTCTTCGCGTAGAACTGCTGGTGGTACTCTTCCGCCGGGTAGAATGGCTTGGCGTCCTCAATCGTGGTGACAATTGGGTCATCGAAGCGACCAGAAGCAACCAGCGCCGCCTTCGATTTTTCGGCAATTGCGCGCTGCTCTGGTGAGTTCACGAAAATCACGGGGCGGTAGTTATCGCCCCGGTCCTGGAACTGGCCCATGGCGTCGGTTGGGTCGGTTTGCCGCCAGTAGATTTCAACCAACTCCGCATACGAAATAATTGCGGGGTCGAAGGTAATCTGCACTGCCTCCGTGTGACCGGTGGTGTGGCTCTTCACCTGTTCGTACGTTGGGTTAGCCACGTGGCCACCCGTGTACCCAGAGAGCACGTTCAAGATGCCCGGCTGCTCTTCGAACGGTTCAACCATGCACCAGAAGCACCCGCCGGCAAAAACTGCTGTTTCACTCATAATATTACCTCCGCTTTAACCTTATTTGGCTAAATAGCCGGTCAGGTCGATTTCATCGTGCTGTAGGTCAATTCGGTCCGCCTTCACGTGCAGGCCGTTACCAAGATCAAACTGGTTGAGCCGCAGCGTGATGGTGTTTTGCTTGCTGTCTAACGTTACCATGTCGGGTAAATTGTAGTTCTTGGCCACATAGCCCATCACGTACGACAGCGGTACGGACAAGGTCCCGACGTTCAGCTTCGTGGCTTTAAGCAAAATATTGCCATTGGTTTGCACGTACGGGTCGCACTGCAGTCCAAAGTTGATTTTGGCGCCGAAGAACTTGAATGAGCCCTTGACCACCGCGTGGTTGCCCACGGTCAGTGAGTACTGCACGTCACCTTGTTTCAGGTAGTTCTTCAGGTAGTTATCGATGAGTCGGTTCAGCTCTTTTTTGGTGAAGCTGACGTGCATCACGCTGCCCTTGCTGTTAACCGTCGCAACCGTCTTGGTCTGTTCGACCGGCGCCTGCACTGCATGCCAGACCGTGATGCCGGTACCCAGAATCAGGCCAACCAGGATGATGGTCACCCACTTCCACCAATTGATTGGTTTCCGCGGCTTGCGGGGGGTACTCAGCGCCCCTTGCTTCTGTTTGTTTTGCGCTCGTGTTTCTGCCACGATTATTCCTCCCAGTCATCCTCAGATTGCTTCATGACGTCCCACAACTGGGCCGTCATGCGCACGTACCCCGCGTTGTTCGGGTGAAAATGGTCCTTGCCGTAAATCAGCCGGTTGACCGCCTTGGCCGCGTCCGTGGCGCTGGCCGAACTACCGCTATCGCCCTTAGTCAGCACTGAATCAATGTCAACGTAGTACGTGTTGTCCATCTTACCAATCGTTTTTTGCGTTTGGTTATTCCAGCGGTGCACGCTCGTTTGCATCTTCGTCACGTTCGGGAAGTACACGTAAAACGGATTGTAGATGCCAAAGATGTATAGCGGTGCATCCGGATTATCCTGCCGAATGGCCTTGACCAGGCTCTTCAAGTGCTTTTGAAACTTATTAATGCCCGTCGTCACGTCCGCAGTCTTGATGTCTAGCAGGTTACTTTGCAGCACGTGCATCAAGTCATTACCGCCGACGGTCATGGTGATGACGTCGGCGCGCTTTAGCTGTTTAATCAACTGCTTGTCCTTAACCAAGCGTTTTTTGATTTGGGTCGAGGTATCGCCCGTCACGCCAAAATTGGTGGTGGCGACCTTCATCCCCGTTTCGACCTGAATGTCCTGCGCGATGAGCGGAACGTACCCGCCCTGGCTGGTGGTATCGCCAACCCCGTGGGTCAGCGAATCCCCCACGGCCGTCAAGACCAGTTTGTGGTCGCGAACGTGGGTGCCAGAAGTGTCCAGTGGCGTGGCCTTGGGCAGCATTTTGCTTGCCAGCAGCACACCCACGCCAACCGTCACGACCAGCCCGACAACCCCCGTGATGAGGCCCTTAATTTTCGCATTCACCGTCACGTTCGTCCCCCTCAACTTGTCGTCAAACTAACCGTTACTTTAACAAAAAGGGTGAAGCCTAGGCTACACCCTCATCATATATTCATCTTACACCCTAAATGCGCCGGGACAAAATGGATAAAGCGAAAATCACGTCCGCCAGCCACCATCCACGCACAATTTAGGCAAAACTCAACTTTTTAGCCTTCGTAGTACAAAATCGCAAAGGCGCCTTCACCAGCGTGGGTCGCAACGATGGGCCCGGTTGGCCGGACGAGTACGGGTACCCCTGGCAGCGCAGCGCGGATTTCCGCACCGATTTCTTCTGCCTTTTCGGGAATGTTCACGTAGGACACCCCGACGCCCTTGACGTTCGGCTTCTGGCTCATCTGCTGGATAACCTCATCCTTGAACGCCTTGATGGCCTTCATGCCCCGCACCTTCTTCATGACCTCGAGCTTGCCGTTCTCCATCATGAGTTCGAGCTTGATGTTCAGCACGCTGGTAATCAGGCCCGCGGTCCGGGAAAGCCGGCCACCCTTGACCAGGTTGTCGAGTTTAACCACGGCCATCCGCAGCACGGTGTTGGCACGCACTTCAGCCAGCGCGTCGACGATGGCGTCCATGCTGGTGCCTTCTGCGGCCATCTTAGCGGCTTCAATTACCTGGAAAGACATTGCGCGGTCGGTGAAGCCAGAATCAACCACGGTCACCTGGCCGTCACTCATCTCGGCAGCTTGCCGACCAGAGTTAACGGTCCCGCTCAAACTCTCAGCCATGAAGATGGCCAGCACCTGACTGCCATCCTTGGTCAAGTCGTTGAAGGTTTCCAGCACCGTGCCCACGGCGGGCTGACTGGTCTTAGGTAAACTATCCGCTGTCGCCATCTTCTGAACGAACTCATCACGCTGAATCGTTTCGCCGTCAACGTAGACTGTGTTGTCAATCATCACAGTCAGTGGAATGATCGTTACCCCGTATTCTTTGATTTCCTCATCCGTCATCTGAACTGATGAATCGGTGACAATTTTGATCTTAGACATATGGACGCCACTCTTTCTCGTGTAATAAAGTCTTGGTTACGTGCACGGACGTGATTGCCACGCGGGGCCACCGTCCGCTTATTTCCCTACTAGTATACCTAATCCGCCCTAAAAAGACTAGACTATCTTATTTAGTTTTAAAAACTAGATGTACTTGAAACTGCGATTCCATAACGGTATTATATACCTGTAGAACGATTTCGCAACTGAATTTTTTGCAACTCAGATTCAGCATTATTGGAGGACACCAACATGATGGCTACTGCACCGAAGACAAATCAGCGGTTATACGCACTATATAATGAAATTTGGAGTGCAATCACCCACGGCATCGGCATTCTGCTCGCAACCGCCGCAACCACGCTCTTGATTTTGAAAGCCGCCGCAACGGGGGATGCACTGCGGATTGTGGCCTTCACCGGCTTTGGGATTGCCCTGATTCTTCTATATACAGCCTCCACCCTCTTCCACGCCCTGTACTTCACCAAGGCGCGGCATATCTTCCAGGTCATGGATCATTCTGGTGTGTTCATCCTGATTGCGGGTTCGTACCTGCCATACTGCCTCATCGCAATCGGCGGCCGCATGGGCATCACGCTGCTGGCGGTCATCTGGCTGCTGTGTGCGGCGGGTATCGGCCTGGATTGCTTCTTCGTGGGCCGCTTCAAAAAGCTTGAAGTTGCCATCTACATCATCCTCGGCTGGATGTGTGTCGTGGCCGCCGAGCCATTAGCCACGCACCTTGGCGCCATCGGCATTGGCCTGCTGGTAGCCGGCGGTGTAAGCTACACGCTGGGCGCGCTGCTGTACACCCAGCGGCAGATTCCGTACATCCACGTCATCTGGCACCTGTTCGTCATGGCCGGTTCGGCGTTCATGTTCTTCTCCATTTACTTCTTCGTCTAAACGAACGTGTTTAACGCAAACGCCCCCGCAATTCCGACATTGGGAATTGCGGGGGCGTTTTTGGTCCCGGGGCGGAAATTGGGCGTAGTTTACATAACTAAAATTATCTACACTAGCTAAACTGATGGCGCCCCCATAATTAAATTACACCATGAATTAAATCCACAGGCCTGCGCAAAAAAACGGCGTGACAATCGTCACGCCGTTCTTTAGGTTAATTTACGAATCCGTCCAGGTAAACGTAGCGGTCGAGCAGTTCATCCTGCTTGGCCGTTAGCTCATCAAGTTCGCCCTGCAAGGTCCCCAGACGCCCGTAATCATCCCCACAGGTCTGCATTTCCGCGTTAATTTCCGCAATCCGCGCGTCAATCTTGTCCATCTGTGGCATCAACGTCTCGTATTCCTTCTGTTCGGCATACGTGAGCTTAACCTTCGTCTTAGGCTGGTCGCTAACGGGAGCAGCAACAGGTTTCACCGCCTTGGGCTTGGTGTCCGCCGGGCTGGCTTCTTGCTGCGCAGAGAGGTAGTCGGTGAACCGCCCCGTTGCTGGGGTAATGGCACCGTTCCCGCCGAAAATCAGCAACCGGTCGGCAACCTTGTCCAGGAAGTAGCGGTCATGGGAAACGGTAATGACCGTCCCGGCAAAACTATCGAGGTAATTTTCCAACACCGTCAGCGTCGCGATGTCCAGGTCGTTAGTCGGTTCGTCCAGCAGCAACACGTTGGGCTGGTGCATCAGAATCTGCAGCAGGTACAAGCGCCGCTGTTCCCCACCAGAGAGGCGGTCAATCCGCGTGCCGTGACTGGCCCGCGGGAAGAGGAAGTCATCGAGCAGCTGGGTGACAGTTTGGTGTTCCCCATTTGAGTTGGTAATCCCCTCACCCACCGCCTGCAGGTATTCAATCACCCGCATGTTCTGGTCGAGTTTCGGCATGGTTTGCTGGTAGTAACCTAACTTGACGGTGTCACCGATGTCGCAAATCCCACTGTCGAGTTTGAGCTTACCGGCAAAGACGTTCAGCAGACTGGACTTACCCGCCCCGTTAATCCCGGTAATGCCGATGCGCTGATTCCGCTGCACAAGCAATTCGAAGTGATTCAAAATCCGGTGGTCGCCCAGCGTGAGACTCGCATCGTGCAGCTCGATGACCTTCTTGCCGAGCCGCTGACCGCCGACATCAATGGCCACTTTGCCCCGTTCTGGCGCCACGGTACCCGCCTTCATGTCCTCAAAGCGCTTAATCCGCGCATTTTGCTTGGTCGACCGGGCGTGTGCACCTTCGCGCATCCAGGCCAGCTCGTGCTTGTAGAGCTGCGCCTGCTTGTGGGCCGCGAGGGTCTCTTGTTCCACCTGCGTTGCCTTCTGCTCGACGTACGCCTGGTAGTTCCCGGGATAAATGCCGAGGTGCCCGAGGTCAAGTTCGAAAATGCGGTTGGCCACGCGGTCGAGGAAGTAACGGTCATGGGTCACAACGAGCAGTGCCCCCTTGTAGGCCGCCAAGTACTTTTCCAGCCACGCAATGGAGTCAAAGTCCAGGTGGTTAGTCGGTTCGTCCAGAATCAGTAGGTCTGGACTTTCAATGAGCACCTGCGCGAGCCCCACACGCTTCCGCTGGCCCCCAGACAGTGCACCAATGCGTTGGTCGAGGTCGGTCAGGTGCAACTGGGTCAGGATGGTTTTAATGTTTGTTTCCGCATCCCACGCGTCCAGCTGCGTCATCCGCGCGTCGGCCTTGGTGTACTGCTCCTGCACGGCTTCATCCATGGGGTTTTGCGTGTACTGATCTAAGACGCGTTCGTAGTCCCGAATCGCCTGGAATACTGGCGAGTCCCCGTGGTAGACGGCGTCCATAATCTTGGCGTTTTCGTCCAGGTCTGGTGATTGTTCCAGGAAGGAAATACTGTAGTTCTTCGGGGTCTGAATATCACCGGAATCAAACGGGTCGGACCCGGCCAGGCCGCGCAGTAACGTGGTCTTCCCGGTGCCATTAACCCCAATGAGGCCGATTCGGTCACCTTCGTTAATTAAAAAATCAATGTTGTGCAGCAACTGTTTGTCGCCGTACGCCTTGTTCACGCCACTGGCAGTTAGAGTTTGCAAAGTGGTTCCTCCATTCTATTTCACCGCCGCAAGCAGGGCAGCCGCATCGTTGGGTAACTGGCCGCTAATGACGGCGGTTCGTGCCTGCGCTAGTGCCCGGCCGAGCTGTGGTCCTGGCTGCATGCCCGCATCCAGCAGCATTTGTCCCGTCAGCGCCAAGTCTTTGGCCGTGTGCATTGGCAGTGCCTGGTAGCGCGCCTGCCAAGCAGCCGCGGCAAAACCGGGCTGCAGGTAACTTGCCGCACCAATGGCCGCCGAAACGCTCGCCGCGCCCGCATTAAAGAGCGCCAGGTTATCCGCCGTCCCCGTAAGTAATGCCGGCAGCAACTTGACGGCATGATCAACGGTGCCGGTCAAATCATTAGGCTGCTTCCAGGCCTTCATGAACGCCACTGGCTTGACGCCTAAAACGGCCGTGAGCAACGTCCAGGCCACATCCTCATGCTTAATCTGCCGGGAGTCCAGCGCTTGCAGACGGCTTAATTCCGCTTTGTGCCCCACTAAGAGCGGACAGTACGTGTACAGGCCGGCCTGCAACATGCTGCTTAAACCCGCCGCGCGGTTAATCCCCAGCAGCAGGCGCGTAAACTCGGTCGCAATCCGTTCAACCGCGATGTGCTGCAGCAGGGATGCGTTATCCGCCAGTGCCTGGGCCGTGGCTGCTTCGAGCGTAAAGCCCAGCTGGCTTTCAAACCGCACCGCCCGCATCATGCGCAACGCATCTTCGTGGAAGCGGTCCTGGGCATTACCTACCGCCCGTAGCAGGTGCGCATCGAGGTCTGCTAAGCCGTTGAAATTATCGATAATCAAGCCGTCGTGCCGTGCCGCCAGTGCGTTAATGGTGAAATCACGGCGCAACTGGTCTTCCTTTAGCGACCGCACGAAGGTGACTGCATCTGGCCGGCGGAAGTCTTGGTAGGTTGATTCCGTCCGGAAAGTCGTCACCTCGTAGCCGGTGCCGTGGTCGAGCACCATCACCGTCCCGTGCTGAATGCCAGTATCCACGGTGCGGCGAAAAATCGCCTTCACCTCTTGGGGATAAGCAGAAGTCGCAATATCGACGTCATGAATCGGCAAACCAAGGAGTGCATCCCGAACGCACCCGCCAACAAAATAGGCTTCAAAACCGGCCGCCTCAATCTTTTGCAGAATCGGAATGGCCGCCTGAAATTCTGGATGGGTTAAATCAACGTGCACGAGAATCCTCCTAACATAATCCGTAACCGTCGGCCCACAAGTGGGGCCAGCAGGCTAGTTTTCGTCCTTGAGTTCGTCCAAGCGGTCCTGGGCATCCAGGTCATCTGGCTGCATGGCAACCAGCCGGGTGAGCGCCGCTGTTTCTTCTGCGCGCGCCCCGGTTGTCCGGAAGAAGGCGCCAATTTCCCGCAGGAACGCCGGCTGATCCTGGAACGTCCGGAATGCGAGCAAGTAGTTCGCCCGCGCGTCCGCGTAATTTTCGACCCGCTCGTACGCGCGCGCCAGGTTCCAGTACAACTGGGGATCGCTCTCCCCACCAGCATCCAGACTGTCCAGGTAGTCGATGTTCTCCTGGTCCCGACCAGCGTGCAGCAGGAAGTTCGACCACGCCAGGACGTAATGCTGGTTTTCTGGATCCAGTTTGAGCGCCGCGCGCAGGTACCGTTCGCCCAGCTCGTCGTCTTCTTGGGCCAAAGCCAACTCGGCCCCCACGCTGTAGAGCTCGGGGTTCGTATCGTCTTGGGCCAGCCCATTTTGAATCGTCAGCAGGGCCGCATCTGGTTGGCCTAACTTGCGCTGTGCTTGAGCCAATGGCAAGTATGCGTTGGTGTAGCTGGCATCCGCATCAATCACGGCCTGGAAAGCATCCGCGGCGCGCTGGAATTCTTCGACCTGAACGTACAGGCCCCCGATTTGAAACCGGTCCGCAATCGGCAGCGTGTCTTCACCGACTTCTTGGTAAACACTGATGGCATCTTCAAAACGACCGGTCTGCGCCAGACTCTCCGCATAGCGCAAGCGGACGTTCACGCCCGCGATGTTCATCTCGCCGCCGTCAAGCAGTTCCAAGTACGCCGCCGCAGCCTGGGCAAAATGGCCCCAGTCAAACTGCAGTTCACCCAAAGCAAAGATGATGACGGGTTCGTCTGGATCCAGCTCCCGCGCCGTGGTCAACTTCTGCAGGCTCACTTCATAGAGTCCCTGAGTCTGGTACACATCGGCCGCCGCAATCAGTGCCTGCACGTATGCGGGGTTGTCCTCGTGCACACGGTCCAGATAACTGATTGCCTGATCCGTATCACCGTCGGAAACGGCAATATCGGCCAGCGCGGTCAGCACGTCGCCGTCATCTGGGTAGTGGCCGAGCAGTTCCTGGTACAACCGCTTAGCCTGACCCGTGAAGCCCATGGCGTACAGCTCTTCCGCGAGATTATACTTGGTTTCGTCGTTCTCGTTGTCCAGCACCTGCTTGAACAGGGTGCGGGCCTGATCCACGTTCCCCTTTTCGAGCGCGTCGAGCATTTGTTCAGCGTAGTTCATGCGGTGACCTCCTCATTCGATTAACAATTATCCGATTAAACGTCCACTTAATACATTACAACAAAAGTGCCCCATTTCCTAGCACCGGCTACTGGGCGCACACACAAACACAAAAAGACTCGCAATCCGCGAAGGCGGTCTGCGAGTCTTACTTGAATTCTGCAATCCGTCAATTACTTAACGGCGTCCTTCAATGCCTTACCAGGCTTGAATGCTGGAACCTTAGATGCAGGAATTTCGATTTCGGCACCGGTCTGTGGGTTGCGGCCCTTGCGAGATGCGCGTTCGCGTACTTCGAAGTTACCAAAACCAATCAGTTGTACCTTGTCGCCCTTAGAAAGGCTGTCCTGGATGGATGCGAAAACTGCATCTACTGCAGCTGTAGCGTCCTTCTTGGTCAAGCCAGTTGAGGTAGCAACGCTTTCGATAAGCTCTGCTTTGTTAGCCATATTATTTCACCTCCGTAGATTAGATGCGTGAACACCCAAACATGCCCACTTAAATGTGTGGTTCAAGAATGAGGAAATAATGAAAACCGAAGCATCACCATTTCAATCATTAAAATATCACAGGAACGGCGTCGTATCAAGGGTTTAAGCGTTTTTTGTTAGTATTTTTGCGAAATAAAACATATCTGTCACAAAAAATGTAATAACTAGCCAAAAACTTTGTGCGCCGCCCTATTGCCGACTACGCGCAATTAGATGAATTGGGGTCCCCGTGAAGTCGAACGTATCCCGCAGTTGATTTATGAGAAAACGCTGATAGGAGAAATGGAGCAAATCGGGGTCGTTCACAAATACAACAAACGTTGGTGGCTTGATGGCCACTTGCGTCATGTAGTAAATGCGCAGGCGCTTCCCGTTGACGGTTGGCGTTGGCGTGACCAGTAATGCTTCGTTCAGCACATCGTTCAAGACGCTGCTCTGAATTCGGCGGGACTGGTTTTCCGCTGCCTGCAAGATTAGTGCGGGCAGGTTGGTCAAACGCTGGTGCGTCTTCGCCGAAACGAACACGATTGGTGCGTAATCCAAGTACTGGAACTCAGACCGGATGAGATTTTCGAAGTCCGCCATCGTGTGGTTGTCCTTCTCAATCGTATCCCACTTGTTCACGACGATGATGATGGCCCGGCCCGCTTCATGTGCGTACCCGGCAACCCGCTTGTCCTGTTCGCGAATCCCCTCTTCAGCGTTCAGCACCATGAGCACGACGTCGGAGCGATCAATCGCCCGCATGGCCCGCAGTACCGAATACTTTTCGGTCGCTTCGTAAACCTTGCCCCGCTTCCGGAGTCCGGCAGTATCAATCATCGTGAAGTCGGCGTCGTTTGCACTGAACTTCGTGTCGATGGCATCACGTGTGGTCCCTTCCATGTCGGACACAATCACCCGGTTTTCCCCGAGAATCGCGTTCACCAGCGAAGATTTACCGACGTTAGGCCGGCCAATCAGGGAGAACTTGATGGAGTCATCGTCCTCGTTGTCCTCTTCTTCAGGGAAGTTCGCGAAGACGGCATCCAGCACGTCCCCAAGACCAATCCCGTGGGTCCCAGACAGCGGCAGTGGTTCGCCAAAGCCAAGGCTGTAGTAATCGAAGACGTCGTTGCGTCGTTCCGCGTTGTCGACCTTATTCACGGCGAGCACAACTGGCTTGTCCGCACGGTAGAGTATTTGGGCTACGCGTTCGTCAGCGTCAGTTACCCCGTTTTCCACGTTCACAATGAATAAAATGACGTCAGCTTCTTGAATTGCGACTTCCGCTTGTTCCGTAATCTGGGTCACAAGTGGTGCGTCACCGATATCAATCCCACCGGTATCAATCACAGCGAATTCACGTGCAAGCCAGGTGGCGCGACCGTACAGACGGTCACGGGTAACACCCGGGGTATCCTCAACAATCGCCTGGCGCGTCCCGACAATGCGGTTAAAGATGGTCGACTTACCTACATTTGGGCGGCCGACAATTGCCAATGTTGGCAAACTCATGTGTATCCCTTCCTTCCAAACAAAAAAGTTGAGCCAAGGCTCAACTTTTCTGCAATTAATGTGCTTTAGGTTTAGTCCTTAGCGGCGTCCTTGAGTGCGTCACCGAGAATGTCACCAAGAGAGAAGCCGGAGTCATCCTGCTGGTATTCAGCTGGGATCTGGGTGTGGCTTCCTTCGTTGCGACGGCCGCGGCCGCCACGGTTGTTGTTGCTGTTGTTCCGACGAGGCTGGTCGTTGTTGTTGTCGTTGCTACCAGCAGGTGCTTCAGTGAGCGCCTTGATGGAAAGCTGCAGACGGTGTGCGGATGGGTCAACAGAAAGGACCTTAACCTGCACTTCTTGACCTTCAGACAGAACTTCCTGAGGTGTGCCGATGTGTTCGTGTGAAATCTGGGAAATGTGAACCAGACCTTCAACACCTGGGAATACTTCGACGAATGCACCAAAGTTGGTCAGGCGACGAACGGTACCGGTAAGTACGGAACCTTCAGCAGCCTTGTCTTCGATGTCATCCCAAGGTTCTGGGAGAGCAGCCTTGATGGAAAGGCTAATGCGGTTCTTCTCTTCATCGAGATTGAGAACCTTAACCTTAACTTCCTGGCCAACCTTCAGAACGTCGCTTGGCTTGTCAACACGGTCGAAGGAAATCTGGGAAACGTGGACAAGACCGTCTACGCCACCAAGGTCAACGAACGCACCAAAGTTGGTGAGACGTGCAACCTTACCTTCAAGAACGTCACCAACAGCGAGCTTAGCGAAGATTTCCTTGCGGGCTTCAGCCTTGCTTGCTTCGATAACTGCACGGTGGGAAAGGATGAGACGGTTTTCCGTAGCATCGATTTCCACAATCTTGAATTCGAGTTCCTGACCCTTGTACTGGTTCAGGTCTTCAACGAAGTGGTCTGCAACCATGGATGCAGGTACGAATCCACGGACGCCGGCGTTAACAACCAAACCACCCTTAACTACGGAAGTTACAGGTGCGGTAATGGTGTTACCAGCTTCGTATTCCTTCTGGATGTCTGCCCATACCTTCTGGGCTTCCAGACGGCGCTTGGAAAGCAGGTACTGCCCGTTTTCCTTATCCTTACCAATCGTGCTAATAACCACGAGCTCGAGTTCGTCACCGATCTTAGCTTCCGTGTGAATATCATCGACTGGCTGAGTACTTAATTCCTTAAGTGGCACAACCCCTTCAACACCGGTGCCTTCGATGCCGACTGTCAGCTGCTTGTCCTCGATTGCAAGAACCTCTGCCTTGACCACGTCACCGACTTTAACCGTGCTGACGCTGTTCAGAGCGTCTGCCATTGTTTCTGGGTTTACGCTGTTTTCACTCATGCCAAAAAATCCTCCTTAACGACTATCATCAAATGCTAGTATACCCGAAATTCAACTGAAATACCACTGCTTGAGCGAAATAGTTTTAACGTTCGCGTTCTGCGTGCAGTGCCATAATTTTTGCGACCACTTCATCGATGGTCATGCTCGTCGTGTCGAGCAAGATGGCATCGTCTGCCTGCCGCAATGGTGAAGTTGCGCGCGTGGAATCCTTGTGGTCCCGCGCCGCGATCTCTTCCTCAAGCGTCGCGATTGAAACGTCGATGCCCTTTTCCTTGTTATCCAAGAACCGCCGGCGTGCACGCTCAGCCACACTGGCAACCATGAACACCTTGAGTTCGGCATGCGGCAACACGGTGGTCCCGATATCACGGCCATCCATCACGATGTTGCCCTCCGCGGCGATATCGCGCTGGCGCTGGGTCAAATCCGTGCGCACTGCCGGAATCGCGGACACGGCGGACACGTTGTTCGTGACGTCTTCTTGGCGAATCGCCAGGGAAACATCCTCGCCGTTCATGTAGACCAATTGGCCATCAGCAGTCGGCACAAACTTCAATTCAAGCTGTGGCAGCAGTGCCGTCACTTTGACCGCGTCGTCAGGGGCCACGTTGCTCCTGAGCGCCATCAGTGTCACCGTCCGGTACATCGCGCCCGTGTCACAGTATACGTAACCGAGCTTTTTGGCCACTAACTTGGCAATGGTACTCTTGCCGGCACTTGCCGGGCCATCAATTGCAATCTGCATTATAACCTCCAAGTATCTATCAGTGCGCATGTTTTTGCACACAATTAAGGGCAGGAGATTATCCCGCCCCATTCGTTACTATTTTAACAGGATTACTACTTGACCTTCAATACCTGGCCAGGCGTAATCGAGATGCTACTGCCCATCCCGTTCAGCTGCTGGATCTCGCTGAGCGTCATCCCGTGGTTCGCGGCAATCCGGTACAGGTTGTCGCCAGCCTTAACGGTGTAGGTGCCAGTGGCAGCAGCGCTAGAAGATGTGCTGCTGGCAGAAGACGCCTTGGATTCACTGCTTGCAGAGGATGCTTCCTGCTTGCTGGATGCGGTTGACGAAGTGTCATCCGTGACGCTGGAAGAAGAAGCTTCCTTGCTCGATGAACTGGCCTTGGAGCTGGCGGAACTGCTGGAAGCTTTTTTCGATGAGCTCGTCTTCGTGGTGACGGAGATGCGCGTTGGGTCACTACCCGCGTTCTTCATCTTCTCGTTGATGGCCTTCCACAAAATCGGAATCATCATTACCAAAACGAGCACCACAACCAGGGTGGTGGTTAGAATGGTATTCCCCCGCGTATGCTTGCGTTTTTGTACACGTGAAAAGCTACCGTCATCGTCACGGTCGTCTTCAAACTGTTTATTCCAGGGCTCTTCAGATGGCTGCTGGATTTTTTTGGCGTTGTCTTTATCTGTTGGTCGCTTTGGCACAACAATGCCTCCCTATTTTGTCTGGATTCATTGTAGCACATGGAACCGCCACAACCAGCGTTAGTTCATAAAAATCTGTTTAAAAACGTTCCGCCATCCATTAATTTCGTTATCTTTTACCGGCGTAATGCCCTGTTCAAGCCGCGCATTTGCAGAAATCACACCACAACAATTTTCATCATGAGCGCGCGCAGAACTATCGAAGGCCGTCATGAGCGCGTTCCGGAAGCAGCCCTTTGTGTGTAAATAGTCAATCACTGCCGCCACCCCCTGCGCGCGGGTAGCTAGGCGGTCCGTCAGCAACTTTTCGACCTGATTTTGACGAAACCCAAGTCGGACATAACTAGCAATCAGTTCTAGCTGCGCATCAGTGGTGTGCGCATACGCCTGCGGATTCTTGTACACGGCACTAATCACCTCGGCAGTGGGCAAAACGGCGGCAAACTCGCTGGCCCGCTGCACGTCATTTAGTGTATAGAGCAACGCGGTGTAAGCCGGCAAGCCATCGCGCCCGGCGCGGCCAATCGCCTGGAAGTACTCGGTTAACGTCTGGGGCACGCCCAAATAGAGCACCAGGCGGATATCCGGCTTATCCACGCCCATGCCAAACGCGCTGGTCGCACACATGACGTCGATTTGCCCAGTCAAGAATTGGCGCTCACGCATCGTCCGCGCGTGGCTATCAAGCTCGGCGTGGTAATAGGTGGCATGGCGTGGCAGGTGCGCATTAATCTTAGTCGCCAGCGTCTCTGCCAGCTTGCGGGTTGGACAGTAGACAACCGCCGCCCCCTGCAGCTGCTGGAGCAAATGCAGTGTCCGTTCCGTCACGTCACTTTGCGTCAGCTGCTGCTCCACGCCGATGAACAGATTCGGGCGATCAACGCTCTGCGCAACCACCACCGGATTTTGCAGACGCAATTGCGTAATGATGTCCGCACGTACCGGGGCCGCGGCGGTGGCTGTCAGGGCCAGCACGCTCACCGGCTGAATGCGGGCACGCAGGGTGCCTAACTGCAGGTACGCGGGGCGAAAATCTGGGCCCCACTGGTAAATGCAGTGGGCCTCATCAACTACCAATAACTGCACAGTCGTTGCGCGTAACGCTGCCTGCACGTCTGGACGCTGCAGCATTTCGGGTGCGATGAACACAAAATCAAACGTGCCCAATTGCGCCAGGATTTGCGCCGTATCTTCTGGTGCGAGGGTTGAATTGATGGCAACCACACGCCGAGCCCCCAGACTCTGGAGCCGCAGCACCTGATCGCGCATGAGCGCCAGCAAGGGCTCAACCACTACCACTAGGCCGGGATTAATTAGTGCCGGCAGCTGGTAACACAGCGTTTTACCCCCACCCGTTGGCAAGACGCCGAGCACATCCCGGCCGGCCAGCACGCCATTAATGATTTCTTCCTGGCCGGGGCGCAGTGTTTTCAGCCCTAGTTTAGCCAGCGCCGCCTCAATTTGTTGCGTCACTACTCACACCCCCTTGCGCAGTTGCCAAATTTGGAAAATCCGCACCGGCACGAAGTCACTCTCCGGAACCGCGGCGAGCAATTCCTTGTAGGACCGTTGTCCCTGCGCCCACGCCCGCTGCAGCGTGGCAATTTGGTCCGCAGTTAAAAATAGTGCCGGCGTCAGTGGGCGCACCAAAATCGCGTAAACCTGCACGTACTCGTTCACCGTGCTGAGCTTCCGCCGCATCATTCTGGCAATGTCTGCCAGCGCCACGTGCCGCTCAACTTGGGCCACGCAGGCAAGCGTGTTGGCGCTGACCAGCGCACGCGGACCGCCCCACAATGCGGTCAGCAGTGGATACGTATCTGGCTGCGGGGCAATGATTGCCGCTAACGCCGAAATCGCCGCCAGATTCTGCAGCGCCGTGAACTGACCGTCCTGCCCGTTGTAGTCGTGACCCACGAGCTGGGCCGCTAGCTGGTCGGCAGTGGCGCCGGGCAACTGACCAAATGCCGTCGTCAATTCAGCAGCAACTGCCGGCAAATCCGCATGCACCTGTGCGTACCAGGCACGCACCCAGCGCTGCACCTGCCAGTCACTGGTAACGGGAACGTAGCGGTTGTTTCCGGCAAGAGCTTCAGACACCACCTGCACACCAAGAAACAGCCGGTCACCAAAAATCGGCGCGTTGCTGGCGTACTGGTACTGCTGCGGCAGCGGGTTGCGCGCCGTTGCGGCTGCTTGGGCGGCAATTCCGGCACTAGTCAGCGCCACGTTGCTGGCATCGCCGGTCATGAACCCGCGTTTGATGAAGCCATCAATCACCGTCATAAAATCGCTCCGGGTGCAGTTAGGCAACAATTTGCGCCACTGCAAAATATCATATTCGAGCGCAGCAAAAAGTACTGACGCGGTGGTCTTCCCGCGCAGCAAGCTCCACACGCTGACTGGGCGCCTGGGTGTTTTGGCGAATAATTGAATGATAATGTCTGGCAGCACGGCGCACCTCACAAAAAAATGGCTTAATCTACACGCGAGATAAATCCTCTACATATAGATTAAGCCATTTAGGCCCAAAAGCCCCGAAATTTTTTGCAAAAGTTTTTGGCTAGGTTATGCCTGCCGCGTTGCTGCGTGTTTCGCCAGCCAATAATTCATCGCCTTGGCCACCGCCAAGAAAACGACGGTCAGGACAACGCCCTTGATTAGGTTGAACGGCACCACGCCGATGAGCACATAGCGCAACGTGCTCATACCGAGGTGGAAGTTCATCACGGCCATGTACATCGGCATGATTAGCACCAGGTTCAGTAGCGACATGATGATGGTCAGCGTAACCGTTCCGGCAATCAGCCCCCCGAGCGCCTTTTTCCAGCTGTAGCCATTCTTGATGGCCAGCGCCAGCGGCAACATCAACCCAACACTGGCAAAGAACGCGGCTGAATCGCCAACCAGGTTCACCAGACCAGCTCCCGTTAAGACAAAATGCAACAGACTCCGCACGAGTGCCGTACCGATTGCCCCTTGGACGCCGTAAAGCAGCAAGGCCATCAGCACCACTAAGTCGGACAAATCCAACTTCAAAAACGGAAACGCCATGAGTACTGGGACCTCGAACAGCATCAGTACGTACCCAATCGCGCCAAGGACTGCCATCCCGACAGTCCGGTGTAGCTTAGAATTACGCATAACAAATTCCTCCAGGTGGTTCGCCCTGGAATGGACATTGAAGTGCAGCACAAAGCAAAAATAAAACCCGTCACCAAAAAACAGGGTGACGGGTAGTTTAATTGCATTGCAAATACAAATAAGCCCCATCTTCTTCCATCTAGACTATACTATCGGTCCCGGAGTTACACCGGGTCAACCGCAAATGCGGGTAGCGGACTTTACCGCCGGTCGGGAATTGCACCCTGCCCTGAAGACGAACCATTTATTTATTTTTTGTAAGTAAATTACTTACACATCCAATATATCAGCAATCACGTATTCACGCAACTACTTCTCAGCCAACTTCCGCAATTCAACGATTTCGGTGTGGGTCAGCTTCCGGTAGTCCCCGGGCTGCAGACCGGTCAACTCGAGCGGCCCGATGGCTTCACGCGCGAGCTTCTGGACCGGGAACCCCACGGCCTTCAGCATCTTCTTGACTTGGTGGTTCAATCCCTGGTGGATGACCAGTTCCACAATCGAGGTCTGCTTCGCGCGGTCGCGACTGAGCACGCGTGCGTGCGCTGGCGCCAGTTTGCGGCCCTCAATGGTGATGCCGTCGCGCAGTGGCCGCAGCTGGGCCCCAGTTGGCAGCCCGTTAACCTTGGCCACGTAACGCTTGTCGATGTTGAACTTCGGGTGCATCAGCATGTTCGCGAAGTCCCCGTCGTTGGTCATAATTAACGCGCCGGACGTATCGTAGTCGAGGCGTCCCACTGGGTAGAGCCGTTCCCGCACTTCAGGGAAGAAGTCGGTGACGGTCCGCCGATCCTTGTTATCTGTCACCGCAGTAATCACGCTGCGGGGCTTGTAGAACAGGAAGTACTGCTTCTTCTGCTTGGCCAGCGGCACCCCGTCCACGGCAACCTCGTCGTGGCTCGTGACCTTCGTGCCCAATTCGCGCACAACCACCCCGTTGACGGTGACCTGCCCGGCGGTAATCATTTCTTCCGCGTGCCGGCGTGATGCAACCCCGGCGGCCGCGATTACCTTCTGTAAACGTTCTTCATTCATCTTTATTCTCCGTTTCCCCAGAATCCGTAAATAACGGTTCCTGGCTAAACAAGTCTTCCGGGTCCGCCGGTGCGGTGCCAGTTTCTGGCAGTGGGGGCAAGTCACTCAGGTGCTTCAGACCGAAGTAATCCAAAAATTCGGGCGTGGTGGCGTACATAATTGGCCGCCCAGGGGCATCAAGGCGCCCAGCTTCCCCAACCAATTGGCGGGTCACCAGCGTCTGCAGGGAACCGGAACTTTGGACCCCACGAATTTCATCGATTTCAATGCGCGTCACCGGCTGCTTATAGGCAATGATGGCGAGCACTTCTAGCGCCGCCTGGGACAGCCCCGTTGCTGGTGGTCCCTGGAAATACTGGCGCAGCGTCGCGGCAGTCTCCGGTTTGGTCAACAGGTAGTATTTTTCCCCCGCGAGCCGGCAACAGAGGCCAGAATCCGCATCCGCTGTCAGCTTCGCGATGAAGGCATCCATCTGCTGGCGCATGGCTGCAACACTGAGCCCCAGAATCTGCGCGAGATTAACTAAATCAACCCCATCTTCACCCGCGGCGTACAATATCGCCTCAATCTTTGCAAACATGGTTTCACTCCCGTCTAGGCAGTCGCAACTGCTGTGTTCAAGTACACGATAATTGGTGCGTGCAAATCTTCTTGCTCACAGACAATCGCATCGGCCTTCATTAATTCCAAAATGGCGAGGAACGTCGTCACCACATCGGCAACTGTCGGTGCACTCACCAGGTCGATGAATGGGCACTGGCCATGCAGCGCGAGCGTCTGTTTAATCCCGTCAATGCGCTCCTCTAGGGACACGCTGTCGGTCTCAATGCGTCGTACCACTTGCTGAGTCGACGCAATCCGGCGCAGCACCGCGTTCATGGCGTTGGTCAAATCCCGCAGTTTCACCGCCCCTGGTGCCAGCGGGGCAACCACATCGTCAGGCGGCAACGACGCGGGTTTCGCGTACAACGCCGCCCGCTTTTTTTCCAAGTCCCGCATTTCGCCCGCAGCCTCTTGGTACACCTGGTAATTCAGCAGCTGCGCCACCAGATCCGCACGCGGGTCGTCAGGCTCGTCCATGCCTTCGTCCAGCTCGGGCTCTGGTAGCAACATCCGGCTCTTCATGGCCATGAGGCTAGCGGCCATAACAAAATAATCGCCGGCAACATCGAGCGCCCGCTCTTGCATCGCGTGCAAGTATGCGAGGTACTGCTCAGTGATCCGGGCGATTGGGATATCATAAATGTCGACTTTGTTCTCTTTAATCAGGTGCCACAGAAGGTCAAGTGGGCCGGAGAACTCATCTAGCACGAGTGTTAAGGCCATCGCTACCCCTTCTTCGCTTCTTCCCAGCGCATAATCACTGGAGTAATCGCAATCGAACCCATAATCTTGCTCGGCGCAACCTTGGCACTTAGCTCATCGAGCACCGCGGCGTAATCGGCATCAGTCCGGTTAGACGGCGCCATGTCGAGATGCCGCACCAGCACGAAGTCCGGGCCGGTTTCAATCCCCACGATGCCGCTGAAATTACACTTAATGTCGGCCTCTTCCTTGTACAGATAAAGGGCGTGCCCCTCATCGTTAATGTACAGGTCCAGTTCCGTTTTCAGATTCGCGAGGTCCTTTAAATCGGGTTCAAAAGACAAGAAACCCATCGCGATTTTTTGATAGTCTCGCTTATATCTTACTAGCACTAATATCACCTACTTAAAACAAACTTTACCATATCCGGCCGGCCGCAACAACGTCCAAGCAGTTACCCGTGCGGATGGGTCTTGTGGTACACCTCGGCCACATGTTCGTTGGACAGGTGCGTGTACAGCTGGGTCGTCGAGATATCGGCGTGCCCCAGAATCTCCTGCACCACGCGCAGATCTGCCCCATTTTCGAGCAGACGCGTGGCAAATGAGTGCCGCAACGTGTGCGGCGTCACATCCTTAGTGATCCCCACCGCCGAAATGTAGGCTTTGAGGTTCTTCCAGATGCCTTGCCGGGTTAGCTCGTGCCCGTGAAAGTTCACGAACACATTCTCCGGGCCGCGGCCCCGCACCAGGCGGGAGCGCCCGTCCTGGAGGTAGCGGTCAACCCAACTAGATGCCTGCTCACTAACGGGGACGAGACGTTCCTTGTCCCCCTTACCAATGACCTGAATCAGGTGCAACTGCAAATGCAACTGGCTTAGCTGCAGATTAACCACTTCGGACACCCGCATCCCGGTCGCATACATCAGCTCGAAGATTGCCCGGTCGCGCAGGCCGAGGGGCTTAGCAATATTCGGTGCCGCCAGCAGTTGGTCGATTTCAGCAATCGTCAGCGTGGTCGGCAGGTGGCGGGCGGGCTTGGGCGCATCGATGAGTTCCATCGGGTTCGCGCTAATCACACCTTGGCGGAGCAAAAAGCGGTAGAACTTGCGCAGCGCGGACTGCTCCCGCGCCATACTCGTTGCGGCGAGTTCGGTGGCTTCATGGTCGAAGAATGCCGCCAAGGTTTCCCGGTCTTGTGGCACTGCCTGTAGATGTTCTTCCTGCAGCCAGTGGGCAAAGCGGGTCAAATCCCGCGCATAACTATCCTGCGTGGTCTGCGCCAGTCCCCGTTCGGCATCCAGGTAGTGCACGAAATCTTGAATTAAATCGTCCACTAAATGCCTCCACTCTAGTCCTGCTTATCAACCAACTCGATGTAGCCGTCATGCAGCGTAATCTTGCGTGCCTTCAGCAAATGCCCCACGGCCCGCTTGAATGCGCCCTTGCTGATGTCCAGCATCTTCTTGATGTCATCGGGGCTGGACTTGTCGGTCAAGGTGAGTTTGCCATCACGGCTGTGTTCAAGGACAGCAAGCACCATGCCGGCGTCATCGTCAATTGCTTCAAAAGCACGTGGCTTCAGGGAAATGTTCAATCCCCCATCATCGCGGACGCCAATCACGCGGCCGTGGACAACCTGGCCCAGACGTGGTTCAACGTCGCGTTCACTTGGGTGAATGAAGCCGAGCTGGTGTGCTTCGGTGAAGACAAAAGTCCCCACAATCTTGTTGCGGTACACCGTTGCGGTGACATCTTGATTCAGCATATCAGCCCGGGCACGCCGTGAAAGCTGGCTAATGATACTGCCGTCCGCAATCACCGCCCACATCCGGTCCTTCTTATCGATGGACAACTTAACCATCAGTTGGTCCCCGCGCTGCGGCCACAGGTAGGTTTCAAGGGGCAGCTGGTCCAAACTAACCGCGATATCCTTATCGGGCAAACCTGCGTCCACGAACACCCCAAGTTCCCGGCGCGTCGCAACCACTTCACAGTAGGCGTATTGCGATTCGCTGATCTTTGGCTTCTTGGTCGTCATGCGTGGGTGGTGGTGTTCATCCTCGTACGCAAAACCAGTCACGTCAGCCCCGACAGCCGGCAACTTTGCGTCAAACTCGCTGGCAGCCACTGGCATCGTAATCCCAGCATACTGGACAAATACCGTATCGTCGTTCTTATCCGAGACCTTACCGGTAACGAACTGACCGTTAAATTCCATGTGTGTGTATCCTCCACTATCTTTGCGCCCTTGGGCACGCGTAAACAATTAGCATGGCGGGTGTCACACTGCAACACCCGCCATTTATCCTTTATACATTCTACTAACAAACAACCGGCATAGCAAATATTTTCCCCTTGCCGGCACCAGCAGAAAACGCGGGCACAAAAAAAGCGGGACATAAATGTCCCGCCTTTTTTAACAAAGCTCGGTTAAATCTTAGAGGGCGTTAGTAGCACCCTTGTAGATGATACCGCGACGTGAGTCAACGGTGATAACCTGGCCATCGCTGATAACGGTCGTTGCGTTTTCAGCACCGACAACAACAGGGATACCCATTGCGATACCAACAACAGCAGCGTGGCTGGTAAGGCCACCGGCTTCAACAACAACGGCTGCAGCCTTTTCGATAGCAGGCAGGTAGTCCTTGTCCGTGGTCTTAACAACCAGGACGTCACCCTTCTGCATCTTAGCAACAGCTTCACCGGCGGTAGCTGCAACAACAGCCTTACCAACGGTGGTCTGGTCGCCGACACCGGAACCGGAAGTCAGCTTGGAGCCGATCATCTGCACCTTCATAACGTTGGTCGTGCCGGTTTCGCCGACAGGAACACCAGCGGTGATGAGGATGAGGTCGCCTTCTTCAGCAAAGCCAAGGTCAGTAGCGGTCTTGGTTGCAAGTTCGAACATGTCGTCAGTTGAACCTGGCTTGTCAGCAACAACAGGGTAAACACCCCAGTTGATCATGAGGCCGCGACGAGTAATGTCATCGAAGGTAATTGCAAGGATGTCAGCCTTTGGACGGTACTTGCTAATCATACGGGCAGTGTAACCGGAGTTGGTAGCAGCAACGATGGTCTTAACGCCAAGGTTACGTGCAGTGTGTGCAACTGCCTGGCCAACAGATTCCGTAACGGACTGGTTAGCGTAGTTCTTCAGGGCAAATGCATCCTGGTCGGTCATAGCCTTTTCGGTGTATTCGTCAATGCGAGCCATAGCTGCAACGGATTCTACAGGGTATTCACCGTTAGCAGATTCACCGGAAAGCATGGTAGCGTCGGTACCGTCGAATACGGCGTTAGCAACGTCGTTAACTTCAGCACGGGTAGGACGTGGGTTTTCCTGCATGGAGTCAAGCATCTGGGTAGCAGTGATAACTGGCTTGCCCAGAGCGTTGCACTTGCGGATAAGGGACTTCTGAACGAGTGGTACGTGTTCAAAAGGAATTTCAACACCCATGTCACCACGAGCAACCATCAGACCATCAGAAACCTTCATGATGTCGTCGATGTTGTCGATACCTTCCTGAGATTCAATCTTAGGGAAGATCTGAACGTATTCAGCGTGCTTTTCTTCGAGCAGTTCGCGGATGTCAAGGACGTCCTGAGGCTTACGTACGAAGGAAGCAGCAATGAAGTTGATACCGTTGTCCAGACCGAAACGAATGTCATCAGCATCCTTTTCAGTGATACCAGGCAGGTTGATAGCAACACCAGGTGCGTTAACACCCTTACGGCCACCAAGGATACCATCGTTCTGAACGGTAGTAACGAGTTCGCGGTTAGCTTCGTCCTTTTCGGTGATCAGGCAGTCAAACAGACCGTCATCGAAGAGTACGTGGCCACCAACGTGAGTGTCATCGTAGAGACCTGGGTAGGTAACAGCAATCTTGTCCTTGGTCCCCTTGAGAGATGCATCCATGGAAATACGAACAACGTCGCCGGTGTGGAATTCAATCTTACCAGTTGGGGTGTCCTGGACGGTTGTCCGGATTTCGGCACCCTTCGTGTCAAGCATGATACCAACGGTCTTACCGGTGATCTTTTCAGCTTCGTGAACCATGTTCATACGTGACAAGTGTTCTTCGTGGTCACCGTGTGAGAAGTTAAAACGGAAAACATTTGCACCAGCCTCAATCAACTTAACGATGATGTCGGTAGTGTTACTTGCAGGTCCAAGTGTGCTGACGATCTTGGTCTTTTTCATGAAAGAAAACGCTCCTTTGAAATAATGTTTTTATAAAACAGTAGAACCCAATTTAAAAAGTCGGTTAGAACGCAAGGTCCTTAGCAACCTTGTAGAGATCCATGTCGGCTTCGTGCTTGGAATCAAACAGGTCGAGCATGTTGTGCTGAACCAGCTTGTTGTTCTGAATCCCGATGGCAACCCCACCCTTGTCCTGCATCAGCAGTTCAACGGCGTAGACACCCATCCGGGAAGCAAGCACACGGTCAAACGCGGTAGGAACACCACCACGCTGAACGTGACCGAGAGTGGTTGCACGGAGCTGGAAGTCGCCGTAAGGTTCGAGCTTCTTGGCGAATTCAGCAGCGGACATCACACCTTCAGCCAAAACGATGATGGCGTGCTTCTGGCCACGTGCCCGGCTGCTCTTCAGCTTTGCGGCAACTTCAGCAACGTCAAAGTCCTTTTCAGGAATAATAACGTCTTCAGCTGCGCTTGCAACAGCAGCCCACATTGCGATGTCACCGGCGTTGCGGCCCATGACTTCAACGACGAAGGTCCGTTCGTGACTAGCAGCGGTGTCGCGCAGCTTGTCCATTGCGTCAACCGCAGTGTTCAAAGCCGTGTCGAAACCGATGGTAAAGTCGGTGAATGGAATATCGTTATCAATTGTGCCTGGAAGACCAACAGCGTTGAAGCCGTGTTCGTTCAGACGCAGGGCGCCATGGTAAGAACCATCGCCACCGATAACAATAATTGCGTCGATGCCAAACTTCTTCAGCTGTTCAATCCCCTTAAGCTGAACGGGTTCTTCAGCAAATTCAGGGAAACGAGCTGAGTAGAGGATTGTGCCCCCACGGTTGATAATGTCATCAGCCGTCCGGGAGTCAATCTTGAAGATGTCACCAGCCAGAAGGCCAGCAAAACCGTAGTTGATACCGTATGCTTCGAGGCCTTCGTGTTCGGCCTTACGCGTTACGGCACGAACCGCGGCGTTCATGCCAGGGGCATCCCCGCCGCTGGTCATAATACCAATGCGTTTCATTGTTTCACCTCACGTGATTACTCGTGGATATCTCTTTCGTTCCACACAAATGTTAGCTTAACACTTTTCAGAAATAAAGTCGCCCTTATTTACCACATTTCTAATGGCTTCCTCACTCAATCGCAGGCTTCCGAATTGCGACTGCGTTTTCACCAATCATTGTCCGTAAAATTCCCAGCACATCAGCACTCGCATTCACGGCATACCGTCGATCAAGGAGAACCGACTTTCCCCCGCTGGTGACGTAGACGCGGGTGCTGCCGTGGTTGCGCATTAGGACGCGGAGGACTTCTTTTTTCATATTTACATCTGTTTTCATTCCCAGATTCAGAAATAATAGTGCGGGCAAGGTGGCCACGACTGCCGACGCTGGGCGCACCGACTCCGCAATCATTCGGGGCTCATCATTCGTGCTATTACGGTCAGGCCGGACCCGCATCAGGTACACCGTTCCGGTCTGCAATGCGCCACTTTGGAGATATTGTTGCGGGAATAACGTCACTTCACCGGTCGCGGACTCATCCTGAACGGTCAAAAAGGCCATCTTGGTCCCCTTCTTGGTCATTATAACGTGCATATCCGTCAGTACGACCAGCACGTCACCGCTGCGCCCACTTGCAAGCGGCCCGATGTTGAAGAAACCATTCAGAATGGCAAAGCGGGTCACTGGATGCCCGTGCACATAAAAGCCCAACTGCGCGGCAGTCTGCGCGTCTAACTCGCTATTACTCAGTGGCGGGACGGCGCTCTTGGTGATGGCCAGGGCGATATCCATCCCCGTGGCGTTAGCACCAGCGAACTTGACCCCCTCGATGATCTTTTGCAAATCTGCGGCTAGCTCCGCCCGATTCACAGCTACATGGTCAAAAGCGCCGGCCAGCACCAGCGGCATGATGGCGTCAGTGGTGCGCATCTTGGGGTCCAGCCGCAACAAGAACTCTTGCACCGACTGCACCGGCTCCCGGTTCGCCCGACCCGCAACAATCGCATTAATCAAATCTCGGCGCACACCCTTAATGGCGCTCAGGCCCACCTGAATCTGACCTTTAACCAAACGGTACCCACTGGTAGACAGATTAATATCAGGCGGCAAAATCGTGACTCCAGCCTGCTTGGCTTCGTTCACAAACACCTGTGTCTTGGCCTTGTTGCCCAAGGAATCATTGAGTTGCACGGCAAAAAATGCGGCGGGATAGTGCTGCTTGATGTACGCGAGCCAAAATGCCAGCATCCCGTATGCTACCGCGTGACTGCGATTAAACCCATACCCCGCGAAGTTTTCGATGTCCCCGTAGATGGTTTCGGCATCCGCGGCACTGACACCGCGTTTCTGGGCGCCCGCGACAAATTCTGCCCGCCCCGCATCAATCACGGATTGCTTCTTCTTGCTCATCGCGCGGCGCAGGTCATCCGCGGCGGCCAGGCTCATGCCGCCGACACTACTTGCAACCTGCATCACCTGCTCTTGGTAAACAATGATTCCGTACGTCGACGCAAGAATTGGCGCCAGCAGTGGCGTTAGGTAGGTCACCGGCTGACGTCCGTGCATGCGCGCCGCGAACTCGTCGATGTACTGCATGGGCCCGGGCCGGTACAGCGCTGCGGTCGCCACCACGTCTTCAAAGCTAAGCGGGTGCACTTTGCGCAGCACACTGCGCATCGGGCGGCTTTCGAACTGGAACACGCCTGTGGTTTTGCCGGCCGCAAATAGTGCGAGCGTCGGCTGGTCATCCAGGGGAATCCGGGCCAAGTCGAAGTCGGCGGCAAACTGTTGGCGGACAAAGGCCTGCATCCGCACCAACATGCCGAGATTCCGCAAGCCCAAGACGTCAATCTTGAGCAAACCAAGCTGTTCGACATACTCCTTGGTCACCTGGGTCTGAATGCCGATGCCGACCCCGCTGCGTTGCAGGGCCACCACGTCGAGCATTGGCGGGGCAGATAACACAATCCCCGCCGCGTGCGTCGTAATCGTGCGGGGCAAACCGACCACCTTCGCGGCCACGCGCAACACGTGGGCCACCTGCTGGTCGTCCCGCACCATATCCCGCAGCCGCTGATTCTGCTGCAGGGCCGCCGCAATACTGCTGGCCGCGCCCGGAATCTCCGGTGCGAGCGCGTCAATCGCGTAACTGGCCATCCCCAGCACCTTGGCTACATCACGCACTGCGCGCCGTGGCCCAAACGTGCTGGTCGCCATAATCTGCGCCGTGTGCCCGCGACCGTAGCGCTGCTGAATGTATTCGAGTACCTCACCGCGCCGGTCATCTTGCACGTCGATATCAATGTCGGGCATTTGGCCCCGGTTCGGGTTCAAAAAACGTTCAAACAACAATCCGTATTCCAGGGGGTCAACCGCAGTGATGCCCAGGCTATACGCAACTAGTGACCCCGCCGCAGAACCACGGCCAGGACCGGTCATAATCCCCTGCGCATTGGCCGCCTTGATGACGTCCTGCACAATCAGGAAATAATCGGCAAAACCCATCTGCTCAATCACCTGCAACTCGTAGCGCAAACGTTGCTGGTAATCATCTGGCACCGCCCCATCGAACTTGGCCGCCAAGCCAGTTTGGGCCAGCTGCGTCAGGTACTGCACGGTTGTTGCTCCGGCCGGCACCGGAAATGCGGGCAGCTCGGGGGCTTGCACCGTCAGCGCCACCGAGCAGCGAGCCGTTAGTGCGGCGTTCCCCGCCAGCGCGGGGGCCAAACCAGCAGCCTGCAAGACTCCCGTTACCAGGTCACAATTCGGCAAGGTGTAGTCCGTCGCATCTTCGGCCACCTGGGTTAACCGCACGTCCTGGGCGATTGCCGCGAGCACCCGCCGCGTTTCGTCATCATCTGCCGCAATCTCGCGCACATCCCCCAGCGCAACGGGCGTCCAGTCATGCAGTTGGGCAAAAGCAAGCAAATCCGCGTTGGGCTGCACTCCAGGCACGCCAATATTAATGCTTGCAGGCTGCTTGGCGGCCAACTGCTGCACGGCATTGGCCGCTGCGTTCCCGTCTCCGGCCGCAAATGCGTGGTACATCTGTCCGCGTTCGGTCGTAATCACTGCCAAGCCGGTGAATTCGGGCAACTCAGCCAGGGTTAGGTGGTCGAACTGGACCGCACTACTGATTTTCTGCAACTGCTGATAACCAGTTAGGTTTTCTGCAATTAACACCACGTTGTCATCTGGGAGTGCCAGCTGCATCCCGAGCAGCGGTTTAATGCCCGCCTGAATCGCGGCATGATAAAAAGGCACGAGGTTATAAACGACGTTGACATCCGTCAGCGCCAGCGCCTCGTAGCCGTTATTCTTGGCCGCCGTCACTAAATCAGCCACCCGCGTTGGGCTGGCCAGCAACGTCGCACTTGATATTACCCGTAATTGTGTCAAGCTCATCGCGTTCCACCTCACTAAACATTATAGCATGCAGTCTTCGGCCCCCGACGCACAGATTTGCCCCCGGTGGCCGCAGATATATCCCAAAAGCAACCCACGTCTGGTTGCGAAAACGTTAACTTAATCGTTGTTCATTTGCATTGCCGAAAATCCGTGGTAAGATTGCTGAGAAGTGGAAAAATCCCACAATAGTTTCATGCACAGCACCCTAATTCGGCACTGCTGCGAAGAAAGGACGATTCACATGCGCTACGTAGTTACACTTTTTTGGGGCATTATCTTGGGTCAGCTCACCGGCTTCCTTGCCGGCGCGCTGCTCCAGAACAGCTACGATCCTAAGATGTCGCTCATTTTCAGCGTGATCTTCTGCCTCATCTTGTTCGTAATCCCACCAATTCTCGATCACTTCGACGCTGAAACCAAGTAACTAGCTAGTCACTAGTTGCGCCGAAAACTTTAAAGCTTACAAAAAAATCTTTCACGTGTATGCGTGAAAGATTTTTTTGTGCTCCATTTTACTTGGTCAGGTAAATGTACAGCTTCGTAGTTGAGAACCCAACGTCGAACTTGACCCCATTGCTCTTAATGGTCTTCATCGTCGTCTGGGAATCGTTCTGGTCCTTCACGGCTTTGGCGAACTTCTTCATGACCGTCTTGGCGTTGGCCCCGGCAGCATTCCCCAGCAGTGCAAGTGTCGTGCCGAACTCTTTGGCCTGCTGCTTGTTCTTCATCGCCTTAACGGGAACAATGAGCGCAAACCCAACGACTTTGTTGTCCGCAACGTTCGCGCGAATCACCGCGTTCTTGTTGCTTAACACTTCGGTAATTCCCGTTTTGGCCGTCGCATCAAGCTGCTTATCCTTCGTGGCTGCAGTTGCTTTAGCAAATTCGGCCTTCAGTTCCTTGGCCTTGGTTGCCAGCGCCATCTGCTGAACGGGGGTCATCTGCGCAATCTGGGCCTTGGTTGGCTGCTTAGCCGTCATGGCCTTCTGCACGGATGCTGGCAACGCGCTGCCGATAACAGCCTGGTTGTACTTGGTGGCAACAGCCTTGTAGTTACCCAGCGTCTTCCCCGCCTTAATCTTCACCGTCGCAGTCTTGTCGACCACCTTGAGCTGCACGTTTTGCTGCTTGTCGGTCACGGGGATGGTGATGGCGAAGGTGCCGCCGTTGATTTTGCTCTTCTTAGTCGTGCCGTTAATCTTGTAACTAATCTTGTCACTCCCACTAGCATCGCCCTTGACGACGGCAACGAGGCCGCTTTGCTTGTAAGTGGTCTTCGTGGTGGTGAGCTTGTTGCCACATGCGGTCAAGGTCAGCAGTACCCCGAGCCCCATCATGGCGGTAAATAGTTTCTTCATTTCAATATCCATCCTTCAATTTCGCGCCAACACTGGCACATTCATAGTCTGTGCCCAAGTCTAACGCCCCATCTGTGCCCGCGCAAGCAAAAAGCGACTCAGTGTCACATTTTTAACTTTTCGCTACTTTTTCTCGGGTTTTGCGGGTACAGTCAGCTTCGTCATCGTTTCAACAAGCAACTTCTGGATGACCGCATTGATGGACAGGTTCACCATCGCGCTCTGCACCTTAGTCGTGTCCCCACGGGAGATGCCACTAATGACCACTTCCCCGCGAAAATCGGAGCACGCCTTCTGAATCGCACTGGCAAAGGCCAAAATAAAGGCATCATAGGCCTGGTGCGATTCCCGGTTCAGCAGCTGGTACTTAATGCCGCTCGCAATCGTGTCCAGATTGAACACGGACTTCAGGATGGCCACCACGATGATGTTGGCGAGCTGGCTCCGGGAATACTTCTTCTTGGTTGGCGCCTTGATAATCCCCTTCTTAACGTAATTGTTCACCATGGTCGGCGTGAGTTCGTCCAAGCCGGCGGGAATAATTATTTCGTTGGCGAACTGCACCACTTGATCCATGTACAGGTCGAACTGGGGCAAATCGGACCACCGGGGCCAACTAATGGTCGCTAACCGCGTGAGATACTGATCAAACCGTTCTTCTTCATCCATGATTGAACCTCCTGCTGTTCTTGTTGCCTTCATTATAGCAGACTAGCTAGTTTTTAAAACCACATCATCAGGTGTTAAAGTGACACGCAGCCAAAAAAAGAACACCCCAAACGAATTTGAGGTGTTACCTTTTTTAATTAAGCGTTAGCGTCTGACTTGGTGTCAACAACCTGTTCGCCCTTGTAAAAACCTTTAGGGGAAACGTGGTGGGATACGCGGTATTCGCCGGTGGTAGCATCAAAGTGCAAGTTAGGCACATTAAGCTTGATGTGTCCACGACGCATGCGCTTCTTGGTCTTTGAAGTTCTACGTGCAGGAACTGCCATGTTTATTAACTCCTTTATTACTCGGATTTCCTTTTAACTATACAGGACTTTTGAAAAAATGCAAGGCAAATCCGTGTAAACACGCGGATTAAAGCATTTTTTGCGTGAAACTCACGCCACCCAACTACTGTTCCGTTGCAGTTGTATTATTGGCCTGCGCTTCAAATGATAACGTGTTTGAGGCGTCAACGTCAACCGTTACCGTGCTGTTTGGCAAAATTGTTCCCGCAATAATTTCTTTTGCCAGTGGCGTTTCGACTTTTTCGGTGATTAACCGCTGCAGTGGCCGGGCGCCGTATGTCGGCTGGTAACCCTCTGTTGCCAGCTTGTCGAGGGCCGGATCACTGAATTTGAGCGTAATCTGTTGTTCCTGCAATCTTGATTGCAGACCGGCGACATCCTTGACCACAATCTGGCGAATATCGGACTGCTTGAGCGGGTTGAAAGTGACGATGTCGTCAATCCGGTTGAGGAATTCTGGCTTGAAGTGACTGTGCACGAGAGCCAGCACCTTGTCCTTAGTCGCCTGCGTAATCTGGCCGTCTTCCATCCCGTCGAGCAGCAACTCGCTCCCCAGGTTGGAGGTCATAATGATAATCGTGTTCTTAAAGTCCACGGTGCGCCCCTGACCATCCGTCAAGCGGCCGTCATCCAGCACCTGCAGCAGAATATTGAACACATCCGGGTGCGCTTTTTCCACTTCATCCAGCAGCACAATCGTGTACGGATTGCGGCGCACGGCCTCGGTGAGCTGTCCGCCCTCTTCGTAACCGACATACCCTGGTGCCGCCCCAACTAAGCGGGACACGCTGTATTTTTCCATGTACTCCGACATGTCGATCCGCACCATGTGTTTTTCGGAATCAAAGAGGTTCTCCGCCAGCGCCTTCGCCAGCTCCGTTTTCCCGACCCCAGTGGGGCCGAGGAACATGAAGCTACCAAGTGGCCGGCTCGGGTCCTGGAGGCCCGCACGCGAGCGCAGAACGGCATCACTGACTGCCTGGACCGCTTCATCCTGCCCAATGACCCGTTTGTGCAGGTTATCGCTCAGGTGGAGCAGCTTTTCACGGTCGCCCTCAACCAGCTTGGCCACCGGAATCCCGGTTTGCCGGCTAATAACCTGCGCGATTTCTTCTGGCGTCACTGATTCCTGAACTAACCAGGTGTCCGGCCGGTCCTGCTGTTCCAAATCAGTCAGTTCGTGTTCCAACTGCGGAATTGTGCCGTGCTGCAGGCGGGCCGCCGTTTCGAGATCGTACTTAGACTGTGCGTCAGCGAGTTGCTGCTTGGCTTTTTCGATTTCGGACTTCTTGTCGTTTAACGCGTTGATGTCCTTCTTCTCGGCCTGCCACTGCGCCTTCAGCCGGTTGACCTCTTCCTTGACGTCCGCCAGTTCACTTTGGGTCGTCTTGAGGCGCGCCGCACTAGCCGCATCGGTTTCTTGCTTCAGGGCCTGCTCCTCGATTTCGAGCTGCATCTGCTTCCGTTCGGCCACATCCAGTTCGGTTGGGCGCGAATTCATCTCAACGTTGATGTTGGCACTAGCCTCGTCGACCAAGTCAATCGCCTTGTCGGGCAAGAAACGGTCGGTGATGTAACGGTTGGCTAACGTTGCCGCGGACACTAGCGCCGCGTCGTGAATGCGGACGCCGTGGTAAATTTCGAACCGTTCCTTGAGGCCGCGCAAAATACTGATGGTGGCTTCCACGCTTGGTTCTTGAACCAGCACCTTTTGGAACCGGCGCTCCAGGGCCTTGTCCTTTTCGATGTTCTCGCGGTATTCATCCAGCGTCGTGGCCCCAATCAGGTGCAATTCCCCGCGGGCCAGCATTGGCTTGAGCAGGTTGCCGGCATCCATGGACCCCTCAGTCTTCCCGGCGCCCACAATCGTGTGGATTTCGTCGATGAAGAGTAAAATCTGGCCTTCACTCTTCTTGACTTCATTGAGCACGGACTTCAGGCGCTCTTCGAACTCACCACGGTACTTCGCTCCCGCAATGAGGCCCCCCATATCGAGGCTGATGATGGTCTTGTCCTTGAGGTTGTCCGGCACGTCCTGGCGCACGATACGTTGGGCCAAGCCTTCAACAATCGCGGTTTTCCCGACCCCTGGTTCCCCGATGAGCACGGGGTTGTTCTTGGTCTTGCGGCTCAGAATGCGAATTACATTGCGGATTTCTTCGTCCCGACCGATGATTGGATCCATCTTGCCCGAGCGCGCTTCGGCAACCAGGTCTGTCCCGTACTTCTTGAGCGCCTGGTACTGGTTTTCCGCCGTCTGGCTCGTCACGTGCTGGCCGCCACGAATGCCGTCAATGACCTTCCGTAGTTGCTTCTCGTCCGCCCCGTTTTTGGTCAAAAATTCGGCGATGGGGTTGTACTGCTGGCGCATGAGGGCCAGCACCAACGTATCGGTCGCGATAAACTGGTCCTGTAATTCCGCCCGCACCTTGTCGGCATCCTGGAACAGTTGGTACAGGTTACGGCCCATGTTCTGGCCCCAGTTGGCGACGCCTTCGACCACACTAATCTTGTCCAGTTCCGCATCAATGACGTGATTGAGCTGCGGCAGGTTAATCCCCGACTCCGTGTAGATCTGGGCAGTCAATTCATTCGGCTGCACCAAGGTCCGCCACAAGTGCGGAATGTCGATGTCTTGGTGGTGCCGCGTTTGGGCAATCTGCTGCGCACCGTTCAGTGCTTCGGTAACTGCCTGAGTTAATTTATCTGGATTCATACATTCGTCCTCCTCAAAATCACGAACTGTGGCGCCTGGTGCGCCCATTTACAATGCAAATTATACCAACTTGCATTTGGTCAGTAAAGGTCAAATGGTTAAGTTTCACTCAAAGTTCGGCGCCGGTTGCAGTGCAGCCAAAAAAGAGACCACGCCAAGCGCAGTCTCTCCTTCAGTTGTTTATTTGTCTTCATCCGCAGGGGTTTCAATGACCTGCTTGGCCTTCTTCGGCTGATTGCGCAGGCGGTTAACTTCTTCCTGCAAGCGCGCGGTCGTCTTGCGTGCCGCCGCAATGCTGGACGCTGACAGCAGGAGGGTAATCAAGGCCCCAAGCAGCAGGCTGCCCACAATCACGATAATCAGCGGCCACTGGAAATGCGCCATTAGCGCGTTAACTACGACCGGCTGGCTATTTTGGAGGGCAAAAATCACCACAAGGAGCACAAGCACGAGAATGAGCACAAATCGACGTTGATTTTTCATTTCAATCACTTCCGGTTAAATATTGTTCCAGCCAACCAATCACCCACCCGGGGAACCATCGGGTACGCAATGGCGGCAACGTTCATGATGACGGGCGCATTGATTTCACGGACCCGCCGGCCAAACGCGCCGACGATGCGGGCGGCCAGTTTTTCGGGATCAA
The DNA here is from genome assembly GCF_001436225.1 of Lacticaseibacillus sharpeae JCM 1186 = DSM 20505. Classification (GTDB taxonomy): domain Bacteria; phylum Bacillota; class Bacilli; order Lactobacillales; family Lactobacillaceae; genus Lacticaseibacillus; species Lacticaseibacillus sharpeae. The sequence continues at coordinate 43,053 of NZ_AYYO01000010.1, read as the reverse complement.
GTGTAAACATCGCTACCTTGGCTTCGTAGTCCTCCGCCTTAGCCGTCTTGAAGAAGTTCGTGGCCACGGGTCCAGGGTTAACGGTGGTCACCTCAATCCCGTGTGGCCGCAGTTCAAGGCGCAGCGCGTTGTTGTAGGCAATAACCGCGGACTTGGTTGCCGCATACACCGCCGACTTGGGCGTTGCAATTTTACCGGCCATGGAGGCAATGCTGATGATGTGCCCACTGCCCTGCGCCAGCATCTGCCGGCCCGCCAGGCGGGTCATGTAGATGAGCCCCAAAACGTTGGTGCGGAACATCTTCTCCGTTGTGGCCATTGGCGTGTCCAGTGCTTCGGTGAACACCCCGAAGCCGGCCGCATTAAGCAGCACATCAACGCGCGGCACGGTTTCGAGCACCTGGTGCCAGACCGCATCAATATTCACCGGATCGGACACGTCCAGCTGGAATGCAAACGCGGGCCGGTGCGCCCGGGACTGCGCCGCAACGCGGACTTCTTCCAGCTTCGTCAAGTTGCGCGCCAGGAGCACGATTGTTGCCCCCGCACTTGCAGCCTGCAGTGCTACGGCCCGGCCAATGCCACTGGAGCCGCCAGTAATCACGACAACTTTGCCGCGCAATGAATTATTGGTCATTGTCATCAGTATCCTCCGCATGGGTTTTGATAAACGGAATATCGAATTCGTTCAAGTCCGCAACCACCCGCGTGTTCGCGAAGATCTTGCGGGCTTCCTTCTCCAAGTCGCGGGCCATCTTGCCCACATAACGAGCAGAAATATGGTTCAGCAGCAAGCGGTGAACACCCGCCTGCTTCGCCAGCCGCGCCGCCTGGACGTTCGTGGAATGGTAGTACTGCTTAGCCATCCGGGCCTCTTCGCCCGCAAACGTGCTCTCATGCACCAGGACGTCCGCATCCTTGGCCAGGGCCAATTCGGATTGGGTCTGCCGGGTGTCACCGAAGATGGCCACGGTCCGGCCATGCTGGGCGGGACCGATGAAGTCCTGCCCGTTAAACGTCCGCCCGTCAGCCAAGGTGACCGTCTCGCCCGCCTTCAAGCGTGAGTAGGCGGGACCGGCAGGAATGCCTGCTTCCCGGACCTTATCAATCAGCAGTTCGCCTTCATGGTCCTTCTCGGCAATGCGGAAGCCGAATGCTTCAATCCGGTGGTCCAAGTGATCACAAGTAACCGTGAACGTCTTGTCATCAAGCACCACGCCGGGCTTTAAGACCTCAAACTTAAGGCGGTAGGACAACCGGGTCTGTGTCACCTTGAGGCTTGTCCGGACGAAGTCTTCAATTCCCTTGGGCCCATAAATCGTTAGGGGTTCGGTGCCGCCTTGGTTGGCGCGGCTAGCCAGGAAACCGGGCAAGCCGAAAATGTGGTCCCCGTGGTTGTGGGTGATGAAAATTTTGGTGATTTTACGGGGCCGAATCGTCGTGCGCAAGATTTGGTGTTGGGTTCCTTCACCGCAATCGAACAACCAGATTTCGTTCCGTTCATCGAGCAGTTTCAGAGCCAAGCTACTAACGTTTCGCCCGCGCGCAGGTGAACCAGCGCCGGTGCCTAAAAACAAAATTTCCATTTAAGTATTGCCATCCATTTCTAGGAGTTCCGCGACCAGCCGCGTGGCGCCAGGCCAACGGGCAACGCGCCGCGCGGTTCTTGGCGGCTGCGGAACATTACCATCCTCAGTGCATTTTAGCTTACCCTATATCATAACATACCGAAACAAAAGTACGCGGACGTGATTGCCCCACAGCCAAAAAAATCCGGATTGACCGCACTTACGCGGGCCAATCCGGAGCAAGATATTTATTTATTTGTTGCAGTTCCCACTAAGTTCTTGGCAATAAACGTCGCGTAGTACTTAGCCCCACTCGGTGTCGGGTGGACACGATCCTTATAGAACCATTCATCGTGGCTGTTGGCGTAAGCATACCAATCGATCACGTGCAGGTTCGGATAGTGTGCCGCCCCCGCTTTGAGGGCCGCGTTGGTCGTGTTTTGCCACTGCTTCGTCGGCACGCGGACACTAATCCAGTACACCTGCCGCTTAGGCGTTGCAATGTGCATCACTTGATCCAAGTACTCCTTGGTCAGCGGGCCATTGGTACCCAAACCAACGAGAATCGTGTTCGCCAGTGCGCCCGTCGTCGCATATTTCTTCATTACAGCCACACCGTCGCTGACTTGCCGTGATGGGACGGCATCAACGTAGGCTTTCGGGAAAATCTTCTCGAGCAGCGGTTCGCCGTCCTTCATGACGGAATCCCCAACGGCAACAACCCGCAAGTTCTGTGCCCGCGCCGTCTCCGCCGCGGTCAGGCCCGCCACCGGCTTAGTCTTCTGCGGCTTAGCGCTCGACGAACTGCTTGGCTTAACCGCGCTGCTCGACTGCTTGACCGTACTACTCTTGGTTGAATCAGACTCCTTGAGGGCCTTCTTCATGGCCGCCAATCGTTTGCGGTTAGCAGCCTTATCCTTTTTGGTGTCAGTCAAGCGCTTTTGCAGCGGCGACTCGCCGACCGCCTTTGCAGACGGCGCCTGCATGACGCCGACCAGCCCAATCACCGCGATGAGGGCAAGGACTCCAGTGCGGATGAGCTGCGCGCGGTTAACGCGCACTGCCTGGACGTATTTTTTAAAGCCAGCGAATGAATAATCTGCGTGCGCCAGTGGCTGTTCAACAAAGCGGTACGAGAACTCAGTAATCAAGACAATCAAGATGACTTCAATTACCGGGTACAGGACCGGGTGATCAGCGATGTTCGTGGCCTTAGACTCCATGAACACCATCACCGGCAGTTGGTACAGATACAGTCCGTAACTACGCCGGCCGACCCACGTAAAGACGGGATTACTCAGCAGTCGATTGAACACCGCCCCTGGGTGCGCCACAACGGCCACCAACAGGGTCACGAAGATTGAAAAGATGAACATACCGCCGCGATACAAGAACGGACTCTGGTCGGTGGTGAAAATCACCATTGCCAGCATGCCGATTAGCGATACTGTCCCGATGCCATTTAGCACCATCTTGTCCGTACGCGGTACGTCTTCGGCCAGGCGTGAACTTGGCCACACAAAGGCGAGCGCGGCGCCCAGCAAAATGCTGAATGCCCGCGTGTCCGTCCCGTAATACAGGCGGCTTGGGTCAAACGGAACCCCGGTCTTCGGCTGGTACAAAATCGCCATGAGTAAACCAGAAATCACCGCCAGAATCAGGGCGAGCTGCATGCCCCGCTTCTTGTAATCCTTCTTGGTGCGCCGCAAAATCAACAGCATCAGCAGCGGCCAGATTAGGTAGAACTGCCCCTCAATCGACAGCGTCCATAAGTGGGTGAACGGACTGTCCCCCTGTGCAAACCGCGCAAAGTAGGACTGACCGTTGGCAATTTGCCACCAGTTATAGACGTACAGCAAGTTGCTGAGCACAATCTGGTGCAAATTATGCAGTAATCCCCGCGCAAATAAAGTAATGTACGCGCTTGTTGCCAGCAGCATTAACACCAGTCCTGGATAGAGGCGCTTAATCCGCCGCTGCCAGAACCCGCGGAAGTCGAACCCATTACTGCGGTCGAATTCCATAATCAGCCCGTCCGTAATGAGGTAACCGGACACGACCATAAATATCGGCACACCGAGGTACCCGCCCCGGAAAATGTCCGGACGGATGTGATATAAAATTACCCCCAGTACCCCGATTGTGCGTAACCCATCAAAGCCGGTAATATACCGACGCTTCTTTCGCTGCTCCATGCGCATTACTCACTATCTTCTAAAAATCTGTTACAACGTCACTATTCTTCGAAGGTGAAGGTCAATTCGCCAATCGTAATCTCATCGCCGTTTTCGGCCCCCGCATCACGCAAGGCTTGGTCAATCCCCATAGTCCGCAATGTCTTGGCAAAGCGGATAACCCCATCATCGTGATCCAAGTTAGCCATGGCGACGGCCCGTTCAATGCGTTTCCCAGTTACGGTAAAGCCGTATTCAGAAGGCGTGACTTCGAAGGCATTTTCGTCCTTCAGTGCGTACGTCTTCTCGTCCGCATCGTGGTGGTCATCCGCAATTGCCGGTGCACTGGCCAGTAGTTCCGCCGTCTTGTGCAGCAATTGTTGCAGGTTGCTGTGCGTAACACTGGAGATGGCCATGATGTGGTCTTCAGCAAACCCAGCGGCAATCAACTGGTCGTGAAATTCGGTGAAGCGCTCGTCGGCCCCCGGTGCATCCATCTTGGTTGCCACGATAATCTCGGGCCGGTCCAACATGTTGTCATCGTAAGTCAACAGTTCCTTTTGAATCTGCTGGAAGTCGGTGTACGGGTCGCGCCCGTTCAGGGGATCCATCTCGACCAGGTGCAAGATTACCCGCGTGCGTTCAACGTGGCGCAGGAACTGCATCCCGAGACCCACCCCGGTCGCAGCACCTTCAACCAGCCCAGGCAGATCGGCCATGACAAAGTCAGACCCATCATCCAGGCGTACCATCCCGAGGTTCGGGACCAAGGTGGTGAAGTGGTAAGCCGCAATCTTCGGCTTGGCCCCGGTCACTGCGGCCAGCAAGGTGGACTTACCGACAGAAGGGAACCCAACCAGACCGACGTCCGCGAGCACCTTCAGTTCCAAGGTTACGTAGCGTTCCTGGCCTGGTTCACCATTTTCGGCAATCTCGGGTGCAGTGTTCTTCGGGGAAACAAAGTGAATGTTCCCGCGGCCACCACGGCCACCGCGCGCAACCACGAGCTCCTGCCCGGGTTCCGTCAAATCGCCAATAAATTCACCGGTATCCGCGTCAGTAACGCTGGTGCCGGCAGGAACGGCAACACGGGTGTCCTCCGCGGCCTTCCCGTACATCGCCTTTGCCAACCCGTTGCTACCACGGGTCGCCTTAAAGTGCTTGTGGTAACGGAAATCCATCAGGGTGTTCAGTCCGGAGTCAACATAGAAAATAATGCTCCCCCCACGGCCACCATCACCACCGGATGGGCCACCGAACGGAACGAATTTTTCGTGACGGAAGGCAACGGCACCGTCGCCCCCCTTACCGGCACGTACTTCAACTGTGACTTGATCTACAAACATTTTTTTATGTCCCGCACGCAGCGGGAACTCTCCTTTTAACCAATTTTCAAGGGGTGCGCCCCAGTAACCGTAGTCGGCCGGAATCCCGGCGGTTAAAATCGGCGAAGCGGGCCGCACCCACCGGTTCAGCCTGGTGGATGTGCTCCGCTTCGCAATCGACTGGGAATAATCCCCACAATCTTTCCTAATCTTAGGATACAGACCTAAGCTGCAAAAAGCAATGCAAACCCGCACCATTATGCCATTTCTTCAGACAAACATCTGGTAAAAATAACGGTTAGGTTAGGGCCAATTTGATTGTCTGGGCGGTTGTCTTGCTGATGCCGACCGCCTGCAACTCCGCCACGCTCGCGGCCTTGATGTTGTTAATCGTCTTGAATTCCCGCATCAACTTGGCGCGGGTCTTCGGGCCCACACCCTTAATCTCCTCCAGCCGACTCGTCAGGCTGGTCTTACTGCGCAGCTGGCGGTGGAAGGTGATGGCAAAACGGTGCACCTCATCTTGAATTCGTTCCAGCAGATAGAACCCCTGGCTACGCGGGTCCAGATCAATCGGTTGGTCGAAGTTGCCATATAGCAACGCGGCCGTTTTGTGCTTGTTGTTCTTCACCATCCCCGCCACCGGAATGTCCAAGTTCAACTCGTTTTCGAGCACATCCTTGGCGGCGTTCATTTCAATGGCGCCCCCGTCCATCAGGATTAGGTCGGGGAACGGGTGGTGTTCCTTGAGCAGCCGCGTGTACCGGCGGCGGATGACCTCACGCGTGTTGGCGTCTTCGTTCGCACTGTGGTCACCCTCATCTTGGGCCAACTTGTACTTACGGTAGTTGTTCTTCTCCGGTCGGCCGTCAACGAACTGCACCATGGCACTGACGGGTTCAGCGCCCTGAATGTGACTGTGGTCGAAGGCTTCGATGACGTGGCCGTCCCGGGGCAAGCCCAGAGCCTCCATGATTTCGGCCTGTGCGTCCACCGTCTTGCGGTTGTCCAGTTCCAGTAAGCGAAACTTTTCTTCCAGCGTGATGCGGCTGTTCTTGGCGGCAAGGTCCATGAGGGCGCGCTTTTCACCGCGCTGCGGGGTGCGCACTGGCACGCCAATCACGTCGCTAAGCACGTCGTTGTTCATCCCCGCGGGTACGAGCACTTCCCGCGGTTTCACGTTGTTCTTCCGGTCATAGAATTGCAGGATGAAGGATTCGAATTCTTCTTCTGCCGTGTTCACCACGGGGAACAGCCGTTTTTCGCGTTTCATCAGCCGCGCCTGGCGGATGAAGAACACCTGAATGGAAATCCAGCCCTTATCCATATAAAAATTGAACAGGTCCCGCGTGGTGTGATCCGTCGAGATAATCTTTTGCTTTTCAACGGTGGCTTCGATGTACCGAATCTGGTCGCGAATTTCGCCCGCCCGTTCATACTCTTCCTTATCCGCCGCCACCTGCATCTGCTTGGTCAGTGTGGCCTTCACCTTGGCCGTATTGCCGTTCAAAAAGCTCTTAATGCGGGCAATCTGCCGGTCGTAATCTTTTTGCGGTACGTCCTTGAAGCACGCCCCCAGGCACTGACCCATGTGGTAGTACAAACATGGCCGGCCCTGATAGCCATTGCAGCGGCGCAGTGGGTACACGCGCTGAATGAACTGCAAGGTTTCTTCGGCGGCATACACGTTGGGGTACGGGCCAAAATAATACGCACCATCCTTGCGCACATCACTGACAATCATCGTGCGTGGGTCCTTCTCGTTCGTAATCTTAATGTAGGGGTATCCCGTCCCCTTCTTCAGCTTAATGTTGTAGTACGGCTGGTATTTTTGAATCAGCGTGATTTCGAGGAGGAAGGCCTCCTTGTCCGTACTGGTGACGATGAAGTCAAAGTCGGCGATTTCGGATACCAACTTGGCCGTCTTCCCGTCGTGGCTACTCTTGAAGTACGAGCGTACCCGATTCTTCAGGTTCTTCGCCTTCCCGACGTAGATAATCTTGCCCGTGATGTCCTTCATCTGGTAACTACCAGGCAAATCTGGCAGCAACGCCAGCTTCTGTTCGATGTGTTCCGACGCCATTGCTGCGCCTCCTTGCAAAACGTTTGTTCGTAGTTACATTCTACCGGTAATGCTGGCTAAGTTCAACCTGCACGAACAGCCCAATTGTCCCCCCGTAGACGCAAAAAAGCAGGCAACACACGTGGTGTCCTGCCTGCTTCCTCAGGGGTTTTGTTACTGCTATTACTGGGCCAAGACCTTGCCTAAGAAGTCCTTAGTCCGTTCTTCCTTCGGGTGGTCGAAGAGTTCTTCCGGCTTACCCTTTTCAATAATCTGGCCGCCGTCCATGAACCACACTTCATCGGCAACCTTGTGCGCAAAGCCCATTTCGTGAGTCACCACAACCATGGTCATCCCGGAACTAGCGAGGTCTTGCATAACCTTCAGCACTTCGCCAACCATTTCGGGGTCCAGTGCGGAGGTTGGTTCGTCAAAGAGCATCACGTCTGGTTCCATAGCGAGTGCCCGGGCAATCGCCACACGCTGCTGCTGCCCACCGGAAAGGCTTGCAGGGAATGCGTCCGCCTTGTCTTCAAGCCCAACCTGCTTCAGGAGTTCCTTGGCCTTTTTCTGCGCCGCCGCAACGTCCAGCCCCTTAACCTTGATTGGTGCCAGGGTGATGTTGTCGAGCACGGTCATGTGGGGGAACAAGTTGAACTGCTGGAACACCATGCCCATCTTTTCCCGGATCTTATCGAGCTGCTTTTCGCCCAGGCCCACCAGGTTCGTGCCTTCGAAGAGGATTTCGCCGGAGGTTGGTTCGCCCAACCCGTTCAGGCTCCGCAGGAAGGTACTCTTCCCACCACCAGAAGCACCGATGACAACAATCACGTCACCCTTGTTGATGGTTTCGGTAATCCCGGTCAAAACTTCATTTTCACCAAAGGACTTCTTGAGGTCCTTAATCTCTAACAATGCATTATCCAACATGTTTCATCTTCCCTTCGAAGTGTGACAGAACCTTGCTGAGTGTGAAGGTCATAATGAAGTACAAGACCATCGCAACGGCAATTGGGGCAATCCCCCGGTACGTTGCGGTCTGCACAACCTTCAGCTGGTAAATCAAATCGGAAACCCCGATGATGGAAACAATGGAGCTTTCCTTAATCAGTGAGATGAATTCGTTACCCAGTGCGGGCCAGATGTTCTTCACGGCCTGGGGCAGGATAACACTCTTCATTGTCTGGCCTTGAGACAACCCGAGTGAACGGGCTGCTTCCGTCTGGCCAACTGGGATACTGTTGATCCCCCCACGGATGATTTCGGCAACGTATGCGGAGGAGTTAATCCCAACCGCGATGATCCCGGAAACAAGGGCAGGAATCTGCACAACCATCCCAATCCCGAAGTAAACGAACATGATTTGGACCATCAGCGGTGTGCCCCGAATGAATTCAATGTAGGCAACGGCGATGGCGTGGAGCACCTTGTTCTTACCCAAACGCATGAGGGCAAACAGAATCCCGAGCACAATCCCAAAGATAACGGCAATGGCGGTAATCAGCAGCGTGTAGCCAACCCCGAGGGCGAAGTACTTCCAGTAGTGAATCATGGAGGTGTTCGCCGTGTTGCCAGCCATGTAGTTACCTGCTGTCTTCAGGTAGTCCGTGGTCTTGTCGCCCTTCTTGATCTTGTCCAGGGTCTTGTTTACGGCATTGACCAGGGTCTTGCTCCCCTTGTGGAACCCAACCGCAGTCCCCTGCATGTCATCGCCAAGTTCGTACTTACCGTCGATGGCAACAAGCTGGTTGTCGTTCGCCGCGTAAGCTTCCGCAACTGGCTTTTCCACGTTGACCGCGTCGACCTTGTGGCTCTTCAAGGCCAGAATCAGGTCAGTAACCTTGGACAGGCCCTTAACCTTAGAATCCTTCACCTGCTTCTTCGCCAGCTCGTACTGCAGGCTACCAGTCTGGGCCCCGACGTTCTTGCCCTGCAGTGCAGTGTGGCCCTTGGCGTAGAGCTTAGCGTCGGCCTTGTTGACCAGAATGTCCTGCCCACCAGTGTAGTAAACGTGGGAGAAGTCAACACTCTTGGCCCGTTCGTTGGTTGGACTCATCCCGGAGAGGACCATGTCCACCTTACCCGTCTCGAGCGCAACCAGCAGTTGGTCGAAGTCCATTTGCTTAATCTTGAGCTTCACGCCGAGGTCCTTGGCAATCTGCTTCCCAACTTCAACGTCCATCCCTTCAACGCGGTTCTTACCCCCGACGTTAACCAGGAATTCGTATGGTGCGTAGTCAGGACTGGTCCCCATGATGATGGTGCCCTTATCCTGAATCTTCTGTAAGCTGTCGTCCGTTGCCGCGTTGGTCTGGTTAGCGACGGTAAGGCCCAGCGCCGCAATCAGTCCCAGCATTAGGGCAAGGACGAAATGTTTAATCTTCTTCATGAACAAAATCCCCTTCGATTTCTTTATGTAAATTACTATACACAGAAATCATTATTTATGCAACAAAAAATGTAAGAAAATTCACGATATTCATGAAAAATTCAGCTGCAACCGGTGCCAATTCAAAAAAATTCTGGTGCCACCGGCGTTCGTGCTATAATACTCTCTGAAAACATTCAGCGCGCCAGAAGCCGCCACGAAGGAGAATGCATAATGGGACTAAAAGTTAACCGCCAAACGGATATGGACAAGCTTTTCGACCAGTTCGCATCATTACCTGATGACAAGAACAAAAAGCTGGAAGTAGATCCACGCAAGAAGGAACGCGAGGCTGAGCGGGACGCCGCCTACGCCCGGTTGAAGAAAAATACGGACACCAAAAAGTAACTTAGCGGTACAAAAAGAGCGGAACGTCATGTTCCGCTCTTTTTGTATATATACAGTTAATGTTGCATACTATCTTTTGATTTTTGGATATTTTTTCGCCAAGCTAGCAATGTTGGCCTGCGCAACATCGTCAAAGTCAATGTCCGCCCACAGCGCAATCTGACTGAGGTACCAGAGAACGTCCCCCATCTCGTGCTTGAGGTCGTCCTTATTGAGCTCGGCGCCCTGGAATGTGTACTTCTTAATCAAATCAATGGCCTCGCCAGTCTCACTGGCCAGTCCGAGCGACAAGTTCGTCAGCACGTGCTCGTTCCCCTCAAGTGTCCGGTTCGCAAGGTGTTGGTATTCGTTAAATTCCATGGTATCCGTCCTCTCTTATTGCTGGTCTAAACCACACTGCTGTTCAATCCACGCCCACACTTCGTCATACCCAACTTTGGTTTGGGAAGAAAACGGAATCCACGGGGTGGCCGCATTCAGGTGTAAACCCTTGCGTGCCTGGGACTCGGTTTTGTTCCACTGGTTCTTCTTCACCTTGTCAATCTTGGTGCTGACCACCAGCGTTGGCACCTCGTAGTACTTGAGGTACTGGTACATGGATTCATCCAGTTCCGTTGGTTCACGGCGCCCATCGACCAGCTGCACGACCCCAGCGAGTTGCTTGCGGGTTTGCAAGTACTGCTCAATCATCGTGGCGAACTTGGCCCGATCCGCCTTACTAACCTTCGCGTACCCAAAACCAGGAACATCGACGAAGTGTAGATCCTGGTTCAAGCGGTAAAAGTTAATCGTCTGGGTTTTCCCCGGGACGGAAGACGTCCGCGCGACCTTGTTGCGCTTCAGCAACGTGTTGATCAGTGAGCTCTTCCCCACGTTTGAACGGCCGACAAAGGCAATTTCGGGTAGCCCCGTTTCTGGATACTGTTCAGCGCGCACGGCACTGATAATGATTTCGACATCGTTAACTTGCATAATCTCCGTCCTTTCTACTTGTTACAGTTTACCATACGCACCGGCTCAGTGCCCCGCCCGGCAATTAAATATTCTGCCGGCAAAGGCAAAACAAAAGCGGCCAAACTAATGAAAGTTTGGCCGCTTGCTAGAAGTGCTGCTTAGGATGCCAGAATCAGTTCTGCATCCGCCGTGCCGGCAACGGTGTCGGCAGTAATAACAGCTTTGGTTACGTCCTTACGACTTGGCAGTTCGAACATAATGTCCTGCATTACTTTTTCGATGATGGACCGCAGACCACGCGCCCCAGTATCCCGCTCAATGGCTTCGTGGGCAATCGCGCGCAATGCGTCCGGCGTGAACTCGAGCTGCTTGCCATCGAGTTCCATCAACTTGGTGTACTGCTTGACCAGCGCGTTCTTCGGTTCGGTCAGAATCCGCACGAGGTCATCTTCAGTCAGTTTTTCCAGTGATGCCAGGATTGGAATCCGGCCGATGAATTCAGGGATAATCCCGAACTTCATCAAGTCTTCAGGGATGACCTGCTGCATGAGGCTCTCATCTTCATCGATTTCCTCGTTGCTGTCAGTGCCAAACCCAATTGTCTTCTCGCCGATGCGGTTCTTCACAATTGATTCGATGCCGTCAAAGGCCCCACCAACGATAAACAGGATGTTGGTCGTGTCAATCTGAATGAGTTCCTGCTGCGGGTGCTTACGACCACCCTGTGGCGGAACGGAGGCAATCGTGCCTTCCAGAATCTTCAGCAGCGCCTGCTGAACCCCTTCACCAGAAACGTCACGCGTAATCGACACGTTCTCGCTCTTCTTGGCAATCTTGTCGATTTCGTCGATGTAGATAATCCCCTTCTGCGCGCGTTCAACGTCAAAATCGGCGTTTTGCAAAAGCTTGAGCAGGATGTTTTCTACGTCTTCCCCAACATACCCGGCTTCGGTCAGCGTCGTTGCGTCCGCAATGGCAAATGGCACCTGCAGGATGCGGGCCAGACTCTGCGCCAGGAAAGTTTTCCCACTACCAGTTGGGCCGATAAGTGCAATGTTACTCTTCTGCAGCTCGGTATCGTCCTTCTTGGCAATCGCCATCTGGTTAATGCGCTTGTAGTGGTTGTAAACTGCAACCGCCAGCGCCTTCTTCGCGGCATCCTGGCCAATCACGTAATCATTCAAGATCTTCATGATTTGCAGTGGCTTTGGTACTTCAGTCAGGTTTTTAATTGACTCTTCTTTGAACTCTTCGTCTACGATTTGCTTGCACAAGTCGATACATTCATTACAAATATATACTCCAGGGCCCGCAACGATTCGCTTAACCTGGTCTTGTGACTTGCCGCAGAAAGAACAGGTCACGGTCTCCTTGGTATCTACGTCGTCATACATATAGTTTCACCCCTCAAATTAATCGGAACACATCTGTATCCCCATCGTCAACCAATGCTACCATATGTCCCGGCTAAGCGGAAGCGGACACGCAATTGGGTCTGTCCCGCCGCTGGACACAAGCGGCCAACTGCCTTGTTGACGCAAAAACACCCCGCAACCGCAAAGTCACGAGGTGCTTCAAACACGTGCTAAATTGAATTAAGCTTCAACAGCTGCATCGCGGATGCTTGCAATTGCCTTCTGCATCGTGATGTCGTGTGCCAGCATGTCATCGCTAAGGGCGTTGCGGACAGCGTCCTTTTCCATGCCGTAGTCTGTTGCCAGGTGGTCGATCTCGGCGTTCAGTTCGTCTTCGTCAGCCGTGATGTTGTCAGCAGCAACGATGGCTTCGAGAACCAGGTTGGTCTTAACACGCGTTGCGGCGTTTTCCTTGAACTGGTCGCGCAGGGAGTCTTCGGTCGTACCGGTGAGCTTGAAGTACATGTCAGTGCTGATACCCTGACGCTGCATGTTGCCCAGGTACTGGTCCATCTGCTGCTGCACGTCGGTGTCGATCATTGCGTCCGGAATCTGTTCAACTTCGGCGTTGTCAACAGCGGCCTTAATTGCAGCTTCTTCCTTAGCTTCCTGAGCATCGGCAGTCTTCTTGTCTTCAAGGTCCTTGCGAATCTTAGCCTTGAGTTCATCAAGTGTGTCGACGTCTTCGTCAGCATCCTTAGCAAATTCGTCGTCAAGTTCAGGAAGTTCCTTAACCTTAACTTCGTGGATGGTGGTTGCAAATTCTGCATCCTTACCAGCAAGTTCCTTAGCGTTGTAGTCCTCAGGGAAGGTAACCTTAACCGTTACGTCTTCGCCAGACTTGTGCCCAATGAGCTGGTCTTCAAAGCCAGGGATGAATGAGCCTGAGCCAAGTTCGAGGGAGTAGTTCTTAGCGGAACCACCATCGAATTCCTTGCCGTCAACGGTCCCGGTGTAGTCAATAACAACGGTGTCGCCAGACTTGGCAGCATCTTCGCTAACAACCATTTCAGCAAGATCCTGGCGCTTTGCTTCCAGGTCCTTGTTAACATCTTCATCAGAAACGGCAACGTCCTGCTTAGGTACGGTTACGCCCTTGTATTCGCCAAGCTTAACTTCAGGCTTAACGGTAACAGTGGCCTTGATGCCCCATGGCTTGCCAGCTTCCATGCTTTCGATGTCAATCTTAGGCTGGTCAACAGGTTCGATCCCAGCTTCGTCAACAGCAGCGTCGTAAGCGTCTGGAAGGACGATGTTCAGAGCGTCTTCGTAGAGTGCGGATTCGCCGTACATCTTGTTGAAGATAGCGCGGGTAATCTTACCCTTACGGAAGCCAGGTACGGTGATGTTCCCGCGTACCTTAGCAAATGCCTTGTCCAAGCCATCCTTAATTGTTGCTTCGTCAATTTCAAAAGTCAGGTCGCCAGTGATGGCGTCCGTCTTGTTCCACTTTGCAGTCATGGTATTCCTCCGACATTGGTTGTCAACGTCACCCTGCTGGTAACGTTGCGTTACATACCGTACTAGTTTACATGAAATGCCTGCAATTGTAAAATCATTTTCCCCTTCTAGTAAGGTTTTGAAGAAAGAAATCTGGGGATTACCCACTACTTTAGCCACCACGAATATTTTTTACCCCTTAACGCGGCAAAAATCAGAATCAAAATCTAGGCTAATTGCCCTAAGCAGCAGCCGGCAATCCAAAATATGTAATAAAAAAGCCTCCGCAAATGCGGAAGCTTCTTTAATGGTAACGGTAATGTTAGTCGAGGATTTCGGTAACAACACCGGCACCAACCGTACGGCCACCTTCACGAACGGTGAACTTCGTACCGAGTTCGATAGCAACTGGTGCAATCAAGTCGACTTCGAAGGTCACACGGTCACCAGGCATAACCATTTCAACGCCGTCTGGGAGGGCGATGACACCGGTAACGTCAGTGGTGTGGAAGTAGAACTGAGGACGGTAGTTGGAGAAGAATGGCGTGTGACGGCCACCTTCGTCCTTGGTCAAGATGTAGACTTCACCCTTGAACTTGTTGTGGGTTTCGATGGAACCTGGCTTTGCCAGGACCTGTCCACGTTCAACCTGGTCGCGGCCAATACCACGAAGCAGAACACCGACGTTATCGCCGGCTTCACCAAGGTCAAGCGTCTTACGGAACATTTCAAGACCGGTAACAGTGGACTTAAGAATGTCAGGCTTCAAGCCGACAATCGAAACTTCGTCACCAATCTTAACCTGCCCACGGTCGATACGACCTGAAGCAACAGTACCACGACCAGTGATCGTAAATACGTCTTCAACAGGCATAAGGAAAGGCTTGTCGGTTTCACGAACTGGGGTTGGGATGTATTCGTCAACCGTGTCCATGAGTTCTTCGATAACCTTAACCTGTTCAGGGTCGCCTTCAAGAGCCTTGAGAGCGGAACCCTTGATAACAGGAATGTCATCACCAGGGAAATCGTATTCGGAGAGAAGGTCGCGAACTTCCATCTCAACCAAATCGATCAATTCGTCATCGTCAACAAGGTCAGTCTTGTTAAGGAAGACAACGATGTAGTCAACACCAACCTGACGAGCGAGCAGAATGTGTTCACGAGTCTGTGGCATAGGACCATCAGTTGCGGCAACAACGAGAATAGCACCGTCCATCTGAGCAGCACCGGTGATCATGTTCTTGACATAGTCAGCGTGTCCTGGAGCGTCGATGTGCGCGTAGTGGCGCTTTTCAGTTTCGTATTCAACGTGGGCCGTGTTGATGGTGATACCACGTTCCTTTTCTTCTGGTGCTGCATCGATGCTGGCAAAGTCAGTAGCCTTTGAAAGCCCCTTGTCTGCAAGTACCTTGGAAATAGCAGCGGTCAGAGTGGTCTTACCGTGGTCAACGTGACCAATCGTACCAATGTTAACGTGTGGCTTGGTACGGTCGTAGTGTTCTTTTTCAGCCATGAAAAAACGAACCTCCTGAGTATTTTGTAAGAAACCAGGACAGTCGTCTATCCCGAGAATTCTTTACATTCTAGTGTACTACACATAAGCGGAAATACAAAGTGTAAATCCTGTGTTGGAATCAATATCCGAAAAAGATTATAACTATTTTTCGACGCCGTGTAAACCGGAGCATAGCCGATTTCACACGATTTTCAAGCTAATTATTCACTATTTGGCCCATAATCGTCATTTGCTGGTCCATCCAGGCCTGTAGTGCGGCGTATTTTGTTTCTTTTTGCGGATTGATACTCTGTTCAGCAAACACGTGTGGTTCTTTAATTATTTGGTCAAGCGCCGGATAAATCAGCGAAATCTTGATTGCTTGCACCTGCATGAATGCCAAATCAGCGCCAAATTGTTGTTCATATTCCGTCATAATCTGTGCCATCGTGTTATCTGCAAACGGACTGCGGGTCTTGCTGGGGTTAAATACGTAGAGACCATCATAGACATACACGCTAATCTCCTCGTCTAGGTGCATTCGCTGCAGCCAGCTGGCGAGCGTTGTGCGCATGAGCGGAAACACGTCGGCGTCGGTCAAGGCGCGCTTCACCGCATCCGTAGCCGCGCTAAGGGGAATTCGCGGTAGAATTTCATTCACCACGCGTTCTTGATCCACAAAGGTGCCAGCACCAACGTGGGCAATCTGTTTTTGGGCCTGCGCAATCACGTCCGCGTGTTCCCGGGTGTACTGCGACTCAAACTCAGCGGCGCGCCGCTGCATTGATTCAGCCTGCGCCGTCCCTTGTGCCACTTGCAACGCCGTGTCGATGACGGTGAAGTCCGGGGCCGCAATGCCAGCCGCGAGGATTAATTCCCGACCCGATTCGCTCTTACGCAATTGCTGGCCGTAATCGTCAACCAAAGCGAGCGCATCCCCGAATTGTTTAATGTTGATGTACCCCTGCCCCAGCTGCACCAGGGCTGTTGCATCAATTGGTTCGTTGTTGTTTTCCGCCACCAGCAAGTACTTCTCGTACAACTCAACGGCGGTCTTGTTGTTACCCGCCGCGAACGCCGCAAATGCGCGCTCTTGCATCTCCTTGTTGCTAACCGCGTGCTGCGGAAAGTTGATTACCTTACCCATTTTGATCCTCCATGCGTCGAAAAACAAAAAGAGGCTCTGACCTAGGTCAAAGCCTCAACTGTCAATGTTCTTGTGTTACTGACGTTTTGCGCTGTTCTGGTTTACTTCCATGATTACCGGCAGAATAACTGGCCGGCGCTTCGTCTGGTCGAAGAGGTACCGGGCCAGGCCATCACGAACGTCTTGCTTCAGGTGACTCCAGTCGAATTCCTTGTTGTCCAAGTTCTTCTGCACTGTGTCAGCCACAATCTTGCCACATTCAGCGAGCAAGTCCTTGCTTGTCTTCATGTAGACAAAACCGCGGCTTTGAATCTTCGGCCGGGAAACAATGCGCTTCTTCTTCCGGTCGATGGTCACAACGGCAATCATAATCCCGTCTTCAGAGAGCATCTTGCGGTCGCGCAGAACAATGTTCCCGATGTCGCCAACGCCAATCCCATCAATCATGGTGTTACCGGCTGGGGCGCTCCCGGAAACATGCAGCTGCCCCTTGGTGTAGCTGATGATGTCCCCGAGTGCAGGAATGATTACGTGGTCGGCCGGAATGCCAACTTCTTCGGCAATTTCAGCGTGGGCTGCAAGCTGACGGTATTCACCCTGCACCGGAATCAAGTATTCGGGGTGCAGCAGGTTAATCATCAATTGCAAGTCCTGACGCGCACCGTGTCCAGAAACGTGCTTGTCATCAAAGACGGCCTTCACTTCACCGCCAACCCGGTAAATCATGTCCTTGGTCCGGGCCAGCGTGGTTTCCATCGCGTGGGACGGGGTGGAAACGATGAACACAAGGTCCCCTTCGCCGATGTGAATCAGGCGGTGCCGGGAACTAGCCATCTTCTGCAGGGACTTCAGTGGTTCCCCAATGCGGCCGTTTTCCAGGATGACCGTTTCTTCTGGCGCCAAAGTCTTGAGTTCCTTGGTCGTCGCCAGAATGTCTGGGTTAGGCAGAACCAGGTAGTTCAAGTCCAGGGCCGTACGCACAATCTTCTCGGCATCGTGCCCAGTCAGCACAACGCGCCGGTTGGTGGCTGCAGCGGCGTTCAGCACCTGCTGCACGCGCATGATGTTGCTGGCAACAGTGGCAACGATAATCCGGCCAGTGTGGTACTTGAAGGACTCGTTGATGCTGTCAGCAATTTCGCGTTCACTCGCCATCTGGTATGGGGATTCCGCATTCGCAGAGTCGGAAAGCAGTGCGAGCACTTTGCGGTCACCAATGTGGGCGATGCGGCCAAAGTTGGTCTTGTACATTTCGCTGGCACTCTGGTCAAACTTGAAGTCACCAGTGTAAACAATCTGGCCATTCGGCGTGCCAATCACAATCCCCATTGACCCTGGAATGGAGTGGGTCGTGCGGAAGAAGCTGACGTAGGTCTTGCCGAACTTCAGGTTGGACTTCTCGTCAACGACGTGGAAGTTCTTGAACTTGCGCGTCTTCGGGTTCTGCTTGGTCACAATGCGGGCCAGAGCGATGGTCAGTTCACTACCATAGACGGGGACGTTATGTTCACTCAAGAAGTACGGGAGTGCCCCAATTGCATCTGCGTGCCCGTGGGATAGGAAGATACCAGCTACCTTATCGATATTGTCCACTAGGTAAGTTGTGTCTGGAATAACGATATCGATTCCCATCAAATCATTGTCTGGATATTTCAATCCAAAATCACATACAAAAATTTGGTCGTCTACCTCGACGGCGTACATGTTTTTTCCGTTTTCACGTACCCCCCCGAGGGCGACCAGATTGATCTTAGCCATTATTTCACCTCAGAGATATAATTCCCGTTTTATCGGGCTCGAATCTAAATACTTAGTTTCAGTCTACCACAAGGCGTTATCATTCTAAAGCATAAGTGCATGCAATGATAATAATGACGACACAAAAAAGCCGCCCCAAAATGAGACGGCCTTTTGCACCATTACGGTACAAGGTATTAGAAACGTCAGCTGACGCGTTTAATTACTTGTTGTTAATTGCTGCGAGACGGCTCTTGTCGCGACCAGCCTTGTTGGCGTGGATAAGACCCTTGCTCTTAGCCATGTCGATTGCGCGGGTTGCGGCCTTGAACAGGTCGTTAGCGTTGTCGGCATCGGAAGCCTTCGCGGTCTTGAAGCTCTTAACAGCAGAACGCATTGCGTTGCGCTGTGCAGCGTTACGCTGACGAGCTGCTTCCTGAGTCAAAACGCGCTTCTTAGCGGATTTAATCTGTGGCATGTGATTCACCTCCACACTGAGTGGTTTTTATTAAGTTGCAAACTGCCAAGTTTCAACATACGCCATTATACAGAAGGTTTGCATGACTTGCAACGCTTATGCCGCGATTTAATGAGCTTTCCTTGCAAGAATGCTTGATTTCATGTAAACTAACATCTGTATTGCGAACCCTCACTTAGTTTTACGCTCCACCGGCGTATCACTCAGTCTCGGGCAATAACAAATATTATGTAAGGTGGTAATAGCACAATGGCTATTTCTCAGACACAGAAGAACGAAATCATCGCAAAGTACGCTCGTCACGAAGGCGACACCGGCTCCGTTGAAGTTCAGGTTGCAGTTTTGACTGCTGACATCCTGGCACTTAACGACCACCTCAGCGTACACAAGAAGGACCACCACTCATACGTTGGTCTGATGAAGAAGATCGGTCAGCGTCGTAACTTGCTCCGTTACCTGCGGAACTCCGACGTCGTTCGTTACCGTGACCTCATCAACAGCTTGGGCCTGCGTCACTAGACAACGGTACAACAAAAAAAAGAAGGACTTTTGCGGTCCTTCTTTTTTTATGCTCTTTTTGGGGTTGCTACTTGGCAAACTGCAGGACAAAGAGTTCAAAGCCCAACACCTTGTCGACTGTCCCCCGCTTCATCGCTGCTTCCGTGTTGACCAGCATGACGTACGCCGCATCCATATCTGCCCGGCGCAATTTGCGCACCTCACCCCAGGCCAACTTCACGCGGTACGGATGGACACTGAGCTGCTCGGCCGCCGCCCCCTGCGTGTAACCCCGACTGACATAGGTCTCCACCTGAAGAAGCAGGCGGAATTGGCTCTCAAGCAGACTAATGAGCCGCAGTGGTTCTTCCTTCTGGGCGAGCAGGTCCCGGTACAAACCGAGAGCCTGCGTCACGTCCCGCCGCAGCACCGCACTAACCAGGTCAAAAACACTGTCATTTAGCTGCTTAGGCACCAACCGTTCAACATCGCGGGCAGTCAAGCGACCACTGGACATTGCGTAAGTGCGCAAGATGGGCACCGCTGCGACCATGGCCGAGTAATCGCCCTGCGTACGACTAAACAGCACTGACATGCCGTCTGGATCCAGTTCCACCCCGGACGCCCGCAACTGCTGGGTGATGTTACTGCGCGCCTGCCGTTCGTCAACTGGTCCCGCATCAATGAACTGCGCCACCTTTTTGAGCGCCTTCACGACCTTCTTGCGCGCATCAAGTTTGGCGTAGTCCGCAATCAACACCAGCACGGTTGATTCTGCTGGTGCCTTCAGGTAATTAGTCAGTGCGTCGACATCCCCATCTGCCTTACCACCCCCGGTGAGAAAGTCTGGATTACTTATCATGACTTCGCGAAAGTCACCAAAAAATGGCGGTTCCGCCAGTTCGTTCAGCGCGTTGCCCAGGCTGACTTCGTGCAGGTCATACTGGGCGAAATTCATTGACTGCATGTCTTCCGGAATGATTTGCCGCAGCTGCTCCTGGGCCGCTTGCACAAGGGCGCGTTCTTGTCCCTGCACGACGTATACCGGGGCAATCGTGCCCGCACGCAATGCTTTTGTTAATTGGTTGATGTTCAAATTATTCACTCCCTGCATTTTCCCCGGTCTCCGGGTGCAAAAATGTGTTGACGATGTGGGCCTTGCGATCAGCATCCACCCAAATCATCCCCGCCGAACTCGTCAGGACCAACGGAATATGGGCCTGCGCAAAGGTGGCCAGCGTTTCCTGATGCGGATGCCCATAACGATTATTGGCCCCAACAGAAATGAGGCCCAGTTGCGGCCGAATTTGGTTGATAAATTCTGGCGCCGAGGCGGTTTTCGAACCGTGATGGCCAACCTTGAGCATATCCACCGCCAGATTCTGCGGCAGCAGTTGCTCCTTCTCCACGGTTTGGTCAGCGTCGCCGGTGAACAACCATTTGCTGTCCCCAATTGTACCATAGAGCACGACCGAATTTGGGTTGGTGTCTTCCGTATCCGCGTGATTCGGGGCCACCACCGCCAAATCGAGCGGCCCGTAGCGAAGATGGTCGCCCGCCATCACCAGGTGCATGTGGGTGTGCCCCAGTTTTTGCGCCGCCACAATGGTTTCATCCCCAGCAGAAATCGGCGCGGTAACAATCTCGCGCACCTTAATACCGCCCGTAATCACCGCCGCATCGCCCACGTGATCCGCATCCGGGTGCGTCAACACCAACGCGTCCAGATGGGTGATGCCCCGCGCCGCCAAGTAATTGAGCGTCGCGCGCTTCGCCGGTGGGTTACTGGATTGACCGAAGCCGCGCCCCCCGGTGTCAATCAGCACGCTTGCCCGCTTGAACGGCGCTTCGATTAAGATTGAGTCCCCCTGACCCACATCAATCATCGTCACCCGCCATTTGGGGTGCACATTGACCACCGCAAAACAAACGAGCGCGGTCAGACCGCACAGAACGTATTTGCGTTTCGCCACCGCCCGCACCACTACGTACGTAAAAATCAGCGTGAGCAGAAATGGTAATGCGCCAAACGTCAGGTACCCGGGAAGCTGGGCCAACCAAATTAGACCCGACTCACCCCGCCCGATTAGCCAGTCCAGACCTGACACAAGCGGACAGGTTGGCCAGACACACGCAAACAGCAAGGCCGGCATGAGCACCGATTCAAAGACGGGCATGAGTAGCCAGTTGAACACAAACGTGAGCAGGTGCAAGCCAAACACCGCGTGCAATAGCGGCGGCGCGCTGACCAGTGCCATCCGCAAACTTTGAGCAAATGCGGGGACACTTGGCGCGGCAATCAGCACAAATGTGAGCAGGTAGGTCATCTGGCCGCCGAGCGTCCACAAGACGCGGGGCTGCATTAACAAATTGCCGCTGAAAACCAAACACAGATAATCAAACGTGGAAAATGGCGCGTGCAGTTTGTGGCCCACCACCTGGCTCAGCCGCAGCCAGACCGCGCGGACAATGCCGGCTCCGGGGGGAATGATGATCAGTAGCGCCGGCAAGACAAGCAGCAAGCATAGGTCCGTATACTCCCGCGGGATTTTCAGCCGGTTGGTCAAGGCGTACAGCATGCCGACGATTGCAAAAATGTGCAACCCGGAAACCGAGAACATGTGGATGATTCCTAACCTGCTAAAAGTTGAGCGCAAATCTCCGCCATCATCGATAATGCCCAGCAGCAGCGCCTTTGCGTACAGGGCCACGTGCGCCGGCAGCGTGTCCATCCGCCAAATCAGCCAGCGGCGTAAGTTGTACAGTGCATCAACTAGGCCACGTTTGGCCACCGGCCGCACCACTAGCTGTTTGGCCGTGGCCCGATATGCCTGGTGGTACTGCGCCCACGCAAACGCGGCATAATCAAACTCAGCCAAATTTGTCGGTCCAGCAATCCGGGCATAGCTGCCGGGTGCATCCAGCATGACGGGGCTGGTTAAAGCGGCCAAAACATGCGCGGTCTGTGCATCAACCGTCCCCCCACCAGTGACCGGTACCCCGTTAGCCGCCGTCCCCGTATAGGTCGCAAACCCATTCTTGACCTTAATGGCAGTTGGCTGCACGCGTACGGCACCCTGCGGCACTGGCGGCTGCCTGGTGGCCTGCAGCTCATAGCCTGCCGTTGTCAGGCCCAAGATTGCCGCCACAACCAGCGGCAGTTTGCGGCTGCGCTGACCCTTAAGCACCGCCAGAATCACCAGCGCGCCACCGAGCCACCAGGGTCCCAGCAATAATAACTGCGTCCCAAGCACCATCAACATGGCGGCGAACACCCAGCTCATGGGCTCACCGTTACGCTGGGCGCTAAGTCGGCAAAAATTTTGTCGCCAATGCCACTAATCTCCTTCAACTCGTCGACCGTCTTGAACCCGCCGTGCTGGTCACGGTAATCGATGATGTCCTGCGCGCGCTTGGGGCCAATCCCCGAAATTGTCTGCAAGTCGGTCACAGTTGCCGTGTTGAGATTGATCTGGGTGCTACTGCCACCCGCACTGGCACCGCCAGCGGCCGTCGTTTGCCCGCTGCCACTAACGGGCGCGACTGTCGCGACCGTTTCGCCGCGCACCGGCACCGCCATGTTTTCTTCATCATGGGCAATCTGGGCCAGATTCACCTGCCCCGGATCGGCGTCCTTGGTTAATCCGCCTGCCGCCTGCACCACATCGGCCCAGCGCGTGGTGGGCCCCACGTGGTACAGCCCCGGGTGCTTCACCGCCCCCGACACGTACACGTAGCCACTACTTGGTTTACTGTTGGCGCTCGTACTACCACTGACAGCAGAAGAGCTACTCGTATACACGGACGAATCCGCCACGGACACCGTTGATTCCGCCGGTTTACGTACCGCCGTCAGCCACACGATTGCGGCCGTCAGCGCCAAGAACGCGAGGGCACCATATTGCCAATACGCCAGGACATACTCCTTAATTTTCGCCATAAAATATCACCTCACTATAGATTTCGCCAAAAACCGGCAAAACCCCCGAAAATTGGTGAAATTTTTTGGTATCAGGCCGCTTTTTGTCCCTAGACACAAAAAAATCCGGAACTTTTGGGGGTGTCCCAAAGTTCCGGATGTCTTTATCTTGCCCGCAGTGCTTGCAGCGCGTCGTTCAAGTTGTGCACGGGCACAATCTTCATCTTCGTGCCCAGCTTCTTGGCCGCGCGTTTAGCTTCCACGTAGTTATTCACGTACGTTGGGTCTTCCCGGCGCATCGCCTTGGTGGCCGGCACGTCGGGCGCCAAAAAGATTGTTGCCCCCGCCTTGTTTGCCGCCGCGACCTTCTTATCGATGCCGCCAATGACCCCAACCTTGCCGTTTTCATCAATCGTGCCCGTCCCGGCAATGGTGCGTCCGCGCCGGAGATTCTCCCCCGTAACTTGGCTGTAGACCTGGAGGGTGAACATCAGCCCGGCACTTGGACCGCCGATGCTGCCGGCATTAATCTTGACTCGCGGCTTGCTGGTGACCGTCGTGTGGTCAGTCAGCGTAATGCCGAGCCCCGCACGCTTAGTTTTAGCCAGCGGCACGAGCGCCCGGGTTGCCTGGTGCTTTTTGCCATCGTGCAAATACGTGATGGTGATTTTGGTGCCCGCCGGATACTTCTTGATGGCGTTCACGTAATCGTTCGCACGCACGTAATGCTTGCCGTTCACCGCCGTGATGGTGTCGCCTAAGTGCAACACGCCGCGAAACTTGGAATTCGCCATGATGGACATGACATAAATGCCCGCATACTTAACGGTCACCGGCTTTTGGGCCGCCCGCATCGCCGCCACGACCGCGGAGTTGGCCGCACTCTTGATGTAGAAGTTCTGCAGCTGATTGTATTCCGCCGACGAGGAACTACCCATGAGTGCATCCTTGCTGATGGTATCAGCGAACGGCTGGGTCTTACTCCACAGAATGACCGCCGGGGATGCCGGACCGATAATGCCCACGGTCATGAGGCGAAAACTACCTGCACGCTTGTCCCGCTTGCCGTCAACCTGAACGAACTTACTCAGCGCATCCGCCCCGCCTGGCACTTCAACGTAATACTTTGTCGGGAAGAATACCAGGCCGGCCAACACAACTATCAGCGCCGCTACGAGCCAGAAGCGGCGGGAATGGCGTTTATTTTGCCGTTTGGTCATCAATCACGGTCACCCAGCTTTGCTTGCAGGGCGAGCACAATGTTCTGCGGTACAAACGGGGTCAAGTCGCCCCCGAACGCGGCGATTTCCTTCACGATACTGGAGGATGTCCCCACGTTATTGGGTTCGGCCGGCAGGAGCACCGTCGTAATCTCGGGAGCCATCTTCGCGTTGGCCACAGCAATGGCGCTCTCGAAGGTGTAGTCAGAGGTATCGCGTAGACCCCGAATAATCACGTTCGCCCCCATACTGCGCGCGAAGTCGATGGTCAAACTCCGCGGCGCCGCCACCACCCGGACCCCGGGCATGCCAGCGGTCGCCTGCTCAATTTGCGCCACACGCTCGGTCGCGGTGAACAACGCCTTTTTTTCCGTATTGGTCATGACCGCAATCACCAATTCGTCGACCAGGCGCAACCCTTGGCGAACCGTCGCCAGGTGCCCGAGGGTGAAGGGATCGAAGCTACCCGGAAAAATACCGATGCGTTTCATCTTACTCCGCCTCCAAAATAATGACTTCCGCCACGCCGTACGTCTGCTTCCGTAGCAGCGTGTACCCAGGAATGGTTTCGGGATAGGCTACTTCCAGCCCCGTTTCGATCATGATGCGGCCACCAGGCACTAACAGGTGCCCCGCGCGAATCTGTTCCAGCTGCTTTAAGGCCTGCTGCTTCGCGTAAGGTGGATCCATCATGATGAGGTCAAACTGCTTTTTTTCCGCAATGAATTCGTCGAGTGCGCGCTGCACCGACATCTTCTTGACGGTGAACCGCTCGGCCGCTTTCGTCAATTCCACGTTCGCCTTGATGGTTTTGATGGCCGCAAACGCTGAATCCACGAGCACAGCATGGTCCATCCCCCGCGAGACCGCCTCGATGCCCAGACCGCCGGTACCGGCATAAAAGTCCACGGCCTGACCGCCATCGAAGTACGGGCCAAGCATGTTGAACATCGACTCCTTAACCTTGTCGGCAGTCGGTCTGGTTGTGGTGCCGGGCACCATTGCCAGCCGCCGGCCCCTGAATTCTCCACTAATAACGCGCAGTTTAGACACGTCCTTTCTGTTTGAAGCAAATGCTAGTCGTCATCGTCAGCCCCGGTATGAGCACCGGCAAGAGTTCCGCGCTCAATTGCCTTCCCCGCGTTCGGGTCCAGCTCATTGCGGTGGGACAGCTCCACGCTACGGACAAAGCGTAACTTGCTGATTTTGTCCATCAAATCGGGCGCATCTGCTGCGTTAACATATAACAGCACGTATTTCATTTGCCGCGAAGTGTACAGCACACTCCCATAACGGCGCAGTTGCCGCACCTGGCGCAAGCTGTGCACCCAAACGACGATTTCTTGGCGCTGATTTATTTCCACGATAACCTTCACACTCCTATGTAAACAAATTTGCACCCGCAGACGGTGGGATGCAAATTTGTGGGTCACTATTCTTTGATTTGGGCGAGCAGTTCACCACTAGCGACCAGTGCGCCCGGCTCCACGTAGACGTGGGTCACGGTCCCGGCAACTAGTGCATGGACGGTTGTTTCCATCTTCATGGCTTCAGAAACGAAGAGCTCGTCGCCCTTGTTCACCTTCTGGCCCGGCTTAACTAATACCGTCAGCACCCGACCGGCCATTGGTGCACCGACTTGCTGCGGATCGTTTGGCTCAGCGAGTTGGTGCGTGCCGCTGCTGTGCTTGCTGCCGCGGTCAATCACTTCGATTTCTCGCTTCTGGCCGTTGACCGTGAAGTACAGGTTGCGCAATCCGGTTGCGTCCGCCTCACCAACAGCGTCCAGGCGAATCACGTAGGCCCGGCCCGGTGCAACCGTGATGTTGACCTGTTGGCCCACACGCATACCTTGGAAGTACGTTGGCGTATCCAAATGGGTCACTGGTCCGAACTTTTTCTGATTCTGCAGGTACTTCTTGAAGACGTCGGGGTACAAAACGGCACTCAGAACGTCTTGCTCTGTCGGCTCGAGTAAGCCCAGGTTGCGCAATTGGCTGGCAACCTGATCCAGGTCGACCGGTTCAAGCACTTCACCAGGCCGACTTGTCAGTGGTTCAGCCCCCTTCAGCACCATTTTTTGTAGCTGCTTGGGGAAGCCAAATGGCGGCTGACCCAATTCGCCCTTGAAGAAGTTGACGACGGATTCGGGGAAGTCAAGTTCCGCCCCATGCGCCATCACGTCATCCGCATCCAGGTCGTTTTGCGCCATGAACAGGGCCATGTCGCCGACCACCTTGGAACTTGGCGTTACCTTAATGATATCGCCGAACAGCTTGTTCACTTCGGCGTACTTGGTCATCACCACGTTGAAGTCCGATACCCCAACCCCCTGCGCCTGTTGCTGCAGGTTCGTGTACTGACCACCAGGCATTTCCACATCGTAAATCCGGGTCAGGGGCCCGGAAACGTTGTTGGCAAAGTCCTCGTAGTACGGCCGCACCTGCCGGAAGTAGTCGTTCACGTGCTCGGCCGCCGCAATATCCAACTCTGGCTGCCGCTTATCACCAGCCAAGGCGTGGTACAGACTTTCCATACTTGGCTGACTGGTGGTCCCGGAGAAGCTGGATTGGGCCACGTCCACGACGTCCACGCCCGCATTCGCCGCGGCAATGTACGTCGCCAGCCCAGTACCGGTGGTGTCGTGCGTGTGCAAGTGCACCGGAATCGTCACGGCATCCTTCAACGCCGCAATCAGGACGCTGGCCGCACCTGGGGTGAGCAGTGCCGCCATGTCCTTGACTGCGAGCATGTCCGCACCGGCCTTTTCCAGTTGCTTGGCTAGGTCAACGTAGTATTGCAGCGTGTAGTGCGGGTGAGCGGCACTCAGAATATCACCGGTGTAGCAAATCGTCGCTTCGGCAATCTTGCCGGTTTCCTTCACCGCCGCAATGCTTGGTTCCATCTGTTTGACCCAGTTCAGGCTGTCAAAGATGCGGAAAACGTCAATCCCGGTTTTCGCTGCCTGGTTGATGAATTCCTTAATCACATTGTCTGGGTAGTTCTTGTAACCAACCGCATTACTGCCGCGGAACAGCATCTGGAGCAAGGTGTGTGGCAGGGCCTTACGCATCTGCGCCAGCCGCTGCCATGGGTCTTCGTTCAAGAAACGGTACGCAACGTCAAAGGTCGCCCCACCCCACATTTCGGCAGAAAAGAGGTTTGGCAATGCGTTGCTGTACTCGCCCGCAACCCGCAGCATGTCGTGGGTGCGCATGCGGGTGGCAAAAAGGCTCTGGTGGGCGTCACGGAAACTGGTGTCCGTCAGCAAAAGCTGGGGCTGGTCACTAATCCAATTAGTGACCGCCTTGGCCCCGCCGTCATGCAGCAGCTGCACCAAATCGGTTTTGGGCTGCGTCTGCGGCAGTTCATTCTTAAAGCGCAATTCTGGGTAGACGCGGGGCTTCTTCGGGTCCTTGCCCTGGAACCCGTTGACCGTCACGTCCCCGATGTAGTTGAGCACTTCATTGGACATACTGGTCTGCGGACGGAAAGTGAATAGTTCCGGACTGTTGTCGATGAAGCGGGTTTCGGCCTGCCCGCTGCGAAATACGGGGTGGCTAATCACGGTTTCGAGGAACGGCAGGTTCGTCTTCACGCCAATAATGCGGAATTCATGCAACACGCGATCCATCTTGGCGCACGCGGCGGCGAAGTTGTACCCCGTCACGCTGGCCTTAACGAGCAGTGAGTCAAAGAACGGACTGACAACGGCACCTGCATAGGCATTCCCTACGTCCAGCCGCACACCCAAACCACCTGGGGAACGGTACGTGGTAATCGTCCCGGTGTCGGGCATGAAGTTGTTCAGTGGGTCCTCAGTCGTAATCCGGCACTGAATCGCAGCACCGTGCGCCGTCAGTTCATCCTGGTGCGGCCAGTCGAGGTCGGCAAATAAGTCCGCACCGGCCGCAACCCGTAACTGTGCCTGGACAATGTCGAGTCCAGTGATGGCTTCGGTGACGGTGTGTTCAACCTGAATCCGGGGGTTAACTTCGATAAAGTAAAACTGCCCGTTTTCAACCAGGAACTCAATGGTCCCGGCGTTTTCGTAGCCCATTGCCGCCATGAACTTAGCGGCGGCGTTGCAGATGTCCTGGCGCAGCTTGATGGGCAAGCCAACTGCAGGGGCAATTTCAACTACTTTCTGGTTGCGCCGCTGCACAGAACAGTCACGTTCAAACAGGTGGAGCAGGTGGCCGTGACCATCCCCCATCACCTGCACTTCGATGTGCTTCGCGTGCTCGATGTAACGTTCGATGTACATCCGGTCGTCACCAAAGCTGGTCAGTGCCTCGGACTTGGCCAGTGGGTACACGTGCTCCAGCTCAGTCTGGTTGCGCACCACGCGCATCCCGCGACCACCACCACCACTGGCGGACTTCAGCATCAACGGGAAGCCGTACTTATCGGCAAAGGCCTGGATTTCGGCAAAATCACGGGTGGGTTCTGGTGTCCCCGGAATTACCTGCAGCCCGTTCGCAACGGCCGCTTCCTTAGCGGCAACCTTGTCACCGAAGACCTTAAGCAATTCCGTGCTGGGGCCGACGAAAGTCAGACCGGCTGCACGCACTTTGGCCGCAAATTCGGCATTTTCACTGAGTAGACCGTAACCGGGATGAATTGCATCCGCGCCACTTTCCTTGGCAATGCGAATAATATCGTCCATGTCCAGGTATGCCGCGATGGGTTCCCGGCCCGCACCGACCTGAAATGATTCCTGCGCCTTGAACCGGTGAATCGATAGGCTGTCTTCCTTGGCGTAAATGCCGACAGTTTTGAGTCCTAATTCCTCACACGCACGGAAGATTCGGATGGCAATTTCGCCACGATTAGCAACAAGCACCTTTTGCATTAGTTGTTCGACTCCTTCGCTTCTAATAGTCGCATCCGGTCCCGCGTCTCCGCGGCCGATACGTTCAACACAATCCCAATTGACGCCGCCAGCACCAGCATACTACTCCCACCATAACTGATGAACGGCAGGGTCACCCCGGTGATTGGCAGCAACCCGAGCACTGCCCCGACGTTAACGAACATCTGCACGAAAATCATGGTGGCAATCCCGTACATCAGCATGGTCCGGTACGCACTGTGCGACCGTGCCCCAATCTGAATGATGCGGCACACCAGGAAGACCAGGAGGCAGATCACCGTCATGCCCCCGACCATGCCCAGTTCCTCACTGATAACGGAGAGGATGAAGTCCGTGTACGGTTCGGGCAAGTAACCGAGTTTCATCTGGCTATTCCCCAACCCGACGCCGAACAGGCCGCCGTGGTTGATGGCGTACATCGAGATGACCAGTTGGCGACCCGCCGTCTTCTGCATTTCAAACGGCTGCAAAACTGCCAGCAGCCGCTGCCCCTGATAGGACTTGCTGAGAAAACCCGCGAAGTGCGTCACGACGAAGTAATACAAGGCACCGATGAAGCCAATACCCCCACCGATGAAGCCCAGGCCCCAACCGATATGAAAGCCACTAGCCACCACCATTACGAGCATAATCACGCCAAGGATGAAGAACCCCCCGGTATCAGGTTGAGCAAGCACCAGCAAGGCGATGAACACGAGCAAGCCCAGCGGCCACCCCAGCATCTTAATCGCGGTCGGAAACTTGTAGCGGCCAATCACCCGCTGCCGTCGGTCCAGAATCCGCGCTAAGTACAAAATAATCAATAACTTGGCAATTTCAGATGGTTGAATGTTGAAGCCACCAACCGAAATCCAGGCACTCGCACCGTTGACGGACCGGCCGAAGAACAGCAGGTAAATCAACATCGCCATATCGATGACAATCCCAATTGCTAGTAACCCGGGGCTTTTCCACACCTTTAACTTCGAGAAGTACACCACCGCACACACGGCAAACCCGGCAACGATGAAGATTAATTGCTTAATCAAAATGGTCGTGTTCGTGGCTGATCCGTAGCCACGCAGACCGCTGGCAGAGAAGACCATAATTGCACTTATTAGGCACAGGACCAGGTACGGCACGAGCACGTAATAGTCTATGTAACGGATTTTCCAATTCACCGGAAATCGCCCTTTCGTCAATCGTCTACTGAAAACTAATTAGGTTATATTATAGCATACGCATGGCGGCGACATGTGGCTACAGCGCCCGAGAGCTCCGGGTTATTACTAAAAATTTGGCCAAACAGCCGCTTGTGCTAGTTTCAACACGCAAATTCCGGATAATTAGCCAAAAAAAGCCCCTTGCAATCGGCAAACCAACTGCAAGGGACCCAAAACCGCTACTTATTCCGGGCGGTAAACCGGTGCATTTCGTTTTGCGGCTGCTCCAGCTCATTCAGCAATGCCACTGCTAGTGTGCCGCTGTTTAAAACTGACTGCCCCGCCGCATCCGCGAGCAATTCATCATGGCCCAGCACAAACTCGGTTGCTGGGCCGTGCTGGAACGTCGCGCTAGGTGAAATCGCCGTCCAGCGTACATTGTCCACGTGGCGCAGGAACTCAAGCTCTGCTGCCTGGCTGCGCGGAATGCTGATGAACTGGTCCGCATTCGGCGCCTTAGCGATGTCCTGAACGAAGGCGTGGCCATTATGCTGCAGACTACCCGCACCCGTAATGAAGGCCATGTAGGGTGCCGTCGATTCCCGCAGCTCATGAATCAGGTGCGCTGCTAGATCGACATGCAGGTATGCTTTTGCCGGGGGCGCGCTGATTGCATCCACCACCGCGTCAAACTGCGTTAACTCTTCCCGCCGCAGTGCAAAACCGTCACGGGCCTCAATCTTGGCCTGCGCGCCCAGAACCGCTTGGGCCCGCTGCACGTTGCGGGCAAACCCGGTCACATCATGGCCACGGCGCACCGCCTCTTGATAAATGGCGCTGCCGGCATTCCCCGACGCACCAATAATTGCAATCTTCATCATTTACCTCCATGCTTATCTATTCACTTACTATCAATAAGCATAACACCAATTATAGCCCAAGTGTACGGCCGATTTGCACACAAAAACACCACCAGTGCCAGGCACCAGTGGTGTTCATTAGTAGCGAATATTAGTTGTTGGAAGCCATCTTACGACGCTTGTCCGCCTTGGTCCGTTCGCCGGTGTTCAGAATCTTCTTGCGGAGACGGATGCTCTGTGGCGTTACTTCACAGTATTCGTCTTCGTTCAGGAACTCGATTGCAGATTCAAGCGTCATCTTCTTAGGCGTCTTGATTGCAGCCGCGTGGTCCTTACCTGAAGCACGGGTGTTGGTCAGGTTCTTACCCTTGGTGACGTTGACCGCGATGTCAGCTTCACGGGAGTTCTGCCCAACAATCATCCCTTCGTAAACTTCAGTCTGCGCGTCGATGAACAACTGCCCACGGTCTTCAACAGACTGCAGGGAGTACGTCGTCGCGTTCCCGGCGTTGATGGAAACCAGGGCCCCGTTTTGACGGCCTGGTTCCCAGTTGCGGATAACTGGTCCGTATTTTTCGAAGGTGTGGTTCATGATCCCGTAACCACCGGTAGCGGAAAGAAATTCGGTTGAGTAACCAATCAGACCACGGGAAGGAACGAGGAAGCTCAGACGAGTCTGGCCGTTACCTTCGTTTTCCATGTTCTGCATTTCACCCTTACGCTGAGCCATCGCATCGATGACAGAACCGGTGTACTGTTCTGGGGTGTCAATCTGGACAGCTTCGTATGGTTCGCAGAGCTGACCGTCAATCTCGCGGTAGATAACCTGTGGCCGGCCAAGCTGCAGTTCGTAGTTTTCACGACGAAGTTCTTCAACCAGGATGGACAGGTGCAGTTCACCACGACCAGAAACTTCCCACATGCCGGCAGTGTCGGTGTCTTCAACACGCAGGGAAACGTCGGTCTGGAGCTGCTGCTTCAGACGGTCGCCAAGCTTACGGGCGGTAACGTTCTTCCCTTCGCGACCAGCAAATGGACTGTCGTTCGCAACGAAGAGCATCTGCAGGGTAGGTTCGTCGATACGCAGGATAGGCAGAGCTTCCTGATGGTCCTGTGCGGTCACAGTTTCACCAACGAAGATGTCGTCCATCCCGGAAACAGCGATGAGGTCCCCGGCCTTAGCTTCGTTGATTTCAACCCGGTGCAAACCGAAGAAACCAAAGAGCTTGGTTACACGGAAGTTCTTGGTTGAACCATCGAGCTTCATAACGGTAACGGAATCACCAATCTTGATCTTACCGCGGAAGACACGGCCAATCCCGATACGGCCAACGTAATCGTTGTAGTCAAGCATGGAAACTTGGAACTGCAAAGGTTCGTCGGAGTTGTCGATTGGGGCAGGAATCGTCTTCACGATGGTGTCAAACAGTGGGTCCATGGTGTGCTTCTGGGTGTCAAGGTCTTCATCCAAGCTGGATGTACCGTTGATAGCGGAAGCGTACACGATTGGGAATTCAAGCTGGTCATCGTCAGCGCCAAGTTCGATGAAGAGTTCAAGCACTTCATCAACTACTTCTTCTGGACGAGCACCAGGACGGTCAATCTTGTTGATAACAACGATTGGGGTCAGGTGCTGTTCAAGGGCCTTCTTCAGAACGAAACGCGTCTGAGGCATGGTACCTTCGAATGCGTCGACAACGAGGAGCACCCCGTCAACCATCTTCATGATTCGTTCAACTTCACCACCGAAGTCAGCGTGTCCTGGGGTGTCCAGAATGTTGATGGTCGTGTCCTTGTACTTAACAGCGGTGTTCTTACTAAGGATAGTAATCCCGCGTTCCTTTTCAATCGGGTTTGTATCCATAGCACGATCCCCGATTTGGGTGTGCTGGTCCAGTGTATCGGACTGCTTAAGCATTTCGTTAACCAGGGTTGTCTTCCCGTGGTCGACGTGGGCAATAATCGCAATGTTACGAATGTCGTCGCGTGTTTTCAATGGTGGCCTTCCTCTCAGCGTATCTATTTTCCGTTAATATGGGGTTCGCTGACCCCAACATACAAATTAGCAGTATAGCACAGTCACGGTGAAATGTACTACTTACTGAAAATAATATTACAAATTCACCTGAAACTTTCACTATTTACTGCGGTTTGGTACATGCATGTGTACCGTCGTGCCCGGCGCTGCTTTGCGGGCCGCCTGCACGGTGCGGTACGTGGAGTAGTCAGTTAGTTCTGCAAACTCCTTGTCGTATTGCTTCTCCGTACCCTTGTCGGGGATTACCTGCTTGAACCCATTGTATGCTGCCAGCAAGTTCTCGCGGTTCACCCCCCGCTCATATGCGTCCTCAACGAGCGAATAGAACGTCGTGACCGCAACCATTTCGTCTTTGGTCCAGTCAAAATCCAGCGGGTACGTGTAGTTTGGTTTCACTAATTAACACTCCTTTGATTATAGCGCTTTTACAAGGCCATTTACATGCGGCCCAGCAAAGCCTCTGACCAGCAACATGTTGCTGGTCAGAATAAAGGGCCGCTCAATCACGGCGACCCTAACTTAAACGCAATTAACTTGGTAATGCTGCATGTCTGACGGGCGACGTGGCAATCGTGCCTTGATTTTGCACGAAGGCAACGGCCAAACGTCTACTATCAACGTGCTTGCTGGCAATTGGACCAGCATTCAGTGCTGCAAGCACGTGCTGCACGAGGTGGTGCAGCCGTCCTGCACCCAAGCGCAGGCCGCCAAATACAATGCGGGGCAAAATCATGAGTGGGCTAAACGCCGCAACCAGTGCCCGCAAAACTGCCTGCACGTCTTCCAGTGTCAACGCGTGGCCCTGCACCGTCAGCTGCTGGGCCACTGCGCGGTCGCTGCCAACTGCAACCGCAACGCCAGTGACATTCTGGCGGGCAACACTGCCGGTTAGCAGCACCTTGCCGTTTGCGGCAACATCCACCGGCACAACTTCACCGGCGTGGAGTACCACAACATCACGGACAACCACTTCACCAGCGGTAATCTGGCGTACCAGTCCCGCACGGATAACCTGCACCGGAACTGCGTCGTTGCGAATCACTTTCATTTCCGTAGCGATGCGCTGAGCAACGGCTACGGTGAGCACGCCCAGGGCAATGCTCATTACTACTGCTGCAATCATCCCCAAGAATAGTTCGGTCAGCACGGCAATGCTCACGCCGCAAGCAATTGCGACGGCGAGCACACGCCAAACGTGCACAACCGTAAGTTCGCCGCTGTGCTGTGCGTGTGCGCGCCGAACTTCAGTCTGGGAGAGACCGCTGTTTACAAACTTCAACATCGTCATACCCTCCTTTTACCGGAGGCGTGGCGACGACCGTCTGCCTAATTTAATTGTGTACTACTGCCACATTAAGGCAGGCGGTACAACGCCATTACTTCCGGGATCTGCGTTGTCCGAACTATTTCCAGGCTTGGTTTCATGTGTCATTGTACTCACCTACCTTTCATGTTTGCAGTTGACACACTGCGAACATCTTAAAGTTTCTACTCTGTTATTATAACGCCGAAGTTTTGCCCTGGTCAAACTTTTCGGCGGACAATCCGCATTAGATAGGGCTTTCAAGCGCACAAAATTCGCAGTTCCCCGTTTTTTGTGCTATTCTTGATTACAGAATTTAATGCAGGAGGCAATCGCCGTGTTTTTAATGAAAGATGTCGTCCGTGACCCCAATCCCGTGTTGCGTGCAACCGCAAAAGAATTAACGTTCCCTCTCAGTGACGCCGACAAACAGTTGGCTCACGACCTGATGGAATACCTGGTCATCAGCCAGGACGAAGAGGAAAACAAGAAGTACAAACTGCGTCCCGGTGTCGGCCTGGCTGCACCCCAAGTTGACCGCTCCGTAGCCATGACCGCCGTTTTGATTCCCGACGACGATGGCGGCATCTTCCTGAAAGACGTGTTGGTCAACCCCCGCGTAGTGAGTCATTCCGTGCAGACAGCGGCACTTGCTGAAGGCGAAGGTTGCCTGTCAGTTGACGAGCCCCACCCCGGCTACGTTGTCCGCCACGACCGTGTCACCATCAAGTACAACACGATTGATGGCGAAGAAAAGAAACTGCGGCTGAAGAACTACCCGGCCATCGTGGTTCAGCACGAAATCGACCACCTGAACGGCATCCTCTTTTACGACCATATTCGCAAGGACAAGCCATTCGAACTGGAAGATCCAAACGGCGTACTGCTCGGCTAAACTAATCCAAAAAAGGGTCAGGACATTGTCCTGACCCTTTTTGCTTGCCCGCAAATTACGATAGCCGGTGCAAATCGCGCACGTAGCCCTTGGTCGCCATGTTGAGCATTAAGGCCACGTCCAGGTGCACGTAACCATCGCGAATCCACACATCGGTCAGCTGCAGCAGCTTGTCGTCTTGACTCGCGAATGCCGCCCGGATGGTGCCCACTGAGGTCGCCGTAGTCGCCGGCGTCTTGTAGCTAACCAAAGCGAGGCTGCGACCCCACACGCGGTCCACCGGCTGGCCGGCAACTGGCTGGAGGTGCAACTCGCGGAGAATTGGCCGCACAAGGTTGTTGGCGGTGAGCAACCACTGACGTTCTTGGCGCCGCTGGATTAGCCGCACGCATACGTACGCCACTACCAGCACCAGCACGATTGCAACGATGAAGATAATTTTCCCGCTCATAATCAGCCCCCCATTTCTCTACTTTCATTATCGCACATCGCCATGCCCGGACCCAAGCTACCACCTTGAATTTTAGATAACCTGAACATCTCTGCTCACGGCGAGATTGCGTGCAGCAATTCACCATTTGGCCGTCAGTGGCGCCGGTCATCTGCTCGCCGTGTTTACCGCCTTTTATCCCCCCAAACATTATGATAGAATGGATGTAACGTTTGGCTTTGTGCCAACAATGTGCGGTTATAAACACAAGCATCCTCTCATTGAGGACGATTTTTGTGTATTTGAAAGGAGAACCATTATGATTTACAAAGTACTTTTCCAGCCTAACAAGATTGAAAACCCTCGCCGGGAGAACACCCGCTCAATCTACCTCGAAGCCGAATCTTCAGTCGCTGCACGCGCACTGGTTGAAGAGAAGACCGAATACAACATCGAACTGATTCAGGAAGTCACCGGCGATTTTCTCGAATACGAACAGAAGTCACCCGATTTCAAAATCACGGAGCTCTAGTCTATGAAGCTCAACATTAAGAAAAACGAAACCGCGGCCTTTGCCGTCGGTGGACTAGGTGAAATTGGGAAGAACACGTACGGCATTCAGTACCAGGACGAAATTGTCGTCATCGACGCCGGAATTAAGTTTCCTGAAGACGACCTCCTGGGGATTGATTACGTTATTCCTGACTACTCTTACCTGGTACAAAATAAAGACAAGATTAAAGCCCTCGTTATCACGCACGGGCACGAAGACCACATCGGGGGGATTCCTTACTTCCTGAAGGCCCTGCCTGATGTTCCCGTCTACGCGCCACCACTGGCTGCCGCATTAATCCGTGGGAAGCTCGAAGAACACGGCATTTTGCGTTCAACTAACCTGATTGAAATCGGCGAGGACAGTGTCCTCAAGTTCGACCACATGTCCGTCGACTTCTTCCGCACCACGCACAGTATCCCCGACACGCTCGGGATTGCGGTACACACGCCAAACGGGGTCATCGTTGAAACCGGTGACTTCAAGTTTGACCTCACCCCAGTTGGTGACCAGCCCTCCCCTAACCTGCAGCGCATGGCGCGGCTCGGGGAGGAAGGCGTGCTACTGCTCATGTCAGACAGTACGAACGCCGAAATTCCGAACTTCACGAAGTCTGAACGGTTCGTCGGCCACTCCATCCGCCACATCTTCGAAGGCATTGAAGGACGCATCATCTTTGCCACCTTCGCCTCCAACATCTCGCGTGTGGCGCAGGCTGCTGAGGCCGCAATGAACAACGGTCGTAAAATCGCCGTGTTCGGCCGGTCAATGGAAACGGCGATTGTGAATGGCCGTGAACTTGGTTACCTCGACATCCCCGATGACGTCCTGGTTGACGCGCACGAGCTCAACCGCTTGCCTGCCGACAAGGTCATGATTCTGTGTACCGGTTCGCAAGGTGAACCAATGGCTGCCCTTTCCCGGATTGCCAACGGGACCCACCGCCAGATTAGCATTCAGCCTGGCGACACCGTGGTCTTCTCCAGTAACCCAATTCCTGGGAACACGACCAGCGTTAACGCGGTCATCAACCAGCTTGAGGCTGCCGGGGCCAACGTTATCCACGGTAAGGTCAACAACATTCACACTTCCGGTCACGGTGGTCAAGAAGAACAGAAGCTCATGCTGCGGCTGATCAAGCCAAAGTACTTCATGCCTTGCCACGGTGAATACCGGATGCAGAAGATTCACACCGAACTTGCTGCTCTGTGTGGTGTGCCGCAGGAGAACAGCTTCATCATGGAAAATGGTGACGTGCTCGCGTTGACCGCGAACTCCGCACGGCGCGCCGGCCACTTCCCTGCTAGCGACGTCTACATTGACGGTAGCGGCATTGGGGACATTGGGAACGCGGTTATCCGCGATCGCCGGATGCTTTCTGAAGAAGGGCTGGTCGTGGTTGTGGCCACCATCAACATGCAAAAGCACACTGTCTTGGCGGGTCCCGACTTGCTGTCACGTGGGTTTGTCTACATGCGTGAATCTGGCGAGCTGATCAACCAGGCCCAGCGGCAGATTTACAAGACCATCAAGAACACCTTCAACGATAACGAGAAGATTTCTGAGGCCATGCTGAAGGACGCCATCACGAACTCCTTGTCCGAGTTCCTGTTCAAGCGGACCGAACGCCGGCCAATCATTATTCCAATGCTGATTACACTCTAGTAACCGCACCAAACGGCTCCGTGACATGCACATTTGTCACGGGGCCGTTTTTGTGTGCCTGCTCGGGGCTAAAATTTGGTAAAAGTGGCCCCAATCCGCTTAACCACGCCGTTTCGCGGCTCCGTTACAGTTGTGTTTCAAGCAGATGACAGGTATACTCGTAATTAGAGTTTAAAAAAATCGGAGGTTCATCATGCCCTACCTGTATGTCATTTTTAATCCAGGCGCTGGGTCACGGACAGCGAATTCTGCGTGGCAAGTGGTCAAAGAAAAGTTGGTCGCTACCGGCACTGAGTTCGCGGTGCGCGTCGTCCAGCACCACGGACACACCGAGCAGCTCGCCCAGCAGGTCGGCAAGTTTGCGGCGCACAAAGATGGCGTGATGGTTGTGATTGGTAGGGATGGCACCCTCAACCAGGCAGTTAACGGGCTGCGCAAATCCGGCAACACGATAATGCCTGTTGCCTACATTCCCGCCGGCAACGACATCGACTTCGCTACGGCTGCGGGCATCAGCACCGACGCTGGCGAAGCAATCGACCAGGTCCTCGCAGCTACCACAGCGCGCACGGTGTACATCGGTCATTATAACGAAAAGACCTACAGCTCCTCCGGCTACTTCGTCAGCACCCTGGGCGTCGGACTGGATGCGGCAGTTGTCTATGCCAGCGGCGGCGCAACCAGCATGCGCCTCTTGCACCGCAAGCATTTCCACCGCGGCATCCGCGTGGCGCAGCTGATTAGCGCCTTCTTCAACCGCCAACCATTCTCCGCGGCGATTTACCTCAAGGGCAAAAACGAATTGCTCGGGAACCTGCTCATCTGTACCGCCATGGTGCACCCGTACTACGCGGGCATGAAGCTGAACAACGCCAGTGAGTTGGCCAAACCAGGACTGGACCTACTTACCGTCCAGAACGTTAACCTCATCCACCTGTTGTACCTGCTGCTACGGGTGGTCATTGGCAAGCCCGTCCAAACCAGCGCGGTGCACAAGTACCAGGGCCAGAACCTGCGCTTCACCACCAACACGCTGGAATTCGGCCACGTTGACGGCCACGAACTGGGCAGCCGGCTATTCGATATGGAACTCACCACCGTGCCCCTATTATTATGGCAATAAAATAATCCTGACCCGCAGCGTGCGGATCAGGATTTTTTATTGCTGCATAAACATTTCCGGCGTGATGCCATCCATCCCAATTAAGGGGTCAACGTCGCCACGCGCAACCATTTCGTTCGTCAAGTAGGTGCTGGGGACCTCAGCCTGAATGGGCGTTGGCTGCACTTTGACCACCGCTTCCGGCGCATCATCGTATTCCGGCTCCGCGGTCGTCTGGTCGCCAGCTGCCGCCTTAACGCCGAACGCCTTTTGCAGCTGCTCCACCAGCCCCGTGTTGCGGTTGGCGGCCAGCGTGGTTGCAGCCAGGCTGAAGGCACTGGGTTCGCCCACTAGAATCAGGAAGCGTTTGGCCCGGGTGATGGCCGTGTAGACGAGGTTCCGCTTCAGCATCCGCCGGCTTTGCAGGGTCAGGGGCAAAATGACCATGTCAAACTCGCTCCCCTGTGCCTTGTGGATGCTGGTCGCGTACGCCAGCGTAATTTTCGACCAATCCGCGCGGTCGTACTGCAGTTCGTTCCCGTCAAAATCAAGCGTTAGCGAATCACCGTGGCCCTTTTCGGCCTTAGTGATGCCGACCACCTTCCCGATTTCACCGTTGTAGACGTTCTGCTCCGGATTGTTGACGAGCTGGAGC
The DNA here is from genome assembly GCF_001436225.1 of Lacticaseibacillus sharpeae JCM 1186 = DSM 20505. Lineage (GTDB taxonomy): Bacteria > Bacillota > Bacilli > Lactobacillales > Lactobacillaceae > Lacticaseibacillus > Lacticaseibacillus sharpeae. Next base: position 3,326 of record NZ_AYYO01000010.1, on the reverse strand, counting down.
ACCTTATCACCGATGCGAAAGACCATCCCGCTGGCCGTTTCCACCTGCTTGCTGTGGTTTGCAGCGGGGTTGAAAATTTCTTGCACCAACGGGTTGAGCCGGTCAACGCCAGCATTGCCCCGGTACATCGGCGCCAGTACCTGCACCTGCAGCGGGTCGAAATGCTTACGCGCCGCGGCCGCCACCACCTGCTGCACCACTTGCGGTACCTGGTCAGCAGAGCAGGCAAAGAAACTGCGGTCGGGCTTGCGCTGCAGCAAATCTTGCGGTAATTCCCCCTCATTAATCGCGTGCGCCAAGGGCACGATGGAGGAGTGATCATCTTGCCGGTGAATGTGGGTCAACTCCACGCTTGGCACCGCGTGGCTCGCCAAGATATCCGCGAAGACTTGCCCGGGCCCAACTGATGGCAGCTGGTCCTTGTCCCCCACCAGCACAATGGTCACACCGGGGTGGGCAGCATTGAGCAGGGTGCGCAGCAAATACGTGTCCACCATCGAGACCTCGTCCACAATCAGCAAACCGTCGGGCAGGTCCCGTTCTTCATAAGTGGCGTCGTCAATCCCCATCCCGAGCAAGCGGTGAATCGTGCTGGCCGGCAGGTTCGTGGTCTCCGCAATACGCTTAGCGGCGCGGCCGGTTGGCGCGGCGAGCATGATGGGAAAAGTCTCGGAACCCTTGTACTTGTTCGGATTAAGTTCAATGTCGTGCAATTCCGCGAATCCGTGGACAACCGCGTTGATAATGGTGGTTTTCCCGGTTCCGGGGCCCCCAGTGAGTACAAACACAGCGTTCGTGAGTGCCATTTTGATTGCTTCCAGCTGCGTTGCGTCGTACTCCAGGCCCAAGTTCGCTTCAGCGTTCTTAATCGCCTCAGCCACACGCTCCGTACTGGGCACGTGCTCCTTAACGCTGGCCAACCCCGCCAGTTGCCGGGCAATCTGGACTTCGGCATCATATAAGCGCTTCGGGAACAAGTGGCCATTGTGGCTCACGAGACGGTGGTGCTGCACTAGGTCACTAACTGCCTGGAGCAACACGTCATCGCTAACTCCGCGGTTCCCCAGCAGACGCCGCGCTTCGTTGAACAAATCGTCCGGTTCAACGTAGGTGTCGCCCTCCGTTTCGGTGCGCTCATCCAGCGCGGCCAGCAATGCCCCCGCCACTCGTTGCGGTGCATCCGCAGCAAACCCTAAGGCCGCCGCAATCCGGTCCGCGGTGGCAAAGCCAACACCGAGCACGTCACTCACGAGTTGGTACGGATTGGCTTTGATAATTTCCAGCGCGTCCTCGTGGTACTGACTGAACACCTTGCTGGCCAGACTGCCGGTAATCCCGAACTGACCCAGGCCAATAACGACCTGCTCCATCCCCAGGTTTTCCTTCAGTCCGGAGATTAACATCGTTGCCCGTTCCGCCTTCAGGCCCACCTGATCGAGTGCTTTCGGATTTTTGAGGATTTTGTCGATGGCATTCAGGCCCAGCACGTCGACAATCTTCGTCGCCGTTTTCTTCCCGATGCCGGGGAACCGGTCGCTGGCCAGATACCCTATCAGGCCGTCTTTACTGGTCGGTTGCTCGCTCTTGTAGCTAGTCGCGGCGAACTGCTGGCCATACTTCGGGTGGTTTTCCATGTGCCCCGTGAAGCTGTAGGTTTCGTCTTCCTTCATGTCGGCGAAGTCACCCTTGACCACAATCTCAGGTTCCGTCCACTTAACCGAAATGGCGGTGATTTGAATTAACAGGATTTTGAACAGGCCATTGGGACTGGCAAAAAAAATACTCTTCAGTTTCCCGCTAACCGTTTCGCTATCACTGTTCATCATGATGCTCCTGTTCCGTTAAAAAGTGCACTAACTCACGCGCACGCTTGTACGACTCCGGATCCGCCGTTTGCGCCGCATTCAGGTACTGCGAGCCGTCTTCACCCATGGCGCTCACTGCCATCCCGTATGCAAGCAGCACCCGCGCATCCTTAGTCTTCAGCAGTGGGGCCAGCAAATCCTTCACCTGGTCATTCACTCCCTGACCCAGCAATAGGTTAGCCGTGAGCACGGCGGCGTCGATGGCGTCAGGATTCAGGTCGTGGGCGGTGAGAGCAAAGGCGATGGCCCGAATGTTATCACCCAACTCCTGGTAGGCCAGCGCCACCATGTATGCCGCATCCGCGCGCAGTGACCCCGTGATGCTTTTATCGGTGAGCGGCAATAAGCGCGCCAAAGCATCCTTAAAACTGCCCTGCTGGAACGCGGACAAACCCCAGTTGTAACGCAATTCCGGATCATCATGGAACAAACCGAGCGCCTTGACAATCAATTCGTCCGCCTGGTCATACGCCTTCATGTTGATCAGCATTGCCGCGAGCATCCGGTACGCGTCGACCGCGTGTGGGTGCTCATTGATGTAATGCACCGCCGCGCTGATGGCCGCTTCCTTATCGCCCTGATTGAATTGGTCAATAATGTCCTGCATTGTGTCCTCCTAGCTGAATAAGCAAAGCGCAACCAGATGTCCTCCGGTTACGCTTCACCAATCTTGTTGTCCTTAAATCGTGTCTGACGCATCCCGTTTGCCGGGCAGAAAATGCGTGTCGTTCCACTTCACAATCTTGTACGGCAAGTTCGCGCCGTCTGTTGTCTCAACAATCGTCAAGCTGCTATTGGTCAACCCGCCATCCTTACGCAATTGCGCAATCGGCGTGCCAACTAGGTGCTGAATGAGCGCCGCCAGCGAGGCTCCGTGCCCGATGAACAAGAGGTTAGCAACCCCCGTTTCATCGCGCGCAACTGCCTCCTGGATGGCCGGCGTCATCCGCTCGAGTAGTTGCGGGAAGCTTTCGCCGTGCAGTGGCCGCGGGTCGTAATTCGCCGGGTCGTGGCGGAACGCATACAGTTCCTGGGGCCATTTTGCCTCCACGTCCACGAACTTCTGGCCTTCCATGAGGCCCAGATTGAACTCACGCAACGCAGGCATCACCGATAGCGGCACCGTGGTCGCCATATCGTGCAGCAACGTCTTGGCAGTCGTCCGGGTTCGTTGCAGGGGACTAACATACGCATGTGCAAAAGAAGTGCCGTCCAGATACTCCGCTAAAGCATTAATCTGCACGAAGCTTTCAGGAAGCAGCGGTGAATCGCCCGCAGCCCCCTGATACCGGCCTTCAAGGTTCCACTCAGTCTTGCCATGACGAATAAAATATAAACGCGTCAATATCTTTCCCCCTACCTATGTAACTTTCATTATCCCACGCCACTGAAACAAGCTCAATAAAAAGGGTCTACACTTTCTGGTGTTGGAGATTTTTCTCCAACTCAGAGGTGTAGGCC
>NZ_AYYO01000009.1 GCF_001436225.1 Lacticaseibacillus sharpeae JCM 1186 = DSM 20505 | reverse complement strand
CAGCAATTAAGCTGAAGAACCTACATTTATACGAAACTTTGTTCAGTTTTCAAGGAGCTATCAAAAGCAACTTAGATATCTTGTCATCCGTCGCTCTCACTGTCAAGCAATGACTTGAAATAATTATTGGCAACGCCTTTAAATTATTCTTTAGCCTCATGCATTGCGCACTCGGCTGCGTCGTTACTCATGTGACAACACAAAGTATATTACCAGCCTGCCAACCAACCGTCAAGCAATTATTCGGATTTTTTGCGGTCAATATCTATTACGCCACACCTTTTGTGCCACATTCGGCGAGATAAACGCCTCACTTTCGGGATTCCGCACAAAATAAAGTAACACTAAAAAAATTCAAATCCGCAGTGTAAATTGCCAACAATCAACCTCGATATTGGCAAACGTTTGCGCAAGGCATTCTCCTTTTTTCCTCCCTACTATCCAATTAGTATGATTTTATTTATGATAACAGGCACAAAAAAACCACGCATCGCTGCGTGGTTCAAAGATAAATCCATTAAGCCTTGGCAATCTTCGTTTCGCCGTGCATGTATGGTACAAGCACCTCAGGAATCGTAACGGAGCCGTCTTCGTTCTGGTAGTTTTCCAGAATTGCAGCGACCGTCCGGCCAACAGCAAGCCCGGAGCCGTTCAGGGTGTGTGCAAACTGCAGCTTGCCCTTGTCGTCGCGGTAACGAATCTGTGCCCGCCGTGCCTGGAAGTCGGTACAGTTACTGCAGCTAGAAATTTCGCGGTAAGTGTCCTGCGCTGGCAGCCAAACTTCAAGGTCGTACGTCTTCGCGGAGGTAAAGCTAGCATCCCCACTGGCCAGAGTGATCACATGGTATGCAAGCCCCAGCTTCTTCAGCAAGCTTTCAGCGTTCGCGGTGAGCTTCTCCAGTTCATCCCATGAGTCTTCAGGCTTAGTTACCTTAACCATTTCCACCTTGTTGAACTGGTGCATCCGGATGAGACCGCGGGTGTCGCGGCCAGCACTACCAGCTTCAGAACGGAAGGCTGGGGACAGCGCGGTAACGTAGATTGGCAGCTTGTCACCATCGATAATGCTATCACGGTAGTAGTTGACCAGTGGCACTTCCGCCGTTGGAATCAACGTCAAATCGCTACCCTCATTGGTTACGGTGTAGCTATCACCGACGAACTTAGGAAACTGACCCGTACCGAACATGGAATCGTCGTTAACCAGGTAAGGTGGAAGTACTTCGGTGTAGCCTTCCTTATAGTGTTCGTCCAGCATGAAGTTGTAAACCGCACGTTCAAGCCGGGCCCCAGCACCACGGTAGTAAACAAAGCGGCTGCCAGAAACCTTAGCCGCATTCTCAAAGTCCAAAATGCCCAGGTCTTCACCAATTTCCCAGTGGGCTTTGGGCTTGAAGCTAAACGTTGGGATATCCCCAACACGCCGCTCTTCACGTGCGTCCTTTTCGTCCAAGCTAACTGGAACAGAATCATCGGGGAAGTTAGGCAGGCGGACCAAAATGTACTTGGACTTCTCTTCCACATCCGCAAACTGCTTGTCAAGGTCGCCAATCTGCTGGCCGACAGTACGCATCGCCGCAATCTGTTCGCTGGCATCTTCCTTGTTCCGCTTCATCTTCGCGATATCTTGGGAAACCTGATTGCGCTTGGCCTTCAGTTCCTCGGTTTCGACCAGCAGTGCCCGGCGCTGCTTGTCGAGGTCGAGCAGTTCGTCAATCTCTTCCGGCTTAATGCCGCGCGCTGCAAGCTTTGTCTTCGCCCAATCAGGGTCCTGACGAATCAATTTCAAATCAAGCATGTTGATTCCTCCTACATATATAGAAATAAAAGTTAAAGTGTCGCAAGCCGGGGAACAAAAAAAGCCTCTCGTCCCCATAAATCATGGGACGAAAGGCTTGCTTTCCGCGGTACCACCCAAATTCGCCCACTACTGGACGCACTCGATACCGCATAACGGGCAGTCTCCGTGTGGCTCATCGCCACCCACTATCACGCTGGAATGCCGCAATCCCGGTTCACAGCTTACCCCGGTTCTCTGACTTGCGATTAGGCGCTTAATGACGTGTTTTATCTGTCCTTAAATTACCGCACCCAGGCGAATTTTGCAACCTTTTACTGCAAACTCACATTTATTGCGGTTAGTAGCCGAATAATACCATCACTAGTACATGAAAATTCGGCCTCAACCAATTGTAGTATTGATTTTCGCTACCACCACCAGTAGACTAGACAAGTACCTCTGCGCAGGTACACGCAAAACTGGCATACATACACATAAGGGAGTACTTCACATGATCGTTTTAGCAGGAACAATTGGCGCCGGCAAAACTAGCTTAACCACAATGATTGCCCAACACTTGGGCACCCAAGCATTCTACGAGTCCGTGGACGACAACGCGGTTTTGCCCCTCTTCTATAAGGACCCTAAGAAATACGCATTTTTGCTGCAAATTTATTTCCTCAACAAACGGTTCAACTCAATCCACGCTGCCAACAGCAACCCCAACAACGTAATTGACCGATCAATCTTTGAAGACTCACTGTTGTTCCACCTTAACGCCGACCTGGGCCGTGCCACCAACACCGAAGTCAGCGTGTACGACGACCTGCTGCACAACATGATGGAAGAGATGCCGTCTGCACACTACCAGAAGAATCCCGACCTGCTGATTCACATCCGGGTATCATTCGACACCATGCTCGAACGGATTCAGCGGCGTGGTCGGCCGTACGAACAAATCGCTAACGATCCTTCCCTCTACGACTACTACAAGACCTTAAACCAGCGTTACGAAGAATGGTACGCTAACTATGACCAGAGTCCCAAGATGCAAATCGACGGCGACAAGCTCGACTTCGTGGCTGACGACGATGCCCGGGTTAAGGTTCTCGGCCTCATTGATGCAGAGCTCGCTAAACTGCAACATTAAGCACGGTAAACACGAACGATTGCGTTCGTGTTTTTTTGTCCCCACCTTTTTTGAATTTTGTTATCTGAAATGCAGACCGATTGCCAGTTTACTCTTCAGTATCATTATTATTTTTGTTATACTATCTTTTTAGAAAGCGGATTATTCCGCCCAAATCTGGGTGCGCCCAACCACGGAGGTAATCATCATGCTTTACGAAGAAACTTTCCTCGACAATGCAGATTACCAGAAGTTTCAAATGTACCGTTCACTCAAAACCATCGATAATTACAGCTTCACCATCAACGACCTGAGCCTGCAAATGCAGATTTACTACCAGCAAACGTACAACACCTTCCGTGAACTACTGATGGATATGGAAGACATGACCGGCGAAACCAACAAGCTGGCGAAGAAACGGCTAATGTCGCAAGATAACTTCCCCGTGTCCGTCGATGAGTACCGGTTGTATCTGCTCGAAAACTCCATCCAGTTCCAGTTCGTCAACTACCTGGTGCAATCCTCCAGTCTCAGCGTGGACAAATTCTGTCAGGATCGCTTCATTTCGCGCTCAACCCTGACCCGTAAAACTGTGCCGCTACGCAAACTGCTGGCTGAATACGACCTCAAAATTTCGTTCACCCAACCCGCAATCGTTGGCACCGAACAGCGCGTACGTCTCTTCCTGTTCGCCTTCTACTGGCTCGGCTACCACGGGGTTCGCTGGCCGATCACAGCAATTCACCCGCAGCAGTTAAATACCGCATACAGCAAGTTACCCACTCGTAAAACCAGTCCGGTGGCAGCGCTACAGGAAGTTCTGTTCTGGGGGATTTGTCGCCTGCGCATCGTGCGGGGCTACACGATCAACGAATGGCCCGAATACGACGACGTTTTTCGCAGCGTCGCGGCCATGAACACCCCAATTTACACCAAGGATATGTTCCCCAAACTGGACGAGCAGACCCTCACCGCCGAGTCCAAGTTCTTCCATTATCAGCAAAATCGGCAATTACGCTTTTCCACCTCGCAAGCTAGCTGGCTCGAACTATACGCCGACATCGTTAGCACCGATAATCCCGTGCACACGTACATCACGCGCCTGACCAGCTTCTTGGAACAGCACTGGCGTGCGGATGCCCCCATTGCCTTCGAAGACAACATGGTGCTGATTACGAACATCATGCGGGCAGCCATGAGTTTCTACATGATTGGTGGTAACTACGCCAAGATTTCCGACTTCTTCGACTCCAAGCGCAACTTATACCCGCACTCTGAGCTCTATGCGGCGCTCATCGCCTTCCATGAAGGACTGCCGGATACGACGCCATTTAGCACCTTTAAGCAGAATGCGGTGCCGCTGACGCTTACGTTGACCTACATGCTCACGCCCTACCTGCAGGACTTCACGTGGCACCAAATCGTGCGCTGTCGGGTTCTGCTTGAACACGGCGACCTCAACGCTTACCGGGTGATCAAGTTCCTGCGCAACATGAGCTTCATCCAGATGATGAGTGATGACGACGACGTGCGCGACGCCGACCTGATTATCACAAACATTGACGATGAACCACTCTTCAGCAATATTGATACCAGTCGGCAAACCCTAGTTACCTGGCACGCCGACGCGACCGACGATGATTACTTCAACCTGTACCTGCTCGTCAAGAAGACCTTCCTGAACATTCTTGGGCTGGGCGACATTCAATACACCCGCGTTTGACGCGCAAAAAGGGCAGCACCCATGTGGATGCTGCCCTTTCGTATGCCGTCAGAACTGACGCATTTATTTCGATTTAATGAATGTCGAGCCATCCGCCTCTGGCATCGTTGCGTTACCGATGAACGCAACCAGGACGATGATGGTGATCAGGTAAGGAGCGATGGTGAAGATAACATCTGGCATCGTCTTGATGACCGGGATGTACTTCCCCACGATTGCCAGGCTCTGGGCGAAACCGAAGAAGACGGCCGCGCCCATCGCGCCAACTGGGTGCCACTTACCGAAGATCATTGCGGCCAGGGACATGAACCCTTGCCCCACAATCGTCGTTGCGGAGAAGTTCAGGGTGATGGACTGAGCCATCACGGCACCACCAATCCCCCCGAGGAACCCGGAAATCAGCACCCCGGCGTACCGGTATGCGTAAACGGAAATCCCCACGGAATCCGCAGCTTCTGGGTGTTCACCAACGGAACGCAGACGCAGACCAAAGCGAGTCTTGGCGAGCAACCACCATGCACCGATGGAAACAAGTACCCCGATGTAAGCAACGATTGACGTCTTGGTGAAGAAGATTGGGCCAATCACCGGAATCTTCGACAGCACTGGAATGGTGACGGTTGCCAGTGGGTGTTGGATAATATCCGTCTGCCCACGACCATCGAAAATCAACTTGGTCAGGTAAACCCCAAGTGCGGGGGCCATCAAGTTCATAACGGTACCAGAAATGATGTGGTCCGTCCGCCAGTTAATGGTTGCGACCGCGTGCATCAGGGAGAAGACAATCCCGACGCCCCCACCGACCAACAGGCCAAGCCATGGCGTTGCCGCACCGAATGCGGAACCCATCATCAAGTTGAAGACAACAGAGGCAAAGGCCCCCATGACCATAATCCCTTCAAGACCAACGTTAACAATCCCTGAATGTTCAGAGAAGGCACCACCAATGGACGTGAAAATTAGTGGCGCTGAGTAGATAAGTGAGGTGGAAACCACCGTCATTAATAATGTTGTGATGTTCATCGTGGTCACTCTCCTTCCTTATCGTCTGGGTCATTGGTGCCGCTGTTTTTGGCCTCATCAGTTACCGCTTGTGCAGAGACACCTGCAGCTTCAGCAGCTTTCTTGGCCGCAGCCTTTTTACCGGACTTGGACTTAGCCATCCAGTAACGAATCAGGTATTGTGCCCCAACGAAGAAGATAACGGAAGCAATCACAATGTTCACGATTTCGGAAGGCGTGGTTGAAGCAATCGAAATGTTCAAACCACCAATCTTCAGCACCCCGAAGAGCAGGGCGGAGAAGATAATCCCGATTGGTGCCCCACCAGCAAGCAGGGAAACGGACATCCCGTCGTACCCAATATCAGGCATTGCGGTGTTCACGATGATGTTCTGGAAGTCACCGAGACCTTCCATCGCGCCACCGAGACCTGCAAAGGCCCCAGAAATGAGCATCGCCATGATGATGGTCCGCTTGGTGGACATCCCCGCGTACCGGGAAGCATCTTGGTTCATCCCCACAGCGCGAATTTCAAAGCCCATCGTGGTCTTCTTCATGAACCACCAGAGGAAGATGGCCGCAACGATGGCAATGAGCAGTCCCCAGTGCAACGTGGAGTTTTGCGTCAGGTTTTCGAGGAATGGCGTCCGCAGCTGGGCAGCCTTAGGAATCGTTGGTGAGTAGTCGTTGTTGTGCTTAGCGAGAACACCCTTAATGATGGCGTTAGTTGCGTATAGGGCGATGTAGTTCTGCATGATGGTGGTAATAACTTCACTAGCACCAAAGTACGCACGTAAGACCCCGGCGATCCCGGACCAGAGCGCACCAGCAAGTGCGCCGGCGATGATTGCCCCTGGCAGCATCAGAATCCGTGGCAAATCGGGAAAGGCCAGCGCGAAGCTAACCGAACCGAGCCAGCCAACCAGCGCCTGCCCGGCAACCCCGATGTTGAAGAAGCCGGCGGAGTTAGCAACCGCGAACCCGGCCCCAGTCAGAATCAGTGGCGTTGCCGTCCGCAAGACTTCACCAATCGCGTTTGGTGTCCCCACGGCCCCGGTAAAGAGGTTAATGTAGTTTTCAATCGGGTTGAATCCGGAGAGCAGCATAACCACTGCCCCGACCAGCAGCCCAAGGATAATCGCAATCAGCGGAATCCAGATACTTTTAATGACGGTTTTATTAATCCGCATTAGTGACGGTCTCCTTCCCCTTGAGTTTGTCGCCGGCCATCAGCAGTCCGATTTCGGACGTCGTCAGGTCGGATGCATCTTCAGTGGCAACCAGGTGGCCGGCGTGAATAACGGCAATCCGGTCCGCCAACTGTTTGATTTCATCCAATTCATAGGAGATGAGCAGAACTGCATGGCCGGTTTCCCGCGCGTTCAGAATCTGCTGGTGAATGAATTCAATCGCCCCAACATCCAGCCCACGAGTTGGGTTCATCATAATCATGAGCTCAGGATCACGACTCATTTCGCGTGCAATGATCAGCTTTTGCTGGTTACCACCAGAGAGGGAGCCCGCGGTGTTGAAAATGCTGCTGGTCCGCACGTCAAACTTCTCGGTCAGCTTCTTGGTCATTTCGACGCCGGCCTTTTCGTTCCGAATCCCGTGCTTCGCGAGTGGTTCTTCAGTATAGGTCATGAGGCCCATGTTATCGATGACGGTCATCGGCAGAATCAGCCCAAACCGCTGCCGGTCTTCAGGAATGTGGCCGACCCCGTCGCGGACAATCTGGCGCGGCGTTGCGTGCGTCGTATCCTTGCCGGAGATGGTGATTTTCCCGTTGTGTACTGGCATGAGGCCGGTCAGGGCCTTGACCAGTTCCGACTGGCCGTTGCCGTCAATCCCGGCCAGACCGACAATTTCGCCAGCATGGATGGTCAGGTTGAAGTCATGGACCCGCTTAACCTTGTTACGGTCGAGTACATCGAGATGTTCGATTGTGAGCACTGGCTTGCCCAGTTGCAACTCAGACTTGTTCAGGTCGAAGTCCACTGGCCGGCCGACCATCATCGTGGCCAGATCTTCAGCACTGCATTCGTGCGTCTTAACGGTGTCGATAACCTTCCCGCGCCGAATGATGGTTGTGATGTCCGCAACTGCACGGATTTCTTCCAGCTTGTGCGTAATCAGCAAGACGGCCTTGCCTTCTGCTGCGAGCTTGCGCATGATTTCGAGCAAGTCGTCGATTTCTTGGGGGGTCAGCACGGCGGTAGGTTCATCGAAAATCACCACGTCGGCTTCACGGTACAGCACCTTCACGATTTCAACCCGCTGCTGCATCCCCACGGAGATGTCTTCAATCCGCGCGTCCAAATCAACGTCCAGGTCGTACTTAGAGAGAATTTCTTCAACCTTCGCCCGTGCCTTCTTGAAGTTCAAGCGGCCAGCATTCGTTGGCTCTGAACCCAAGATGATGTTTTCCAGGACGGTAAAGGCGTTCACGAGCATGAAGTGTTGGTGCACCATCCCCACCCCGAGCGCGGATGCGTCCTTGGCGGAGTGGAGTTCAACCTCCTGTCCCTTGATCTTAATCTGACCACTGGTTGGTCGCAGAATCCCCGAAAGCATGTTCATCAGGGTCGACTTCCCAGCACCGTTTTCACCCAGTAATGCGTGAACTTGACCACCATAGAAGTTTATGGAGATGTCATCGTTAGCCTTAAAAGTACCAAAGGCCTTCACTAGGTGGTGAATTTCGATTGCTGGCGTTTCTGTCATCGCTATTTCCCCACGCATGTCGAATTTCATGTGCGTGCACGGTGCAAATTGCTTTCTGAAACCCTGGTCCGAACCAGGACAACCAGAAGCCGCAAATGCGCCGTACCAACCACACATTTCATCCGGCCAGCGGGCACCGGATTGCCCGCTTGCGATTCCTTTCTGAATGTATTGCCTTGCGTTACGGTGTTCCCAAAATTCTCGGCGAAGTGTGTCACCAAGCCGTTTGACTCAGTCCCACAAAAAAGCCGGAACTCAAATACAGTTCCGGCCAGTTCTAAATTGGTACTACGATATATTAGAGGTCGGATGGCTTTTCAGCAACCGAGATATCACCCTTAATAATCTTTTCTCTGAATTCTTGAACTTTAGTCCAGGCCTTAGCACTCATATTACCACGAGTGAGGCGGACACCGTTACCCTTAAGTCCATAAACTTGTGTTTTTCCGCCTGGGAATTTGTCATTCTTGGCAGCAGTTGCAAGTTTTTGAACGGCAATGTCAACACCCTTAACTGTGGAGGTCAGGGTCAGGTTACCACCCTTGTACTTACCATCAGCAGTCTGGTCACGGTCAACACCGATGACCCAAACCTTCTTGGACTTGATTGCGTTCTTAGCAGCGGAGAAGACACCGGCACCGGTACCACCAGCAGCCTGGTAGATTACGTCTTCGTTGTTGTTGAACATAGCCTGTGCCAGTGCCTGACCGACATCAGCCTTGGAGAAGCTGTCAGCGTACTTAACATCGACCTTGATGTTCTTGTTCACAGCCTTAACACCCTGACGGAAGCCGGCTTCGAAACGGTCGATAACGGCACCGTGAACACCACCGATGAACCCAACCTTGTTGGTCTTCGTGGTTTCAGCAGCAGCAACACCGGCAAGGAAGGCACTTTCGTTATCCTTGAAGGTTGCGCTGGCTACGTTCTTCTGCTGGATAACGTCGTCGATGATGACGAAGTTAACCTTTGGATTCTTCTTAGCAGCGTCAGTGATCGTCTTTTCAAGCTTGTACCCAGAACCAATGATGGTCTTGTAGCCAGCCTGAATCATCTTGTTAACATTAGGCACGAAGTCAGCGTCTGAGTTGCTCTGAGCGTAGTTGTAGCCACCTACACCCTTAACGAGACCTTCCTTCTTGCCCCACTTCTGTAAACCTTCCCATTCGGACTGGTTGAAACTCTTATCGTCAACACCGCCACCATCGGTAACGAGTGCTACTGAGTGTGCCTTGTCCGTCTTCCCAGAATCCTTACTGGACTTGCTGTTACCGCAAGCACCAAGAACAAGAGCCAACACTGCGACTGCAGACGCAGTTGCTGCTTTAGAAGTGAATTTCACTGCTTTTTCCTCCTCGTTTGGGGGTTACCCCGATTGCTAATAATATACCACGAGAACCCGAACAGAGCAAGAACAATTTAAATAATGCAAATGATAACGTTCGTGTTTAAACCGCTAACATTCGCCATTTAGGCAATAAAAAACGGCTCTTCGCGAACAAGAGCCGTTTTGATAAACCTGCTATCTACTATTAATTAACATCAAATCAAGGTGTTATTCCTAAAAATATTAATTATCTTTTCGCAGGACAATTCCGTTGTAAAGCCAGACGGTAATCAGGAAATAAATTAGATACAAAACGCCGAATACGCCAAACGGCAGCAGCAGATTGTCATATGGATTTAACAAAAGCGTTTTGAACAACTGCAACCCGAACAGCACGTGGACAACACCCAAAATCCCTGGGAGGGCAAAGAGTACCAACAGCTCTGAGCGGATGGAGCCCCGCAACAGTCGCTCGCGCACCCCAATTTTACGCAGCATCGCGTACCGGGTCTTGTCGTAATCCGCACCGGACAAAATCTTGAACATCAGCGTACTTGCCAGCATTGCGAGGAATGCCAGGCCGAGGAAGAAGCCCATGAAGGCAAAGCCACTAAACATCGCGTTAAATACCGCGTAGGAGGCCGCAACACTGCCGTTTGCGCCCCGCTCAACCAGGCTCGGGTACTTCTTGTTCTCAACTGACTGCAATTTGGTTAGCGTCTTGATGTTCGCCCGCAGATCGTGCACCCGGTAAACGTAAATGCGCTCCGTCGTCCCCGGCGCCTGGGCGAAAGCCGCACCACTAGCCACCTGCGCCTTTGCGTTCGTGGTCTCGAGGTTGTGGGTGAGCAGCGCGTTAATCAGGTCAGTGTACTTAAGTGGATTCTTGCTAAAGTCCGCAGCACTGAGCTGGACGTGCTGCATCTGCACGCCGCCATTTGCCGTTGTCGTGTTTGCGTGAATCAGCGGGTGTTTAATAATGTCTGCTTGGTTGAACGTCACCATGGACTTGTCTACCTTGACCGTGTACGCCGCCTTGCCGTAAACACCAGTCATTTTGTCCACCGCCGCACGCTGATTGGCGCTTGGGTTGTGCTGCACCAAATCGTAGCTGCTGAAGTTCTGGGCCATGTGGGGCACTTCATTATAGAAGTTCAAGCCCACGGTGATGGCTCCGAGCGCCAATGCGAACAAAATGGACACAATCGAGAGAATCGCGGTGTACGACCGCACCCGGAAACTAATCTGAGCCAGGGTGAAATTACGGAGTCCCTTCCCCGCAAACTTCCGGTTGGCCTTCAGTAACTGAATCGCGACCACCACAACCGCGTTAAACAGGAAGTATGAGCCGAGCACAATCGTCACGAGTGCCAGTGGAATCGCCATGATGCCCAGCATCGACAGAGAACGCATTGCCCAGTAGCCAATCGCGAGGAGCACAATCCCGGCCACGGCAGCGAGCACCAGCATGAACGGCTTCATCTTGATCCGGCTCGGCGTTGAATCTGACCGCAGCAGGGTCAGAATCGGGGTGGCCCGCATCTTCCCCGCGTTCACCAGTGCGGCAAAGAAGAACAACACGATGAAGAATACGAGGGTGACAATGACCGCCGGCAGGTAAAATGGGGCGAAATGATTTGTCGCCGCATCCAGGGACTTCATGAGTAAGCCCCCAACCAGCTGGGTCATGCCAATCCCGATGATAATGCCGCAGACCGTCGCCGCCGAACCAATAATCATGGTTTCGGTGAAAATCAGGTGGCTAATCTTGCTACTTTTGGCGCCCAGCATCATGAAGGTTGCGTAGTCCCGTTTGCGCATCGACAGCAAGAAACTGTTCGCGTAAACCACGTAAACGAACGTAATGATCATCAGTAGAATCGCCCCGAACATGAAAATAATCGGGGTGGCACTGAAGCCGGCCGTACTGCCAGCCTGGAAATCCTTGTTGGTGGCAATGGTCATGAACATGTAGAAGATTGCACTACCAATAATGAGACCGGAAAACAGGACCGCATAATCCCGAAAGCGGTTCTTAATTCCGGCAAGAGCCAGTTTATTTAACATATCTATCTCCAATAACTAAAATCCGGTGCGGCATTACTGCTGGAACGTGCCCAGTTCGTTCAGCACTTCGCTGTAGAATTCTTCCCGTGGCTTGTCTCCGCGCACGAGTTCCTTGCCAATCACACCGTCCTTGATGAACAGGATGCGCTTGGCGTACGAAGCAGAGAACGGGTCGTGCGTCACCAGCAGAATGGAGACGTTCTTCTGGTCATTGAGGTTGCGCATGGTTTCCAGCAGTTCCCGGGCGCTCGCTGAGTCCAGTGCCCCAGTTGGTTCATCCCCGAACAGGATGGCCGGATTGTGGACCAACGCGCGCGCCGCTGCCACCCGCTGCTTCTGCCCCCCAGAGATTTCGGTCGGGTATGAGTCCAAGATGGCGGAGATTCCGAGTGTTTCCGCAATCGCGTTCACTGCAGCATCGCTCTTCTTCGGCCCAATATTTTGCAGTGCCAGTGGTAGCGCAATGTTTTCGCGGGCGGTTAAGCTTTCGAGTAAGTTGAAGTCTTGGAAAATAAAGCCGATTTCGTTTGCGCGGAAGTCAGCGAGCTTGTTTCCCTTCAGCTTGGTCACATCGGTACCGTTAATGGTCACCGTCCCCGTTGTTGGCTTGTCGAGCGTGCTCAAGATGTTCAGCAAGGTGGTCTTACCCGAGCCACTTGCCCCCATGATACCCACGAACTCGCCCGGGGCAACGTCAAAGCTAATCCCCTTCAGCGCCTGGTACTGCTTTTCGCCCTTCTTGCCGTACGTCTTCGTAATGTCGCGCAGCTGCACAACGTTCTGTGTTGCCATAATTAAACTCCTCCATCAAACGTGTTTAATATTACTTTACACTATCCCCACCGAGTTACCTCAATCTTTGGCCCGAAATTTACGCTTTTACCCCTATTTTCCGCAAACTTTTTGTGTCAGCAGCTTTAGAATTTGTTATAATTTTCCAGGCTATATTTCAGAAATCATCTCCAAAGCAGATGTAAACGTGAGCAATCATTTATGCGTTTATGCACCTACCTCGGCGGATTTCTCCTGCTACATCAACATTACATTCTTAAGGAGCAATCATGAATTCGCTTGAAAAACAGAATAACCGCTACATTCCATGGATGGTAGTCGGTCTGATGGACTTCGTTACCGTTATTGGTTTCGACGACATCATCTACAACTTCCAGAACCAGGGTCTGGTTGCCGTATTCAGTTGGGTCCTGATGACGTTCTTCTACGTCATCCCTTACAACTTGATTGTGGCGCACCTCGGCTCCCAGTTCGACCAGCGTGGTGGGGGGATTACCTCCTGGATGCGCGAGACCAACGGGGACAAGGTGGGGTACTTCGCCGCCTGGTTCTACTGGATTACCGGCCTGCCATACGTGGTTGACGTGGCGAACTCCGTGGTCATCTCCCTCGGCTGGATTATCACCGGTAACGGCGACATCCAGAGCCACATGGGTAACGCCTGGTTTGGCCTGCTGACCGCCTTCATCTTCGTCGGCTTCATCTGGTTGCAGCACTTCTTCAAGAACAAGTCGCTGGAAATCATGTCGACAATTGGTGGTGGGGCCATGTTCATCATGACGATCCTCTTCGTGGTCATGACATTTGCGGGTCTGGCGCACGGGAACCCCATTGCAACGCACCCGTTCCACTTCACGAACTTCCTGCCCCACAAAATTGACATGCACTTCCTCGCCGCATTCGGGCTGTTCGTCTTCGCGATGAACGGATCAGAATTGGCCGCACCGTACACCAAGGACATGAAAAATCCATCGCGGGACTTCCCGAAAGCCCTCAAGATGATTGCCATCATGACCATGTTCCTCACACTGTTCGGGACGTTCTCCCTGGGGGTTTACTTCAACGCCCACAATCTGCCGAACGACCTGAAGATGAACGGTTCCTACTACGCCTTCCAGGCCATCGGGAAGCAGTTCGGCATGGGTGACTGGCTCATGTACATCTTCGCCTTCGTGCAGGGGATCTACATGCTCGCCCAGCTCGCCGTAATCCTTGATGCTTCCACCCGGATTTTCCTCGGGGACGTGGCCAAGAAATACATGCCTAAGCAGCTGACCAAGATTACCGAAGATGGTCTGCCCATCAACGGTTACTGGTTGACCACCGTCATCTGCGGAATCATCATGGCCCTGGCTGGTATGTTGCCTGAAATCAACGACATCTTCAACTGGCTGCTCAACCTGAACGGGATTGTCTCTCCGGCCAGCACGCTGTTCCTCTTCTGGGCCTACATCATGGTCCGTAAGCACAACGATAAGTTCAAGGGTGGCGATTACGTCTACCTGAAGCACCGTTGGGCCGGGCTGACCGTCGGCTGGTGGATGTTCGGCATTACCGCCGTACTCGCTCTGCTTGGTTTCTTCCCCGTTGACGCTGTCTTCGGGACCACCAAGTGGACGATGGAAATCATCATGAACCTCGTCGTGACCGCCGGGATGATTGTCCTTGGTTTCCTGATGCCATGGATTGCCCGCCGGCAACGCGCGAACGCGAACGGTTTGGCATTCGGCCGCACTGCTTGGTACGGAATGACCGGCATCGCCATCGTATTGCTCGTTGCCTTCACGACCAAGGGGCTCAGTCAGTCCATCCTGCCTGAAAGCATGGGCGTTGGTCGCTGGATTGTCATCGTCGTCGTTGACTGCATCATCGCCGCCATTCTCTGGGGCATGACGCGCGACGGACGGACGCAAAAAGCTTAAATAATTGTTCCATTCAAATGGGGGCCAATACTGGTCCCCATTTTTGCTAGGCAGTGGACGCAATTGTGTGGTAGACTCTAGGTAGCAAATAACGGAAAGAAGGGGAACATTATGCGGATTCGTTTACGGAACGCCCAAGACTAGACTTGTAGTGCGCTGTAAGCATCCGTGTGTTCTCCACAGGGGGTCGTGCTTTTGCGCGGCCCTTTTTGTGTGCCTCACGACAGTCAACACGCACATACAGAATTCAAACATGAATGGAGCATATTATGACTGAAAATAAACCTTTAACAGCAACCACCCAAACCCGTAACGCCCTCATTTCTGGGATTACCAAGCGCCAGGACAACTTCGATTACACCATGACCGAACTCGGCGAACTCGCCAAGGCGGCCGGTTACGCCGTCGTGGCTGACGTCCGGCAAAAGGCCGACTTCCCCACTGGTGCCACCTACTTCGGTAAGGGGAAAGTTGAAGAAATCCGGGAAGCGGCCGTCCTGCACGAGGCCGACGTAATTATCGTGAACGACGAGCTGTCCCCAAGCCAATTGCGCAACCTGGAAAAGCAAATCAAGCGCCGCGTTGTTGACCGCACCCAGTTAATTCTGGACATTTTCGGTACCCGCGCCCGGTCCAAGCAGGCCAAGATGCAGGTCGAAATCGCCCAGCTGCGGTACGCCCTGCCCCGGCTGCGCAACCAGTCCGCCGGTTTTGACCAACAAGGTGGTGGGAGCACCGGTGGCGGTGGTGCGGCCCTGGCTAACCGTGGTTCAGGTGAAACCCAACTGGAAATGGACAAGCGTATCCTGACCAAGCGCATTAGCCACATCAAGCACGAACTGATTGAAGAAGAACAAAGTGAACAAACCCGCAGCAGCCAGCGCACCGCCAGCGACATCCCTACCGTCGCCCTGGTTGGGTACACGAACGCGGGTAAGTCCACCACAATGAACGGGCTGCTCAGCCTTTACGCTGACCGGCCCGAAGACAAGCAGGTTTTCGAGAAGAACATGCTGTTTGCCACCCTCGACACCTCCGTGCGCCGCATCGAGCTGCCTGGTAACCGCCAGTTCCTCCTCAGTGACACGGTTGGGTTCGTCGGTAAGCTGCCCACCAAGCTGGTCGATTCCTTCAAGGCCACGCTGGCGGAAGCAAAGAACGCCGACCTGCTGATTCACGTCGTTGACTTTGCCGACCAGCACTACCCCGAAATGATGCAGGTAACCGAGAAGACGTTGCGGGACATTGGGATTGCTGAGGACGTACCCGTTATCGAAGCCTACAACAAGGCCGACCTGCGCGGTGATGCCACTGCCTTCCCCGAAGTTAACGGCAACCAGCTAGTTTACTCAGCCCGCGATGATGCCTCTTTGCAACAGCTCGCGGCCATGATTGAAGAACGCATCTTCGCCGATCAGGTTACCGCCACGTACCTAATTCCGTTCACGGATGGCGCAGCGGTCAACTACATCAACAGTGTCGCGAAAGTTGACCAGACCGACTACAACGAAACCGGCACCCTGATTACCGCCACGATGAGCAAGGCCCAGGCGGTTAAGGTGCAACAGTACATCGTCGAAGAATAAACTTGCGTAACGCAAAAGCTCCACCGCACACAGCAATCTGGTGTGCGGTGGAGCTTTTTATATATTCTAGTGTACAGAAACCGGTTCTTCCGGGTGACTGAAGTAGAATCCCTGAGCGTTTTGCGCATTGAACTTCTTCGCCAGGCGCAAATCATTGAAGGATTCCACCCCTTCGAACGTGAAATTGGTGTGGTGTTCCTGCGCCAGTTTCGACCACTTATCAATATTCGCTTCGATATTGTCCATCTTGCCCTGGGCGCGCATGTTCTGCAATGCGAACTTCAGGTAATCCACGTACGGAACCAGTTGTTCAACCAAAGCAAAATCGTCACAATCGGAGCCCACATCGTCAATCGCGAGCAGTACGTTGTTGGCCCGATATTCGGCCCCAATCGTCTTGATATCCGCAAGCGTTGGCGCCGCAGTCAGCTCAACGGTCAGGTTGCCCAGTTCGGGACTATTATTGACGAATTCCACAATTTTGTGCATAACGTCAGCATCCGCGAATTGTTTGGGGGTCAAGTTAATCGAAACGTTCTTCACCTTGAGTCGCCGCAGGGCCCGCTTCATCAGCTTAATCTGCATCGCCACCGTGATTTCAAAGTCATCCGGCAGCCGCCAAATTTGCTGGTCGGCATCCCACATCCGCAAGAGCAGTTCGTGGCGAACCACCTGCTGTGTATCAATCCGCACAATCGCTTGCGAGAAATAAGTATATGTGATCATGAATTACACTCCTCTTTTGCGCCGGACGATTATTTTATCCCCACGTTGATTTTCGCGATACCCCCATATCATGAAAAACTTTAGCCCTGAACCTGGGCTGCGTGGATGCTGGGGCACATTATCTAGCCCTATTCTACAATTTGCTTTGTGTTATGGAAAGCACGAATTTACGAAAAAAACCGCCCGCCGCGATTTCTCCCTGCCATCAAAAAATGCCCCCACATAATTGCGGCGGCATTAATCAAAACCAATCTAAATTGCGAGCTTCTTCGCCAAAATACGGGAAGCAACTGACAGCGCGTAGTTCACGATGAAGTATAGCAGCGCGAGCATGACGTACATCGGAATCATGTAGTTCACGTTCTGCCCGTAAATAATCTGCGCGTGGTAGGTCATTTCTGGCAGCAAGATGATCGTGGCCAGGGACGTGTCCTTGATCAGACTGATGAATTGGCTGACCAGCGGCGGAATCATCTTGCGCAGTGCTTGCGGCAAGATGACGTGCATCATTGCCTGCGTGTAGGTCAACCCGTTGCTACGGGCCGCTTCCATCTGCCCGGTGGACACGGCGTTAATCCCGGAACGGACGATTTCAGCAATCATCGCGGCTTCAAAGACACTCAGCGCGATGACCGTGGCGTTAACCACGTTCAGCCGAATCCCGACTTCGGGCAAGCCAAAGTAACTGAAGAACAGAATCAGCATCAGCGGCAAGTTGCGGATGATGTCGATGATGACCCCGACAATCGTGGACAAGCCCTTAATGTTGACGTACCGGATAATCCCCAGGAACGTCCCCAGAATGAAACTAATCACGATGGAGATGATGGACACCTCAAGGGTGACACCCATCCCTTCGAGGAGGTAGCGTAAGTTAATCCATGATAGTGCATCACTAAATGTATTCATATGCTATCCCCCTCCCTAAGCCGTTTGCCAGCGCTTTTCAAGATAGCGCATGAAGTAGGACAGCGGTAGCGTCAATACCAAGTACAGCAGCCCCACGGCAAGGTACGAATCAAACGTACTGAGCGTGGTGGACGCAATAATCTTCCCTTGGTACATCAGGTCGAACCCAGAAACGAAGGCCAAAACGGATGAGTTCTTCACCAGGTTAATGAACTGGTTCCCAAGAGGTGGAATGATAATCTTGATGGCTTGGGGGAAAACGATGTGCGTCATCGCCTGCATGTAGGTTAACCCAACGGAACGGGCTCCTTCCATTTGGCCCTTAGCCACGGCTTCAATCCCAGCGCGAACGGTTTCGGCAATGAAGGCACTGGTGTAGATGGTCAGCCCAATCGTCCCGGCCGCAAACCCGCCGATTTCAACCACGTACTTAGGAATCACGACGTAAAAGACCATCGTGATGACCAGCAGCGGAATGTTCCGCACGATTTCGACGTAAACCCGGCCAATCATGGCCACCCACTTGTAGGAGCTAATCTCCATCAGGGCAAAAATCGTCCCGAGAATGCAGGACCCCGCTAAAGCTAACAGGCTACAACCAATTGTGTATCCCCAGCCGGTCGACAGGAGCCCCCAGTTATGCGTAAGGATATCAATCATCTACTTGACCTCCTTTACGTTAAATCCAGGCACGTCTCCAAACCACTTGTTCGCGATTTTGTCGTACGTCCCATTTTCCTTAATCTTCGTCAGCGCCGCGTTCACGGTACGGACGAACGGCTTTTGGCCCTTGTTAATCGCAATCCCGTACGGTTCGTTGGTGTAATTACCGCCGACAACCACGTAATTCTTATCCTGGATGGACATCCCGTAAAGAATCCCGTTATCGGTCGACAGTGCATCCGCCTGCCCCGACTTGAGCGCGGTGAATGCCTGCGCGTAATCGGCCAACTGCAGCACTTGCGTATCCGGTGCGGCCTTCTTCAGGTTCTCGCCGTAAGTTGAGCCCTGCACGGTGATGACCTTGGTACCCTTCTTCAGGTCCTTCACGCTCTTAATCGGACTGCCCTTCTTCACCAGCAGCGAACCGCCGGCCTTGAAGTAGACGTCAGAGAAATCAACTTGCTTCTGGCGCTCAGGCGTAATCGTCATCGTTGCGATAATGGCGTCAATGTTCCCGGCCTTGAGCAGGGGCATGCGCGTGTCGGACGTTACCTGCACGAACTTGGCTTTCCCACTGGGACCCAAAATCTGCTTGGTGAGCGCCTTGGCCACATCAACGTCAAACCCCTTGATGTTCCCGGACTTCACGTCCATTAGCCCGAACAGGTTCGTGTCGGCCTTAACCCCCCAGATGATGGTGTTGGTCTGGCTGGCGTTCGTCAATACATCCTGACTAGCAACACTCTTCCCGCACCCAGCGAGCATCGTCGTGAGCAAGAAGACCACCGGGAGTATGAATTTTAGTATGCGTTTTTGCATAATCATCCCTCCATGTGGTTATTAATCTTGCTAATGAACTCCTTCGCCCGCGGTTCTTTAGGGTTCTTGAAGAAGTCCGCGACATCCGTGCTGTCCTCAAGAATCTTGCCGTCAGCCATGAAAATAATCCGGTTCCCAACTTGGCGGGCAAAGCCCATTTCGTGGGTCACAACGACCATGGTCATGCCCTGTTCGGCAATCTTCTTCATTACCTGCAGCACGTCCCCAATCATTTCGGGGTCCAGCGCACTGGTTGGTTCGTCAAAGAGGATTGCTTTGGGCTTCATTGCCAGCGAACGGGCAATGGCCACCCGCTGCTTCTGGCCCCCAGACAGCATGCTGGGGAAACTCTTCTCTTTATCTGCCAGGCCAACCATGGCCAGCAGGTCGCGCGCCGTCTTTTCCGCTTCCGCCTTGTCCTGCTTCAAAACCAGTCGGGGGCCCAAAGTGACGTTATCCAGCACCGTCTTGTTGGCATACAGGTTGAAGTGCTGGAACACCATCCCCACGTCCCGCCGCGTGCGGTTCATGTCGATTTTTTTGTCTGCCAAGTCCATGTTGTTGACGATCAACTGACCCTGGCTGATGCTCTCAAGTCCGTTAATTGTGCGTAATAACGTCGACTTACCAGAACCTGATGGCCCGATTATCGTTACAACTTCGCCCCGATCAATGGTCAGGTTGATGTCCTTCAACGCGTGAAACTTGCCGTAATACTTCTCAACGTCGTGAAACTCGATCATGGACATTGGCAATACCCCCTAATGTTTGTATTTTTAAATTTTACTGTGATTTCCAGTAAAAAGCAAATTTATTTCAAATAAATATTAGCGGGTACTAATTTTTATGCAATTTCGGTGAAAGCTATACGGGCGGTAATACTGAAGGGTTCGGTTTCTTCACGCAGTCCCGAACGACCAGGATGCTTCTGCGGGCCCCCGGTCAAGACAACCTGGGCAGCAGCCAATTGGTATTGCTTCGCCGCGGTGTGCATCGGGGTCAAGCCAACCGCTTCAACGGTCGCCAGTTCCGCACTCTCCAGCGCGTTCACACCCCCACTAATGATCCAGCGGTGGTCCAGGGTTTCTTGTAACTCGAAGTATGGCAACGGCAGCGGTGCCCCCATCGCAAGCACTGGCGCCGCGGTTTTGCGAGCAATGTTGCTGAGTGCTTCATCATGCAGGCCGTGATAATTCAGTGTGAGGATACCTTGTTTCTGCAGCGCATCAACGAGGTTATTAATGGCAACTTGCTGGTTGTCATCGATATGCAGGCGGGCGGGCAAGACGTGATTGGTATCGAACACGCCATTACCATTAGCAGTTGGTTGCATGTATGCTTTTTCCGCTTCCGTCCGGGCCTTCACGCTACCCCCGAGGGCCTTTTCGACAATCGGCGAAATGTCGTATTTGAAGCGCCGATTTGTAAAATAATACAGGAAGTTGAGGAAAATAAAGTATAGAAATACGAAAAATAGTAGCAAGAACAGCACCCCCCACCAGCGATACAACTTAAAACGCAGGTGATTAATGGCCAGGTAGAGAATGTAGAAGTTCGCGAGGAAGGCAACGACGGTGAAGGCCTTCCCTTTAGGCTTATCTTGAATATTGAAGTAATTCAGAAGTCGGTTGATTAAATCTAAGGCTGTGAGCATTGTTGCCTCCTAGAAAAATTATGGCGTGATTATCTGCGGTTTATGATTGGTGAACACTTTGCCCCAATATGTTAACCAGATATCGTTAATGTTCGGCTTTTAGTTAGCGTCCGCACTCGACTCGGTTGTAGCCGCCGAACTGCTCTCCTTGGCCGTGTTCGCGGAGCTACTTTCAGCCTGCTTGTCGTTTGCATTATCGGTCGTCGTCTTGCCGGTATCCTTAGTCGACTCCGTGGTTGTCTTCGCGGATGAAGACGATGCCTTGGTGGTTGCCGCTGAGGAACTTGACGCCGCCTTGTCATCAGTCGTGGCCGTCGAAGAGGAAGTCGACTCAGTCTTTGGTTTTTCCTTGGTTGCTGATTCAGCGCTGCTGCTACTGCTGCTGGAGGTCGCCGCCGAGCCAGATTTAGCATTGATACTCGAAATGAGTTCGCTTTGGGCCGCTTCGCTCTTAGGCTTGCTCTTTGGGTTAACGGTGGTGTTAATGGCGGTGAACGCACTGACGAATAGGATTAAGGAAACAATTGCGGTTGGTGAAATAAGTGGTGGCGTACGGTATGCCATGGTGGATCCTCCTAAGAAATAATTCGGTGTCCGGAGAATTTAGCCCCGGTTCATGATTATCAACGCGTTTATGCGTAGTTATTTGCGTGGTTTTGTAAAAATTCTGCAACATATCTATTGTGACACCTCGCATAAACTTTGCCAATAGCTGGCCACACACTTAAGATAATCTCAGCATGCTGGGCCAAATGCACACAATTTCATCCCGAAAACGGCACAAAAAAGCGGGTCCACTCCGCCTCCAAAAGAGGTTTCGTGAACCCGCTAAACCATCAAGTAATAAATTACTTAAGGGTTACGGTTGCGCCAACGGCTTCAAGCTGTTCCTTGATCTTGTTAGCTTCGTCAGCTGCAACGTCTTCCTTGACGTTTGCAGGAGCGCCGTCAACAAGGCCCTTAGCGTCCTTCAAGCCAAGTCCGGTAATAGCGCGAACTTCCTTGATAACCTTAACCTTTTCCTGACCTACTTCGGTCAGTTCAACGTTGAAGCTGTCCTTAGCTTCTTCAGCAGCACCTGCTGCTGCACCGGCAGCTGCTACAGGAGCAGCAGCGGTAACGCCGAATTCGTCTTCGATTGCCTTAACGAGGTCGTTCAGTTCGAGGATGGTAGCATCCTTAAGCTGGTCGACAATTGCTTGTGTGTCCAATGCCATGATTGGTTTCCTCCAATTGATAAATAATATTGTATTTGAAACTTGCGGGTTGAATCAAGCGGCACTTAGGCTGCTGGTTCTTCGCCCTTTTCGGCAACAGCCTTGACGGCGTATGCCACGTTGCGAACTGGTGCCTGCAGAACAGACAGAAGCATGGAAAGCATGCCATCGCGGTCTGGAAGACCTGCGAGTTCGTCGATTTGTTCCAGGGATGCGATCTTGCCCTGGATGAAACCACCCTTGATTTCAAGAGCTTCGAACTGCTTGGCAAACTTCTTCATGATGCGGGCAGGAGCCGTAACATCTTCGGAGCTAC
The DNA here is from genome assembly GCF_001436225.1 of Lacticaseibacillus sharpeae JCM 1186 = DSM 20505. Taxonomy (GTDB): domain Bacteria; phylum Bacillota; class Bacilli; order Lactobacillales; family Lactobacillaceae; genus Lacticaseibacillus; species Lacticaseibacillus sharpeae. The sequence continues at coordinate 68,686 of NZ_AYYO01000009.1, read as the reverse complement.
CAAATGCAATAGCAGTTGGGCCTGAGAAGACATCGTCCAGACCTTCGAAACCAGCAGCGTCAGCGGCACGACGGAGGTAGGTGTTCTTGATGACTTCCATCTTGGCACCTGCTTCACGCAATTCCTTACGCAGTTCGGTTACTTCGGCAACGGTCAGACCACGGTAGTTAACAACAACAGCGGATTCCGCGTTCTTGAACTGTTCCGTGATACCGGCAACGATTTCTGCCTTCTTAGCAATGATTACTTCACTCATGTGTTTTCACCTCCTATTAGATTGTGGTGGAATTTTTTATATAAAAAAACTCCATGTCCACCAAGACATAGAGGTATCATGAATCGTTCGATACCACCTCGGCAGGAAAATTAAGGCAAAGCCCCCTGAGTCTTAGGTAGAGTTTTTAACACAAGGAGTAGTCTACCATGCGCCGCCGCTTCCGTCAACATTTAATCGTGGCAAAAAAAGACGCAGCCACGTGGGCTGCGTCTTGGTTTTAACTTAATGTCTTGTTCAGGCGGCCGATGCCGTGTTCCGCGTCCTTGATGGTGACGTCGAATTCGAACTTCTCGAAGATGTGCACGATCTTGGCGAACTTCTCCTTGTCGAATGAACTGATGTTCCCACTGATGGTCTTAACGTTAAGCTTGTTGGCGAGGTTCAGTAGTGAGTGCAATGCAAGCTGAGCCAGACCGTGGTTTTGGTAGTCGAAGAATGCGAGGCGGCTTTCACTGCCGAGCGTTTCCAGAACCGTGATGTGCATTACGCCGTCCCATTCGTTCAATTCGAACAACAACTGCGCCTGGAAGTCGGCCTTGGAGTGACCGTACTTGTCGATGTTGTTGAATGGCGTGTAGACAAAGATGGAGGCCGTCTTAACCTTCTGTCCATCCTTCTTGAAATCCGTGTACACGATATACTGCGTAACGCGGTCCGCACCAGCAGTCATTGGCTTGTTCATGCTTGCGAGCACGGTGAACTGTGGATCGTCTTCGATAATTGCGAGACGCTTCTTGTACAATGCTGTGTAATCTTCCTGCGAAACCATCTGGAAACCCCCGGTGTATAGTCTTGTTTACATACATTAATTATAGCATTTTCGTCACAGTTACGGGGCGGTTAAATCCCAACTCCGCCCATGAAAATCGCTTTTGTGACATTTTTCGGTGGGGTGCTTTCAGGAAACAACGTGTCTTTGGACCGTTTTCGCACACCCGGCCATCTTTTGTTTAAGAAAAATCATCCTGGAACTCGGACTTGCTGCAACTAAAATAGATTGTGTCTGGCTGCAGCGGGTTAACCTGCTGGCTAAAGCCCAAATTCGTCAGTAACTTGATTGACGCCACGTTGTACGCATACGCACTGGCATGCACAACTTGGACCGGCCCGGCGAAAGCGCGGCGCAGTACCTGCCGCAGTGCGGAGGTCATGACCCCGCGCCGCCAGTATTCCGGACTCAGTGCGTACCCTAGCTCCCGCGCGGTCACGTCGGGTTCGCCCTCAGGACCAATTTCCCAGTATAAATCAATATTACCGATGACGGTTTGGTTATCTGCCGTCACAATTGCATACATCTGATCGGTATCGGTGAAGTTGCGGATGCGGGCAAGTACGTCGTCAGCATCGTGTGGTGGAATCATCGCCGCTGGCACGTACACTTGCGGCATGCGTGAGTACGCGCAAATCGCAGCCGCATCTGCGTTAGTTAATTGCCGAACTGAAACATCCATGCACATCACCCACCCATCTGCGTATTTAATTTTGGTTGACGCTACCGTCCATATGTTAATGTACCAGAACTTTGCCCAAAATTACACCTTTTATTTCTTAACGAATAATTAGTAGGAACTAATCTATGCTGTGTGCGCCTTTTTAAGTCTTGTGTAGTTAATCACATAATTTTGCGGTCAATAGTGTTGTTGGGCAAACAAATAGGGTAAGGCGCCACATAAATGTGAGCCTTACCCTATCATTAACTACTTAACTTCGGTGAATACCACGCGCTTGCGCAGTTTTGGAGAGTACTTCTTCAGCTGAAGCTTGTCAGGAGTATTCCGCTTGTTCTTGGAAGTCAGGTAGATACGTTCGCCGGTCTCGGCACATGCAAGTAAAATGTTGTTACGCATCTATTTCACCCCACTTTCTGTTTAGTAACTAGTTAAGTTTACAATATCTTCTCTGAAAGTCAAGTAGCGCGGCGGTGTTAACCGTGAATAAAACAAAAGCGGGTGCGCCCGTTAGAGTAATTCGCGCCATTGCTGCGGATAATCAATGTCCGCGGTGACTTGCTGCTGGGTGAAGGGATCGGTGAAACTCAGGTGCGTGGCCACCAGGCACTGCCCCTGAATCTGCGCCGTTGAGCCGCCATACAGCGCATCCCCGACCAGCGGGTGCCCGGCCGCAGCCAGGTGCACCCGAATCTGGTGCGTCCGCCCCGTCAGCAAGTGGAGTTCAAGCAGCGTGTTGGTTGCGCCGCGCTGCTTGATAACGTAGTCTGTCCGCGCATCTTTGCCATCCCCGCGTACTTCCTGGTGAATACCGTCTGGGGCAGCGCCCAATGGTCGATCGATGCGCCCCCAGTTTTCGGCCAGCACCCCGCTGGCTAACGCTGTGTAATGTTTCGTGAGCTGCATCGCCGCTCCGAGTTGATCCAGGCGGCCCTGAGCGAATGGGTGCTTGGCGACGAGTACCAGCCCCGCAGTATCGCGGTCCAGCCGGGTAATAATGGCCGGTTGCACGCCCGCATAACCTGCATCCGTGAGGTACCCGGCCACTAAGTTGAGCAAACTGGCATCCGGGTTGGCCGGACCGGGCACGCTGCTGAGCCCAACTGGCTTGTGCACGATGAGCCAGTTGGCGTCTTCGTGCACCACCGCCAGTGGTCCGTGCGTCACAGTAACACCGCCATCTTCAGGCAGTGTAAACGTGACGGACGTGCCTTGGGCCACCGGCACGTTCGCGACAATTCGCTGGTTCAGACGAATGTGCTGGCCTTCGACTAGCCGCTTGAACAAGCGGTGCGAAACGCCCGCCGTTGCTAAGAGGCGTTTGACCGTCGTGGCGTGTTCTGCAACCAGCGTGAATGTGAAATGCTTCAATAGGGGCCTCGATTCCGGATTTACAGCAAGCTACTAAAAAGGCCGCCCAGTTGGACGACCCCCTCTATATTCAAAACAAAAGGCACATGTTGCATCAACCTTAGTGCTGCTTCCTTCCGGACCTGACACGATTCAGAAGCGCCCCATTGCCTTATGACCTTTCGGCAAGAGTAATTATAGCACGCCCCACTGAATATTGTCACGTTCTGACCGCAAATATCAGTCTTTAGGCTCAGGCTGACTTGCACTTGCCGCCTGCTTAGCCTCCCGCCGCTCAGCTGCCTTGGCTGCCAGTTCGAGCGCCGCGAGCCCGGTGACTTCCTTTTCGGGGTCGGTCTGGATAATGCGGGCATCGACGTCATCGCTCGGGTCTTCGGCAATCACACCCGCCTCGGCATCGTTACTGGCCACCGCCCGGGCGTCCTTGGCTGCTTGTTTAGCGGCCTTGCGCTTAGCCCGAATCTGCTGGAAAAAGTCTTGGAGCAGGTTCGCACTGTCTTCGGCGAGCACCCCACCGATTGAGCCAACTTGGTGGTTAAACCGAGTGTCGGTCAGCAGGTTCACAATCGACCCGGCTGCTCCGGCTTTGGGGTCGGCCGCGCCCCAGTAGCAGTTCGCAATCCGGCTGTTAATCATCGCCCCCGCACACATCGGGCACGGCTCTAGGGTCACGAACAGCTCACAATCTTCCAGCCGCCACGTGTGTTCAACCAGACACGCTTCCTGAATCGCAAGGATTTCGGCGTGATGCATCCCGTTTTGGCTGTGTTCACGCATGTTGTGCCCCCGCGCAATGATTTTGCCGTCATGCACAATCACCGCACCAATTGGCACTTCGCCAATAATCTTGGCGTCGCGGGCCTCCCGCAAAGCAGCCTGCATGTATTTTTCCACTTCTTCTGGGGTTGCTAACATGATGGCCTCCTACTTAACCGCGTGCAAAATGTAATAACCGGCGTCCTTCTTGAGCACGTCTGCATTACCAAACGTCGCATCGAGCAGCTTCTTGGCACTCGGTGCGCCCTGCTTCTTCTGCAGCACCACGAACACTTCGCCGCCCGCAACCAGATGGTCAAAGGCCCCACTGATAATGGCACTGACAACCGCCTTCCCCGCACGTACGGGCGGGTTAGTCACGATGAAACCAAACTCGCCGGTAATGTTCGCGTAGGCCGACGACTCAATAATGGTTGTCTGGGCCGTTACTCCGTTGGCTTCGGCGTTGCGCTTAGCCAGGGCCATTGCACGTTCGTTCACGTCACTCATGGTCACGTTGCGCCCCAGCGTTTTCGCCAGCGCAATCCCAATTGGCCCGTACCCACAACCGACATCCAGAATGTCCCCCGCCGGTAAGTTTTCCTGGTTCAGGACGGTTTCGATCAGCACCCGACTACCAAAGTCGATGGTGTGCTTCGAAAAAACACCATTGTCGGTGGTGAAGTGCAAGCTGTGGCCACCCAGATCGAAGTTGAAGCTGTGTTCGTTGTGCTCCAAATCAGGGTCATTAGTATAGTAATGATTCATTTCGGGAAGATCCTCCCCCGTAGATTTTTCTTAATTGTAGCATACCCATGCAGCAGCGCGGAATTGCGACCAAAAAAGACCCGGCAATTGTCAGCTTGCCGGGCCTTGAGCAACTTGCTGCTGCACTTTCCCGTTACCGTAAATCCGTAATCGAGTTGATATTCTTCATGTACCGCGGCACCACTAGGCCAACCTGCGCGCCACGTAAGTTCACGCCCATATCCGTCACCTGGTCCCGATAATCGTGAAAATAACGGCCGGACGTATTCGGCAACCACGCGCAGGTCATCGCATCCGCCGCCCCAGTGGCCACCGCCGCCCACATCGGTTGCATCTCCATTGACTGGAGGGTAACCTTGTAGCCCACATGCCGCAACGCCGCGGCGGCGACATTGCTCGAGGCAATCTCGGAATCCCAGGCAACATAAGTCATTTTAATGGTGCGCCCCCGCACGTGGGGCACGCCGCGCACCCATTGTTTTAGCTTAGCTGGGTGGGCGGCCAGCCAGTGCTTAGCCGCCGCGGCCGGTGCCACCCCGTTGTTGACCTGCATCATCACCGCCGACATCTCCGTTGGGGTCCAGTAGAAACGGTCCAGCACCGTGTATGCAGCGGGTTCATCCCGGCGCAGACCAACCCGACCGATTGTGTGAATGTTCTCCGCCGCCCCGTACACGTTGCGCGGGTCGCGCAAGAACTTCAACTTGTACTTGGTAAACATCCAGTGGGGCTGCCACCCCGTCACCACAATCGGCTGCCGGTTTTTAATCGCGCGGCCTAGCTGGGTGGTCATCGCCGCCGTCGAACTGGTTTGCAGTTGCCATTTGCGTTTGTCTAATCCGTAGCGCCGGAGTACCCGCTGCGTCGCCGCCATCTCCCCCGAACCCGCGTCAATGCCCGTGATGGTGTAATTAACCTGCTTGCCCAGGCTGCGCCGCGGATTGTACTGGGCGACGCTGGTATTGCAGGAACTCATGACCGGCAATAGTAGCAGCAAAACAACCGCAACGCCACACACTTTTTGCCACACATGCATGTCCTCACCCGTCCTTCTGGTTTGCACTCTGGGTAATCCGGTCCAGGATGATGGCCACAATCACGATGGCCAGCCCGGCCGTGAATCCACTGCCGGCGTCATTCCGACCGACCGCAAAGTAGACCTTCTCGCCCAGACCCATCGCCCCAATCATCGATGCGGTCACGACCATCGACAGTGCCAGCATCATCGTCTGGTTCACGCCCGCCATGAGCGACTTGCGGGCAAGCGGCAGTTGCACCTTGATCAACTTCTGCCAGGAAGTCGACCCGTACGCCTCGGCGGCTTCAATCAAGTCCGCCGGCACCTCGCGAATCCCGAGGTTGGTCATCCGCACCACTGGCGGCATCGCAAAAATCAAAGCGGAAATCACGCCGGGCACCGTCCCAATCCCGAAGAATGCGACCGCCGGAATCAGGTACACGAATGCCGGCATGGTTTGCATGAAGTCCAGTACCGGTTTGACGATGGCTTCCACCAGGTTGCTCTTCGCCATCCAGATACCCAGCGGAATGCCGAGCACCAGGGCAATGATGCTCGCGGTCAGCACGAGCGCAATGGTTTGCGTCATGTCGCGCCAGTAACCGAGGTTCCAAATCAGTAGCAGTCCCAGGATTTCAAAGGCAAACAGTTGCCAGTGCAACCCAGATTTTCTAGTTACCAGCCACGTAAGCAGGGGAATCACGACAATAAATACGGGGATGGGCAATAGATCAAACAGCCACTGAATCGCGTTGTTAATCCCCGCGATGATATTCGTGATGAAGTTGAAAAAGCCCGCAAATTTAGCCAGCCAGGCGACCAGCGCGTCGACCCACTTGGCCAGCGGCAACGGGGCGAGTTTAATCATGCACAACATCACCATGCACCTCCTTCCGCGCCATTGCGGCGAAGACGGCGCCGCGAATAACCACGCCCTTGAGCCGTTGCTGGTCATCCAGCACGGCAATCGGCAGTGCGGTCTGAGCGAATTGACTAAGCAACTGATTTAACGGCGTGTCCGGGGTGGTCGTTGGGACATTCTTTTGCACAATCGTATCCAGCCGCTGGACGTCATCGCGGCGTTTTTCAATCAGCTGCATCGTGTCACGGGCGTCAATCATCCCCAGCAGGTGGCCGTGCCCATCTGTCACGAGCAGCGTTGATACTTCGTTGGCGCGCATCCGGCGCATCGCCACGTACGGACCGTCACTATCGATATTGACCGTGTACGGCCGAATCATCACGGCCCCGGCGGTAATCACCCGCGTCCGGTCGACATCCTCGATGAACCGGGCCACGTACGCATTGGCCGGATGCGTCAAGATGTCTTCGGGCGTGCCGACCTGAACGACGGCGCCATCATCCATAATCAGCATGTGGTTTGCCAGCCGCAACGCTTCGTTCAGGTCGTGGCTGATGAACACGATTGTCTTGTGCAATTCACTTTGTAATTCCAGCAGTTCCTCCTGCATGTCCTTCCGGTTCAGCGGATCAAGCGCGGAGAACGCCTCGTCCATGAGCAGCACGTCGGCATCGCTGGCTAATGCGCGCGCCAGGCCCACGCGTTGCTGCATCCCGCCAGACAACTGGTGCGGATACTGCTGCTCATAACCGGCCAGCCCCACCCGTTTGAGTGCCGCCATGGCTCGGGCGTTACGCTTTGCCGCCGGTTCCTTGCGCACTTCCAGGCCGTACGCCGCATTGGCGAGGACGGTGCGGTTGGGGAAGAGGGCGAAGTTCTGGAACACCATCGCGATTTTGTGCCGGCGGACATTGAGCAGTTCTTTGCGGCCGAGCTGGGCAATATCTTGACCATCGAGAAACACGCTGCCGCTGGTTGGTTCAATTAGCCGGTTGAGCAGGCGAATTAAGGTGGATTTGCCCGAGCCAGACAAGCCCATGATGACGAAGATTTCACCATCCGCGACGGAAAAAGTCGCGTCGTGGACCCCCACCGTGGCCCCCGTCGCCCGCAGTATTTCCCGTTTTGATTTGCCCTGCTGCAGCATTTCCGTTACTTGCTTCGTATGCCCGCCAAAAATCTTGGTGAGGTTTGTCACCTGCAGTTTCTGCATAATTTTGCCTCAACGCTGCGGCGCCTTATCAGCATTAATCGACCGCAGCCTTTCATCGACCCAGTCACGCACGTACATTTGCTTCCTAACTATACGGTGCCATGGTTAATATCCGTCCGTCAAACCAAGTCAGATTGACATGCATAAATAATGCACGGTCACCGACTGGAATGCCCACACATCGCCGTCAGGTCCGAGTGGCATGCGGATAAATACGCATTGCATCCAGGCAGCATAGACACAAAACCGCATTTGACCTGACTCACGTTCAATTTTTTTGCACAAATGCATAAAATTGTATCCCCAAAGCGGACAAAGTCGGGTATACTCATTCAAGATTGGTAGGTATTCCTAAATTATGCAAGAATTCATGCAACTGAACCGCAACTTGAAACTCCGGACACTGACGGTGTTTCTCGCGGCACTGCTAAACAGCTCAATATTCCCCAACATGACCATCTATTACAGCCATTATTTTGGCCGCTTCATCACCGGCATCTTGCTCATGCTCATTTCCGGTGTGAGCTTCGTGGCGGGGATGTACGGTGGACACCTGGCAGACGTGTACGGCCGCAAACCCATCATGCTAACCGGCGGGCTGCTCCTCACAACCGGCTACGTTATCGCGGCGGCAGCCAACAATCCACTGCTCGTCAGCCCGCAGATTACGTTCTTCGCCTTCCTAATCGCCAGCGTCGGTGGTAGTCTCGCCGACCCGGCCGAACAGGCAATGATGATTGACGCCTCGACCGCGGCCAACCGCAAGTTCGTGTATGCGCTAATCTATTGGATTATTAATATCTCCGTGATGCTTGGGGCCGCGCTCGGCGGGTGGTTCTTCCGCGACTACCTGCTCGAACTGCTACTCGCGCTGATCGCCGTTTCCCTCTTCAACCTCGCAATCGTGCGTTTTGGGATGAGCGAAACAATGACGGAGGCAACGCAAACTTCAAGCTCGGTCTGGGGAGCACTCAAATCATACCTGAACGTGCTGGCGGACCGGCGCTACATGCTCTTCATCATCGGTTCCGTGCTGCTGGCAATTGTTACCCGCCAGCCCGACTACTACCTAGCCGTCCACCTGGGGGCCGATTTTCACACCACCACGTTGTTCGGCATTACCATCTACGGCCAACGGATGCTATCCATCGTAACTTTGGTCAACACGGTGATGATTGTCACCATGATGTCACTGTTCACCCGGCTGACGGACAAGTGGTCGCTGGTTAAGGCCAATGCGGTCGGCGCCGTGCTCTTTGCCGTCGGGTTTGCTTTCTCCTTTGTCACGAGCACCCTGTGGCCGCTGATTGCTGCGGCCGTCATCTTGACGCTTGGGGAAATGATCAGTGTGCCTGCTAACCAAACATTGCGGGCGGACATGATGAATCCCGCTAAGATTGGTGCGTACTCCGGGCTGATGTCCGTTGTTTCGCCCATCGCCGCCATCTTCGCCGGACTGCTGGTCAGCGCCTCGTCAATCTTCGGCAACTACGGAATGGCCGTCCTCATGCTTATCTTTGGTGGGCTCTCCATTCTAGCAACCACCAAAGCCGCACGGATGCGGGCGAACTGGTAACGCATAAACACACCCGCTAAATAGCCGCCAGCGCACTGCTGGCGGCTATTTTTGCGCAAAAAAAATACCACCTCGCAACTGAGGTGGTAACTGATGGAGGATACAGGGCTCGAACCTGTGACCCTCTGCTTGTAAGGCAGACGCTCTCCCAACTGAGCTAATCCTCCATAACGCTCGCTTGAGCATGTTTATATAATACACTCAGCGAGCAACTATGTCTACAACTATTTTTCCGTAAAGGTGATTTTCGGATCAACCAGCTTGGTGACCATCATGGCCGATGCCACGTTCCCAGTTGAATTCAGCAGCGTTGCGGGAATGTCGATAATCGTGGAAATAATCAGCAGCAACGGAATGGCGTTGGTGGGGAAACCGAACATTGAGACAATGAGCGTTTCGGCAACCATGCCGCCCCCAGGAATCGCGCCCATGACGGCCCCAACGAAGAAGCCCCCACCGACAATCGAAACGATGCTGCTAAAGGAGCCGATGTCCCGACCAAAGAGCAGGAAGAGGAAGGAAACTTTGAAAATCCCCCCGATTACTGACCCGTCCTTGTGGATGTTGGCCCCCAGCGGAATCACGGTGTCCACGATATCATTGGGCACGCCAATCTTGCGCGTGTATTCCAAGTTCGCCGGAATGCTTGCGGCACTGGAACTCGTCGCAATCGCGGTCACGGCTGGTACCCCAACGTGGTGCCAGAAGTTCTTCACCCCGCCCTTGCCACCAGCGATGAACGCGTAGATGGTCATGATGACGAAGAAGTAAATAATGGACAGGACGATGTACAGCACGTAGGCGTGCACGTACCCGCCGACAATCTGGCTCCCCAGGTTCCCAACGATGGATGCGAAGTAGCACCCAAGTCCAAACGGTGCGTAGTACATGATGTACTTGATGATCTTCAGCACAACCACGTTCCCGCTGGCCAGAAACTGACGGAATGGTTCAGCCGCCTTGCCACTAGTGGACGTTGCAATCCCAAACAGCAGGGAGAACAGAATGGCTGGCAGCATGTACTGCTTGGAGAGCACCTTGCTGAAGTCGTCAACCGTGAACATGTTCACAACCTGCTGCAGCATTGGCGTGTTGTTCTTCTCGACCTTTACGCTCCCCATCAGTGCCTTCAGGTGGCCAATGTCCCCCTTGTTGATGAGTGGTGACAGGTAAACCCCGAGGTACCCAACCACGGCCGCCACCGCCGCGGTGAAGATGAAGACGGCAACTGTGGAAATCAGAATCTTCCCCAGCCGACTACCACTGCTCATCTGCCCAATCGCGTTGGCAATGGAGAAGAACACAAGTGGAATCAGCACCATGTACATCAAGTTCAGGAACAGTTGCCCAAACGGCTGCAAGACCGTCGCGTCTGTACCCATGAAGAGGCCGACAATGCCCCCAATAATTACCCCACCGAGCAGCGAGAGCGTGTCCCGGTAGTTCTTTAACCAATTTAGCATTGTTATACCCCTATCTTGCCTGGCGCCACCAATCGCCTACCGGACTGCTGGCTCCAAACGATTTTAAAATAATATCAGAAACCACAGAATAGCACATTTTGCCCCAATGTTCACCTAATCTAAACATTTTTTGCCGAAAAAAGCGGGGCTGGCACGTCAGCCGTGCCGGTCCCACAATGTGTCTAATACTGCGCAAAAATCTTGGTGTAACTTGCAATTGCGGCAGTGAAGTCCGCAAGTGCAATGCATTCGTCGGTCTGGTGGGAAGTATCGTTACCAGGGCCGAATTCGGCCATGTCCATGCCGGGTGTGAGCAACAGCGCCGCGTCACAGATACCGGTGCCGCCGACAACCGGCAACTCTTCCTTGCCGAACTGCTGTTGCACGCTCTGAATCGTCTGCACCAAACGGTTATCTGCCGGGCTGCCAACGGATGGCAGCGTCGAGTCGATACTGAGGCTGAGCTTAACCCCCGGCACCTGAGTGTTTGCCTCCGCCACCGCTGCAGTCAAGGCGGCAGTAAAGTCATCGTTATCTGCCAGCGGCGTGGTGCGAATATTGCCGCGCAGGCTTGCGGCTTTGGGGATAATGTTGACCTGATTGCCGCCATTAATCAGGGTAATGCTGTGCGTGGCGTGGCCCAGCATTGCGTGGGCTTTGGCGGTCAGTGGTGCCGTCAACTTAGCGGCGGCTGCGTTGTAGGCGAACAAACCGGCGATGGCATTCGCACCCTCTTCAGGAGTGGACGAGTGGGCGGCCTTCCCCGTTGCCGTCACGGTGTAATCAATAATCCCCCGCGTGGTAGGTTCAATCTGCGGACCACTTGGTTCACACACAATCAGCCCGGTTAACCCGTCGTTGTAACCCGCAGCCGCCAGCTGGCGCGCCCCGTAGTTGTCAACTTCTTCACCCACCGTGGCGAAGAAGTGCAGCTGACTGTTAAGTTGGACGCCGCTAACCAGCAAGTTGTACAGGGCCACAAACGAGGCAATTAACCCGGCCTTCATGTCCGTCGCGCCCCGTCCATACAGGATTCCATCTTCAATCTCGGCAGCAAATGGCGCGTGCGTCCACTTGGCGGAATCGCCCGCGGCAACGACGTCCATGTGCCCGTCGATGCCCAGCTTGGTTGCTGCATCCTTAGGCCCGGCAACAATAATCAGGTTATCCCGGCCCGGCGCGTATGGTAGGCGTTCAATTGTCGCAAGCCCCGCATCCACCAGTGGCTGCATCTTCGCCGCCAGAATGTCCGCAATTTTGGCTTCATCTGCCCCCACCGTGGGAATCTGCATCACTTGCTGGAGTAATGCGACTGCTTCTTCATCCGTAATCTTCTGCATAACCAGACCTCCGTTTTGCTATCAATGCATATAGTGTACATCTTCGTGAATAAATATTCAACGAGTAACTGCATATTCTTTCGGCACCAAAAAGGCAGCCACACAATCATGCGGCTGCCCTTGCATTCATTCATTTCATTGTTGCTTTGTGGTGCTCTAAGTTAAAGTTCGGTCCCGCGGCTAGCAATCAGCTTCTGGTACCAGAAGTAAGAATCCTTCAGCAGGCGCTTGCCGCTACCCTGACCCTTGTCGTCTTGGTCGACGTAAATCAGACCGTAACGCTTGGCCATTTCCCCCGTGGAGGCAGAAATCAGGTCGATTGGACTCCACATCATGTACCCAATCAGGTCAACGCCGTCAATCACCACGGCCTTTTCCATCTCGGCAATGTGCGCCCGCAGGTAATCGATCCGGTAGTCATCATGAATCTTGCCGTCTTCGAGTTTGTCGTACGCCCCAAACCCGTTTTCGACAATCATGATTGGCTTGTGCCAGCGATCCTGGGTCCAGTTCAGCATCCAGCGCAGGCCGACGGGGTCAATCTGCCAGCCCCAATCGCTCTTCGGCAGGTATGGGTTGTTGACCAGGTTGTTGTGCTCGTCGAATTCAACCTTGCCGTCCTTACGCGCTTCGGTAGTGAAGGACATGTAGTAAGAAATCCCCATGAAGTCGGCAGTACCCCGGCGCAGGATGTCCGCATCCGCAGCAGTCACCTTGATGTTGTAGCCCTTTTCCTGCCAGTAGTTCCGCAACCATGCAGGGTACTGACCCAGGCAGTGAACGTCGCCCCAGAAGTAGCGGTACTGCATTGCGCGCATCGCAAACATCTGGTCTTCAGGCTTAGCAGTCAGTGGGTAAATTGGCACCATCGCCAGCATCCCCCCGACCTGCAGCTGTGGGTCAATCTTGCGGGCTGCCAGTACAGCCTTCGCACTAGCCACCAGTTCGTTGTGGGAAGCCTGGAACATTGCTTCTTCCGCGTTTTCACCCGGCTTCAGCTGCAAGCCGGAGTCCTGGAGCAGGTGGTGATCGAAGCGCCAGTCGGACTGGTTATCAATTTCGTTGAAGGTCATCCAGTAGCGGACCTGCTTGTGGAAGCGTTGGAAACACGTGGTGGCAAAACGTACAAACATGTCAATCAGTTCGCGGTTCCGCCAGCCGCCGTATTCCTGCACCAGCTTGTAGGGCATTTCAAAGTGCGACAGGGTCACAATTGGTTCAATGCCGTTGGCGCGCAAGGTGTTGAACATGTCCTCGTAGTATGCCAGCCCCGCTTCGTTTGGCGTAGTCTCATCACCATTAGGGTAAATCCGGGTCCACGCAATCGAAATTCGGAATGCCTTCATCCCCAACTGCTTGAACAGTTGAATATCATCCTTGTAGTGGTGGTAGAAGTCGATGCCCCAGTGGTTCGGGTACACCTTACCCGGTTCAACTTTGTCCGTCACAATGCGGGCAGGGTCAGTCCGGCTTGCGGCCTGCATCACGTCGGCAATACTTACACCCTTGCCGCCTTCTTGCCACGCGCCTTCAACTTGGTGCGCCGCAACGGCACCACCCCAGAGAAAGTCGCTGGGCATCTTCAATCCTTTAGTCAATGAACGTGTCCTCCTAAAACCGCGCGGAATCGCGCCAACCGGCTGATTCCGCTTGTATCAATAATTACTTCACCGTATGCACCAAAATCATTGAATAAAAAAGACCGGCAGAAAATAAGCCGGCCCGTAAATATTCATTTTGGTTATTGTTACTTGGTGTCCTTACCGTCGAGGCGCTTGTACAAGTCGACGATTTCGCCAGCCAGGTCGCGGAACGTGATGGCATTCATCAGGTGATCCTGTGAGTGCACGGTCAGCAGCGTTACCTTAGCGTGGTTGCCTTGTGCTTCTTGGGTCAGCATCCCCGTCTGGGAGTTGTGTGCTTCAACCAGGAAGTTGTCGGCTTCGGTCAGCTTAGCGTCAGCGGTTTCGAAGTCGCCTTTTTTCGCAGCTGCGATTGCCTCGAATGCGGAGCTCTTGGCGTTACCGCCATTCACGATGAGACCCATGATGGTTTCCAAATCTTGTTCTTTTTCTTCTGCCACGGAAAAACGCCTTCTTTCTTTTGTCTAGTTTATTGGTCTGTATTAAGCTTCGGAGTCTTCAATCAGCTTCATCGCTGCCTTGAGCACCTTAGCCCCGTTCATCAGACCATAATCTTGCATGTTGATAACGTCAACTGGAATGTCCAGTTCCTTCTTCAGGTCGTTAGCCATGTAGCGAACTTGAGGTCCAAGCATCAGAACGTCTGGGTGCTGCTGCTCCAACTGGTTACGAATATCATTGGAAGCGGCAGCGAAGATCTTAACTTCAGTGTTTTCAGCTTCAGCAGCCTTCTGCATCTTGTTAACCAGAAGACTTGTGGACATACCTGCGTTGCAAGCCAACATAATCGTTTTTTCAGCCATAATACATACTCTCTTTCTTATCTACAAATTGTTCAGCTAACGGCTTTTCCGGAAACCGTTTCCATCTCTACGTGGATTATCATAATACGTAGGAACAAATTTCGCAAGTGCTTACAAATGATTTTTTGCAAAAAGTTGTAAATGCTTGCGCGAATTTCGCCCGCGGCCAAAGCGTTACCAGGTGGCGAAATTTGGTCTCAAACAATATGAAAAGCGGGTTAAACAAATTTTCCTACCCTTTTGGTGCGCACTTGGCGTACAATATGGGGAGACAAATAACGAGTTTTCACATATCGAAAACGAACGGACGGTGAAACCCTTGTACCATGACATTGCAGAAGACATAATCGCCAAAATAAATAACGGCGAGTTCGATACCAAGCTGCCGACTGAGCAAGCGCTGATGAATCAATACAACGTAAGCCGTAACACAATCCGGCGCGCAATCGATGTTGTCTACCAGCGGGGACTCCTGCGCCGCGTTCAAGGATCTGGTTACTACATCAACCAACTGCCAAGCACCTCTAAGGCAATTCTCAACTTATCTGTGGGCACTGGTGGGCCAATGCACAGCGCGGAATACCACCTAACCTCCCACGTTGTGACCTTCGACAAGATTCTGGCACCCCACAAATTGGCGCGACTGATGAGCGTCGTGGACGGCACCGAATTGTACCGCGTTGTCCGGCTGCGCTTCCTCGACGACGTTGAATATTCACTGGAATGTTCCTACTACCTCACAAGCGTCGTTCCCGTTTTGACCGTTGATGCCGTCAACAACTCCATCTTCGGTTTCGTGCGCGAAACTTACGGCATCCGTGTCACCAGCAGTGAGGACTACATCAGTATGGAGGCCCTGCAGCCCGACCAGGCATCGCTTCTGGGCCGGGAAGTCGGCGATGAAGTAATGGCGCTCAGCCAGTTGAACTTCTACGGTAACAACTCACTGTTCAACTACTCAACCACCTATTTCGTCTACCCCGACCTGCGTTTTTACGTCCACTCATCGCACCTTAGCAGTAACTAAGCCGGTTGACGGCACCAAAAAAGCTATCGAAAAATTTTCGATAGCTTTTTTTTAACGCTTAATTTCGACATCCGCAACCACGGAACTGGTCTCGTACGGGAAGTGCGTAATCGAGTATTCGAACGGTTCGCCCTCCTCCGTGTAACTCACCTGGGTAATGGCGAGCACGGGATCATTGAGCCGGGCACCAAGCGCCTCGACATCTTCAGCCGTAGCCTTAATCGCGTACACTTTGCGGTGTGAACCCGCAATGTGCATGCCCTTTTCGTCCGCCAAGTGCTTGTAGACTGACCCCATCAGCACTTCTTCGGTGATGGTCGCAATCTTGGTCGGCATCACCGTGTGTTCGTACGCGTAGACCTGACCGTCGACATACCGGACACGGCGAATGACGTACACCGGTTCACCGGGGCCAATCAGCAGCTGATCTTGCTCCTTACCCGTTGGCAAGCGTGCATCGAGTCCCAAAACTTTACTGGTAACTTTGCGCCCCAGGTACGTCTCGGTGGTCCCGTACGGCTTGTCAATGGAGGAATCAAGTTCATTATCGTCACGCCGGAAGTCCTTGCGCAAAAAAGTACCGGCACCGCGCCGCGTGTACACAACCCCCTCAGTCACGAGGGTCTGCACCGCCTTACGAATGGTCATCCGGGTGGTGTTGAACTCCCGGGCAAGCTGTTCTTGGTCCGGAAGCAGCGCGCCGGGTTCGTATTTGCCGCTGGTGAACATCGCCTTCAACTCGGCAGAAATTTCTTCGTATTTGTACATAACTTTCTCCTCCTACTTTACGCAGCATAGTGCGGTGCGGTAAAGCACTAGGTTTGTTTGATCGAGGACAAGCACGGCCCGGCGCGCTCGTCCCACGCGTTTTTTAATTTCCCACTTCAACCACAATTTTACGCTATTTTACAGCAATAGCAAATGCTAAATTTTATTAATGTATATACTTTTTCAAAAAAAGACTTTACAGGAGTGTGAGCAGCGTATATACTTGTAATCGGATTCAAGGATGACAACGTTAACTGATGGACATTCCGCTGCCACACGTCAAGCTAGTCAATAGCACGGCCCGCGAAGGCCAGCTCGGCGCCCCGACTGCGAAGTAAAATCTACTTGCGTCCGAATCTATGTGGGACATGTTTAGTGCATGTCGGTGACGAACTCTACCTTGTTGATAATTTGTTCAGCGCACATCGTCACAACCACACCTTGTTTTTGCCGTTCCGCCCCCGCATTGCGGTTGGGCGGTATGTATATATTGAATGCAAAATGTAGCCATATTCGTCCGGGAATACGACTACACGGCGGATTCACCCACATAAATGCGTTTGTTACAGTTACACTTGGTGGTTTTGCCTGGTTATTTTAACCAGCTTAATGACCAAGCTGCTCACAGTTACTAAGGGGGATTGGGAGCATCTAACTTGCTGGTGAACGTACTTATGGTTCAACGATTACCTTGGTGCCATTGCCCAGAATTACGCACCACGGTTAATCCATTCCGTTTTGCTATTTTTATCAACTAAAAAGGTGGCGTGCCGATTGGCGCGCCACCTTTTTTGGCTTCACTGAATATCACCCGTAATCACTCGCAGCAGGGTCAAGCCCGCCCCGTCTTTTTCATTCGTCGGCGCCACAATCTTCGCCGCCTGCTTCACCTGCCGCACCGCGTTGCCCATCGCGACCCCATAGCCAACGCCCGCAACCATGGTCAGATCGTTCAGTTGGTCGCCAAAGCACATGCACTCAGTTAGCGGGACCCCCGCAGCTTGCGCAATTACGCGCATGCCGGCTAGTTTATCAATCCCCGGGGCCAGTCCTTCGTACAGCAGGGGCTTGGACCGCGTCATGTTCAGTGGTAGCTTAGCCAGCGCAGCCAGTGCCAGCTTGAGTGCGAGGACGTTGCCGAACGCGGCCTCCACCGTAAACTTGTAAAACTGGACGTCTGGTCGCCGCAAGAGTTGATTCATCGCGGATACCGTTGCAATCCGGACGTCGCGGTCCAGTTCGCCGCCGAGGTAGTTACCGGCGCGGTGCGGCGTATACAGTGCGTGCTGTAATTCACTGTAAAAGCGCACCTGCACCCCGTAATGCTGGGCAAGGGCGAACACCCGCCGCACCGTCGTCTTGGCCAGGGGCGTCGCGCTAAGCAGCTTATCGTCCTGATCATACACTAGTGCCCCGTTCAGACACATCTTATAGCCCGGAACCTGCAATTCATCCCGCATCAACTTCGCAACGCGCGGAATCATCCGCCCAGAACAGATTGCAAAAAGGCGCTCGCTGGCAACCCAGGCGCGCACGGCATTGCGGTTCATCTTCGACACGCGCAGATGTCGGTTGTACAGTGTCCCATCAAGGTCTAACCCTGCTAATTTAATCACAATAACGCCCCCAAACAGTTCCTAATGCTTTATCTTGATTGTACCGCAGCTCGCGCATTAATTTGTTAATGTTTGCACTAAAATGGCCACCAAAACCGTTAAGTTACATGCGGTTTTGGTGGCCAAATTGGTTTGCGCTAACGTTAGTTCTTGAAGCTGTGAATTGGTGCCGGAATGTGACCCCCACGGGCGATGAATTGACTTGCATCCCCGTCGTTCACCTTCATGATTGGCGCCCGACCAAACAAGCCCCCAAACTCAACGAAGTCGCCGACATCCTTACCGGGTACGGGAATTACGCGCACGGCCGTGGTCTTGTTGTTGATCATCCCAAGGGCCGCTTCATCCGCTATCATCCCGGAAATCGTACTTGCTGGGGTGGCCCCAGGAATAGCGACCATGTCCAGACCCACGGAACAAACCGCGGTCATTGCTTCGAGCTTCTCGAGGCCAATGTGCCCCTTAGCCACGGCATCGATCATGTTCGCATCTTCACTAACCGGAATGAAGGCCCCAGAAAGACCCCCGACCCGTTCAGCCGCCATGATTCCGCCCTTCTTGACCGCATCATTCAGCAACGCCAATGCGGCAGTGGTCCCGTACGTCCCCACGTGGCTGAGGCCCATGGTTTCCAAAATCTGCGCTACGGAATCACCGACCGCTGGGGTTGGTGCCAATGACAGGTCAACAATGTTGAACGGAACGCCGAGTCGTTCCGCCGCCGTTTTGCCAATCAGCTGCCCCATCCGGGAAACCTTGAACGCGGTCTTCTTGATGGTCTCGCAGACTTCGCCAAATGGTGCGTCCGGAATGGCGGCCAGGGCCCGCTGGACCACCCCGGGGCCAGAAACCCCGGTGGATACGGCGCAGTCGCCCTCAGAAACGCCCCAGAAGGCCCCCGCCATGAACGGGTTGTCTTCCACCGCGTTGCAGAAGACAACGAGCTTCATCGCGTTCTGGGGTACTGGGTTCGCGATTTCTTTAACCACTTCACCCATCAGCTGTACGGCGTCCATGTTCATCCCCGACTTGGTGCTGCCGACGTTGACGGAGCCGCAAACCCGTTCGGTTGCCGCGAAGGCTGCAGGCATACTGCGCATGAGCGCCTCATCCGCCGCGGTCATCCCACTTTGCACCAGCGCCGTGTAGCCCCCGATGAGGTCGATGCCGGTGTCGCGCGCAGCATTATCCATCGCCTTGGCAATCTGGACAAAGTCAAAATCAGTTGCCCCGCCCGCCAGCAGTGCCACGGGCGTCACCGCCACGCGCTTGTTCACAATGGGAATCCCGAATTCAGTTTCGATTTGTTCTGCCACCGGCACCAAATTCTTGGCCCGCGCCACGATTTTGGCGTACACCGCATCTGCCGTTTCCGTCATCGTGCCACGAATACAATCGAGGAGGGAAATTCCCATCGTGATGGTCCGAATATCGAGGTTTTCTTCCCGAATCATCGCAATGGTTTCTTGCATTTGCTGGATATCCATAACGACCTCCTACAGGCTGTGCATGGCGGAGAACAGTTCTTCGCGCTGCATCTGAACTTCAACTTCAATCTGCTTGCCGGCAGCCTGAATGGCGTCGCGAATGTCCGCAAAGTTGCCGTCGTCAGGCAAAGCCGCACTGATCATCATGGTGAAGTTGCCCTTGAAGATGGACTGGGTTACTTCAAGGACGTTGACGTTCTCCTTGGCTAGTGCCGTAGTGATGGCAGCAATGATGCCGGGGTGGTCCTTACCTAATACAGAAACGATTACGTTCATGGTGTTTTCCTCACTTTGGTGGGCCCGCTGCCAACACGGACCATGTATTTTTAATCATCTTTGGCGTTCTGATTTATATTATACCGAAGTTTTGAATTAACTCCAGTTCACGACCCATAACCATTTGACGTTCTTTGTACTTTCAACGTGGAACACCAATTCGGCTCTTGATTTGTATATACTTTTATATATAAAGACTTCACATTAGATGGATTGCATGGGATAATGAAATCGTATACAAGAATCACTCAAGGAGGATGGATCATGAGCAAAGCATTACCACAAGGGTTCCTCTGGGGGAACTCCACATCCAGCATGCAGACAGAAGGCGGCTGGAATGAAGGCGGCAAGGGCCTGTCCGTTTACGACGTACGCCCGGCAACCGCGAACTCAATGGATTGGCACGTGGCCATCGATAATTACCACCACTATGATGAAGATATTCAACTGATGGCGGATCAGGGGATGAACTGCTACCGGTTCCAGATTTCCTGGAGTCGCGTGTGCCCAGATGGCGACGGCGCGTTCAACGAAGAAGGTATCAAGTTTTACAGCGACCTCATCGACAAGCTGCTGGCACACGGCATCACCCCGATGATTTGCCTCTACCACTTCGACATGCCCCTCGCCCTGGCGCAGAAGTACAACGGGTTCCTGGACCGCCACGTGGTTGACGCCTTCATCCGCTACGGTAAGGAAATGGTCGACCGCTTCAGTGACCGCGTCCCTTACTGGATCACGTTCAACGAACAGAACCTGTACTCGATGGAAAACGTCTGGGATATCGCTGGGTACGACCACGGTGACAAAACGGACGCGGAACTGCTGAAGATTGCCCATCACGTCATGGTCGCGCACGTCGGCGTGGCGAACTACATCCACAGCAAGACCGACGCCAAAATCGGGGGCATGCTGGCATACAGCGAGGTGTACCCCGCTAGTGCTGCGCCCCGCGACATCCTGTACGCCCGCCAGATTGACGAGTTCCTGAACAAAAATCTGCTGGACGTCTTCGTTTACGGGACCTACTCCACCGAATACGAAAAGTTCATCCAGAACCACCACTTCGACATCGACTACACGGACGCCGACAAGGATGCGTTTGCCGACAACTACAGTGACTACATCGCCTTCTCCTACTACCGTTCCGATGCCATCGACAGCAGCAAGGTGCCCGTGAACACCATTCCGAACCACTACCTGGAATACGGGACGGTGAAGGTACCCGGACTCCAGTCCAACGAATGGGGCTGGAATATTGATCCACTCGGTTTCCGCGACATTCTCACCAAGGTCTACAACCAGTACCACCTACCAATGTTCCCGATTGAAAATGGGATTGGGATTCGTGAGGAGTATGACGGTCGCGAAATCGAAGACGATTACCGCATCGACTACCACCGCCAGCACATTCAGGCCATGAAGGACGCAATCTACGTTGATGGCGTTGATGTGCTCGGCTACCTCGGCTGGGGCCTCATCGACATTCCTAGCTCGTCAGGGAACATGGACAAGCGCTACGGGATGGTCTACGTGAACCGCACCAACCACGATTTGCGCGACATGAAACGCATTCCGAAGAAGTCCTACAAATGGTTCCAGGAAGTGATTGCTTCCAACGGGGCGCACTTGGATTAATCATTAATAATACGCAAATGGGCCACCAGTTCAGCACTGGTGGCCCATTTTGCTTTGCTTAATGCAGCCCCTTTTCTACCAAGTGATACGGATATTTGGACCAATACTTCAGGTACTTACGGGCCGAATCGCCATCACGATTCAGGAGGTAAAGCCGAAAGTGGACCGGAATGTCCTTGGGCTGCCACTGTTCCAGATACGTGTACTGATACTGCATCCCGAGGCGCTGCATCACCGCCCCACTGCGCGGATTCTGGACATCATGGGTCGCCGTCAGGTATGGATAGTCTGCCACGGGTAAGGCCGCAATCAGCGCCGCGGCAGCCTCCGTCATGTAGCCGTGGCCCCAGGCATCGCGGCGCATCCCGTAACCAAGGTCGTGGCTCTCATCCGCGTCAACACCAATGTAACCAACCGCCTTGTTAGTACTGCGCAAGCACACAGCCAGCTGATAGCCAGCAGCTGGCGCCAAATACCGTTCCTGAAGCATGATTAACGCCTCAGCCTCAGTCTTAGGCGCAAACCACGGCAAGAACCGATTAACTTCTAGATCAGCTTGAATGGCGTAGAACTCGGGTAGATCCGCCTCCGTGAACGGACGCAGAATTAACCGGTCAGTGGTAATTGGCAACATACTATCTCTCCTTCATGACCTTAAGCAGATATTTCCCGGGAAATAATGCGGTCTAAATGCTCATTTCCCAATGTGCTTTCCATTATGCACGTTCGCACCATGTAATCGCCAGGCTTAACGGCGAAACCAGCCGTACGGTACGCGGAAATGGCGTTTAGCATCCACAACCGTCAAATGCTCCGCTGCTGCTAAATATTGGGGCAACAATGCTACCCCACGACCTGCCTTAACCAGTTCGATGATGCTCGCCCACGAGTCGATTTCGAGCACTTGGCGTTTGCCTTGCGCTAGCCGCAGTGTCCGCGCGCGAAATGGACACGCCCGATCTTGATTAACTAGTAGCGGTAACTCCGCTGCCTTTGCAGCATCCCTCACTAAAAAACTGGCAGGTAAATAATCGCGGGCCACTTCAGTATAGCGTGGATCATTAAAGTTGGCATACGTAATCACCGTGTCCACATCCGGCGTTTTTTGCAAGAGGGCCGTCGAACCAACAATCGCAAAGTGACTATCCGCCAGTGCTAAGCGCCCACTCGCCACCACCAAATAATTGAACAATAGCTCCGAGATTGCGACCGTCTGCCCCGCTTGGACCGGCTCCATTTGTGCCTTAATTTTGGTTGTTGCCCGCAGCACCGACTGTGCATAGTGGTAAAACCGCGTCCCGTTTGCAGTCGGGGTGAGCCCCTGTGCACTGCGCGTGAACAGCTGCGTACCAAATTCCGCTTCCAGCACCTGCAAGCGCACGGTGATGTTCGACTGTGCGAAGCCCATGGTGCGGGCAACCAGGTTAATCGACCGCAATTCGTACAGCTGCTGATAGATTTCTAAGTCCTGGGTTTGCATGACGTCCTCCTTATCACTTTTTGCGATAACTATATCACTAATTGGTAATATGCAACAGCCACCGCGCACCTTAGAATGACCACGTAATCAAAACAAAGGAGCAAACAAATTATGCCATATTTACGTGTCCGCATTGCAACCGAAAATCCTAGTAAGCATGCTGCCCAGGAGGTCGCGACAGTCCTCACCCAGCTCGCCGTGTCCGATCTAGGCAAATCCGCCAGTGCCGCAGCAGTCGACGTACAATTCACTAACCCAGCTAACTGGTTCATCGGGGCCCAGCAGCTTGCAGCCAACCAATCCAGTTTTGTCGTTGAAATCAACATCACCGCTGCAACCAACACCCGTGATGCCAAGGCCAAGTTCGTTCGCGACGTCTTTGCCGCCATGGCGGCCCAGTTCCCCCACGTAGCCAAAACCAGCTACGTGCTGCTGCGCGACGTCACCTCTGAAGCTTGGGGGTACGGCGGTAAAACGCAGGAATTCCGTTACATTACGGGCGTAACCGATTAAACTAACCCGTAAATTTACACAAAAAAAGCGTTCCCGCAAAGGAACGCTTTTTTTCGCATCAATCTTAGTCGTTAGCTTCAGCAAGCTGCTTAGCAACAACACCATCGTTAATCTTAACAAATGGCATGTAGAGCAGAACACCGGCGATGAAGACGATAATCTGGATAACAGGAGCACGCCAGTCACCACCTGTTGCCAGGAAGGAGTTGAGGAACATAGGTGTGGTCCATGGAACCTGAATGACCATTGGGTTCATCCAGCCAAGTGTCGTCGTGAGCCATGCCACGAAGATACCGATGGAAGGAAGAGCGATGAATGGGATGATCAGGGAAACGTTGTAAACGATTGGGTAACCAAAGATTACAGGTTCGTTGATGTTGAACACACCTGGAAGGAGGGCCAACTTAGCAACGTTACGGGAAGCTGCGTTACGGCTAACAAGGAAGGTCGCAACCAGCAGGCAGAGGGTACCACCAGAACCACCGAGAAGAGCGAAGGACTGAACAAGGGACAGGTTGATGATGTTTGGAATCGCGTGACCTGCGTTGTAAGCAGCCGTGTTCTGCACGATGTTGATAATCAGAAGAGGTTCGAGGATAGTACTGTAGATAACGGAGAAGTGAATCCCGAAGAGCCACAGCAGGTTTGCCAGGGTGTAAATGATAAGCGTCCCAACAATACCAGTACCAATCCCACGAAGAGGTTCCTGAATGAAGGTGGTAATCAAACTGATAACATTCATGCCGGTAGTGTCAAACAGAACGGTAGAAATGATAGCAAAGAATGAAAGAACCAAGATAACTGGAATCAAAACGTTAAAGGAGTCACCAACTGCAGGTGGAACCTGGTCACCCAAGTTAACCTTGAGTGCCTTAACGTTAGACAAGCGAATGAAGAGTTCGGTTGCCAGAAGACCCATGATAACCCCGGCGAACATACCACCAGTACCCATGTTGGAGTAGGTCAGGACGCCGGCAATGTCGACAGCCTTGGTTGCGCCAGTAGGAATCAGGGAAACGGAGTTAGGCATCATTGCAACCAGGGTTGCAAGAGATACCATTGCTGCTGCCAGTGGGTTGTCAAAGCCCCGGTTCTTCGCCAGGAAGTAACCAATCATGGTAGCAATCAAAATACTAGAAATATTCAGCGTCGCGTTACCCAGCATGTTGCCCCAGTACTGAACGTTGACCAGTGCGTCACCCTTAAAGATCCAGGTGAACACGGTGTTGTTCAGCAATGTGGAAAGACCA
This sequence comes from Lacticaseibacillus sharpeae JCM 1186 = DSM 20505, assembly GCF_001436225.1. GTDB lineage: Bacteria > Bacillota > Bacilli > Lactobacillales > Lactobacillaceae > Lacticaseibacillus > Lacticaseibacillus sharpeae. Next base: position 44,093 of record NZ_AYYO01000009.1, on the reverse strand, counting down.
GCCAGGATGTACAGAGGCATGATTGTCGCGAACGCGTCACGCAATGAGCGCAGGTGGATTTGGTTACCGAGTTTAACGGCGACCTTGATAAATCCTTGCCCGAACTTAGTGTCCTCTAAAGCCATATTGTTCACATCTCCTTCAAACAAGTGCGCATGTCCTTCAGAGGATCCCCGGCTATTGCCCCCAATGTCAGGAATCAGGAATTGAAAAATATCAGTTGGAAATAATAATCTCTGAATTTCATGCTTTACAACAACAAACGAACAAAACGACCAGACGGTAATGAAGTGGGTCGACACCGGATGGAACCGTTTCGAAAGCGCTTGCTATTCCTATCAACAAACTAAAGTATACACCGTATTCGCGGTAACGCAATACATTTTCTTTAAAAGAATATACATTTGCGTTTACATTTTGATTTTCAGTGTGTGAACCTTGATTTATGGGCGTTTTGCAAGCCCTATCATTTTTTAAAAAAACATCGATGGCCAAAGAAAGGGCCACCAAGCATTGATAGTTACCTATACCAATACTTGATGGCTCAAGCTGAATGCTATTTAGCTGTTCCGTGCTCCAAGTAGCTAACATCCAGACTAGTCATGCCCGTAGCGAGGATTGCCATCCCCAGGACGACCAAGCCATAGCTCTGGTTTGCCACACCCAACCCGACTAACAGTGATCCACCGATGAATACGACTACGCCAACGACCAAATAGAGCAACCAATTTTCGTTCTTACGCATGTATACCACTCCTTTGATTTCACACCCTTATTGTAAGCCCTATTTTTATATTAATAAATAGGTTTTGTGAAGTTCCGCACGATTTTTAGCGGCGGGTACCTGACCAATATTTCATCAAAATATTATTTTATTCGGAATCAGCCGAATATTCACTGATTAAAGAACGCCAATCACCCGAATTTTAAAGTGCGAATTGTCAGCTTTCTGTTCACTTTGTTCATTTGGCGTGGATTCTAGCCTTTTACCGTTCACGTTTGCATACCAATTCAAGAATTGTTCCCATGAATATCAATCACAGCAAACGGTAAAAGCCACCACAGAATGCCGCATGTGCCGTTTGCAATCCGCAACACAGCGCGTTATTCTCTATTAGTTGGCAAGATTTATGGCCAACTAATTCCCCACACTACTTCAGGTAGTTGTGATTTAGCACCCGCTCAACTTATGAGCGCAGCCATCATTATTAGCGAACAAAAACTTGACTTGGAACAAGTTTGTGTCTGCCGGATTACGACACAGTTCGCTTCCCCAGGTTTGGGGTCAATTCAAAAAAATCTGCCCCGACCAACGTCGAGGCAGATTTTTTCGTTTAACTAAAATGATACTGACAGCATGTTGGCCTGCATCCCGCAAACCTTCGCCGCGAGCTGGTTTCCAAGCTGAATCGATTCGGTCAAGCTGAGACCCTGCGCCATCCCCGCGAGCATGCCCCCACAGTGGGTGTCGCCGGCGCCAACCGTGTTGACGACCTTGACCTTAAAGCCCGGCACAATCCCGGAATCATCGGGACCCGCGTAGTAGTAAGTCCCCTTGCTTCCAAGCGTGACCACTACTGGCTGGTGGGTCTGCGCGTGCAGGTAGGCAATCCGTTCGTCGAAGGTATTGCCTTCAGCGACCTGGGGCAGTTCCACTTCATTACAGTGAACAATGACCCCTGAGTGCAGCAGTTCAGCCAGGATGTCCTTGTCCACACTCTTAATCCGGGCCGCCACGTCAAACAGCACCACGGCGTCGTCCCGGCGGTTGTTCAGCGCGTCAACGGTTGCCCGCGCGACCAGTGGGTTGGTGAGCTGAAAACCGCTCAGGTAAATGTAGTCGTACTTAGTCATGTCGACCGGCTTAAACCATGGCGCACGCCACAGCTGTTCCATCCCGGGCAGAACGACGAAGGTCCGTTCCCCGTTCGGCTCAATCATCGCAACCGTCCAGCCGTTATCGGGGGCCCCGGTCACGACGTAAGGCTTCACGCCAATCTTCTTCAAATGTTCAGTGATCCGGTCAGCGTTAGCACCGCGCCCAACCGGCACGAACAGGTCACCTTCAGCGCCGGCGTAGCGGTAGCCGCAGTAGGCGTTAATCGCACAGCCGCCGACCTGGTATTCGAGGAAATCACCAAGCACATTCAGTCCGCTGGTTGGCACGCTTGGTACGTTCATCAATGCATCAACGAGCGCCGTACCGAAAATCAGAGTTTTACCCATGGGTTTTGTTATTCCTTCCAAAATCAATCACAATGTCTAAAAAGTATCTTAATTATTTGTACCGCATTTCACGCACTGCATGCAAGTCTAAAATAACACGAGGTGCTGGCTTCGGGCCCCAAATGTGCCTTTTCCCCGCACCTCAGCGTTTATTTGATAAATAATTGTTTGAATCTTGCCTACCGGATATGCAGCATGCGCCGAATCTTGCCGACGCGCTTGCCCATGATGGTATCCGCCAGCCGGGTGGTCAAGCTGAGGTAAACATAAATGCCGACCCCAACGGCCAGTGCGGGAATCAGGATAATCGCGGACTGCACCTTGCTGGCAGGATTCAGAATCTGGCTGAGCCCAACCACCGTGAGCCGGGTGGCGATGAACATGATGATACTGAAGGCCGTGATGCCCACCACGCGCTTTAAGGTCTGCAGGCCCTTGTAGTGGTAAAGGTGGTGCAGGTCATAGAGCATGAGCGCACACGACACGCCGGCGCCGGCAATCGTGGCAATCATTGGCCCGTAGACGTTGAACAGGTACATGAATGGCAGCTGCAGGATGACTTTGACCGCCATCCCCGCCAGCATTTCCCAAATCGCCCGCATGTTCTGGAACAGGCCCTGCAAGATGCCGACCAAGACCAGGAACATTCCCAGGAAGATGGCCATCACACAAGAGATTTCGAGCATCCGGAAACCGATCTCGTTGTAGTCGTAGAAGATGACGTACAGCGGGTGGCTAATGGCCGCCATCCCGAACGACGCCGGGATAATGACGAAGAAGAGCAGTTGGAGCGCGTTAGTGATTTGGTTGGTCACCTCGTGCATCTTGTGCTTGGTCCAGGCTGTGGTCAGCAGCGGAATTGCCGTGGTCGACATCCCCGCGGCCAGGGACACAACGATGGTCACCAGCTTGTTGGCGTTGCCGGCGAACATCGCGTAGTAAATGTTGAGTGCGTGCATGGTGGTCGAATACAGACTCTTCATGCCCGTGAAGAACGTGTACTGGTCAATCAGGTAGTACACATTGATGGTGGCACTCAGGATAATGAACGGAATCGCCTGCTGCACAACTTCCCACAGCAGGTGGTTTACGGACACGTGAATCTCGTTGCGGCTTTCCGCGTTGCGCCGCCGAATTTGCGGCATCCGCTTGGCCAGCAAGAACGCGAGCAGCGCAATCCCGGCGATGGCCCCAACGAAGGCCCCGAACGTGGATTGCTTAACGGCTTCCACGTAATCGCGGTTCCCCACCTTCATGATCATGTAGGCGGTGACCAGCATGTACGCCACGCGGACGAGCTGTTCCAGGAACTGCGAAATGGCACTCGGCGCCATTTCGGAATGGCCCTGGAAGAACCCGCGCAGGATACTAAGCATTGGAATCAGCACGAGGGCGAGCGACAGGGTGTGGAATATTGGTACCATCCGCGCATCGCCTGCCGCTAGGATTGGGGCGGCGAACCACATGATGGCAGCACCCAAGACACCCATGATGCTGGTCGCAAGCATCCCGTGCCAGAACAGCCGCATACTGGTTGAGTATTCGCCCATCGCGTCATACCGGGCGATTTGCTTAGACACCGCCCCGGGAATCCCCGCCGTTGAAATCATGATGAAAATTGCGTAAACGGAGTACCCCTTAACGAAGAGGGAATTCGCCGTCGCGGCGGACGCCCCCATCCAGATGTACCAAGGGATGATATAAATCGCACCAAGTACCCGCGAGAACATACTCCCCGCAGTCATCCAGGCCGATCCCGTTAACATTTTAGCTTGGGCAGACTTCTCTTGTGGTGCCCGTGCTGCTTTTCTATCCATTGTGTCCCCCGCTACCACCAGTTTTTGTCGCTGCCGTATTTCAGACAGCCCGACATTATAACACTCTATTCTATAATTAAAGCGGGGCATTATGCAATCAGCAGCGCCAATGTTAACCTTCTCAAAAGAAAATCGGGGCCAGCACGCGCAAAAAAGCACCGGTTGCCCCAGATTTTGGGTAACCGGTGCTTGATTTAGGCGCCAATATTACTTAGCAACAATGTTAACGAGCTTGTTTGGAATGACAACAACCTTCTTGATGTCCTTGCCTTCCGTGAACTTCTGCACGTTCGGCTGGCCCATCGCTGCCTGCTGGGTATCTTCCTTAGAAGTATCCTTCGCCAGCTTAATCTGCGCCCGTAGCTTACCGTTAACCTGAACGACAACGTTCACTTCGTCGGAAACCAGTGCGGATTCGTCGTAGGTTGGCCATGGTTCGTAACTGATGGTTTCGTCGTGGCCAAAAATGGACCAGATTTCTTCCATCAGGTGTGGTGCAACTGGGGCGAGCATCTTGACGAAGCCCTCGCAGTATTCGAACGGCAATGCGTCCACCTTGTTTGCTTCGTTGATGAAGACCATCATCTGGGCAATGGCGGTGTTGAAGTGCAAGTCGGTGTAGTCCTTGGTTACCTTCTTGACCGTTTCGTTGTAGACCTTGGTCAGCTTGCCATCGTTGAGGGTCGTGATGTGGTCACGCATCTTGCCCTTGTCATCGACGAAGGTCCGGTAGACGCGGTCCAGGAACTTGTGCGCGCCGGCGAGACCGTCAGTACTCCAAGCAATCCCGGCGTCCAGTGGGCCCATGAACATTTCGTACAGACGCAGAGTATCCGCACCATATTCAGCCACAACATCGTCAGGGTTAACCACGTTTCCCTTACTCTTACTCATCTTTTCGTGGTTGTCACCCAGAATCATCCCCTGGTTGAACAACTTCTGGAATGGTTCCTTCGTTGGTACAACGCCAAGGTCGTACAGGAACTTGTGCCAGAAGCGGGCGTAGAGCAAGTGCAGAACCGCGTGTTCGGCACCACCGATGTAGAGGTCAACATTCATCCAGTACTTGAGCTTCTTCGGGTCGGCAATCATGCGGCCGTTGTGTGGGTCACAGTAACGCAGGAAGTACCATGAAGAACCAGCCCATTGTGGCATGGTGTTGGTTTCCCGGCGGCCCTTGCGCCCGTTTTCGTCAACCACGTTCACCCAATCTTCAAGGTTAGCCAGTGGTGATTCACCGGTCCCAGAAGGCTTGATGTCGGCTTCTTCAGGCAACCGCAGTGGCAGCTGGTCTTCAGGCACCAGTGTGGTTTCGCCATCTTCCCAGTGAATGACCGGAATTGGTTCACCCCAGTAACGCTGACGGGAGAAGACCCAGTCGCGCAGCTTGTAGTTGACCTTGGCACTACCAACGCCTTCGCTCTCGAGCCATTCAATTGCCTTGGCAATCGCGTCGGTCTTGTTCAGGCCGTTCAAGAAACCAGAGTTGATGTGCTGGCCATCGCCAGTGTATGCTTCTTCCTCGGTGTTGCCGCCTTTGATAACCGGCACAATCTTGAGGCCGAACTTCTTGGCGAAGGCGAAGTCACGTTCGTCGTGTGCGGGAACAGCCATGATGGCCCCCGTCCCGTAAGTGGACAGCACGTAGTCAGAAATCCAGATTGGCAGCTTGTCGCCATTAATTGGGTTGATGGCGTAGGCCCCGGTGAAGACCCCGGTCTTGTCCTTGTTGAGGTCCGTCCGGTCCAGGTCAGACTTGTGGGAAGCTTCGTCGATGTAAGCATCCACAGCAGCCTTCTGCTCTGGCGTGGTGATTTCCTTAACCAGGTCCAGTTCAGGCGCCAGCACGGAGTAGGTCGCCCCGAACAGGGTGTCTGGGCGCGTGGTGTAGATCTCGTAGGACTTGTCGGTTCCGTCCACCTTGAACGTCACGCTGGCCCCAGTTGACTTACCAATCCAGTTACGCTGCATCTGCTTAATGGATTCAGGCCAGTCAAGGTCGTCGAGGTCCGAAAGCAGGCGGTCAGCGTAGGCCGTAATCTTCAGCACCCACTGCCGCATTGGCTTGCGAATAACGGGGAAGCCGCCACGTTCGGTCTTACCGTCGATAACTTCTTCGTTGGCAACAACCGTGCCCAGGTCGGGACTCCAGTTAACCGCAACTTCATCTTCGTAAGCGAGACCCTTCTTGTACATCTGTTCGAAGATCCACTGGGTCCACTTGTAATATGAGGGGTCGGTCGTGTTGATTTCCCGGTCCCAGTCGTAAGAAAAGCCGAGGCTTTGGATCTGGCGCTTGAAGTTGGCAATGTTCTTGGCCGTGAATTCCTTAGGGGCGTTCCCGGTCTTCAGCGCGTACTGTTCTGCGGGCAAGCCAAAGGCATCCCAGCCCATTGGGTGCAAGACGTTAAAGCCCTGCATCCGCTTCATGCGGGCAACGATGTCCGTTGCGGTGTAACCTTCTGGGTGCCCAACGTGCAAACCCTGACCTGATGGGTAAGGGAACATGTCGAGGACGTAATACTTAGGTTTTTTTGGGTCTTTCCCCGTCTTAAATGTGTCGTGTTCGCGCCAGTACTTCTGCCACTTTTTTTCGATGCCAGTGTGATCGAAAGCCATGATGAATCCTCCCTGAATTGATATGTAACCTGGATGTATGTGTGTTGGTCCATTAAACGCAAAAAGCCGCCCTAACAACGTTAGGACGGCTTGGCCGCGGTACCACCTAATTTCTGCACCAATTGATGCAGCACTTAACTGGATAACGGCAGCCCGGTCACTCCTACTTGATTCAAAGTGACAACATTTAGAAGTCAGTTCGTGATTTTGTGGGGTCGGCTCGCAGTCCCGCCGACTTCCTGAACGCCACCAAAATCCTACTACTCTTCCGCGTTTAATATTAGTCTTAATATAGCAGACAAATAGCGGAAAAGCAAAACGGAAACGGGCAAAAAGTCACGGCAGACGGCGACTTTCTCTGCAGGTAGGCGCAGTGCCTTAAGCATTTTCGGTATCGAAGAAATACAGCGACAAAAACAGGCCGGTTGCCCCCAAGCACAGCCCCGCCAGTACGTCAGTTGGGTAGTGCACCTGCACGTAAATCCGGCTGAGCGGAATCGTAATCAGGAGGAAGATACTGAGACCCCGCAACCAGTTAACCTGCCAGCGCTTTTGCACCAGCGCCGCCGCACACACGATGATGGTGCCGTAGAGTAGCACCGCGCCGGTCGAGTGGCCGCTGGGAAAGCTCCAGCCACTAGCTGCAACCAGGTTGTGCACCGTCGCATCCGCGTTGAACGGTCGCACCCGCTCCACGATGTTCTTGACGATGTAGTTCACCGCGTTGATGCCCATCATGTTGACCGCCACGAAGCTAAACAGGGTCCACTGCCGACGCATTGCGAAAATTAGCGCCAGGATAATACTCAAGATGGTCACCACTAGCGGATTGCCGAAGTTAGTCAGCGGCACCACCAGCGCCGTCAAGCCAGGATTACGCACCGCCAGCGCGCCGCGAAAACCAGCTTGGTCAATCGCGTGAATGTAACCAAAGTTATTCAGCACACCTGCAATCAAGATGGCAAAAAGTGTGGCCGTGATGCACGCGCCAATTAGTAGATACGCGGGCTGCCGTTTTCCTCTATACATGTCCTCGTCCTCCAAAGCATTCTATGCCTAGAATAGCATGGTCGCAGCCGAAATGGCACCAAGGTTGCGCATCCTTAACAAAGCAGCAAAAAACGGGCGGCAATCATGCCACCCGCAAATCTGTTGCTGTTTGGTTTAGTAAACTTGACCCTTGTACACGTCGTAGTTCGGGAAGTTGAAGTTGTAATCAGCCAGGTCCTTAACGTGAATGATGGCCGTTGCGCCAATGGCCGGCATCAGGTTCAGCGGAATTTCGTTGGCATCTGGCAGCACCAGAATCACTGGCTTGCGCAGGCCGTATGCGTAGCCGACTTCCCAGAGCACGCCGGGATCGCTGTTTTCCTGCTTCGGATCGTACAGAGCAATCACGAGGTCCGTGTTGTTAATGCCCTGCACGTCGCCGTTGAACGTTGCCAGCTGCCACTCGGTGTCGCTGAGCAGTTCTGGGTTCTTCATGGTGTCGAGGCCCTTGTACTGGTGTGCCAGTGGCAGGTAGCTGTTGTCGAAGTCGACAGTTGGGTTCGCCTTGATTGCGGCAACCCCACCGTTCATGTGCGCGGTCTGTTCGTCGTTGAACCAGCTTGAGGCAATGTATGCTGTTTTGGTCATGAATTCATTCATCCTTCTCTATTAATATTTATATAGCTTAACAAAGATTCGCTGGCATTGCACGGCACTGCAAAATGTTCATAGTTAACGCTTTTTGACTTCACAGTTAAAACACCCGCAATTCAAAGCTGCCCGCTATTCTATATTCATAGTCAATCAGCGGTCAGTATCTCCGGCAACCACCGCCTAACTGCAACCGCGCAGGACCACCCACCAAAGGAGGCGTAACCGACGCATGATAATCTCATTTTTACTACTAATCGGCTGTTCCGGTTTAGCCGGCATCGCCACCATCTTGGTCGCCAGCCGGCCGGAACCACAACACGTTAAAACCCGTAACCACATCTAAGGAGCTTGCCTATGCAAAAATTCATTATTATCGGTACCGCCACCACCATTATCGGTGCCGCTGCCATCGCCCTTACCCACTTACGTAATGTCCGCCACGAATTTGTCAGATAATCTGTGGGGACAAAGGCGCGCGTTAGCCGAGGTATCTTCGTCTAATGCGCGCGTCCACCATTAACCCTAACTATCAAAGAAGGCCAGCAAGCTATCGTTCTTGCTGGCCTTCGTCAATTATGCGGCGCGTTTTTGGCGCACCGCCCAGCCAATCGTGGCTAGCAGCAAAACCAGCCCGAAGCCGCCAAACGTCACGTTAAAGCTAAAGCGGTCAACAAGCCAACCACAAACCGGGAAGAGCACAATCATTACCACCGAAAACAGCATGCTGGCCACACTCAGCAAGGTTGCCCGCTGCTTGCTGGGAATCAGCTCGTTGTAATAGGCGTTAAACAACGGGTACATGACTGCCGTAATGGCCTGAATTATGAGGTACATCACAATCATCGCCACCATCGACGGCACGGCGATGACGATGAGGGCAAACGTCATCGCAACCGTAATGCCAAGCAAAAGCTGCAGCTGTGAGGTCTTGGCCTGCAGCCACGGAAGTGCCCGCATCGCTGCGATGGAGCCCAATGAACTCACGAGCATCAAGGTTGAGATCATCCACCCGGCAAAGTCGGCCTTCGTCATCACGTCCTGGAAGTAGTAGTAAAAGGCGGTGCCAGCCGTGCTGATGACTGCGTCCAGCAACATGAGGTTGCGCAAAACTGGCTGGTGCCGCAGTTCGTGAACGGCGGCGCGGACAATCATCGCAAGCGTTTGTCGCTGCTCGCGCGGACCGTGCACGGATGGCTCCTGCATGAACGCAATCGTGCCCAGCGCAACGATGCCGAGGACGATGGAAATGTAATAGGTAATTTCGAAGTGCCAGTGCACCAGCGCCCCAGCGATGATCACCCCCGCCGTGCTCCCCACTTCGGTCACGATGCTAATCATCGACACGACCTTAGCGTACCGCGCATCCCGGCTCGCCTGGGGTAGTGATTCGTAGGCCAGAGCTTCCAGCGTTCCCGACTGCAAGTTGTACGACCAGGCACTAACAATAAAACTAATGGCGAACCAGATGAACGAGTGCCCAATCAGCATCAATAGCGACGAAATAATGGCCATGATGCGGCTGAAGTACAGTACCGTTTTGTAGCTGAAACGGTCAGCCAACATCCCCGACGGCACTTCGAAGCAGAAGCTGGCCACGTGGAAGATGCTTTCACATAGCCCAATCTGAATCAGGGGCAGTCCTTGCTGACCCAGGTATATGACCCATAAATTCGTAATCCCAAACCACGCGGCAAAACTGTAAGCATAAGCCAGAATGGTATTTCTTTTTGTATTCATTTTTAAATTTTCTCCGGCTGCAGGCCGCCCACAAAAAAAGCCTTGCGCCACGCAAATGCGCGGATGAGTGCAAGGCCGACGCCGGGACGTCACGGTGCTGCGGATTCGAATGCGACTAATGCACCCGTAGCAGTCACCTACCTGCAGAATATTCATTGACTGACGACCAAAAAAGGGTAGACTCCACCCCTAAAGCGCAAAAATGAAGATAATTGCGTTCTTCTGGCCAATCCAGTCAATGAGTTCGTTCTGCATTAGACGTTTCCTCCGTTTAAAAGTTGGCCTAATAATACCATTGTGAAAATGAAAAAACAAATAGTTTTCAAAGTTCCATTAGCTCTTTTATAAAACCACTTGACACGGCAACAGGTAAACGATTAGGCTTATTTTGAGTAAACACTTAAAATGTGAATTGGGGCACGTCATGGAACCGCAAGAATTACAAATATTTATTGATAATCATGTCTTTGATAACTACACCGCCAAGCAGATGCAAATTATCGGTGCGGCCATCGATGTCTTCGCGCAGAAGGGTTACGCGAACTCCAGCACGCACGAGATTGCCAAGGTAGCCGGCGTCGCGGAAGGCAATATTTTCAGCAAATTTGGCAGCAAACACGGCCTACTGGAGGCAATCGTGGAGCCGGTGATTGAATCCATCTTCCCGGCAACCATCAATAACTTCATCGCTGAACGGTTCACGTCGCAATACCATACCCTGCACGATTTCTTCGCCACCATCCTGCACGACCGCGCGGAATTCGTGCGCGCCAACCGCAAAGTCCTGCGCATTCTAATCTCGGAACTCGTTTACAACCAAGAGGTGCGCGACAAGGTCATGGCGAACGTACCCAAGGGCTACATCGCGGCGCTGAACAGCAAATTCAACCAGCTTAAGGCGGACGGCTTGCTCGTGCAGTGGGACAACCAGGAGATTTTGCGGATGATTCTCGCCGTCGCCGGCGGCATCCTGAGTACCGCCCTGTTTTTCGAGGTCAAGCCCACCACGAACATGGAAACGCACGTGATTGATGCCCTCACCAAGGCCCTCAGTCCGGAGCCATAGAGATAACAAAGGCTAGTGCCCCCGCAGATGCGGTGGTACTAGCCTTTTTGCTGCCAACCGGCGATGTCGGATGGCTGGAATGTATAGTCGAGCTCCTTGCCGTACGCCGCCGTGTACGCTGCACACTTTTGCGCGTAATCAGTAGCCGCCATCTTGATGCTCGCCGCACGTACCCCGAGCGTTTGGTCGGGATAGATAGGCGGCAATACGTGGACGGTGTACTTAATGGCGTTGAAGTCCTTGTTCACCTTCCGCGTGGTGGTTTCCATGCTGACAAACATCGACACCACGGGCACGTTGAACCGGGCGGCGTAGTAATAGGCGCCCCGCTGAACCGGGCGCGGCTTACGGTAATTGAACCACATCTCTTGTTCCGGATAGATCAGCACCCATTGTCCGCGCACCAGGCACTTGTGGATGAGTTCAGGAAACTCGCGGCCGACCCACTCCCGCCTATTGCCAAGCGGGATGGTGTCGCCGTAGTTCATCAAGAAGCCCAGAACACCGTGCATCATCAGGTTGGTCAATTGACTGACGATGTGCAACCGGTGCCCGCGGGCGGCACTACGCACGAAGAGGTTCTCGATGGGCGAAAAGTGGTTACTAGTCACAATGGCGCCCCCTTGAACCGCCGCCAAATTCTCGCGGCCCACAAACTGCACGGACCGGCCCACCCAGGAGGCCGCTGTATCCATCATTTTGCGGGCAATTAGCGTTTTGGTCCGGAACGAGGCAGTGCTGCTGTGTTGCAAGTAGCGCTGTAATTCGGCCTTTTCTGCTTCCGGGGTCAACACGGGGTCGCCCGGTTCCACCTTGGCCGTGTAATCGGCCGCCGCCACCGCCGCCTTGATGTTGTTAATGGCGGTCAGGTGCTCGCCCTGCAGGATTTGATCGGCAAACGTCACAGCCGGACCTCCCCCGTGCGTGCTTGAATATCCCGGAATGATGCGGGCGCGTACGTGATGCTCTCTGCCCGGGCTACCATTTCCCGCATGTGTTTTTCGTCATTCGCCGCATCCGCTGCCGTGAAGTGTGCCCGCGTGGCACGCAACTTGGCTGCGTATGGCGTCTGGTCCGCATACCGCCAAAAATCGGCGCCATTCGGGACGTCCACGTAATGCCATGGCTTCTTGAATAGGTTGTAATGCACCAGCTGCACTGCATAGCTCGGGCCCACCTCCTGCACGTTCCAGCTAAGTGGCAGGTGCACCATCTGGTCGGCGGCAATTGCATTCAGGTAGTCCTGGTCGGGGGCAATGCTGGCGAACTTGTACTGGTTCAGTAAGGTCAGGAAGTGCTCAGCAAAATGCTGCTGCCGCATTTCCGCCAGGTTCATCACGAGCACGCCGGAATTAACGTACGCATCCGCTGGGACCCCCACCGAATTAACGGCGTATGGTGCCATAATCGCATCGGTAGCGATGAACGGATCAACCGCCGCAGCCACGAGCTTGCCGGTAACGTCGGTGGCAAACAGCTTGGCCACATCGTCCAACGCAATCACGTCGGCATCCAGGTACAGCCCCTTGCTGTACTGCGGGAACATTTCCGCAATAAACAAGCGGTAGTAAATCGTGAGCGTGAAGTAATCCGCCCGCAACTTATTGCCGTTATCCGCCAAGCATTCCTTGATTCGTTCCGCCATTGGGACGAGCTCAACTTGCACGTTGTCTGTCGCCAGGGCGAGCAAGTTCTTGCGGTTCTCTGGTTTAAGCCCGCGTTGCAGCACAATCACGTGGTAACTGCGCCCCCGGTCGGCATTTGCCACCAACGACTGAATCGCAACCGCTAAACTTGCGGCGTAATGGTCATCGACGGCAAAAAAGATGGGCATGGCACTTGCTGCTTCATACATAAAAAATCTCCTTATACTTCTGGCCCCGCAAAAAGCGGCACCTGCCTAGAAATAACGGCTACTAGTAAACCAATTATTTATTTTGCAATGTGTTTAATCTCTGCGTATTCCGAAAGCACGTCGTCGTACTCGTGCAGGTGCAAATCGCTGTGCACCCGGTCAACTTCCCAAGGCTTCACGGACAGGGTGTGCACCCACGGGAAGAAGCGGAAACTGGTGGTGAAGTGCTGGAACACGGTGTTCCGGTGCAGCCGCCGCTGTTCGTTGAACCGCCGCGGCGCCAAACGCTTGGTATCTGCCAACTTGTTGAGGGCCGACTGGTCGGGCATGAACATCTTGACCGTCGCGCACACCCGGCGGCAGCGCACAAATAGCTGCGTTTTGCGGATCTGAGGCATGTTCATCAGCATCATCCCCGAGTTCACGTAATCGAGGGCCCGCAACTGGCTGTGGAAGAACCACTTACCGTAGTGGTCGAGAACCCCCACGAATTCGGTCCCCGTGAGGTCCTGGTCGTAGAAGTGCTGGGGGCTTTCCCGGCACACGATGTCAGTGTCCAGGTACAGCAGCCGGTCGGGCAACTGCGGCACGAGGTCGCTGTACAGCCGCAGCATGCAGTACGGGGTGAAGCGGGTGTCCATGTTGACGGTAGGCGGGTTCGCCGTGAAGATGTCGGTAATGTCAATCAACTCCGCGGAGCTGAGCGGGTTGACGTCGTGCAACTGCTCCTGCACGACCGTCACCGCGTCTTGCCCCAAGGCCTGAAAATCCCGGTTCTGGGTGTGGATATTAGCGGTCAAAACGTAGACGTGAATTGGTGCCTGATAGTGTTTGGTTAGACTGAGCGTGGAGATGAGCAAGCCATCCGCCATGTGTGCGTCACCACAATATAAAATGTTCATATTGTCTTCCCTCCCATTGCGTTACTTTTTGGTGTACTTGATGTATGTGTACGTGTTTTGCGCCTGCGCCCGGCTGTGCATCGCTGCCTGGACCTGCGCGGTTAACTGGCTCTGCTGCTTTTTGCGGGGTAGCTGTTCGTCCGGCATGAACGGTCCGTCAATGTCGACGGTAATGCGCGGCTTTCGACCGCATCTGCGCCGCTGATACGTAGTGGTCATGGCAAACACCGGCGTATTGCTCGCCACGGGGTAGTGCATGCTCCCGGGGACAAACGGCCGGATGATGGTGGCGTACGGCCAGACGTGGGCCTCGGGGTACACCGTCACCACGTGGCCGGACGCAATGCGGCTGCGCACCTCGCGATTGAACGCCGCCAGTTGGTGCATGCTCTGCGGTAAGACGAGCGCGCCGCCGAGCTTCAGCAACCGTCCGAGCACCGGCACGCTCAGGTTAGCGGGCGCCGCGACGGTATCCACCCGTTTGCCCGCTCCCGCCAGCATGGGTACGAACACGTCCCCAACCGGCTGGGTGTGGTTGGCGTAAATAAACGCACCGCCTTTGATCCGTGCCACCTTGGCGCGTCCGCGGACTTGAACGTGCAAAAACACCCGCACGTATAACCCGCCGAGCAACCGCGCACCCCAATAGACGAGGTGTGCGAGGTGCGGGCGTTCCTGGTGCCAGGAGTAATCGGCCGGCAGCGTGCGCTCTTGCTCCGGACTGGCAACAAAATCATCGGTGAACTCATGATAGAATTGTTCGCGTTGCACGCCGGCCACCCCCTATAAATTCCCGCTTACATGGCATTTTTGAGTGAGCACTCAATCCATTCTTTACCGAAAATTATAACTCATTTCCCGTGTAAATCAAGTCTGGGGTGAACCATCACTGACGGCTCCAGACAGCAAGCACGCGGGCAATCCCTGTTTTTCCGCACAGAAAAAGCACTCCACGCGAAAGTGAAGTGCTTCGTGCACGGGCAAGATTGCGACCGCAAACTACTTGGTGCGGTGCGTTCGGTCAAGCAAGTTGAGGAAAATCCCCAGGACAACAACCACGGCGCACGCAATGTAGACGCCGTGCAACGCGCCAAACAAAATGTTGCGCAGAGTGGGCACCACGCTTTGTGGCAGCTGGCTCACCGTATGCGGGTTGATGAGCTTGTTCATCATCGCTACCTGCAACCCGTGTGCGTGTGTGCCGCTAGCTACCTGCACGTTGAAAATCATTCCGAAAATGGCAACCATCACGGTCTGGCCCAGTGTCCGGCTGAGCGTGTTGAACCCCGTCGCAACCCCCACTTTGTCCTGCGAGACAGCTGCCTGCGAACTAACCGTCGTGGTCGTAATCGCAATCCCGAACCCGGAACCAAGCACGGCGGAAATGGCGAGGAACGCAGCAAACGGCGTCGACACTGGTACCAGCGTGAGCGTCACGATACCGACAGTGATAATCGCCAGCGACACCACGAGCACCCGCTGTGGCCGCATCTGCACGAGCATCCGACCCGCAATGAACGAGCCAATCACCCACATGAGGCTACTTGGGGTCACGGCAAAGCCCCCCATTGAAGCATCGAGGCCCAGAATCCCCTGCATCCACATCGGCATGTAGACTTCGTGGCCCATGACAATCCCGGAAACAATGGCTGCCAGTACGTTCTGAATCGTGAACGTGCGGGAAGCGAATAAATCCAGGCTAATCACAGGATCAACCGCCCGCTTTTCCTGCCGAATGAACAGTACCAGGCTGATGATTGCGAGGGCAAACAGGACGGCGAAAATGATGACGCCGTTTTTACTGTCTAGCATCTGGAACCCAGAGAGCATGAACAGCAATGTCATCGCCAGCAGGACCGTGCCGGCAATATCGATGGGGCCGCTCTTCTTGACGTGGTTTTCACGCAGGAAAATGGCCGTGAGAATCATCGTCAAAATCCCAATTGGCACGTTCAAGATGAAGACCCAGTGCCAAGACAGACGGTCAACGATGAAGCCCCCAATCAGTGGGGCGACCACGGCGGCAATGCCCCAGGCGGACCCGTTAAAGCCCAGCACCTTGGCCCGCTTATCAATCGGGTAGATGTCCGCGATGATGGTGAAGGTGACCGGCATAATCCCGCCGGCCCCAATTCCCTGCAGTGCCCGGAACAGAATCAACATCGGCATCGACTGGGACAGGCCGCTAAGCAGCGAGCCGACCACGAAGACGGCCAAGCTGAACAATAAGACCGGCTTGCGGCCAATGCGGTCCGCCATTTTGCCGTAAATCGGCGTGGCCATCGCACTGGTCAACAGGTACATCGTGAACACCCAGTTCATGAGCTTCACACCGTGGAGGGAGCCCACAATGGTCGGCATCGCGGTACTAACAATGGTCCCCTCGATGGCGGCCATAAATGTTGCAATAAAAATCGTCGCCGTCACTACGGCCACATTAGTTTTTTTCTGGTTCATATTTCTTCAACCAACCTCGCGTTCTTGCTTCGTGCACATCTGCTTACCCGAATTGAGGGCAAACAAAAAGAGACAACTAAATAAAGTTGCCTCCCATACCAATCGATCACTACTTAAGCAGTTGCTTCAGCACGTCAACCTTGTCCAGGTGTTCCCAAGGCAAGTCGATGTCTGTGCGGCCGAAGTGACCATAAGCCGCAGTTTGTTCATATATTGGCCGGCGGAGATTGAGCATCTCAATAATCCCGGCTGGACGCAGGTCGAAGTTGTCGCGAATGGCAGCAACGATCTTATCCTCTGCAATTTTGTTCGTGCCAAACGTGTTGACCGAAATCGACACGGGCTTCGCAACCCCAATGGCGTAGGCGAGCTGAACTTCAAGCTTACTTGCTAGCCCCGCGGCAACGATGTTCTTGGCGATGTACCGCGCTGCGTAGGACGCAGAACGGTCAACCTTCGTCGCATCCTTACCGGAGAAGGCCCCACCACCATGACGGGCGTATGAGCCGTACGTATCAACGATGACCTTCCGTCCGGTCAGGCCCGCATCCGCTGCGGGGCCCCCGAGTACGAAACGGCCAGTTGGGTTAACCAGAATCTTGGTGTTCTCATCGAGCAGCTGCGCCGGAATTACCTTGCGCACAATCTGCTCTTCAACGTCGCGGCGAATCTGGTCGAGCGTCGCGTCTGGGTCGTGCTGGGTGGACAGAACAATGGTGTCCACGCGCACAGGCTTGTCGTTGTCGTCGTATTCAACGGTAACCTGAGCCTTGGCATCCGGACGCAAATACTTAATCGTCCCGTCATGCCGCAGCTTAGCCGTCCGCCGCATGAGCGCGTGTGCTAATGCAGCGGGTAGTGGCATGTATTCGGGTGTCTCGTCACAAGCAAACCCGAACATCATCCCCTGGTCCCCCGCCCCAATCTTATCGAGTGGGTCGGTGTCGGCGTCGCGTGCTTCAAGGGATTCATCAACCCCTTGCGCAATGTCTGGTGACTGTTCATCAAGTGCAACCAGCACGGCGACTGAATCAGGATCAAAGCCGCTTTCCTTGGTGTAGCCAATGCGGCGAATGGTCCCGCGGACGATTCCCTGAATGTCAACGTACGCAGTGGTGGAGATTTCCCCGACTACCAGCACAAGGCCAGTCGTAACGGTTGTTTCGCACGCCACCCGCGCCATTGGGTCTTTGGCGAGAATCGCATCGAGAATCGCGTCACTGATCTGATCAGCGACCTTATCCGGGTGTCCTTCTGAGACGGACTCGGACGTAAATAAGTGTCGTTCCTGCATGAAAATATTTTCCCCCTTCAATTGTCGGTTACAAGGCATGCCACTGTGCAGTTGGTCAAAACGACGCAACTAATCTTCGTGGCCCCATCGGGAATTCTTTGCAACTAGTCCATCCTAACATACTTACATAGAAGAAATGAAATAATTTTTTGAAACAGGGGCCATTTTCGGGTAGCATTAGGGGTGTGCACGCACAGATTGGCACGCTTGCGCCCGGATAACACAGGGCGCTAATCATCCCGGCATTTTTTCTGAATCAGATTCACCCTAACTGCCGTCATTCCTTATCAATCGGAGAAAAACGCATGGAAAAAAGTTACACACGGATTCTAAATAGCCTCGCGGTGGCCCTTGGTGCCCTGCTCATGCCGCTCGTAAACCTCGGCCCCGGCAGCACTTCTTGGGGAATGCACCTGCTGGCCCTCATCGCCCTAGCCATCGTCTTGGCCGCCATG
Source organism: Lacticaseibacillus sharpeae JCM 1186 = DSM 20505 (assembly GCF_001436225.1). Classification (GTDB taxonomy): domain Bacteria; phylum Bacillota; class Bacilli; order Lactobacillales; family Lactobacillaceae; genus Lacticaseibacillus; species Lacticaseibacillus sharpeae. Next base: position 26,021 of record NZ_AYYO01000009.1, on the reverse strand, counting down.
AACATGCACTGGCAGGAAAAATGGCTGCTTGTGGCCGCGGCCATCCTGGCAATCATCGGCAGTGCCGGTAACTGGACCTTGCTGCCACTGGCCGCCGCGCAGGTGCTGCTCGCTCTGCTCATCAACACGCAGGACATGCAGACACCGCTGCGCGCAACGAGCATGATTGCCCAGAGTGCGTTCCTGCAGGTGCTCATCACAATGGCGGGAAGCCAAATTATCACGCGGACGTTCCTTTTCCAGCTGCTATTTACCACCGTCCCGTTCATCATCGCCGCTTGGGGCAGTGAATTACCACTGCCACTCACTGCCATCCTGGTGGTCGGTGTGGGTGTGGCCGGGTATTTCACCCAGACGCTCACCCTACTCGTCACGCTGCTCATCATCATCTGGGCGCTGCTACCCGTACGCGTTTATAGCCGCATGCCGGCCTGGTACTGGACGGGTGCGGTCCCGATTATCGGCTTCTTGCTGCACCTCACCATCCTGCACGGCTAACTTTCAACCTGTGCACAACGTCCATGCGGCGTGGCACTTATCAACAGGGGATAACTTTTAGTCGTACTAACCGTCAATAGAAAATGGGTCAAAATGAAACTCACCAAAACTCAAGCAAACTTCGCCCTTACCCTCACCGCAATCATCTGGGGGGCCGGGTACATTTTCTCCAAACAAGCAACCAACGCGGGCATGCCGGCCGGGCTCATCAACGGTATTCGGGGCACCATCTACGCCGTGCTCGTCTTCATCTTCTTCCACAAGACCGTTCTGCGCATGACCAAACGCGAGTTGCGCATCGGCCTGATTGCCGGGGTGATCAACCTAGCAGCCTACCAGGTGCAAACGGTCGGGTTAATGTACACCACCCCCGGGAACAACGCGTTTTTGACCGCAATCTACGTGGTGATGATTCCGTTCATCATGTGGCTGGTCTTCCACGACGCGCCGGCTCCGAAGAGTTACCTCGCCATCGCCATCTGTGTGCTGGGGATGCTGATTCTCACCGGCGTTTTCCAGCACGGGCTCACGCTACATTATGGTGATTTGCTGGTCATTGGCTCGGCATTCCTCTACGCCGTCCAAATCGTGTACTTCGGTTCCGTGGCCGCCACCATTAATCCGTGGATTGTTGCGTTCATGTTGGGCGCGGTGCAAGGCATTGGCGGCATGCTGTGGTCAGGGGTATTCGAACACGGCAGTTACGCCGGCATTAACTGGACGGCCGCACTGGTACCAGTGATTACGCTCGGCATTCTCTCGTCATTCGGGGCGCAAAGCCTGCAACTGATTGGCCAGAAGTTCACTGACCCCACCCCCGCTGGGCTGATTATGATGACCGAGTCCGTCTTCGGTAGCGTGTTCTCCGTCATGTTTGGCTTTGAACCGTTTACCATGGATCTCCTGTTTGGGGGCCTGCTCATCCTCATCGCCATCATCATTATGCAAGTCGATTTTCGGAAGGTATTCACCAAGTCCGCCACCAAATAAATCACAGCATACAAAAAGGAACCCGATTGCTCGGGTTCCTTTTTCGGTTGCTTACAGCACGCGCTTCGCAAAGCTTGGCTGGAAGTATGAGCTGACGGTCTGAATCTGAACGTCCGTCCCTGTGTGTGGGGCAACGATGTACTGACCACCGCCAATGTAGATGGCAACGTGGTAAACACCGGAGTTAGAGCCATTGGAGCTCCAGAAGATGAGGTCCCCAGCCTGGAGTGCACTCAGTGAAACCTTCGTCCCCTTGTAGGACTGGGTAGCGGAGTTGCCGGCCATCATGTTGGAACCAAGTGCCTGCTTGAAGACGTAGCTTACAAGTCCGGAGCAGTCGAAGGAACTAGGACCCTTGGCGCCGTAAACGTATGGCTTGCCCAGCTGGTTCTTAGCAACCTTGAGGACTGCAGCAACCTTAGCGGCACGGCTGGACGTGCTTGCGGTTGTGGTGGTCTTCTTGGCTACCGTTGTCGTCTTCTTGACGGTAGTGGTCTTCTTGGCTGCGGTCGTCGTGGTCTTAGCTGGTGTCGCAGCTTTCTTCACGGTTGTCGTAGTCTTAGGCGTGGTCGTTGCAGGAGCAGCGGCCTTGGTGCTGGTTGTCTTAGCCGGTGTTGTTGTGGCACTAGACGTTGTAGCCTTGGTGCTGGTTTCAGTCTTAGCAGGAGTAGTTGCAGTGCTAGACGTTGCAGCAGAACTGCTGGAGGTAGATGTGGTAGCAGGTGCAGACGTGGTGTCCGCATCAGCGTCATCATCGGTTGCTGCTGCAGTCGTGGTGACGTTAGTTGCAGCAGCAGACGTGGTGTCTGTGTCCGCAGCGGCACTTGTCGTGTCAGTTGCATCCGTTGCAGTGTCGTCAGTTGCGGTTTCGTCTACCGCAACACCATTTTCAGTGAACTGGTAGTTGGTTACGCCGTAGTACTTAACCAGGTGGGTCAGTACTTCGATGTCGCCATCAGAAGCGCCAGCAACTTCAAAGGAGTACTTGCTGTTAGCATCCTTAGTGAAGGTGTAACCGGCATTCTTGACTGCCTGTTCGAAGTGGCCGTTAGCTGTTTCGTCGGCAACCCGGATAATAGTGACAACGCCATCGTCAAGATCAGCGGTGGCAACTGCATCGTTAACCGCAGCAACGGTTTCAGCATCCTTGGTCTTCAACTGGATGGTGACGTTACCCTGGCCATCTTCGCTGTAAACAGCTTTGTCGGTCCCAACCTTGGCAACAGCAGCCTTGAGCGTAGCCTTCTTGGTGGCCGTTGCGGCCGCCGTGTTGGTGGACTTAGCAGCTGACGTGCTGGTGGTGGCAGTAGCCTTGGCGGTGGTGCTTGCAGTTGCCTGGCTCTTCTTAGCTGCTTCAACATCGGACTTAGTTGCCTTAGCCTGCTTGTTAGGATCCAGGTTGTAAGATGTGGTCTTACCATCTGCTTCCTTAACCGTAGCAACGGCCTTGTCACCAGTACCAGTGAAGGTCAGCTTGTTGCCAGCGTAAATCAAATCAGCCTTCGCAATGTGGTTGATTTCTGCCAGGCGGTTAGCGGTGGTGTTAATCCCGGTGTTGCTCAGTGCCTGAGCGATTGTGCCGAGGGTGTCCCCCCACTTGATGGTGTACGTCGTCTTGTCAGCTGACGTCTTGATTTGGTCGACAATCTCGCTAACAGAACGGGTCTTCCACGTAGCAGCGGAGACATCGCTAGCGTTACTGCCGAGTGTAATCACCCCAGCGGCCATAGCAAGAGTGGTGACCCCCATTGTCATCCATCCCTTGTGCGTCTTGAAGAGCTTTACCCGGCGTGATGCATCCCGGTTCAGTCGTACTTGTTTACGTGTTTCTTTCATATCTGAGTAATCCTCCGTATACCGTAACAACTTAGCCAATTGGCCTTCGATAAAAAACTTCAAAGGGGCACATATGTGTCGCTTCTGGCGATTAACACCAAACCTAAACTTTACGAAGCCAAAAGAGTCTTAAAGCTTTATTAAGCTATTTAAGGCAAATGTACACCGTCTACGTTACAAAGTTATTACAAAGTAGTCATAGTAAGTTTACACAAAAGCCCACATTCCGCGGTTTTAGGCGTGCAAACGTTCGTAAACAAACGGCTAATCCTTGTCCTGTAAGCGTTTGACGATGTTGTCTAATTGCTGTCTAGTTGTAGACCAATTTGTATTATCAATTTCAATTGCCCGATTTTTTAACTCCGCTGGCAGCTCCAAATCCCGTTCGTGCTCCTTGCTGCCCAAACGCTTCGCAATCATCTTGGGATTATCTCCGCGAATTTGCATGCGTTCCTTCAGTTGGGCGTGGTTGCGCACCGTCATGAAGAGAATGACGGCTTGGTCGCCTAATTTCTCCGCATACGTAATCGCCCCTAGAGTTTCGAGCACAATCGTTGCAATCTGGCCCTGATGCCACGCCTGCTGCAGTGCTTCAAAGGATGATCCGTACTGGTAGCCTGAATACGAAACCCGTTCAAGGTAATGGTTCCGTTCAAACGATTCGTCATCTTCGAAGTAATAGTCCACACCGTTTTGTTCACCAGCACGCATGGGCCTGGTGGTGTGGGTAAGTACCCGCTTCAAACCGAATTCCTTCAATAGATACTTCTGGACGGTGGTCTTGCCGGTGCCAGCCGCACCGGTGATGACGATAACCTTATTTTCTGCCACGATTTTTCCTCCAACAGTTACTAATGGATTAAGCATAACATTTGCGTGCACATCTTGATACTCAATGCAGGGTAATCTAAGCCCCAGGACGAAAAAAGAAGCACACCGACGATTGGTGTGCTTCCATATGAAGACGAGTTAGTTAGTTGTTGGTGCTTAGAGGCGAACCCCGAAGTCTGGTGTGTAACCGCTGATGGACTGGGTCTTAACCACGGAACCGGTGTGTGGTGCGTGAACGAACATGCCACCACCAATGTAAATCCCAACGTGGTGTACTGGTGAACCCCAGAATACCAGGTCGCCAGGCTGAAGCTGGCTGATGGATATGCGGGTACCCATCTGTGCCTGAGCCGCGGATGAGTGTGGCAGGGATACGCCAACCTTGGCGTAAGCCCACATTACAAGACCGGAGCAGTCGTATGCGCTAGGACCAGCTGCGCCCCATACGTATGGCTTGCCCTGCTGGGAAAGTGCTGCAGCAATGGCACTGCCGTATGACTTGTTGGCGTCAGCAACGTTGTTCTGGGTTGCTGCAACTGGTGTGGACTTGCCACTGTTGGAAGTCTTAGCAGCTGTCTGCACAATCTTAGGTGTGTTAACCTTAGCGGCAGCCTTTTCAGCCTTAGCCGCAGCTTCAGCCTTCTTGGCAGCGTCAGCAGAAAGCTTAGCGAGGACATCCTTGTTGTCAGCAAGCATCTTGGTCAACTTGCTGCTTTCCTTCTTGGAGTCCTTCTGGAGGGAAACGAGCTTAGCCTTGTCAGATACCAACGTTGCGCGGGTGTCTTCGAGGGTCTTCTCAGCGGTCTTCTGGTCGTCCTGGAGGTCGCTGAGCTTGTTCTTCGTGTCCTTAACCTGCTGCAGTGCGTCCTGGTTAGCCTGGTTAAGCTTGGTAACCGTTGCGCCCCGGGAAATCAGGTCGGAGAGGTTCTTGGAGTTCAGGAGGAAATCGATGAAGACACTACCAGTAACGGAGTCGCCAGCTTCCTTCTGGAGGGAAACAAGCTGCTTCTTCATTGCTTCTTTACGTGCGGCAAGTTCCTTCTTTTCGGCCTTGATGTTCGTGCCGAGCTTTTCAATCTTCGCCTTGGATGCGGTAATCTTCTTGTCCGCAGCCTTGATGGCGGTGTTCTTGTTGCCAATCTGATCGGCAAGCTTGGAGTACTTCTCATCCTGAGTCTGAATCTTGCTGAGGATGTCGTTGTTCTTCTTGGTGATTTCTTCCTTGGTTACAGCAGATGCTGGGGCGATGCTAGTGCTAAATGCGGCGCCGAAACTGATTGCTGCAACTGCGGCGATAAATAACTTACTCGTCTTCATTAATCGTCACTCCTGTGATATGTCTTAACTAACTGTGAATAAGATTACCACCTGAACGTTACAGCCCCGTTACGTCTCAATTACTGTCTGATACCAAGGATGTTAACGGATTAGTTAACTTTTTTGCCGATTTGTCTATCAAAACCATAAGTTATAAATTTGTGACAGAATTGGCGAAATTCTTTTGTCGCACGCAAATGCCCATCCTTGGGCATTTCTTAGATTTTAATTGTTATTTAGTTACATTAATCTTTTAATTTTTACCAGAAATCCCAGTGTAACAATATTTCAAACGAAAATGGCGGTAACATTGCAAACTCATCTTTTGCAACATTACCGCCATTTTCTGACTTATTTAGTTAGCAATCCGGACCAGGAAGTACTTCTTCTTCCCCCGGCGAACAATGACAAACTTACCGTCAAAATGTGCTGCCGGATCGATTGTAAATTCCACGTCGCGGACCTTTTCACCGTTAATACTAATCGCACCATTAGTCACATCTTCACGTGCTTGGCGCCGAGACTTCTCGATTCCGGTCACATCCACCAGGAATTCAACGATGTTCGTCTGCGCGCTCGTCGCAGTTGCACTTGGCACACTAGCAAAGCCCTGTTCGATTTCACTAGCGGTCAAATCCGCAACATCCCCGGAGAACAATGCCGCACTGATTTCTTCGGCTTCGGCAACTGCAGCCTGCCCGTGGACAAAGGCGGTCACTTCTTCAGCGAGACGACGCTGAGCCGCACGTTTTTGCGGCTGGTCCTTGGTCTGCTGCACGAGGTCGGCAATCTCTTCCTTGCTCAGGAAGGTGAAGAACTTGAGGAACTTCTCCACGTCCGCGTCATCCTGGTTGAACCAGAACTGGTAGAATTCGTACGGCGTCGTCTTCTCTGGGTCAAGCCAAACGGCCCCACCAGCAGACTTACCAAACTTAGTTCCGTCACTCTTCAGCATCAATGGGTTGGTCAGGCCGAACACCTTCGCATCAGAACCTTCGACGCGGTGGATCAGGTCGATCCCAGCCGTGATGTTCCCCCACTGGTCTGCACCCCCGATTTGAAGCTGCACGTCATGCTGCTGGTACAGGGTCAAGAAGTCAACCGACTGCAGAATCTGGTAGGTGAATTCCGTGTAGCTAATCCCGGTTTCCAGACGGCTAGCAACTACTTCCTTGGCGAGCATGGAGTTCACGGAGAACAGCTTCCCGAAGTCGCGCAGGAATTCGAGCATGCTGTACTGACTCTGCCAATCGTAGTTGTTCACAATGCTGAAGTTTTCGGTGCCGAACAACTTCTTCATCTGGGCGGTGAGCTTCTTCTCGTTGCTGTGGATAACATCCATGGACTGCAGCACGCGTTCACTGTTACGGCCGGATGGATCCCCGATTGAACCGGTTGCCCCACCAATCAGAATGACTGGGTGGTGTCCGAACTGCTGGAACCGCTTGAGAATCATGAAGGGAATGAGGTGCCCAACGTGCAAGGAATCACCAGTTGGGTCGGTCCCGCAGTAGACGGAAATCGACTTTTCCGCCGTAATTTTCCGCAAGCCCTCTTCGTCCGTCATCTGGTTGAGCGCCCCACGCCAATCAAGTTCGTCAATAATATTGTCTGCCATGATGTTCCTCCATCTATGTTGATAACTATTTGATGCCGCCAATGTTTCCAGGTGTGGATAACAATAAAAAAGTCCCCAAGCGAAAAACTCGCTTGGGGACGAACGTGCCGCGGTACCACCCACAATAATGGCCTAAAAGCCACCTCTCAAACAGGGATAACGGTCTGCACCGCTGACCACTTAACACGCATGTAATTCACAATGACGGCCTTCATCGGCTCGCAGCAAGCGCCGACTTTCTGAAGAAGATTCCGCCCCGCTACTATTACGCCGGTCTGGAAACGCCAATCGCACGTGCGATTGACTTGTTTACGGAGAGTTTAACACAGAGACTTCGTGGAGGTCAAAAAAATCGGCTAAATATGCCGCATTGGTTATCCACAGGTGGATAATGTGCAACTTTTAATCATCGTGATTGTGCATATGTGCTAAAAGCTGTGCATTATTACCCTTAACTTTTGCCGGCAAAAAAAAGGCCCACTGCACCGTGTGGCCCAACCAATGTGTTTACTTAAACAGCGAGAACGACATCAGGAACTTCCCCTTCTGCGCCCGTTCCATGGCCCGCTCGAAATCTTGTTCCTCGGCGTTCCACTGGTCGTAGCGGGGACTATTAAGCGGCCGCTGCAGGCGCACACTATCACCGTTGTCCATCCATGCATCGATGGTTTCCCAGCCAAAGCGCTTGTACGCATTGAGTCGGTAACTAGCATCCTTGCTTGTCAGTGAGATGTCTTTGTATTCGTACGCGATTTCCTGCATTGGTCTTCCTCCCCGAATGCCGCTATCTGCCAGCGGCACTACTTCTTTTGCTGAGCAGTTGTGCTCCTTTAATTACGATAGGTTCATTATAAATGGCAATATGTGAAGAACCATCGGACTTTAGTGGGAGATTTGCTGAATTTTCGCCGAAAACTGCTTGCGACTGTGCAAAGACACCGATAACATTGAGGTAGCAATGTTAAGTAGGTTGTGCTGGTATTGCAGCTGCTGTTTACCACACATAAGGAAAAAATATGTTTGAAGTTGATATTCTTACCGTCATCGAACGCCTCAGCCTGGCCGTCGTCATCGCCGGCGTCATTGGGTTTAACCGGGAGCACAACAGCCACCCAGCCGGCATGCGCACCCACATCCTCGTCTGCGTCGGTGCGTGCGTCATCGCGATGATCCAACAGGAAATTGCCGCACAGACCATCGCGTTTGCGACAACCCACCACGAAATTTATGAAGCCATCCGGTCTGACCCAGCACGGCTCATCGCCCAGGTCGTCAGCGGGATTGGGTTCCTGGGGGCCGGCACCATTATCGTGACGCGCCACAACATTTCTGGGCTCACCACCGCGGCATCACTTTGGGCCACCGCCGGCATCGGACTGGCGGTCGGGATGGGCTACTACCCCATCGCCATCATTAGCGGGGTGTTCGTCTTCATCGTCCTGACTGTGCTTAAGCGTGCCATCAAGATTACGCCAATTCGCCGGATTGAGGTGAAGTACGTCGACAAGGCCACCACGCAGGACTTCATCAAGGTCTACTTCGGCGAACACGACATCAAGGTCCTCGGCGTGGCCTTCTCCACCGAAATCAACAAGGTGGGCAGTCACGAGCACTTATACAAAAATATCTACCGCATCGAGATGCCACGCAACGTTTCCTACGCCGCCATCATCGACGGACTATCGCAAAACGACAACATCCGCACCGCCCGGTTGATCACGTTGTAGCACCACCCGTTAGTTATATTTGTGCCCACAATTTTGTAATTAGGCGCCCACAATCACCGCAGACACGAACGTTTCGTCCCAGTTGCAGATATTCAAAAATTAGTTTTTGGATGTTGCACTTGTTATTTTTGATATCCAGCTATACTAAAGTCATGGAGCGGCGATATGCCGAGCATTATCCTAATTATTACACTCCCTCAAAAAAATCCCCCCAAAATTTTCCCCCGCCGACTGGTGGGGGTTTTTAGTTACACTTAACGCTTTAGCGTTTAGTGTAACTTAACGCGGAGGCAACCCGCCGCCGCAGCTACTTCCTTCTCCCACCCCAAGCACCAAAAAGGCCCCCGCACCATCCGGCGGCGGGGGCCACTAATCAACTAATCAATCTCCGGCAGCACCGGCTCACTAAAGTATGGGCCCTGCATCTCCACAACGCCGAGTTCCCGTCCCCGAGTAACTTGGGCGGCATGCGTTACGCCCTTGAGCACAAAGCGCTTGTGGCTGCTTGCGGCGATGTCGCGCCACTGCGCTGCAGTCGGCCACACATCCGCCGCGCTAAACGCCTTGAGGTCAAACTTAAGCGCGTCCACCGCCTTTAACACTGGCTGCACCTGCAAGTCTGTCAGTGCACTGCCCACGCCGTCCAGCAAAATCTGCACGCCGGATTCATGGTACAGCTGCGCAACCCGCACAAAATCAGCCGGTGCCGGCAACTGGTTCACCTCAAGTGTTAACGTATCAATGTCTGAATTGTTGCGCGCAAACTCGGTTATCCGCCGAATAACGCGCTCATTCATGTACTGGTCGCGCGCAACGTTCAAGTTAATGTTGCGCACAGGCAGCTGCTTGAGCGTGGCCTGAACTAACCCAATATGGGCCTCAATGGTCATCGTAATCGTCCGTGCCGGTACCCATGCACCCGCGGTTTGACTGAACGTCCGCACAAGCAGTTCATTGTGCACCACTGCACCCGTATCTGTGTCAATCACTGGCTGCGTGAAGTAGGTGTAGGGCATCATGAGCACACGCCGGTCACTTGTCTGCATGGTCTGGCCTTCAATCGTGATAGTGTCCCGCCCTTGCCGTTTGGACTGGTACAAATTATTATCCGCCCGCCGGTACAGTGAGTCGATGTCGTGATCGCCAGGTTGCAGCGCGGTCACCCCAACTGAAATGGTGACGTGCAGCTGCTTGCCGTCATATTCGAAGTGCGCATCCCGAACCGCTTGCCAGCAGGCCTCAACTTCGCCGCGAATTGCGTCCGGTGTCTGCTGCGGAAAGATGACGTTGAATTCTTCCCCACCGGTGCGGTACACGTGCCGCGACACGCCACTGTTAACCTGCAGCGTATCTTCCAGCAACCGCGCAACGCTCACGAGCACGCTGTTACCCGCCATGTGGCCGTAACGATCATTGATGGCCTTAAAGTCGTCAATGTCGAGCATCACCAGCGTTAACTCCGCACCCGTTTTGCGCACCTGCTGGAAGTATTCCTCCAGGCTGCTGCGAAATGCCGCGTAACCACGCAGGCCCGTCAACGCATCGAAGTTCGCCCGGGTTTCCAATTGCCCTTGCTCCACGAAGTTGTTGTGGGCGTTGCTCCAGTAGATAAAGGCAAACAAGTTGATGAGCATGTACGCCATGACACCGCCCCAGGCAATGGCCACCGGCTGAGCCGTTTGCAGGGCCCAAAAGCCGCCGCTAATGACCAGCCCAATTGACAGGCTCGCCCACCACGCATAGTGCACCGTTTCGTGCCACACCCAGGTGCTCAGGCACACAGCAATCAGCAATGCGAGCGAGATTGCCACCGTCTGCAAACTGTCATGCGCATAAATCAGCCAGAAGCTGGCCAGCACCAAACAACGGTACAGAAAGCCGCCACCGGTAACATTATCAAACAGCGGGTAGGCCACAACGAATAGGGCGAGGTTCATGTACATCGCCTCGTTGATGGGGTCGTGGTACACCGCAAATAGTAAGAGCAGCATCATCGCAAGCGGGGTCGCGCCTAAGAAAAAGCGCTGCGCTGTTTCCCGCTTTTCCGCACTGGTCGCCCGTAAAATCACGGTCCAAAAGCGGCTTGAAAAAGTCAGGTAGCCCGCGATGAACAAGGTTGATACGAATACATGGATTAACCATAAACCCCAATTTAACACGTGCTACCCCCTTTCTTACCGCAACTGTGGCATTGTCGGGCGGGCAAAAAAATTCCCCTGGCCCAGCAAGATGCCGTATTCCTTGGCGCGCACCACATCACTGGCGGTCTCAATTCCCGCTAGCGTAAAGGTCAGGCCGTATTCCTGCGCCACGGCCGTCCAGTGCTGTACCTGCTTCCGCACCACATCTTCATTACCCCGTTCGGCCGGGATGACAAACTTGATGCCGTCAACCAGTGGCAGGTACGCAGCAACACTGGCAGCATCGGTAACATTGTTAATCTGGTCTAGCTCAAGGGCAATGCCCTGCTGCCGATACCAACTAGCGGCTTCCTTGAAGGTTGGCAGATCCGGGCGGTCCGTGATTTCTACAATCACCTGGTCAACGTGGTCGTTGCTAGCGACAAACTGGGCGAGCGCGTGCGCCGTACTTTGGCGCATGAACTGTTCAGTCTGTAAGTTCACCGCCAAATGGCCGTGCTGCAAATGCCGGGCGGACCGATCCAGCAACATAATGCGTGACGGAACCGTGACATCATAGAAGTTCGGTGCCACCCACCGGTTCCGCGTTTCGTCAAACCAGCGTAGTTTCAGCTCGTGGCGCACGGTTTGACCATCTCGCAACCCGACAATGGGCTGGGAGAAGAAGGCAAAGTTATAGCTGGCAACTTGCCGCTCGCTCAGCCGCTCCGTGGTGCCCTCAACCGTGATGGTGTCGCGGCCGTGACGCTTAGACAGATACAAGTTGTTATCCGCCCGTTTGTAGAGCGCATCCGCATTTTCGGTGGTGCGCAGGCCAACAATCCCCACCGAGATGGTTGCTTGTAGCGGCGTCCCCTCGAAGGCAAACTGATGCGTCCGCACCGTTTGCCAACACGTCGTCATAACGCGCCGCACAGTCTGCACGTCAATTCCCGGGAACACGAGGTTGAACTCCTCGCCCCCCGTCCGGTACAGTCTGAATTGCGGGGCAAAATCGGCGGCGACTTCGGTCAATAACGTCGCAATCTGCACCAGCATCGCGTTCCCCGCTAGGTGCCCGTACTTATCGTTTAACGCCTTGAAGTGGTCAATATCCAGCATCGCCATGGTGAATGGCTTGTGCGTGCGCATGGCTTCTGCCACCAGCTGGCCGTAATCACTGCGAAACTTCGCAAAGGACTGGGCGCCAGTCAGCTCATCGACATCCGCCCGGTATTGCAGCAGGCGCCGCTTGACGTCGGCCACGTGTTGTTCTTTCCACAACAGGAACGCAAACGAGACCATTACCAAATACGTGACCGTCGCCGCCAGCGCATTGATTCGCGCCAGGTTGGCCTGGAGGAACCAGTACAGCACGGCGGTCACCAGCCCAAACGCCAGAATTGCCGGGAAGTTATAGTGCACCACGTTGTGTAAATAGCGCAACAACGCACACATGGTGGCAATCGCAACCGCACACAGCAATAGTGCTGCCGAACTCATCCCGAGGTAATAGTTCTCCACCATCAAAAACGTGAAGACGAACACCGACCGGAATGCGTACGTCGGCAGCGACAGCCGGTCATCCAGCAGAATCAAACTCAAGATGAGCAGCCGCAAGTTGCGGTACAGCATGTCGTTCATCGGGTCAATATAGACGGCGTACGTTAAGGCGAAAATCACGAAGAGGGGAAAAATAATCGCGCCGGGCCGCGCCATCCGGTACGTCCACGGGTGATTGCGCGCGTCATCGCCGAATGCTAGGCGCCACAAAACGGTATAGAAGGCCATGAAGCCCGACACAACCGCAATCGACAGCATCAGGTGCATGAACCAAAGCGCCCAATTAAACATTCGGCAATCCCCCCTTTCTTTAGTGATTAATTAGTGAATGATCTTACTCTTAACGGCATTCGCGTGCAGCTTGTTCATCAGTGGCTCGATTGGCTGTTTAAGAAGCAGTCCGGCGAGGAAGAAGCCCACGCCATAAAGCGTCAGCACAATAATATCCTGCCACATGTTCGGCCAGTAGATGCCCCCGACTGTTTCGCGAATCAAGTTCACTGCGTACGTGAACGGCAACCACGGATTAATCATGCGGAAGAAGTGCCCCGACAGCTGAATGGGGAAGTTCGCCCCGGCCCCAGAAATCGACAGCACCAGGATGATAATCCCGAGGCCCTTCCCGACGTTCCCAAATAGGGACACGAGTGGGTACAAAATACCCATGAACATCAGATCCAGGAAGAGCGACATGAGGATGAACATGAACGGCTGCGCGACAAACGCGTGGATGAGGAACATGTTCCCGAGTGCCACGATGAGTGCCTGGAGCAAGCCAATCACCGCAAACGTCAAGAAGCGGCCGGTGAACTTCGCCTTCGTGCCGTAACGCCGCTTTTGCTTCTCGTCCAGGGCGATGTCCGTCACCAGAATGCTCGACAGGAGCAGCCCCCCGACCCACATGCACAGGGCCGTGTAGAATGGCGCACTAGCCGAACCGTACGTCGGAATGCTGTAGTAGGACTTGGTCTTCAGCGTGACGGGGTTGGCCAGGAAGTCAGATTCCTTACCTGCATCCCGCTTGAGCAACTTGATGAGCTTGTTAAAGTCCACGGACTTCTTACCTTCAGCGACCAATTTGGCCCCCTTGGTGATGCCCGTACGCAGCAGCGGCCAGTCCGCATCCAGCAGCTTGTTGGCCTCCGTCAACGCTTTTTCGGCTTTCGGCATGGCCGTGTTCAGCTGGCCCAGTGTCGTCGTCAGCTCATCTTCAATGCCGGGCAGGTCATTGTTGATGAAGGAGGTCGCCAGCCCCAACTTGTTTTTGAGCGTTGGGTAGTCATTCTTGTACATGGCGCTAACCGTGGTGAGACCGGTGGTGATTTCATCCATGTGTCCGTTCAGCAACGTGTTGGCATCCGCCAATTCCTGCTTCAGCGCGGGCATCTGCTTTTGGTACTTGGTCAGCAGTTGCACCGCATTTTTGACCACCTGCTTCGTATTTTTGAGCAAACCCGGTAGTTTCGGCATGACGCTGGTATTCAAGGTAGCCAGGGAGGTCGCCGTATCCGCCAACAACTGTTTGAACTGCTGGTTGAACTTAGCCACCTTGGTATCGAGGTTCATCCCCGCCAGCGCTTTGTCCGCAGCGGTGAACTTGGCAAAGACAACGGCGAGCGCGTCGACCTTTGCTTGCAGCTGGTCAACACTAGCAGACTTGGCATCCGCACTTAACGCGGACGCGCGCACGCTGAGTTGCGTCAAGATGGTCGCCACGTTTTGCAGCCGCGTAATGCCGGCCGTGAGCGTGTTGTCTTGCTTGCCACTGGCCGCATTGTTATAGGCCGTCTGCAGCTTAGTCAGTGCGTTCGCCAAACTCGTGGCGGTATCCGCACCGGTCTGGGCATTAGTCGCCACACTCGCCAGTTCGTTAACCAGCGCCGTGCGGGCAGCCTGACTATCAGCATCGTTCTTGAGTGCCGTCAGGTCGGAGCTAATATTCGTCATTTTGGTCGTCAAGGTGCCGTTCAAGGAAGTAAGTAGCGCCAGTCCGCTGACGGCAGCCGTATTGACGGCAGGGAGCGCCTTGTCAATCTGCGGGATAATGTCGTCCTTGGCCGTCGCCACCGCACCCTGGGCGTCCTTACCCGCACGCGTGATGGCCGGCAGTGCCGAATCCACCTTATCCAGAACCGTCAAGGCGCCCGTAGCCGTCGTGATGGCGGAATCGAGGGTGCCGCTGATGGTGTCAAAATCATTGTTGACCGTCTGCAGCTGCGTGCCGGCCCGCTTGATTTCGGGAATCTTCCCCGCCACACTCGTCGCTAATGCCCCCGCGCTTTCGACTTGCGGCAGGTACCCGTTGACCGCGACAATCTTCTTGGCCAACTTGTTAACTTCCGGCAGGTACGCGGTCATCGCGTTTGCTTCCTTGAGCTTGGCCTTAATTGCCGGCATATCCGTCTGCAGCTGCTTGGCCTGGGCGACGTACTTGTCCAGCTCGGGCAAGTTCTTGTTCGTGTCCAAAAGCAAGCTAGCCATGCGCCGCATCATCGGCAAGTTAGCGTCCAGGTCCACCCCCGCCTTATTCATCGCCTTCATCAGCGTCCCCGCGACGGTCTCCTGGAACTCGGTACCAATCGTGGCTTGGAGCGTTGAAGCCCCCGTGCCCGTCAGCTTCGGGGCCACGGCGTTAATCTTCTCGTTGACGTAATAGGTCAGTTCCGGCTTTTGAATTTTGCCCTCAACGAAACTCATTAGGTCCCCGGAAAAATTCTTCGGCACGTAAATCCCCGCGTAGTACTTCCCGCTGCGCACCCCGTCTGCGACCGCCGCTTTGGAGTCCACAAACCGCCAGCCGAGCTTCTTGTTCTTGTGCAGCTGGTCAACCAGCTGGTCGCCAATAGCCACCTGCTGCTTCTGGAACGTCACCGGTTTGTCCGCGGAGTACACCGCCACCTGTAAGTCGGCGGTGTTGCTGTATGGATCCCACAGCGCCCAGACGTTGAACCAACAATACAATGATGGGATAATCAAGAGTGCAAGCATTAGTAATGTCGCTGCCTTGCTCTTGAATATTCGCTTCCAATCGAGCAGGAACAGCTCAAAAACCTTCTTCATCTCTATTTCCCCCTGGTGTTTATGAATGGACTAATCTTTCCGTATTTTAGCATATATGTCATTAATTGTTTTATGAAAAATGTACCTAAACAGCGGTTCTAACAAGTTTTATTGCAAATTCGGCAATCATCAATAACGTTATTTATAAAAGGAGCGTTTTCACATGATCAAAGAAGTCTGCGTTGAGAATTTCACTGACATCCCCGCAGCCATTCGTGCCGGTGCCGGGCGCATCGAATTAAACGATAATCTGGCGGTCGGCGGCACGACCGTTTCGCGGGGCGTCATGGCCGCAGCGGCGCAATACACACGCGAGGCTGGCATTCCGCTGGTGGCCATGATTCGGCCCCGCGGCGGCGATTTCGTCTACTCGGAAGAGGAAGTGGCCATGATGATTGGTGACATCCGCACCGCCGCCGAGTGCGGGGTACCGGCAGTCACGTTCTGCGCCGTCACCCCGGATGGCCGACTCGACACCAAGCTCATGGAGCTACTCATCGCCGCGGCCACCCCGATGGAGGTGGTCTGCCACATGGGCTTTGACACCATCGTCCATTCGCAGCGCCAAGCCACCATTGACTGGCTCATCGACCACCACGTCACGCGCATTTTGACCCACGGCGGTCCACTCACACTGCCCATCGGCAAAACGCTGCCGAACATTAAAGCGTACGTTGATTACGCGGCCGGCCGAATTGGCATCTTGCCGGGCGGCGGCATCACCAACGCGAACGTGGATGAAATCACGAATTACCTGGGCGTGGATCAAGCCCACGGCACGAAGATCATCCGCTACTAATAAAGGAGCATCGTTTTTTGCAAATAATCGCAGCCACTCCGCAAACTGATTTCGCCGCCGTGGCGGACCTCTACTACCGAACCTGGCAGGTGGCCTACCGCAAGCTGGTGCCCAAGGCCTACCTGGATTCCCTCACTCCCGCAACCTGGCACCCGGAAAAGCGGCAGCAAAACACCCTGCTGGCCATGGATGGTGACCAAATTGTCGGCGTCTGCAGTTTTGGCCCGGCCCGCCTGGCCGCATATCGGGGCCACGGCGAACTATACTCGCTCTACGTGGACCCGCAATCCCAGCACCAAGGTATTGGCCGCGCACTGCTCCAGGCCGGCTTGACCCGGCTTGCCGCGCAGTACGCCACGTATTACCTCGTGGTGTTGACCGGGAATCTGCCCGCAATTAATTTGTACAAGTCCGCTGGCTTTCACGCCACCGGCATCAAGCGGGAAGCCCCGACGCCCTTTGGCAATCTGCACGAAGAAATCTTCGCGAACACCCCCGATTTTAAATAAGTGGGTACTAAAAAATCGTTCACGGTATGTGAGCGATTTTTTTAGTGCCTTGTTTTAATCAAATCGAACGGTGGTCACCAGCGCCAAAGTATTGCTCCTCTGGCAGCAGGTACTTACCGAGCAGCTGGTTCACCGTCACGAACCGGTAACCCTTCGCCTTCAGCGTGCGAATTACCTGCGGCAGGGCCGCAACACTTTGCGGGTGAATATCGTGCATCAAGATAATTGCGCCGGGATAAACGGTGCGGTTAATGCGGGCGATAATCGGTGCCGGTGCGTGGACCCGCCAGTCCTCAGAATCGACCGCCCACTGGATGGACGGCAGTGGAATCGTGCTGTCGTGGGCCTTATTCACCGCGCCGTATGGTGGCCGCAATGTTAATGGCAGTGTCCCAAGTGCGTGGTACATCGCATTGGCCGACTGTTCAACTTCCGCATATGCACTGGCCGGATCGAGGACCGCCAGATTCTTGTGGTCGAACGTGTGCGTCCCCACCTCGTTACCAGCCTGAACCACGGAACGTGCCAGGGCCGGGTTAGCCGCCACTTCATAGCCGACCATGAAGAACGTGGCCTTGATGTGCTCCTGCTTCAGCGTCTTCAGCACAGTCGGCGTGGTCTTGGGGTTCGGGCCGTCATCGAATGACAATGCGACGACCTTCTCCTTGCCGAAGTTTGGCTCTGCGACCGTGTACAGCCGATCCAGGTACCCCTTAATCTGGGTGAGCGGAATCTTGACCGCCTTAATGTGCAACGGATTCTGCGCCGGGAAAATCGTCAGGTACTTACTGCTCAAGTTAAAGTTTTGGGCCGCCATGTTCTTCATGAACGTGATGCTGCGGGCCTGCGTTAACTGCACATCTGTGTATTGCTTGTGAGCCACCGCCACCGCCAGCGCGTGGTAGTTGATGGCCTTTAGCTGCTGCTGACTGCGCATTAAGCTGCCGGCGGTGACGGCCTTGCCCGTCTGCGTGTCGACATTCACGCTGGCTAGTTGCCGGCGTGCAACTAGTTTTGTCGCCCGTTTTTGCCGCTGGTACACGGACACAACGGGTTGCAAGTGGACAAAGTTGCGGGCACTTTTTTGCCCCGTAAACGTGACGTACGCCGCCTTGCTTTGCGTCTGCCCGGTAACCTTGCCGAGCTCTTTCTTGGCCGCCGCCACGTACTTTTTTGCCGTAACCAGGTTATGCTTGCCCTTTTCGCGGGGCATAATCACCGTCACGTTATTGTGTTCCTGCACCACACTGCTTGCCAGCGACTTTTGCTGCACCTGCAACAACTTATCACTTTGACTTGCCGGCTTGTGCGCCCCGCAAGCGGACAGTGCCAAAACCACCGCAACGACTAATCCCAACCGTAAATATTTCAAAATAATCCTCCAACCCCCGTGTGACCCCCACACGTCTTAATCGTGTCATCTGTGTCCCCGTCATTTAATTGCACATGGCAGTTTCGTTTTTGACACGTTCATAACAAATATGTTACACGGGTAATATTTGGCTGTATAGAGTATTCATCAATATATTAATAAGTTTAACCAGGTCTTTACTTTGTTGTGGTGCAAAACTAATGCGCTTCCCAAACTATTTTCGTCCGGAATTTTGTCACACTTGATTTTGGGCACGTGTTATCTATTTCTAAGTGCGTCACAATCGCCTCGTGCGCGCTAAACATGCATATCAGCATTTATGCGCCCGCAAGTGAATATGACTTGCACACACAGGCGAACAAATGTACTATAAAACGAAAACCCGGAGGAAATTGACATGCAAGATTTGTACTACAGCACACTAACCGTGCATGAAAAAAATTATGTCGTTGCGGCAACACGTCAGGGGTTGGCCTTCGTCGGGTTTGCGGACGAACCCGCCAGCGAAATCTTGCGGTTCTATCCACAGTCCCGGATGCACCTGGATGATGCCATGCTGCGCCCGTACAGCACTGAAATCACTGACTACCTGAACGGCACGCGGCGGGAGTTCGACCTGCCCCTTGATATTCACGGCACCATTTTTCAAGAGGCCGTCTGGTCCGCGCTGCGCCAAATTCCGTACGGCCAAACCGTCCACTACCAGGACATTGCCACCGCAATTGGCCGTCCCACCGCAAACCGTGCGGTCGGCCACGCCATCGACATCAATCCCGTCCCCATCGTCATCCCCTGCCACCGCGTGCTGCCCAAGAGTGGCGGCATCGGCGGCTAACGGGGTGGCAGTGCCATGAAGGCTGAATTGCTGCAACTTGAAGGCGTAATAATGTAAAAATGACCCGACGACTTTTTGGTCATCGGGTCATTTGTTTAGTGGTTAATTAGTCTTCCTCTACATCAGCAAGCTCGGGAAACCACACTTTGATTTCATCCGCCGCCGTCTCGGGACTGTCCGAACTGTGCACCACGTTGAGAATGCTCCCGTCCGGCCAGGCACGGCCGAAGTCCCCGCGAATGGTGCCGCACGCCGCCTCTTCCGGCTTGGTAACGCCAGCCATCTTGTGAAAGTCGGCCACAATCCCCGTCCCGGAAGCAATAATGGCCACGAGCGGGCCGCTCATCATGTAATCCTCAATTTCGTGGTAAAACGGCTTGTCTACGAGCTGCGGGTAATGGGCCTGCAACTGCGCCCTGGTCGCACGGACCACCTTCAGGCCGTCAATCGTGAACCGCCGCCGTTCCAGCCGGCTAATAACATCCCCAATATGGCCTGACGCCACACCATCTGGTTTCACCAAAATCAAAGTCCGTTCCTCTGCCAAAGAAGTACCTCCTGTCATCTAAACCACAGCGTTGTATCCGATTACATTTTACCATCAGGCACAAAAAAAGCCACCGCAGCTGCGATGACTTCAGGATTGTTTAACTTAAGCGAGGACGGTGTTGTTCACCCAAGCGATAACATCCTTGGGGTTCAGGCGTTCACCGTTACCGATGTGGTCAACCTGCTTGCCGTCTTCAAAGAGAACGAATGCGGGAATACCGCGCAGGCCCTGTTCATTTGCAACTTCGATGTTGGCGTCACGATCGGCGTCAACCCAACCAGCGCCCTTGCTGGTTGCGAGGTCCTTAATCTTCTGGACGAATGGCTTGATGGCCTTGCAATCGCCACACCAATCAGCCGTCAAGAACATGAGCTGCTTGCCCGCCTTGTCGATTACGGCGTGCACCGCCTCGTCGCTGACTACTTCTGGCTTGTACATTTCCATAAGAACATCCTCCTTCAGACCGCGAGCCAAGTTGTGCGCCGCGGTACTTACGCATCTGCGTTTATTGATAAATCTATTATGCCATAGATTTTCAAAATTGCAAACAAAAAGTAAGTAAATCTACAAAGTGACATTTTTCAGAAACCGTCGCAGGCAAAACGTTTACAAGTTGCAACCCGCGACTTGCACCCATATAATTAAAACGTAGATAAGCACCGAATTTATATCCAATCATCACAGGAGGCGCGACTTTGACTGAAGAACGCACATTGATTTTGGTAAAACCAGATGGGGTTGCTACCGGCCACATCGGCGACGTAATTAGCCGGTTGGAACGGCGGCGGTTCACCATCGACGCACTGAAGGTCGTGAACGCCAGCACCGAGCAGCTGCGGACCCACTACCAGCAGCTTGTCGGCAAGCCCTACTACCCAGGCATTGAAAAATTCATGCAAAGTGGGCCAATGGTTGCGATGGTTGCAAGCGGCACCGACATCATCGAATGCTTCCACAAAATGGCGGGGAGCACCAACCCCACTGAAGCAGCCATCGGTACCATCCGCGGTGACTTCGGCCGTGCATGGGGCCCCGGCCCAATCAAGAACGTTGTCCACAGCTCCGACAGTGCGGACAGCGCCGAACGGGAAATTCCCATCTGGTTCCCTGAATTAAGCAAGTAAACATTAACTAGCAAGGGCAAGACGCAAACGCGTCTTGCCCTTTTTGCTGGCCATTACCAGTCTTTTCCCTTTTGCATCCGGACCAACCCATTACGCGTCACCCGGAAGAGACCCGTCTTGAGGTGCTGCCCCCACACCTGCTTGACCATGGCAGAAAAGGTGCGGTGCCATTCGGGGATGGCGACGTACTTGTAGCCGCGCACCGTTTGTTTGAACTGGGCCCGTGACATGTCGAAGTTCTCTTGCCCCACAACCTTGTCCGAGAAGAAGTAGTACCGACCAACATACCCGGTGAAGTAGTTGGCGACATCGTTTGCGTGTGGATCAACAATCAGGACCCGGTCATGATTCAGTGTGGTTCGTTGCCGCATAATCCGGTCGAGTTGCTGCGGCAGCGCGTTAATGTTCATCTGGTTTTGGTAATCGACCCCGTTGGCCTCAGAGAACATCATGATGATGGAGAAGATTGCCAGGACGAGCGAGCTCGTTTGGTACGCGCTCTTCGTGAATACCGAAGTGAAACTACGCAGGCTGCGCTTGTCAATCTGCTGTTCGTACATCGCGTAGTCCATGGCCACCACCCCCGCCATTGCCGCAATGAACAAGGCGAGAATCATGACGCTGGACATATACCGTTCAAAGCCATCTAGCAGTTTGGCTTCCGCGTACGGCATTGCCAGCACGTACATGCCAAACAGCGAGATGACGTACAGAATCACGCCAACGTCGATGGCAAATAACACTTTGAGCAGCGCGTTTTGTTTACGGCACCAGAACCGCAGCAGCCCCCACCCAGCAAGCACGATTAGGTTGAGCAACAAGATTCCGTTCGCTGACAACGACGACCCGCTGCAAAGTGTGTGTACCATTTTGCGCCCGATACCCCAGATTTGGGCCGTGGTTTCGTGGGCCAGCTGACTCTTGTACGCAGTCGCGCTGATTTCGTGTTTGGATAGCGCGAAGGTGGTTTTGACGTGGTAATTCCACCAGGCAAAGGGCAAATACGTCCCCACCGCAAACACAGCTAGACTGATCACATGCTCGAGCCGCTTCCGCCAACTCGCAGCAGCCTGGTAGTGCCCAAGCGCGTACAGGTAGTAGACGCCGATGCACAGCACGAAGAAGGTCCCCGAGTTCTTGACCAGGAGCAAACTGGCACCAATTAACGTAACTGTTAGCAGCTGCATGCGCGGCTTTCTGCGGTAGATGTATACTGCCGCGATTCCGGCTGCCGCCAGCACGGGCAAGACATAATCCACCAGTAGATTGTTCATCCGAATGGCGATGTTGAAGACATTCGACATCGCGAGCACGAAGCACAATACCAGTGCCGTGAGCCCCCGCGACTTGTCGCGCAGCACGCCAAACAGCGCGTATAGGCCCGCCCAAATCAGGATGAACTGCCCCAGCAACATCGCCCCACTGCTGAAGCCCAGCAGGCGCACCACATAGGTGATGAACAGGCCCGTGCCGGTCGGATACGAGGTGTAGGTAATCAGGGTGTCATGCACGGTTGGCAAGCGCCCCGCGAAGTTCATGAATTTGACGATGAGCGCCCACTGGGTGTAGTTGTCATAGTGAATGAGCGGGCTGTGGTAGAGAATCCAGCCCATGTAGATGCCCATACCAATCATCCAGAGATCGAACATGTGCGTGCCGGCAAACGGAAAACGCAATTTGCCCCACAGCAGCAAGATGAGCAGCACCACGAATAACAAAACGCCAACGTAAGTCACCAAGAGCAGCCCTAAATTGAGCAGCTTCAGCATCGCAAACACGTATAACGCAATGATTTGGGTCAAAATGGCAGTGAGCCAGCTTAAATGGACTTCAGCCCCAAGCATGCGCCAGGCCATATTGTAGCCACTCAGCGACATGATGAGGATAAGTGCGCCAAATGCAAAAGTCATCCAATCACCCCCGTTGCGTGTTGCCGCGATTCAGCCGCTGCAACTGCCGATCCAAGGTTCTAAACCGCAGCACGAAATTCATGTACAGTTCGTCAAACGGCGTAATCCAGCGATCCTGTTCTTCGGGCAACAGTTCATTTTCACCATCGTACGTTAACTGCAGGTAGTAGTTGTAATCGGCCTGACGCAGGTCGCGCAGCACCACCCCGTACAGCGGGTGCTTATCCTGCGTCTTCCGCACGACCTCTCCCCGCACGTGCAGGGGGTGGTGCTTGTAGTAGAAGGTCGCGGCAAATTGCTGGCCAACCGCCAGTTTTGCGCCGTCTGTGGTGAAGGTGAAGGAGAAACCACCATCGGAAACATCGTCGGTGTGGATGCGTGCTTCCTGACCGTCCGGGAGCACCACTTCCCCGTCGACTTTGCGGGCAAACCGCTCGCTGCGGCGGTATACACCCCGCCCCAGAACAATAAACAAACAGAAGCTCAGGTTGATGAAGTGCATCACCAGCCAGAAGGTGATGATGCTCCCCACCAGGATTTCGGAGCCCCACTTGCCGTAGTTGAAGCTAACAATGGCAAAGGCGGTTAAGAGCCACAACACGAGGTAAGGCAAAATGTAGAGCTTATCCCGCCAGTTGGACTGCGCATCCTTATTCGTCACCTTAAACTTGGTTGCCTTAATGCCGATGGTCTCCAGTAGCACCGGCAGAAACAGATACGGCGCGAAGAACGTCTCTTGCACTTCGCCCCACCGTTCGTCCCGAATCCGGCTAGAGGCATCACCAAGCACGTAATGGAGCAAAAAGTACCCTGGGGCCCACACAAGCATCAAAATCCAGAAGTTCGCGTTCACGACCTGCACCTTAAACAGCGCATAGAGCAACGGCGCCGCAATGTAAATCAACCGGCGCGCAAATGACCACCAGTAAAGGTAAGAGTTAATCAGGATAATGCGGTTTAAGAACGGAATCTTGGGGTTCACAAAAATGTGCAAGTTACGACAGCTCTGCACCACTCCGCGCGCCCACCGCGTCCGCTGCTTAATCACACCCTTAACGTCGATTGGCGTCGTGCCGCTAGACTCCGGGTGCATGGTCGCCAGGCTCGCGTAACCCGCAATATTCAGTTTGGCGCCGAGCTCAAAGTCTTCGGTGATGGTGTCGGTAGGAAAATCGCCAACATCATCAACGGCTTGCCGCAAGAACAACGCGTTCGAGCCCGTGAAGAGCGCGGTCTGATTCGACCCGTTCAACACGTTGACGTCGCGGGAGAAGAAGTCCTGCTCGTTCGCCACGATTTTTTCGGAATACAGATTGTACTGAAAAATATCGGCATTGTAAAAACTCTGCGGGGTCTGCACAAACCCCAGCGGCTTCGTGTGGTCGGGATCTGCTGCCAAATCCGCAAAGTTGCGGGTGAAAAATGGCACACTGTGCAGCAGAAAAGTCGAAAACGGAATCATGTCAGCGTCGAAAATCGCAAACAGCGGTGCGTGCAGGAACTGCAACGCGTGGTTAATATTGCCGGATTTGGCCTGCTTATTATTCTCCATGCCGATATAGTGCACGTGATATTCACGGGCGAGTGCCGCCACTTCCGGCCGGTTGCCGTCATCGACCACACTGATTGTGACCTTGGCCTTATCTGGATACTTGATGAACGTCGCGGCGTTGATTGTTTTGCGCAGCAGATCAACCTCTTCGTTATGAGTCACGACCAGAATATCCACCGCGGGTAACTCCTGGCCGGGCGTGAATGCCGGCACCGCAACACTCTGCTGCGCCTTATTGGTCTCCACCATCCGCAAGCAGATTAAGATGTACGCGGTCAGGTTCGAGAAAATCTCGCTGCTAACCAGCAATAGCGCGAACACTAAGGTCAAGAAGTGGGCGTGCCACGGAATGGTAAACAGCACTCGCCACAGCAGATAGATGACCGACAGCACTAATGACAAGACGTAAACGGCACGTTTTTTACCAGTCATCCCCATTAGTCAGCACCTCTTTGGTTAAAGACCCAGCGCTTTTGAATCTGGTAGCTAACGATGAAGAGCAGGAAGTCGACCACCATTTTAATGCCAGTTAAGACCAGCGTCTGGTGCCCGATTGCCGTTGCGGCCGCTCCAATCAGGTGCGTGCAGGTGGCGGACAACAACATCTGGACCACCATCAACGCAACGTATTTAATCAAAGCCGCCTCCCCCTTGCCCGCAAAGACCAGGTGGTGATTAATCAGGTAGTTGGCAATGGCCGAAACTAGCCGCGCACTGACCGTCGCCGTCATGACGCTCGCGAGGGACGCGCTGCTAAAGGTGTGAATGAGCAGCGCAAAAATCCCGATATCAATCAAAAACGAGATGAACCCGCTGAACGCAAACTTAAAGAAGCGTGCGTAGATTGCAAGCGAGTCCCGGAGCACCCGAAAATGGGATCCGGCGTTGTTATCGAGGTAGATTGTCTGGATTGGTTGCTGGACAATACCGACGTGGTGCGCCTTGGCCTGCAGCAACATGTCAAATTCAAATGCGTAGCGCTGGTCGGCAAAGGCCAGACTTGCCTGCGCATAGCTAATGGGAATCACCCGCAGTCCGGTCTGCGTGTCGGTAATCGGCAAGTGCGTGAGTGCCCGTACAAGTGCGTTCGTGAGCGTGTTGCCGAACCGGCTACGCAGTGGAATGTCTTTGGCGAAGGCGCGACAACCAAGCACCATGTCTTGGGGATGCAGCTCAAATTGATGGACGCAGTTTTGCAAATCTGAGACAGTGTGTTGCCCGTCCGCGTCCAGTGTCGCAATCCCGACGAGGTCTTGCTGCTGGCGGATGAAGTAGCTAAAGCCAGTCTTCAGTGCGGCACCCTTCCCCTCGTTGCGTGCGTGATGCAAGACGGTCACGTCGCGCTGCATGGTTCGGCCAATGACGTTAAAAATCGTCTGCGACTGGCTACCATCGTCAACCACCACGATGCGCTGACTAAATTCGCCGGTGGCAATTAGCTGCTGCAATAAGTCTATTAGCCGCTGATCAGGGTCTAATGCGGGAATCAAAATACCAATTTGTTCGGAAACTTTACGCATAATGTCTACCTTTCAAGCATCACGACAACCACCCAGCGGTTGTGCGGTGCGCTTTTCAGAATAGAAAGTGGAGCGAAAGTTGTAATTACCCAGAACAACTCTGGCAAGTCGGTGTCGCCAGCACCGTTTTCGCCTCGAGCTTACACCATCTAGCTCATCATTTCACATAAATGCGCAAAAGCCATGCTTTTTTCATGAAAATCCGCAACAAAAATGCGTAAATGCCGCAAAAAAAGGGCGCTACGATATTTGGAGTTGATAGACATCTTGTCTGTCAGCTCCTTTTTCTA
>NZ_AYYO01000057.1 GCF_001436225.1 Lacticaseibacillus sharpeae JCM 1186 = DSM 20505 | reverse complement strand
GAGTGTAGTATTATTAGTGGACATCAGAAATTTACCTCGCTTGTTTTTGGTTTGGATGCTTAGAGCATAGCATAGGTGAAGGGTTGATGCCCTTTTTTGTCAATTAAAAGGGCCTACGCCTCTGAGTTGGATAAAAATCTCCAACACCAGAAAGTGTAGACCCGTTTTTTTACGTGACGAACACATAAATGGTATAAAAAAACTGACAGCCAAGCTGTCTATCAACTTCAAATCTCGAAGTGCCAAAAATTTATGGCATCATGATCCATTCTTTGCCCGAAATATGTTTGAACTGGGGCTCATCCGACTCTTGATTTGTTAGTACCAGTGTAATCATTTCATGCCGATCATTTATTGCTTCCCTGACAATAGGCAAGTCTTTCCATTCAGGGTGGAAGGCATGTGTGTCACCATAAGGTCCATGATAAATAACCTCGGACACATTGTCGAATGTGAAGTTACTGTGATTTAAAACGTGTTGAAATGTAAGATTCAATACTTTTCTCCTAATTTATAGTTTATAACAGGATAGCGAAGAAATGTCTTGAAGTCAATCATTTATTTCTGTGTTAAGGGCGGTTTAATAATGTAGTGGCTGGTGAATTAGCCCTAACTTTCAGGCAAATCCACGATAACTTTGTA